>NZ_CP047941.1:638178-1276356 GCF_014279815.1 Synechococcus sp. NOUM97013 | reverse complement strand
CAGGACAGCGAGGGCATCCACTCCCTGGAACTTGCCGGGCAGACCGTGGTGCTGATGTTTGAAAACCGCGATGACGCTGAGCGTTATGCGGGCCTCCTCGAAGCCCAGGATTTCCCCACTCCTTCTGTGGAGGAGCTTGATCGCGAAGAAATTGAACTGTTCTGCCGTGAGGCGGGGTATGAAGCGCGATTTGTAGCCCGAGACTTCCGACCCAAAAGTGCCGACGATCGTCTGTTGCTGGCGCCCCCTCGCGCCAATCAGGATGTTTCCAACTGGCAAGACCAGGAGATGACGCAGCCGTCCAGCGAAAGCGCTAGCGACACTGACATGGATCACAACGCCGACGAGTCCATCGCGGATCTCGATGCCGTGCGTCGTCGTCTCGAAGGACTGCTCTGACCATGGCAGATCTGGTGGCACCCTCCGATGACCGCGGTCATCTCCTGACGGAACAGGTCAATCCCGCGAGCCAAACGCTTGATCAGCTGCCGACATCGGATCTGGTGGATCTGTTCATCGAGGAGGACCGGCGTCCTCAGCAGGCGGTCTATGGAGCCCGCGTGGCCCTTTCACAGGCTGTGGATGGCATCGCCAAGCGCCTTCGAGATGGCGGGCGCCTGTTTTATCTCGGAGCCGGGACGTCAGGTCGTCTTGGTGTGCTGGATGCCGCCGAATGTCCACCCACCTTCTGTAGTCCCCCGGAGCTGGTGCAAGGCGTGCTTGCCGGCGGCGCACCGGCTCTGTTGCGAAGTTCCGAGGGATTGGAAGATCTGGAGGAGGCTGCCGTCACTGACCTCAAGGCTCGTCAATTCAATCAACGTGATTGCCTCGTCGGGATTGCGGCCGGTGGAACAACGCCCTACGTGCGTGGTGGCCTGGCCTGGGCTCAGCAGTTGGGAGCTCTGGCCATCGCCATGGCCTGCGTTCCGACTGATCAAGCACCACTGCCATGCAGCATCGACATCCGATTGCTGACCGGTCCGGAACTGCTCACCGGTTCAACCCGTCTCAAGGCGGGTACCGCCACCAAAATGGCCCTCAACATCTTGTCCACCGGGGTGATGGTGCGACTGGGCAAGGTCTATGGAAACCGCATGGTGGATGTGGCTGCCAGTAACAGCAAGCTTGTGGATCGTTCGATGCGCATCCTGCAGGATCTGCTGGGCTTGGAACGTGAGTCAGCCCTCGCACTCCTCGACCAGGCTGGAGGGTCGGTCAAGCGTGCCCTGCTGATGGGCAGCTGTTCACTTCAGGCTGTTGAAGCCGATGCCGTTCTGGAAACCCACGGGGCCGATCTGCGGGCGGCGCTCATGAGTCAGGGGCTTTCTCTGCCTGTTCAGGCTTCGTAGGCACCCCAGTAGGGACTGGTGAACAGATCCAGTTTCTGACGTGTCTTTGGCGGAACGGCTTCCTTCGGAGTCATCAGGGCATCAGCGAGCGCACGATGGGCGCTTGAAACGGGCCGTCCAGATCTGAACTTCTCCATCAACCCCTCCAGGATGGGGCCCGTCGCAGCGGCGTTGGCCTTCAGATTGCCGATCACCATCTCCACCGTGACCGCGTCGTGATCGTTGTGCCAGCAATCGAAATCGGTGACCATGCTCAGAGAGGCATAGGCGATTTCCGCTTCCCTGGCCAGGCGAGCTTCGCTGTGATTGGTCATGCCAATTACGTCGCACCCCCACTGCCGGTAGAGCTCGCTTTCGGCACGCGTCGAGAAGGCAGGACCTTCCATGCATAGATAAGTGCCGCCTCGGTGCAGATGGTGACCAGTAGGCATCGCCGCTGAAGCCGACGCTGCCAGCCATTCACTCAAGGTGCCGCAGAACGGATCTGCCAGGCTCACGTGGGCCACACAGCCCTCACCGAAGAACGTGATGGGACGCTGCGTGGTGCGATCGATGAATTGATCGGGCACCACCATGTCGCGGGGACGCAGATGTTCCTGCAGGGAGCCAACAGCTGATATGGAAATCAACCAGCGCACCCCCAGTGAACGCATGGCCCAGATGTTGGCGCGGTAAGGCACCTCTGTGGGAAGCAGGTGGTGCTGGCGACCATGTCGCGCCAGGAAAACCACCTCCACTCCATTGAGTCGGCCGATGCGGAATGCATCCGAGGGTGTCCCGAAGGGAGTCTCCAGGCTGACTTCCTCGATCGAGTCCAGGTTGTCGATGGCGTAGAGCCCGCTCCCTCCGATCACGCCGATACGGGCCGTGTCCAGATCAGGCATGGGTGGTGTCTTGCTCATGGATGCTGCGAAGACCGCCGCTGATGGCACTTGCCTAGCATGGTGTTTTGGAATTGACGTCTTGACGACCGTTCTCATGTCCACGGACGCCGGCGACATCACCTTGGAGATGTTCGATCAGGACGCTCCCAACACCGTGGCCAACTTCGTCAAGCTGGCAAAAGACGGGTTCTATGACGGGCTGGCCTTTCATCGCGTGATCGACGGTTTCATGGCTCAGGGCGGTTGCCCCAACAGTCGCGAAGGATCCCGTGGCATGCCTGGAACCGGTGGCCCCGGTTACACGATCGACTGTGAAATCAACAGCAAGAAGCACGTCCCCGGTGCGCTGTCGATGGCACACGCTGGCAAGAACACCGGAGGCAGCCAGTTCTTCATCGTGCATGAAGCCCAACCCCATCTCGATGGCGTGCACACCGTGTTCGGCCTGACCGGAAACATGGATGTGGTGCTGGCCCTCAAGAACGGTTCCCGCATCAACAAGGTCACCGTTCAGGACCAGTGAATCAAGGCGGGCTGGTTTCCTGAGGGGAACCAGCCCCAGTCTTGTTCACTGCTTGCAAGCGATGAAAGTTGGCGTTCTTCGCGTTCCAGCGTTTGTGGTGGATGAGCGATCTGATCAGGGTTCACCGCATGGAGCAGCCCTAGGCGTGAGGTGTCGGTCCAACCGGCGATAGTCGCCAGCAAAGTTTTGATTGCCGCTGCTTCCGGTTCAGCCCCCTGCAGGGACCAGACGAATCGGGGGCGTTCCCAGAGCGCCAGCAAGCGTGGCGCTTGTTCCGCCTGCAGCTGTAGTCCGTGCTTCTGACTCAGCTTTTCAACCCGATGCAACAGCTCCGATAGATCTCCATCGTCTGTGGAAGCGCTATCAAGACAGAGCACCCAATGGGAATGCTGGTGGGACGCATCCATCAGATGCCCCAGCTTGTCCCGTTTGGTCGCGAGATAATCAGCGTTGAAGTCACCGAGGGCCGGCTTCATTGGCACCCGATTCACCACTTCAAGGCCATAGCCCCCTAGACCAGCGATTTTCCTTGGGTTGTTGGTCAGCAGATTCAAGCGGTGAATGCCGAGATCGCTGAGGATCTGTGCACCAACGCCGTAGTTGCGTAGATCCGGGGCAAAGCCGAGCTTTTCATTGGCTTCAACAGTGTCTAGGCCTCCCTCCTGCAGGCTGTAGGCCTTGAACTTGTTAATCAGGCCGATTCCGCGGCCTTCCTGACGCAGATACACCACGACTCCTTCCCCTTCCGTTTCGATGCACTTGAGGGCGCTGTGCAATTGCGCACGGCAATCGCATCGCAGCGAGCCGAAAGCATCGCCGGTCAGGCATTCCGAGTGCATGCGCACCAACACCGGTTCGCGCAGATTGCTGGGGTCGCCTTTGACCAGCGCCACATGCTCGCTGCCATCGAGCTGGTTGGAGTAACCGATGGCTTGAAAGGAGCCGAATTCAGTGGGGAGGGAGCATTGGGCGGAACGCACCACAAAGCGTTCGTTCTCCAGCCGGTAGCGAATCAGGTCTTCAATGCTGATCAGCTTCAGCCCTTTCTCTCTGGCGTAAACCTGCAGTTCTGGAAGCCTGGCCATGGAACCGTCAGGGTTCTGGATCTCGCAGATCACACCCGAGGGGTAAAGACCCGACATCTGGGCAAGATCAACGGCGGCTTCGGTGTGACCTGCGCGCTTGAGCACACCACCAGGACGGGCCCGCAGCGGAAAAATATGCCCTGGACGGCGCAGATCGGCAGGTTTGGCGCCGGGTTGAATCGCAACCTGGATTGTGCGCGATCGGTCATCGGCCGAGATCCCCGTTGAGACGCCATGCTCTGGACCGGCATCAATGCTCACCGTGAACGCGGTCTGATTGGCATCGGTGTTGCGATCCACCATCAAGGGAAGATCCAGCGCGTCCAGCCGTGATCCCTCCATGGCCAGGCAGATCAGCCCCCTGGCTTCGGTGGCCATGAAATTGATCTGTTCTGGTGTGGCGAATTGAGCCGCACAGATCAGATCCCCTTCATTCTCTCGGCGTTCATCGTCGACAACCACCACACACTCGCCGTTGCGGATGGCTGCCAAGGCGTCTGGAATGGAATTGAAGAGCGGCGACATCCCCTCGGATTGAGCAACGGATTCAGACAGCGGTCTCGACGTCTTGCAAGCTTTCACCATTATCGACGTCGGTACGATTAGGTGATGTGCCGTCGCGGGAATGGGGAATCAACGGGTCGCAGTGGTGGGTGCCTCCGGGTACGGAGGACTGCAGACGCTTCGCCTGTTGAACGTGCACTCGAGCTTCGAGGTCACCTTTCTCGGGGGTGAGCGTTCAGCGGGACGGGCCTGGAGTGAACTCTGTCCGTTCCTACCCCTACAACAGGATCTTGTCGTTGAGAGCCCTGATCCGGATCGCATCGCTGATCAGGCCGATTTCGCAGTGTTGAGCCTCCCCAATGGGCTGGCAAGTGGCCTCGTTCCCCCTTTGCTGGAGCGTGGTGTGCGGGTGGTGGATCTGTCGGCGGACTATCGCTACCGCAGCCTTGAGCAATGGGCGTCGGTGTATGTGCACGAAGCCAGAACGCACAAACGCGTCGATGCTGATCTCTGCCAGGAGGCGGTGTATGGACTCGCTGAATGGCACGGTGATGCCATCGCTAAGGCCAGGCTGGTTGCGGCACCAGGCTGTTTCCCCACCACAAGCCTCCTGCCGCTGCTCCCGTTTCTCAAGCAGGGCTTGATCGAAACCGAGGGTTTGATCATTGACGCCAAAACGGGCACTTCCGGTGGAGGACGTGCTGCAAAGGAAAACCTCCTGCTGGCTGAAGCCTCGGAATCCATCGCTCCTTACGGCGTGGTGGGGCATCGCCACACCTCAGAAATCGAGCAGCTGGCCAGCGCGGTCGCGGGTTGTCCGATTCAGCTGCAGTTCACGCCGCACCTCGTTCCCATGGTGCGGGGGCTGTTGTCCACGGTGTATGCACGCCTGCGCGATCCAGGCCTGACCGCTGAAGACTGCACCACGGTGCTGGAGACGGTGTACCGCAACCATCCATGTGTGCGTGTGCTGCCGGTGGGGACCTATCCGGCCACGAAATGGGCCAAGCACACCAACCAAGCACTGATGTCGGTTCAAGTGGATGGACGCACAGGACAGCTGGTGCTGATGAGTGCGGTGGACAACCTCATGAAGGGTCAAGCCGGTCAAGGAGTGCAGTGCCTCAACTTGATGGCAGGTCTGCCGATTGCTGAAGGGTTGCCCCTCGAACCGTTTTATCCCTGATCGTCGGCGGCGGCCCGCCAGCGTTGTCCGGCCAGAGCCGTTGCCCAGGGAAGCAGTCGGTGCTCCTCCCGTTGGATGCGAGCAGCCAGGGAATCGCGATCATCTCCAGGCAGGACCGGGACCGCTGCCTGAGCCAGGATCGGTCCGGCATCCACATCCTTGAGCACTTCATGGACGCTGCACCCGGCAATGCGCACACCTGCCTGCAGGGATTGACCGACCGCATCCATGCCTTTGAACGCTGGCAGTAGGGATGGGTGAATGTTGATCAGTTTTCCCGGAAAGGCCTCGATGAGCACAGGGGTGACAATCCGCATCCAGCCCGCCATCACCACAGCTTCCACACCCGCATCTTGGAAAGTGCGAACCAGTTCGTGATCCAGAGCTTCACGGCTGTCGAACTGTCGATGATCACGGAGCTCGCAGGCAATGCCGAGGCGTTCTGCTCTCGCTTTGGCACCACATCCCGGACGATTGACCACCAAAAGACGCAGCTCGGCATCCAGATCGCCTGCATGGATCGATTCCTGCAGAGCCTCAAAGTTTGTGCCTGATCCAGACGCCATCACACCGAGGCACAAGGGGCGCTGAAATTTCGGCCATGGCCCGATGGTGGGAAACGTGAGCGTGGGATAGCGCTCGCCATTGATCTGGCTAGTGTCGGTGGGCGCGGGCATTCCGAGTTTCATGTCCCATCTCTCCATCCTGCCCACACTGGTGACGGATCTCGATTTGCTCGAGATCGCCCTGCATGCAGAGGGCTTCCGTGTGCAGTGCGGAGGCATTGTTTCGTCATTCGACCGTCATCAGGCTGTCGACTTGGCCGCTTATCACCCATCCGGCTTGCAACTGGGTTGGAGACGCACTGGCGACCAGGATCAGTTGGATCTCATTGCTGATCTCTCAGCACCGGCAGGGTCCGGTCGCACCGAATCAGCGCTTCGTCGTGTTCTCAGGCGCTACGCCCTCAACACGGCCCTCCGCGAAGCTGGTCAGTTCGACGCCGAAACGGTCACCGGCGCTGTCTGATGCACGAGGTGCATGTCGTCCTCGATCTCGGATCGCCCGCTTCGCAGACGCTCTGGGTCGAGATGCGCTGGCTGCCTGAACAGCCTGTTCAGAGTTGGACTTTGCCGGTCTGGACTCCAGGCTCCTACACGGTTCGGGATCCATCGCAGCACCTGCACAGCCTCAGTCTTGAACAAGCAGGCCAAGCCCTTACACCCTCCCGGCGCTCGCCCTCCAGTTGGCAAGTGGATTGTGAGTGCAATCAAGAACTCACCCTGCGTTATGCCCTGGAGGCGCGACAACTCACCGTCCGCACCAACCTGCTCGACCCGTCTTTTGCCTCCCTCTGCCTCTCCGCCGTCGTGATGCTGGTGGAGGGCCAACGTTGGTCGCAACATCTGCTGAAGGTGTCGGCACCGTCCCACTGGTCTGTGGCGTGTCCACTGCCGAATCATGACGATGAATACATCGCCGAAGATTTTGATCATTTGGTCGATGCCCCAGTGCATGCCGGCGTCATGGACACCCGTTCCCTGACGGTGCGAAGGCAAGCCCATGAGCTGGTGCTGATCGGTGCACCACCCTGCGGCTGGTCGAACGATCTGCCGGGTCAGATTGAATTGATCTGTGAAGCCGTCTGCGATCTCATGCAGTCGGACCCACCCTCACGAGCGCCCTATCAGTTGGTGCTGCAACTTCTGGATCAGGGGTACGGGGGACTCGAGCACGACAACGCATCCGTGATGCAATTTCCCTGGACCCGTTTGCAGGAGCCGGGTGGGATGCGAAGCCTTCTGCAGTTAATCGGCCACGAGTATTTGCATCAGTGGAATGTGCGCCGGCTCAGGCCGAGGGATTACGTCCCCTATCGCTACGACAAGCCGGTTGTCAGTGAGGGCCTGTGGTTCGCCGAAGGGGTTACCAGTTACTTCGACCTGTTTCTGCCCTTGCTCTCGGGTTACTCCAGTCGTCTCGACTTGCTGGAGGACCTGGCGGCCGATCTCTCTCATGTGCTGCTGAACCCGGGAACGCAGCTTCAGTCATTGGCCGACAGTTCCCGAGAAGCATGGGTTCGCCTCTACAAACAGACCCCCGCCAACGCGCGCAGTCAGGTCAGCTACTACAGACTGGGCACTGCACTCGCGTTCTGCCTGGATGTGGGCCTGCGTCAGGCGGGAGGATCATTGGCAGCCACCCTGCGGCTGCTTTGGGAACGGTTGGGTCGCCACGGACGCGGTTATGGCCGTCAGGACCTGATGGCTGCCATTGCCGACACCAGTTCAGCCTTAGCGGAGCAATTGCCGGGATGGCTTGATGGCCGTGGTGTGCTGCCCATCGAAGCGTCGCTTGCATCACTGGGGCTGATGCTTGATCCAGTGATGGAGACCCAGGCCAGCGCCGGTTGGACCCTGCGTGAAGTGGACGGCAGCGTCTGGATTGATCGCACCGTGGCGGGCGGAGCTGCTGAACGCGCTGGTTTGGTGCCTGGCGATGAAATCGTGGCTCTGCGCGACTGGCGTTGCCGCACACTCAAGCGAACACAACACCTGCTGGATGGTCCTGAGCAATGTCAGGTGACTTACAGCCGTCGTGGCCTGATCGGCCACACGCAGCTATCCCTTGAGAAGCCCGGCGTTGATCGTCACCGACTGACCTGGGACCCTGGCGCTGTCAGGAAGGCTCGCTTGCTCCGCGATCAATGGTTTCAGGTCGTCTGAACCGTCTGTTATCGAAGGCTTCCAGCTTGACCCGTCGCTCTCGTACGGGGCCGCTGTTGGTAGGCACGTCCACACTCGCTGTGGTGCTGGCTCTCGTCGGCTTCACTCTGGAAAAAACCAACGAACCGATCGCGCGTCAGCCATCGCTGTTGGATTTGTTGGAAGAAGTGGGCCGAGATCGACCACGATCCACAACTTTGCAGGGTGATGCTCCCCAACCACCTGAAGCGACAGCTTGGGTTTCACCTTTAAAGCGGCAGTGTTCCAACATTGATGTGTCGTTGCAGCAGAGATTGCAAACCCAACGCAGCCAGCTGGCTCAATTGCGGCGGTCTGTTCCTGCGGATGACAGCAACTTCGGAGACCGATGGCGCAGCAATCCCTGGGGAGAGAAGTTGAATCCAGTTCCCAGGGTTGTTGTTTTGCACGAAACTGTTTACTCCCTGAATTCAGCGTTGAACACCTTCCTGACCCCTCATCCGCGTGATGAAGATCAGGTGAGTTATCACACACTTGTTGGCCTTGATGGCTCAATCGTGGATGTGGTTGATCCACTCAAGCGGGCCTATGGCGCTGGTTATTCGGCTTTTCACGGTGAATGGGCTGTAACCAATGCGGAGTTTCAGGGATCCGTGAATAATTTCGCGCTGCACCTCAGCCTCGAGACACCTGGAGATGGCCAGAACAGCGCGGGACGCCACAGTGGCTATACACCTCGTCAGTACGACGCCCTGGCTCTGGTGCTTGATGACTGGCTCGAGCGCTTTCAGTTTCCAGCTTCTGCAATTACCACCCACCGGCATGTCGACCTCGGCGGTGAACGGGGCGATCCGCGCAGCTTTTCCTGGGAGGAGCTCCAGGTGCGGCTTGCTGCACTTGGACGCCTCTGCGATGCCTAGACCGAACTTGGTTCTCTGATTTAGATCAGAGGCGCAAGCGCTGGACGAACGGAGGAATAGATCAGTCCATGCAACGCAGGATCCTGCATGTAGCGGAGGACTCGAGCTGGATAGTCGAGCTTGCCGTTGTGGAGATAGGCCAGGGTGGCAATCGCTTTGGCATCCACGTATGAACGGCTAGCGATCAAAATCGAGCTGCGATCCAGACCCAGTGCACCTTTCAAGCGAGAGAGTTTCGCCGCTAATAGCTCCACATTGGCGGCGGGATCCATCAACAGATCACGTGCTTCAGCAATCTCCCGCGATGAAGGGTTGTTGGGTAGGCGGCCCTGATGCACCAATTCGCTGATGCCCAATTGGGCTGGTCCGTGGGTGTCAACTAAACCTGAGTGAACAACGAAAGGAAGATCCTCACCGGGCTTGGAGTGTTGAATTTCGTCGAAAAGAATTGCCGTGATCAACATGGGGTTGATCTGATGATGTTTGGCTTCTCGCCAGATCATCGGTTTGAGCGAGCGCAATCGCGAGAGCGTGTTGGCTCGGAGAGGCTCGAGCTGATCGACGCCACGGGTAAACAGCTGGGCCAAAGGTGTCTGTGGGCCGTGGACACCGAAACGACGTTGCAGATGCTCCAATTCTTCGGCGCTGAAATCCGCGGGATTCGGCGCGATCTCCTGGGTGGTCTGACTTCCAGAGTCAGCCAGGTCTCCTGCCGCATCGGTCTGCTGGAGTCCAAGACGGACACCGATTGCCAACACCACTGAGGCGATTGCCACCGCCGAGACGCTCTTCAGCGCATCTGGAACCATCGATGAGCAGAAACCAAGCCGATGTGGTGCCATGGGCGGAGACTAGCTGTGGTGTCCCTGTTCATGGGCATTCCGTCAGATCCTGGATAACTTCACGGGAGTGAGTGCGCTCATCGAGATGAGTTTCCCGGATTTCAGCGCGACGGACAGCCAGGTTCAGTGGCAGCGCTTCTGTGATCTCCTCTGGTATCACGATGACCTTGGCCTGTGGCTCGACATCAGCCGCATGCACCTCAACAGCAGTGATCTCGAAGCCCTATCTCCCAGTTTGGAGAAGGCGTTTCAAGCCATGCAGGCACTTGAAGCAGGATCGATTGCCAATGCCGATGAGTCCAGACAGGTCGGCCATTATTGGTTGAGACAGCCACAGCTGGCGCCAGATCCTGAGGTGAGCCGGCACATCGCCGCCGAAATCGACGACATCGAAGCCTTCGGCCAGGCGATCGTGTCTGGGGAGATCAAGTCACCCACGGGTCAACCCTTCACGGATGTGCTGTGGATCGGAATCGGTGGCAGCGGCCTCGGTCCCCTGCTGATGATCCGAGCCTTGCAGGAGAACGGCAAGGGACTGCCCTTCCACTTTTTTGACAACGTTGATCCCAACGGCATGAGCCGTGTGCTTGCTCAGTTGGGGGAGACTCTGCGCACCACGTTGGTGGTGACCGTGAGTAAGTCCGGTGGAACACCGGAACCGCATCTGGGGATGGAACAGGCTCGACATCGGCTCGAAGCCGTCGGGGGCAGCTGGGCCGCACAGGCCGTCGCCATCACAATGGCCGACAGCAAGCTCGACCAACAAGCCAGTCAGGAACAGTGGCTCAAGCGCTTTGACATGTTCGACTGGGTCGGCGGTCGCACCAGCATCACCAGCGCTGTGGGCTTGGTGCCCGGTGCCTTGATTGGCTCCGACATTCGCAGCTTCCTGGCCGGGGCTGCACAGATGGATGAGGCCACCCGCGAGGTCGATGTCAGGCGCAATCCTGCGGCCTTGATGGCTGCGGCCTGGTATGCCGCAGGGGATGGTCAGGGCAAGCGCGACATGGTGGTGCTGCCCTATCGCGACCGCCTTGAGGTGTTCAGCCGCTATCTGCAACAGCTGGTGATGGAGTCGCTCGGCAAGCGTCTGGATCGCGATGGCACGGTCGTCCATCAAGGCATCGCTGTCTACGGCAACAAAGGTTCAACCGATCAACACGCCTACGTGCAGCAATTGCGCGACGGAATCGATAACTTCTTCGTCACCTTCATTGAGGTGCTTCGCGACAGCGAGGACATTCCGGTGATCAACGATGAGCGGCCCGGCGATTTCCTCGATGGCTTCTT
The DNA here is from genome assembly GCF_014279815.1 of Synechococcus sp. NOUM97013. Taxonomy (NCBI): domain Bacteria; kingdom Bacillati; phylum Cyanobacteriota; class Cyanophyceae; order Synechococcales; family Synechococcaceae; genus Synechococcus; species Synechococcus sp. NOUM97013. The sequence goes on along the minus strand of NZ_CP047941.1, from coordinate 1,265,068 downwards.
GCAGGGAACGCGTTCAGCATTGACAGAAGGTGGGCGACAGAGCCTCAGCATCAGCATGCGCGAGTTTGACGCCCGCCGCCTGGGTGCCTTGATTGCACTGTTTGAACGTGCTGTTGGCCTCTATGGCGAGTTGGTAAACATCAATGCTTACCACCAGCCTGGTGTGGAGGCTGGTAAGAAGGCAGCCGCCGCGATCCTCACCCTGCAGGGCAAAGTTGAGGCTGTTTTGAGTGATGGGCTTCCGAGGTCCGTGGTGGAAATTCAGCAGGCCATCGGTGAGGGGTCGGATGAATCGGTGTTCTGGATCCTGCGCCATCTCACGGGCAACAAGCGCGGATACCAGGCACAAGGCCAATGGGACAGCCCTGCGTCCATGCGGTTCAGCAAGGGCTGATCTCCAGCCTGCGAATCAGGAGGGCACCAGGTTCACCAACTTCCCAGGCACGACGATCACCCGCCTGGGAGGTTTCCCTTCCAACCAACGTTCAGCAACGTCACTCGCTAGGGCTAAACGCTCCAGTTCGGCTTTGTCGCATTCAGCTGGAACACGAATGCTTCCGCGCACTTTTCCTTTCACTTGAATGACCAGTTCAACGCTGTCCTGCACCAGTGCAGCTGGGTCATGGGTCGGCCAGGGCTGACGATGAACACTTCCCGCACCGCCGAGGCGCGACCAAAACTCCTCCGCCAGATGAGGAGCAAACGGTGCAAGCAAGCGCACCAGCGCTGAGATCGCTTCAACCTGCACAGGTCGAGATGCGTTCAGCACAGCCCCCGAAAGACTGTTCGAAAGCTTCATCAATTCGGAAATTGCGGTGTTGAACTGGAAATCGCCGCTGAGATCATCACTCACCGCTTCGATCGCCAAGTGCACAGCACGTCTGATGTCTGCGTCCGACTCGGAAATCGTCTCAGGCAGTGTTGGGGGATCTCCAGCAAGCAGCGGTTCCTCGGAGGCGCCTGACACGTTCTCAACCAGTCGCCACAACCGCTGGAGAAAGCGGAATTGGCCTTCCACATCAGCGTCGTCCCATTCCAGATCTTTTTCAGGAGGTGCCTTGAAAAGGATGAACATGCGCGCTGTGTCGGCGCCGTAGCGATCAATCACGGCGGCAGGATCCACACCGTTGTGCTTCGACTTCGACATTTTTTCGAAGAGCACTTCGAGCTCCCCGCCATCGTCAGGGTCCGTCGGTTGATTGGGGTCGGCCACTTTGGCTGGAGCCACGTAGCGACTGGTGCGCGGGTTGCGATAGGTCACCCCTTGCACCATGCCTTGGGTGAGCAGGCGTTCAAATGGTTCACGGGCCTCCAACAGACCGCGGTCCTTCAAGGCCTTGGTGAAGAAACGGGAGTAGAGCAGGTGAAGGATGGCGTGTTCAATGCCGCCCACGTACTGCTGAACCGGCATCCAACGCTTCACGGCCTCTGAAGCGAAGGGCAGATCCTGATTGTGGGGATCCGCGAAGCGCAGGAAATACCAGGACGAACACATGAAGGTGTCCATGGTGTCCGTCTCACGCCGCGCCGGTTTGCCGCAGCTGGGGCATGGCACCTGCACCCAGTCCTCGAGGGACGCCAGGGGCGATCCACCCTTTCCTTGCAGATCGATGTTCTTCGGCAAGGCCACCGGCAACTGATCGGAAGGGACCGGGACTGCGCCGCAGTGATCACAGTGAATGATCGGGATGGGACATCCCCAATAGCGTTGACGGGAAATCAACCAATCGCGCAGTCGATACTGGCGTTTCGCACGGGCCCAGCCTTCGGAGTTTCCGTGATCGGTGATCGATTGCTTGGCCTGATCGCTGGCCTGACCATCGAAGCTGCCGCTGTTCACCAAGGTGCCGGGTCCTGTCCAGGCCTCTCCGTCGTTGAGGTGCTCATCAGCACCCTCAACCTGAATGACCCGTTGCACCGGCAGCTCATAGGTGCGGGCAAAGCGGAAGTCACGCTCGTCATGCGCCGGCACCCCCATCACGGCACCGGTGCCATATCCACCAAGCACGTAATCAGCGATCCAAATCGGCACCTGTTGCCCGTTGGCCGGGTTGATCGCAACGGCTCCAGTGGACACGCCCCGCTTGGGACGATCCTCAGCGGTCCGTTCATCGGCGGAGAGGTCATTCACCAGATCCCGGAACGCTTCCACGGCGTTGCGATGCTCGGAGGTGGTGATCACATCCACCAGGGGATGTTCTGGGGCCAGAACCACATAACTGACACCAAAAAGGGTGTCAGCCCGGGTGGTGAACACGGTGACGGTGGCCTTTTCATGGCCCACCACCTGAAAATCGATTTCCGCGCCCTTCGAACGGCCTATCCAGTTCGCCTGCATGGTCCGAACCCGTTCCGGCCAGCCTTCCAGCAAGGTCAGATCATCGAGCAGAGCATCGGCGTAGTCGGTGATCTTGAGAAACCACTGGCGCAGATTTTTCTGCTCCACCACAGCGCCTGATCTCCAGGACCGTCCTTCTGAATCCACCTGCTCGTTGGCTAGCACGGTCTGATCAACCGGATCCCAGTTGACCGTGGCTTCCTTCTGATAGGCCAGGTCAGCTGCGTGCAACTGCAGGAACAGCCACTGCGTCCAGCGGTAGTAGTCCTCATGGCAGGTGGCCTGCTCACGCGTCCAGTCGATGGACAGCCCCAGTCGACCCAGTTGATCGCGCATCTGGTCGATGTTGCGATCCGTCCAGATCCCTGGATCGATCTTGCGCTCAATCGCTGCATTTTCAGCCGGGAGTCCAAACGCATCCCATCCCATTGGATGCAACACGGCGTCACCGCGCATGCGTTGGGTGCGTGCGATCACATCAGTGATCACGTAGTTGCGCACATGCCCCATGTGCAAGCTTCCCGAGGGATAGGGAAACATCGAGAGGGCGTAAAACGCCTTCTGGCCTGGCTTGGGTTCCTCCGTCGCATAGAGGTTCTGATCAACCCAGTTCTGTTGCCAGCGTTCTTCGAGCGCTGATGGCTCATAGCGCTCGGACAGCCCCGAAGCGATCTCGGAATTGGAGGAGGTCTGAGGGGCCGTCACGTCTGGAAAACACCTGCGGCGATCGTGACACAGCTGGTGGCCACGTATGGAAGGCACCCAGCTGAAACGCTCAGATCAGGGGCCGAACCGTGATCACGGCACGACGCGCAATCAAGATCGGATCGATGCTCTCGTCGCGACGCAGAGCGAGGTACTCGGGGTCTTGCCAGTCGAGTCGCCCATCAAGCCGGCGACCATCAACAAGTTCGATGCTGAGCACGCGCTTCTCTCGCATCCAGCTCTGAATCAGGCGAAAACCCGGGAGGGTTGGATCAAAGCCAGCTGCATCCATGACCGCTGGTCGACTCGGGTGACAGCTGCAGTCCAGCAAGTGGAAAGGTCAGCGTCAATCAAAAACCAGCATGCGTTCTGTTGCCAGAGCAACGCTTAAAATGACTCAAACTCAGGCACCAGAAGGGATGTTGGCCTTTAGTAAATATCAGGGGCTCGGTAATGACTTCATCCTCATGGAAGGTCGTGGTGGCCAGCTTCCAGCGGCGATCCACAGTCCAGATCCAGCCTGGGTGCAGCGAATTTGTGATCGCCGTTTCGGGATCGGAGGGGATGGGCTGATCCTGGCGCTACCGCCGCAGGCCTCCGGTGAGTTGCGCATGCGCATCTTCAATGCCGATGGATCAGAGGCTGAAATGTGCGGAAATGGCATCCGTTGTCTGGCACGGTTCCTTGCGGACAGTGATGGAGATGCGGCAGGTCGGTGCTGGCCGATCGAAACGCCCGCCGGGATGATCGTTCCGGAACTACAGGCGGATGGTCAGATCCGCGTTGACATGGGGGCACCGTTCCTCGAGCCAAGCTCAGTGCCTACAACTCTCCATGCGAACGAGGCAGGGTTGCCGGCAGGAGAACTACAAGTGGGCGGAGCCAGCTTGCCGGTGGCTGCCGTGGGCATGGGCAATCCACACGTGGTGGTTCCGGTCTCAGACCTCGCGACCATCCCCTTTGAAGAATGGGGATCGTCCCTGGAAATCGATCCAGCATTTCCAGCCAAAACCAATGTGCATTTCCTGCAGGTTCACAGTCGTTCGCAGCTGGAGATCCGCGTCTGGGAACGCGGTGCAGGCCCCACACTCGCCTGTGGTACGGGAGCCTGCGCCACCCTCGTGGCAGCCGTGCTTCTAGGTCTCAGCGACCGTGCGGCCACTGTGGTGCTGCCAGGTGGCCCCCTGGAAATCAGCTGGGCTGGTCCGACGGAGTCGGTGTTCATGACCGGTCCCGCTGAGGCTGTCTTCGACGGGGTGATCAATCCGGAGCTGATGCCTGCAGGACTGAATGACACCCTCGATTCACTGGAACGGCAGCAGGAGCAAGTTCCTGTTGGAGCGGCATCTGCCGAGCCGGCCACCCAGCCTGTTGATGATGACTGCTCTGAAGCGGAGGCCCAGGCCAGAGTTCAGGCTTTCCTGGAGTCAACATCACTTGATTCGATGATCAACATCGCCACGGAGTCTCTGGAGCAACGCACCCTTTCGCGGTTCCAGCGCGATGGCCAGGCCTGAGACCAATCGCTTCTACCTCGATGCCTGTGCCACGGCACCGCTTCGCCCCGGGGTGTTCGAACGTATGGCCGAGGTGCAAGCTCAAGCCTGGGCCAACCCTTCCAGCCTTCACCAGGACGGCATTGCAGCAGCCGAAGCACTCGAACGTGCCCGTTTTCAGATCGCCAGTCGATTCACTGCATTGCCGGATGAGCTGGTGTTCACCTCCAGCGCAACGGAATCGGTGCATCTTGCGCTTCATGGGCTCGCAGGACGCCAGGCCACAGGGAGGCTGCTGATTTCCGCCGTTGAGCATCCAGCCGTCGCCGGTGCTGCACAGCAGCTAAGCCACCAGGGATGGGACGTGCAGGAATGGCCGGTGGATCATCTCGGAAGGATCCGGCTTGACCTGATAGATGAACTTCTCGCTCCTCCGACCCGTTTGGTGTCACTGATCTGGGGACAAAGCGAAGTGGGAACGTTGCAACCCTTACTGGAGGTTGCTGAAGCCTGTCGTGCGCGCGCGATTCCGCTGCACACCGATGCGACCCAGGTCGTCAGTCAAGGAATCCCTAGCTGGTGTGACCTGCCCGTTGATCTACTGACCGCTTCAGCCCACAAATGCGGTGGTCCGCGTGGCATCGGTCTGTTGTTGGTTCGACCGGAGTGGCGCGCTGCGATGACGCCTCAGTTGTTGGGCGGTGGTCAGGAGGGAGGCCTGCGCAGCGGTACACCGTCAGCCGTGCTTGCCGCCGGGATGGCCAGCGCCATTGACCAGGTAGAGCGAGTCGATCCATCCGCTATGGCCCATTCCGGCAACGGAATTGCCCATCTGCGCGATGCCATCCGTGAACGACTTGCCACCGATCCCCGCCTGGAGATCTGTGGAGACCCGCACGATCGTCTTCCGCACCATCTATCGCTCCTGGTGCGTGATGATCAGCACCAGCCCATTTCGGCACGGCATTTTGTGCGTTGCCTGGATCGTGTGGGGCTGGCCGTGAGCAGTGGCAGTGCCTGCTCGTCGGGAAAGGACAGCGACAGTGCGGTCTTGACCGCCATGGGGCTACCCCAAGCCTTCAGGCGCTCGGGCATTCGCATCAGCCTTGGACACTGGCTGAGTGCAGATGATCTGGAGCCCATTGTTGAACGCTTCCAGGCCGGTCTGGAGATGGCACTGCACAGCTGACAGGGTGAGGGTTCTACGCTCCGCCCCAAGCCGACTTCCAGTCCCCCGTGAGCGCAGTTCTTCCTGCAGATCTATTCGAAGCTGAAGAGCGCACGCTCGTCGCGCTCCAGGAGGCTCTGGGCTCAAAGCGACGCGGTCGTTGGCAGATCACCTGGAAATTTGAGGGCCTGCGTCTGCTCGGTCCTTCCTTGCGATTGGCAACGGCGCTGAAGGAAAGCGGCCGCAGTCTTCTGTTGGCCTGGCCCGATGCTGGTGCTGCTGCACTGGCCAAACGGGACGGACCGGAGCTGGCCGATTGCTGTGTGGATCTCATGCAGCTCCAACGCGATCCAGCCTGGGCCCAGCGGGGGGATCTCCTGCTGATCGTTGGTGCACAACCCAGCGATTACGACACTGTTGAAGCGGTCTGCAACCAGTGGATGGAACCTGTTGTGTTGCTCAACGGACGGCTGGAAGATGCCGCGGTCGGGATCGGCAGCGTGGCCCGCACCCGGCGACGGGGATTTGTCTCCACCTGGCAATCGGCCTTTCATCTTGAGCCTTTTGTACAGGGAGCACTCATGCAGGAGCACTTGAAAGAATGGGAGCTGTTTCGGCTAGACCCCGCTGGCTATCGCTGGGTCCAGCAGTTTGAAGCGCGGCCAGATCAGGAACAAATCGATGACGCACTGGCCTCATCGACTGATGGCTTACGTCAAAAGTTGGGTGCGGTGGATCGCTTCATTGACGATCTCCGTGGTTGATCCTCAGCCACTTCACTTTTAGTGTTGCCAGAAAGTGACTGTTTATGACCTTCAAGGACCGCTTGCGATCGCTGTCAGTTGTCGACGCGGCGGCGGTTCTCGTGGTCGTTGCAGCGGCCGGAGGCGTGTTGTGGAGCCCGAAACTGAGCACTGCGGTGGCCAAGGCCACCGGTGCACTCAAGCCCGTTGAAGTGATGGTGGACGTTCGCAATACCAGTGCCGCAGATCCGGATGGCCTAGTGCGAGAAGCGCTAGATGCTGGGCGGACCACCCTGGTGATCAGAAATCAGCCTGCAGGAACCGCTGAACTGGTGCGTGTCGATGACATCCGACGGCGTCTGACTGCGGTTCAACCCGATGGCCGTGTGGTGGTGGCTGACGATCCCAACAAAGACATCTACGGCATGCTCAATGCCCGTTTTGTGCTCAAGGGCGATGCCACGGTGACTCCATCGGGGGTGGTGATGGCTGGGACCAAGCTCAAGGTGGGAATTCCTGTGGAGTTGGAAGGGCGCACCTACCGCGTGAATGGAACCGTGAGTGGGGTGACGATTCAATGAAGTCGCTCGGCTTTTCACTGGCCCTGCTGCTGCCGCTGGCAGCCCAAACGGTGCGCGCCGAGGGTTTGCCGTTGATTGCGCCGCCGCCGCCGGAAACCGAGCAACCGCTTCCAACTCTTCAACCGGGGAGACCCTGTCCGGCCCTTGCCGAAGCCCTTCGTGCTGATCTAGGTGCTGAAGCCCGTGTGTGGTCCGTCACGGTGCTCAACAGTGACGGCGACATCCTGGGTGATGTGAATGGTGGCGTTCCCAGGATTCCGGCCTCCAATCAGAAGTTGATCAGTACCGCCTTTGCGCTCGATCGTCTGGGCCCCGACTTCCGTCTCAAGACCCGCTTAATCCAGCGTCCTGATGGATCCCTTGAACTGAACGGAGAGGGTGATCCAGACCTCGGAATCGCCGGCTTGCAGCGTTTTGCGATGGCAGCTCTGCGTCAGGGCGGATCCATGGGTGGATCTCCACTAGACGTCAAGTTGATGGTCCGTGAGGAACCACGTGCCAACTGGTGGCCAGCGGACTGGCATCCGGCCGATCGTGGTTATGCCTACGGCGCTCCGATCACACGTCTCGCCTTAACCAGCAATGCCGTGGGTGGAGCCGTCAGCGACCCCTACAACCGTCTCCAGGTTCTGTTTCGCAAAGAGGTTTCACGCCGTGGTGGCTCAGTGAGCATCGAAAGGGGGCAACCCATGGCTGAGCCCCTGTCAATGGATGACGACAACAGCGTGGTTTTGCATGAGGAAGCCTCCGCACCCATGCACGCGCTGCTCAGCCTGGCCAACACGGAAAGCCACAACTTCACCGCAGAAGTGTTGATGCGACAGGCTTCCGGCCTCTGGGATGTGAATGCAGCGTCCAGAGCCACCGAACGCTGGATGTTCGAGCAGGGGCTGCCAATCCAAGGACTGCGGGTGGCTGACGGAAGTGGCCTGTCTCGCAACAACAGGGTCACCAGTCGCACCATCGCAGCCCTGCTGATGCGCATGGACCAACATCCTTTCGCGCCCTACTACCAGGCGTCCATGGCCATTGCAGGACAACGGGGAACCCTCCGCAATCTCTATCGCGGAACCATTTTGGATGGAAAATTCCGCGGAAAGACTGGAACCATCAGTGGTGTGCGCAGCATCTCCGGATTTCTGCAAACGCAGGATGGGCCGCGCTACGTGGCGATGATTTCCAACGGATCGAGTTACCCCAACACGGTGATGGGGCAGATCCTCCGATCCGTACAACGGTTCAGCCCGTGCCCTTCATCTGACGCAGCCGAGATGCAGCCCGACGTGCCCGGCTGATCGGCACGGTTTTGCTGTCATTGGTTTCAGCAGTGCTGGACACTGTCTGACCGGTCTGGATCTTGATCAGTTCCTGCCGTCCGGCCAACACAACCTGAGCCATCTCCTTGAGTCGCTGCTCCAGTTCTCCCAACGTTTGTTCGGCGTAGCGATTGGCCCCTTCCTGAACCGTGGAGGCTTCTTTTCGGCTGCGTTGGATCAGCGATTCACACTGCTGCTGAGTCTGTTGACGGAATTGCAAAGCATCCTGCTGGAGCCGCTCAGCTTCAGCCTGGGCTTCCTTCTGAATCCTCAGACCTTCCTGACGAATGAGCTCGAGCTCCTGGAGTGATTGCTGACGGTTGCGTTCATGCTGCTCGCTTAACTGGCGTTTGAGTTCGATCGCCTCCTGATCGAGCTGCTGCCTGCGCTGCAGAGCTTCCTGCTCTAGTTGCTGACGGCGTGTGGAGAACTGCTGTTCAAGCTGAGCCTGCTTGGTCTGCATCTCTTGTTCCATCTGCGCAGCCTGCTGACGGGTGGTCTGGAGCAGTTGCTCACACTGCTGCCGGATCTGTTCGCGCATTTCGGCGGCCTGACGTTCCGCTTCCTGACGGATGGAGGCCTGGGCAAGCAGTTGGTCACGCTGCTGCTGCGCTGTGTTGACGATCTCATCCGCCTGACTGCGGGCTGTGGCGATGAAGTCATCGCGCTTCTGCAGCAGTTGATCGGCTTCAGCCACCTGACCCGGCATCGCTTCACGGACGGCATCAAGAAGCTCAACGGCGTCCTGCTCGTTGACGAGCCTCCCGCCACTGAAGGGAATGCGACTACCCTCCAGCACGATTTCCTCGAGCTGATCGAGCTGGTCGATTACGGAGAACCGGATCTCGCTCATCGCGACGGGGGATGGAAAGCCGAATTAAAGAACCTTCCGAGGTCCTCCGCCACCACCGGAGGCACCATGTGATCCACAGATCCACCAAATCGTGCCACTTCCTTGACCACTGAACTGCTCAAAAAGCTGTAGTGGGCAGCGGTGCTGAGGAAAATTGTTTCGAAATCCGGGTCGAGAGATCGGTTGGTGTGGGCAATTTGAAGTTCGTACTCGAAATCGCTCATGGCGCGAAGTCCGCGCAGAATCAGCCGAGCACGATGACGACGTGCGCACTCAACGGTCAGTCCGTCAAAGCTTGTCACCGTGACATTGCTGAGATGGGCCGTTGATACACGGATCTGGTGGAGACGCTGTTCCAAGGGGAAAGTGGGTGATTTCCCAGGGTTCTGCAAGACAGCCACTACCAGCTCATCCACGAGAGAGGCACCCCGTTCAATCAGATCAAGATGCCCCAGCGTCAGCGGATCGAAGCTGCCTGGATAAAGCGCTTTCATCCCGAGATCAGCAGGTCGAGCTGGCCGGATCCTATGCACCCCGGCATCTCTAGATTCTCGGCATGCAGTCCCCTTTGCTCGAGCAACCGGATCGCCTCGAACGACGCCTGAAGGAAATCCCGACGGAACCGGGGTGTTACCTGATGCGGGATGCCGAGGATCGTCTGCTGTACGTGGGCAAATCCAAAAGCCTGCGCAGCCGTGTGCGCAGCTACTTCCGAAGCCGGCATGACCTGAGCCCGCGCATTCGTTTGATGGTGCGTCAGATCTGTGAGATTGAATTCATCGTCACTGATAGCGAGGCCGAAGCCCTCGCGTTGGAGGCCAATCTGATCAAAAACCAGCAGCCCCACTTCAATGTGCTGTTGAAAGACGACAAAAAATATCCCTATCTCTGCATCACCTGGAGCGAGGCTTATCCAAGGATCTTCATCACCCGGCGCCGACGGTTTCGCAGTCCACTCGATCGCTTTTACGGGCCCTATGTCGATGTAGGGCTTTTGCGGCGCACCTTGTTCCTTGTGAAGCGAGTGTTTCCGCTGAGGCAGCGACCTCGACCACTGCACCAGGACCGCACCTGTCTGAACTACAACATCGGCCGGTGTCCAGGGGTTTGCCAGGAGAAAATCAGCTCCGAGGACTATCACCGCACCCTGCGCAAGGTGGCCATGGTGTTTCAGGGCCGCAGTGATGAACTGCAGACCCTTTTGCATGAACAAATGGATCGCTATGCCGAGCGGCTGGATTTCGAAGCCGCCGCAAAGGTGCGTGATCAACTGCAGGGACTGGATCAACTCACCGCAGATCAGAAGATGAGTATCGCCGACTCATCGGTCAGTCGGGATGTGATTGCCATGGCTGCGGATGAGCGGCTCGCGGCTGTTCAGTTGTTTCAGATGCGAGCCGGCAAGCTTGTCGGCCGACTGGGATACATGGCCGATGCCTCGGGTCAGGAACCTGGCCTGATTCTTCAGAGGGTGATTGAAGAGCACTACAGCCAGGTGGATGCGGTGGAAATTCCACCGGAATTGCTGGTGCAACATCCACTCCATCAGCAACTCCTGCTGGAGGAGTGGCTCACTGAGCAGCGAGAGCGCAGGGTGCAGATCCATTGCCCCAAGCAACGTCAGAAAGCGGATCTGATCGATCTGGTGCAGCGCAATGCCGACTACGAGCTTCAGCGTGCCAAGCAGAGTCAGGAACAGCAGGCCCTGGCCACGGAGGATCTAGCGCAATTGTTGGAACTCCCCATTCCACCGCGTCGAATCGAGGGCTACGACATCAGTCACATCCAAGGCAGCGACGCAGTGGCATCCCAAGTGGTGTTTATCGATGGGCTTCCTGCCAAGCAGCACTACCGCAAATACAAGATCCGCAGCAGCAGCATCCGAGCCGGACACAGCGATGACTTCATGGCGATGGCGGAGATCATGCGCCGTCGTTTCCGGCGTTGGGCCAGGGCGAAGGCTGATGGCGTTGATCTCGGTGCACTGCGTCACAAGGGCGGTAGTGCCCTGCAGACCGATGGCCTCAACGACTGGCCTGATGTGGTGATGATCGACGGTGGCAAGGGTCAGTTGTCTGCCGTGATGGAGGCGTTGCGGGAGCTCGACCTGCATCAAGATCTCAATGTGTGTTCCCTGGCCAAGCAGCGTGAAGAGATCTTCATGCCAGGGGAAAGTCAGCCGCTCGACAGTGAGCCCGATCAACTTGGGGTGGCTCTGCTCCGGCGCCTGCGAGATGAAGCGCACCGGTTCGCTGTGAGTTTTCACCGTCAGCAGCGGGGTGAGCGCATGAAGCGTTCGCGGTTATCAGACATCCCCGGCGTTGGTCCCAAGCGGGTCAAAGACCTGCTTGCCCACTTTCATTCGATTGATGCCATCCAACTGGCCACAGTTGAAACCCTCGCTCAGGCTCCAGGAGTCGGCTTGGCCTTGGCACGGGATATTCGCCGTTTTTTTCACCCCGATGAGGATGCAGAGCAGGATGGGCCCACTCACGACCCAGGATCGTCACAGCCATGATGCGAGTCCTCACCTTGGCCGCACTGTTGTTTGGTCTGCTCACGGGACTGGTCTCGCCCCTGCGTGTTGAAGCCTCTCCAGGTCTTTGCACCGGTCCTGTCTGCGCCGATGACATCACTCGAAGTGCCAAGAACCACTGGCAGCTGGTGCTCAAACTGAATGATCAGCTCGGCCATCGCGAAAAGGTGGTGATGAACTGCCGAGCTGGTCAGCTCAGTCCGATGTCGGGTCCTGTGGATCGTGCCTACGCCACAGCCATTGGACGTCGCGCCTGTCGACTTGCCGGTGAAGGCTGACGATGGAACTGACGCTGATCTTTCCGCATCAGCTCTTCGCTGATCATCCGTGCCTGAAATCAGGTCGACCGGTGGCTCTGGTCGAAGATCCGCTGTTTTTCGGTACAGATCCTCGATGGCCGATGCAGGTGCATCGTCAACGTGCTCTGCTGCACCGCGCCTCGATGTCGGCCTACGCCGACACGTTGCGAGAGCGAGGCTTCAACGTCCAGCAGCGCCTTCATCACCAGGCCAGAGACACTGCAGAGCATCTCCAGGCTTTGCTCAAGCAGGGATTTCGCAGCTTTCACCTCGCTGATCCCATCGACGATCTGCTGTCGAAGCGACTGCAGAGCTTTGTCGCCTCCCATTCCTGTGCTCTGGAGGTGAGCGCCACGCCGATGTTGCTGACGCCCGATGCCGTTGTTGAGGAGCACTTCAACAACGGTCGCAGGCCTTTCATGGCCAAGTTCTATGAGATGCAGCGTCGACGCCTCGGTGTGTTGATGGATGCCGACGGCAATCCCGTTGGAGGCCGATGGAGCTTTGATGCGGACAATCGCAAGAAACTGCCCAAGGGCATCGTGGTGCCGGTGGAGCCGGACGCTGGTTCTGATTCACGCGTTGATCTGGCCCGTGAACAACTCGAAGCTGAGCAGCTGCCATTGATTGGATCGTGGACACGATTCGCATACCCCCTCGATCACCACCAGGCCGATCGTTGGTTGCAGACTTTTCTGGACGTCAGGTTCAAGCAATTCGGGGCCTATGAGGACGCCATCAGCACCGAGCACCGTGTGATGTGGCACAGCGTGCTCACTCCCATGCTCAACATCGGCCTGGTAACACCGCAACAGGTGCTGGACCGAACCCTCGAACGGGCTTCAGACGGTGACGTGCCCCTCAACTCACTGGAGGGATTCATCCGTCAGATCATTGGTTGGAGGGAATTCATGGCGGCGATGTACAAGCGCCATGGCGTTGTGATGCGCAACGGCAATTTCTGGGAATTTGAAGATCGGCCCATTCCCCAAGCGTTCTACCTGGGAACCACGGGACTACCGCCAATCGACGACGCCATCCGACACGCGCTCGACACCGGCTATTGCCATCACATCGAACGGCTGATGCTGGTTGGCAATGTGATGTTGTTGTGTGGCTTTCATCCGAACCGGGTCTACACCTGGTTCATGGAGTTATTCGTGGATGCCTACGACTGGGTGATGGTTCCCAATGTGTATGGCATGAGCCAGTTCGCTGACGGAGGTTTGTTCACTACCAAGCCCTATCTCTCAGGATCCAACTACGTCCGCAAGATGTCGGATTACCGCAAGGGCGAATGGTGTGAGGTCTGGGATGGGTTGTTTTGGAGTTTCATCAAGAGGCACGAGAGCTTTTTCCGTGGCCAGTACCGGCTGGCGATGATGGCTCGCAACCTGGATCGGATGGCTCCCGAGGTGCTCAACACCCATCAGCACCGTGCAGGGATGTTCCTTGAATCCCTGACCTGAAGCCTGTCCAAGGTCACCCACCTCGATCGATCTGATGACGCTCCCCCCTGAGGCCTATCTCTGGTTCAAAACGCTCCACATCGTCGGTGTGGTGGTTTGGTTCGCCGGTCTGTTCTATCTGGTGAGGTTGTTCATCTATCACGTCGAAGCTGAAGAGCTGACTCCTGAACTGCGCATCGCCTTTCAGCAGCAATACGGGCTGATGGAGAAGCGACTCGCGAACATCATCACCACTCCAGGAATGGTGGTCGCGGTGTCCATGGCGATCGGACTGCTCATTGCTCAGCCATCCTGGCTGCAACAGGGTTGGATGCACGCCAAGCTCGCCTTTGTGGCCGCGCTTCTGGCCTATCACGTCTTCTGTTACCGGTTGATGGGGCAACTCCAAGCGGGGAGCTGTCAATGGAACGGCAAGCAACTGCGTGCACTCAATGAACTTCCCACGCTGCTGCTGGTGATCGTGGTGATGCTGGTGGTGTTCAAGACGCAATTCCCCACCAGTGCCGCCACCTGGTTCATCGTGGCTCTGGTGGTGTTCATGGCAGCCTCGATTCAGTTCTATGCCCGCTGGCGTCGTCTGCGCGCTGAAGCCGCTGCTGCAGAACCATCCAGCTGAACCAGCCCATGGTCACGAATCCCCACCCACTGACCTCAGTTCTGGAAACGATCGGGCCGGAGAGCTGTCCGAGCCGCTTGAATTTCCACTGCCACACGCTCTGCAGCGACGGCAGCCTCGAGCCTCTCGATCTCATTCGCCAGGCCAGTGCCAACGGCCTGAGGCACCTGGCGGTGACGGATCACCATTCGAGTGCGGCCTACAGCCCCATGCAGCGCTGGCTTGCCGAACAGCAAAACCAGGGCAACCCTGTCCCAACCCTGTGGACGGGCATGGAGATCAGCGCAATTCTCCGTGGTTGTCTCGTGCACGTGCTGGCGCTTGGCTTTGAACACGGCCATCCGGCGTTGGCGGTTTACAACCGCGGAGATGCTGCTGTTGGAGAAGCACTGCGGGCTGACAGTGTCTGTCGCGCCATCCATGACGCCGGTGGATTGGCGATCCTTGCCCATCCAGCCCGCTATCGACTGGGCTTTCCAGAGCTGATTGATGCTGCGGCAGACCTTGGTTTTGATGGCGGAGAAGCTTGGTATGACTACGACATGCAGCCCCGTTGGAACTGGTCTCCGGTGGTCTGCGAAGCCATTGACCAACGCTTGAAGAACCTTGGCCTTTTGCGTACGTGTGGCACCGACACCCACGGTGTTGACCTGGAAGGTCGCTAAGTTCGACGAACGTCCCTGACCGTGGGTATGGGTTTCCTCGATCGTCTGCTCAACTCCAATTCGGATCAAAACGAGCCATCCAGTGGCCCGAAGGCAGAGAAACCCAAGCCTGAAGCCTTTTTCCTCGACAGCGACAGCTCGTCCTCCCTTGGCAACCGCGATTACATGCGCGAAGCCAAGACCATTCGTCGCACCTTTCCCGGCACCCTCGACAGTCCTGGTGGCAAGGAGCTGGTCACCGAGGTGGATGCCATGGACCTCAAAGTCGACAAGCGCAGTGAAGGCCTTGGCGACGTCAAAGTGATCCAGGAGGACAACAGCCTCATCAAGGACGGGATTCCCAAACCCGTGAAGAAGACCTTTGCCGAGACGATGACCCAGACTGAGCTGGATCAGAAGCTCAAGGGAAGCGCGCTGACCCAGGCCGGTGTGAACACACCCTCAGCGAAGGATGCCGCCCCTGTGGCGCGCAAAGAGGAGTTGAAGCCCACGGAAGAAGCCACAGCGTCTACTCCCACCTCCAGCAGCAAGAGCACGGCTGCTGGATCCATTGATCCATTCCGGGCGATGGTGCGGGATCTGAACAACTGAAGCTGCCGTTATCCGTTCAAGCCCCCGGCTTCAACGGCGCGTTCTGATTCCAACAGCACTGTGCGGATCGCATCGAGCTGGGTTGGATCGGCGTCACTCCAAAGCTGGCGTGTTGAGGCTTCGAGACAGCGCTCTGCCATATCCCTCAGCACCCAGGGGTTGCAGTTGAGCAGAAAGGCCCGAACGTCTGGATTCAAGAGCCAGCGCTCAGCAATCTGTTCGTAGCACCAGTCGGGCACTGCTCCTGTGGTGGCGTCGTAGGCGAACAGATAATCCAGGCTGGCCCCCATCTCAAACGCACCCTTGTAACCGTGTTGTTTCATGCCCTCAATCCAACGGGGGTTGAGCAAGCGGCTGCGCACCACCTTGTCGATCTCTCGGTCCAATGCATGGATGCGTAACCGTTCCCGACGGGAATGATCTGCAAACATCAGGCTGGGCGTTTGACCGCTGACCTTGGACACAGCAGCCGATAGACCTCCCTGAAACTGGTAGTAATCGTCGGAGTCGAGCAGGTCGTGCTCACGGTTGTCCTGGTTGTGCAGAACCACCTGTACGGATTTCAGGGCCGATTCCAAGCCATCGCGATCACGATGGGCATTAGCAGTGCCGTCGTAGCGCCAGGCACTCCACGCCACGTAAGCCTCTCCCAGGTCATCGCGCTGCTCCCACTGGCCGGAATCGATCAAAGCCTGGAGGCCTGCCCCGTAGGCACCTGGGGCTGAGCCAAACAACCGGGACTGAGGACCCTCAACACGGGTCAGGCCGGCCAGGGGATTGTCCTGGTCAGATTCATCCAATGCTGCCACCATCTCCAGTGCGCGGTCCACCCACCCCAGCAACTGGGGAAAGGCGTCACGGAACAGGCCTGACATGCGCAGGGTCACATCCACGCGCGGACGATCAAGCAGCGAAACCGGAATCACCTCCAGATCCACCATGCGTCGGGTCGGACCATCCCAGACCGGTCGGACGCCAAGCAGAGCGAACATCTGGGCAATGTCTTCGCCACCGTTGCGCATGGTGGCTGTTCCCCAGACGGACAGGGCAAGGTGACGAAGCGGTTCGCCTTCCTCCAGCTCGTACAGCTCGATCAATTGCTCCGCGCTGCGCCGACCAAGATCCCAGGCGGCTTCCGTGGGCAGGCCACGCAGATCCACAGAGTAAAAATTGCGGCCTGTCGGGAGCACATCGTCTCGTCCACGGGTGGGCGCACCCGATGGACCAGCCGGTATCCGCTGACCGTTGGCAGCCGCAAGCACTGCATCCCGTTCCCGTTGTGCGCAGGCCGTAAGACGGGGCCAGAGATCAGCCTTGATGAACTGCAGAGGCTCCGGCAAAGGACTGGATTGGAGTTGTTCACGGAAACAGGGGAGCAGTGATGAGGAATCCACACCGTCTGCGCCATCCATGCCCTGCGTGATCAGCAAAAGAAGTTCCGTGGCCTGCACCTCGATCCACGCGACGGCATCGCTCAAACGACGCGGGGATGCACAGCCGTAGCGCTCCAGGAGGCGAACGTCCTCCGGTTCGAGACGCTTGCCGTCCTCGTCACACCATGGATCGCAGCGAAGACCAAGATGCGACGCCATCCACTGGGTAAGCCCAGGGCGATCCGTTGCCGGCGAGCGTGCAATGGCCAACAACAGTTCAGCCAGTTTTGATGACTCGACTGCTTCTCCAAGACGGTGCAGACCCGTGCGGATCTGGGCTTCCTTGAGTTCGCAGAGGTAGGTCTCCACCTGCTCAAGCAGTGACGCGAAATCCGCTTGCTGATCAGCGTCAGGTCGTTGTTCTGCCAACGATGGCCACTCCAGCCGCCTTAACAACTCCACGAGCTGGCATTCCAGCAGTTCACAACGGGATGCACCCAGCTGACGCGCTTCGATGTACTCATCGAGCAGTGTTTCCAGCGCCAGCAAATCTCCGTGCAGTCCCGCACGTCCCAACGGTGGTGTGAGGTGATCGACGATCACCGCCTGACCGCGTCGCTTGGCCTGAGACCCCTCGCCTGGATCATTGACGATGAAGGGATAGACATTGGGAATGGATCCCAAAGCCAGGGCAGGCGCACAGGCCGAACTCAAGCCGATGGATTTGCCAGGAAGCCACTCAGCACTACCGTGTTTGCCCACATGCACCATCAGCTGGCAATGGTGCTTCTGGCGAAGCCAGAGGTACTGCGCGAGATAGCGATGCGGTGGTGGGAGATCCGGGGAATGCAGATCACTGAGTTGATCCGGGTCGTAACCCCGACTGGGCTGCACTAAAACCACCACGTGCCCGAAAGCGACGCCATGAATGGCAAATCCCTTCGGTTCCAGATCCTCGGCTGACTCCGGAGCACCCCAACGGGCTTGGATCGGCACCCTCGCCGCTTCAGGCAAGCCGTTCCACCACACCAGATAGTCCTCCAGTGGTAGATGGGTCAGCGGAGGTCTGTGATCACTTTCAGGGTCATTGGTCCGGCCGGCGAGAAGAAGCGCCATCAGCGCGTCGGAGTTCTCGGGCAGCGATCGCGGCCCGAGGTTGAAGCCGGCGTGCTTGAGCCAGCGCAGGATGTTTAAACAACTCGCCGGGGTGTCCAAACCGACGCCGTTGGCCAGGCGTCCGTTACGAAGTGGGTAATTGGCCAGCACAAGCCCGAGTCGACGCTCCTGAACCGGGGTGGATCTGAGCTCACTCCAGGCCCTGACGTGATCGGCAATCCAGGCCAGGCCATCTGGATCTGGCTCCAGCCGTTTCACAGCTGTGCACAGCTGTGGGTCGGCATGGTCCACCTCACGAAAAGCGCCAATGCGTGTGGTGACTCGCCCATCGAGCTCAGGGAGCACCACCTGAAGGGACAGGTCAACCGGATCG
Organism: Synechococcus sp. NOUM97013; assembly: GCF_014279815.1. NCBI lineage: Bacteria > Bacillati > Cyanobacteriota > Cyanophyceae > Synechococcales > Synechococcaceae > Synechococcus > Synechococcus sp. NOUM97013. The sequence goes on along the minus strand of NZ_CP047941.1, from coordinate 1,246,830 downwards.
AGGCCCTGAAATGAATTCAGCCAGCGATCGCGTGGTCGTCCGGAACTGAGCATCTGCAACACAGGACGATCCAGTTGATCCCAGAGCGGCGCGCCGAAACCAGCTTCGGAAAACTGAACCGAGGCGAATGATGTGGCCGTGATCACCACCTCCACCGACTGCTGTCGATAGAGCCGCTGAACGGCCTCCTGAACCGCCGCATCACGAAGGCTGCTCACCCAGAGGGCCCGTGGTGCCAGGCCGCGATGGCGCAGCGATGAGAGCAGGGCTTCACACCACTGAACATCCGCAGACTGACGATGAGCGCGATAGAGCAGAACGCCCACACGGGGGCCGGGTTCATCGCGCCAATCAAACGGATCAGGATCCGGTGATGCAATCACTCGCAGATCGGGACCATCAGATGTATTGCCATCAGCAGCCGCGGAATCGGGTGACCGCGAACTGAGGACCCAGTCGACTCCCTTCAGCCAGCTGCGCAGATTCTCCGCACCACCCTCGCGCAACAGGCATGCCATGGAACGAGCCAGGGGCAAGGGGACACTGCCAAGTGCATGCAGATCCCGCTCCTGGTCAGTGGTGCCGGCCAGAACGAGCAAATGACGATTGGGGGAGGCTTGCTGCCAAAGACGACACTGCTCCAGTCCATAGGACCAGTGACCTCGACCACCCAGCAGTCGCACCACGATCAATTGGGTGGCCTGAGTGCATTCCGACAAGTAGTGATCAATTTGTGCTTGATGGGTGAGCGCATCCAGGGGTAAGGCTCTGATCGCATCGACCCAGCGACCGTCGCTGGCATCATCCAGAACCCTTGCCAGAGCAGAGATGTCGGAACTGGCGCTGGTGAGAAACATCACCGACGCACTCGGTTGTTCCACAAAGGCGATGGGCCCGTCGGTGTCGGCTCCTGGGAGGCTGCTGAGGCGATGCATCCCTCCATTCTCCAGAGCAGACAGCGATGGGGAACTGACGGGTGAGAAGATCTGGTCAACGGATCCACTGCGATGCATCAGTTCCTCCCATACGCCTGGTTCCAGGGACGCTGCGTTCCGTTCGAGGACGCCAAGGTCTCAGTGGCGACCCATGCCCTCCATTACGGAACTGGAGCCTTTGGTGGAATGCGCGCCATTCCTGATCCAAGAAAGCCCGGAGGGATGCTGCTATTCCGAGCCGATCGGCATGCCCGGCGCCTGTCACAGAGCGCCCGTCTGCTGATGGCGGAGCTCACGGAAGAGACCGTGATGGAGGCCCTCACGGCCATGCTGCGAGCCAACAAGCCGACCACACCGATTTATCTACGTCCGTTCGTTTACACCAGTGATCTCGGCATCGCCCCGAGGCTCCACAACATCGAGACCGATTTTCTGATTTATGGATTGGAGCTCGGGGATTACCTCTCACCCGAGGGGGTGAGCTGCCGCATCAGCAGTTGGACACGACAGGAGGATCGTTCCTTGCCATTGCGCGGAAAGATCAGTGGTGCCTACATCACCAGCTCACTGGCCAAAACTGAAGCGGTTGCCAGCGGCTTCGATGAGGCCTTGCTGATGAACACCCGGGGCAAGGTGAGTGAAGCCAGCGGCATGAACCTGTTCATCGTGCGCGATGGAAAGCTGATCACTCCCGGTGTGGATCAGGACATCCTTGAGGGCATCACGCGAGCCAGCGTGATCGAGCTAGCCAAGACCATGGGCATCGAAGTGATCGAACGTCCTGTCGACAAAACCGAGTTGTTCATCGCGGATGAGGTCTTTCTCACCGGCACAGCGGCCAAGATCAGTCCGATCCGCCAACTGGAATCCACCGTGCTCTCGGACCGTCGTCCATTAATGGAGGCGCTGAGAACCAAGCTGGTGGCCATTACCGAGGGCCGGGACGAGCAATTCGCCCATTGGGTGACCCGAATTGAGTTGGACGGCTGAGGGGGCCTCACACCATCCAGGAAGGCCTTAGTCCACGAGCTTGAGCACCGACGGTTCCTAGGATGGTGGGATCTAAAGCGTGGTGATGCAGGCAGTCCAGAACAACACCATCACCGAGTCCTCCCGCTTCCTGACGCGACTTCACGACCCAAGTCGACCGGTGCTGGTGTTCGACGGAGCTACGGGCACCTCCCTGCAGCAGTTGGACCTCAGTGCCGATGATTTTGGTGGAGAAGCCCTGGAGGGTTGCAACGAAAATCTGGTGATCACCAAGCCTGATGCAGTGCAGGCGGTGCATCGACAGTTCCTCGATGCTGGCTGCGATGTGATCGAAACGGACACCTTTGGTGCAGCATCGGTAGTGCTGGCGGAGTACGGCCTCGAAGAGCACGCCTACGCCTTGAACAAGCGGGCCGCGGAACTGGCCCGGGAGTTGGCCGATGAATACAGCACGGCTGACAAACCGCGTTTCGTCGCAGGGTCCATGGGGCCGACGACCAAGCTGCCGACGCTGGGACACATCGATTTCGACACCCTGCGCGCGTCATTCCGCGATCAGGCCGCCGGACTGCTTGCTGGCGACGTAGATCTGTTCATCATTGAGACCTGTCAGGACGTTCTTCAGATCAAGGCGGCGCTGCAGGGCGTCGAGGATGCATTTGAAGCCAGTGGTGAACGTCGACCCCTGATGGTCTCTGTGACGATGGAAACCACCGGCACGATGCTGGTGGGTTCCGACATTGCAGCGGTTGTCTCCATCCTGGAACCGTTCCCGATTGACGTTCTCGGTCTGAACTGCGCCACGGGACCGGAGCAGATGAAGGAGCACATCAAATATCTGTCGGAACATTCACCCTTTGTGGTGAGTTGCATCCCCAATGCAGGACTGCCGGAAAACATCGGCGGGGTGGCGCACTACCGACTCACGCCGATCGAGCTGAAGATGCAGTTGATGCACTTCGTGCAAGATCTGGGCGTGCAGGTAATCGGTGGATGCTGTGGCACCACCCCTGCCCACATCCAATCGCTTTCAGAGATCTCCACCGAATTGACGCCGGCGCATAGAGATGTGAGAAAGCATCATCTTGAACGCCAAAAATTCAGCTACGAGCCAGCCGCATCCTCGATCTACGGTGCCACTCCTTATCTTCAGGACAATTCATTCCTGATCATTGGAGAACGGCTGAACGCCAGCGGATCGAAAAAAGTTCGTGAGTTGCTTAACGAAGAGGACTGGGACGGACTTGTGGCTGTCGCGCGAGGACAGGTCAAGGAAAATGCCCACGTCCTCGATGTCAACGTTGACTATGTCGGCCGCGATGGTGAAAAAGACATGCACGCATTGGTGAGCCGGGTGGTCACCAACGTGAATCTTCCTCTGATGCTTGACTCCACGGAGTGGCAAAAAATGGAAGCAGGTCTGAAAGTTGCTGGTGGAAAGTGCATTCTCAACTCCACCAACTATGAAGATGGCGATGAACGATTTTTCAAAGTTTTAGAAATCGCACGTCGATACGGTGCTGGCGTCGTCATCGGCACCATCGATGAAGATGGCATGGCGAGAACGGCCGAGAAGAAAGTTGCGATCGCCAAGCGTGCCTACCGCGACGCTGTGGAGTTTGGTATCCCCGCCAGGGAAATTTTCTATGACCCTCTGGCATTACCAATCTCAACAGGCATTGAGGAAGACCGCCGCAACGGCATCGAAACCATTGAATCCATTCGCAGAATCCGCAATGAACTGCCAGGCGTGCATGTGGTTCTTGGTGTGTCCAATGTGAGCTTTGGCCTTTCCCCTGCGGCACGCATCACACTCAATTCAGTGTTCCTCCACGACTGCTGCGAAGCAGGAATGGACGCAGCGATTGTCTCACCGGCCAAGATTCTTCCCCTGATCAAGATCGATGAAGCTCATCAGCAGGTTTGCCGGGATCTCATCAATGATGCCCGGCGCTTTGATGGTGATGTGTGCTCTTACGATCCACTGACAGAGCTCACAAAGCTGTTTGAAGGTGTCTCAACCAAGGACGCACGGTCCTCTGGACCATCGCTGGCCGACCTGCCGGTGGAAGAGCGCCTGAAGCAACACATTATTGATGGAGAACGGATTGGCCTTGAGGATGCCCTCACCGAGGGACTGGGTCACTACAAACCTCTTCAAATTGTCAACACCTACCTTCTCGATGGCATGAAGGTGGTTGGAGAACTGTTTGGCTCAGGCCAAATGCAGCTTCCTTTCGTTTTGCAGTCGGCAGAAACAATGAAAGCCGCTGTGGCTTTTCTTGAACCCCACATGGAGAAATCTGAAGGGGAACGATCTGCGAAAGCAAAATTCCTAATTGCCACTGTCAAGGGGGATGTTCACGACATCGGCAAAAATCTTGTTGATATTATCCTCACCAATAACGGCTATGAGGTGATCAATCTCGGGATCAAGCAGGACGTTGGCGCCATTATTGCTGCACAACAAGAGCATCAGGCTGACTGCATCGCTATGAGCGGCCTTTTGGTGAAATCAACAGCTTTCATGAAAGATAATTTATCGGCATTTAATGACGCCGGCATCAACGTTCCTGTGATTCTTGGAGGAGCTGCTTTAACTCCTCGATTTGTCAATAAAGACTGCAGTGAGGTCTATGACGGAAAAGTGATTTACGGCCGCGATGCCTTCACTGACCTCCGGTTCATGGATGCCTACGTGGATGCACAACAGTCCGACAGTTGGGACAACATCCAGGGGTTCAAGAACGGCACACCCGACGGCATCTCCCTCGGCGGTGAAACTAATGGCGAAGACGACAGCGCCGCGTCACCGTCTGCCAGCAGCAGTGAAACCGATCAAGACGAAGCAGCTGCATCAGAACCGTTCAGTAGCGAGCGCTCAGCCACAGTTCCAGAGGAGGTGGCTGTTCAGCCGGTCTTCCTGGGGTCAAAAGTTTTGCAGGGTGAATCTGAGATTCCCCTCGAAGAGGTGATCGCTTATCTCGATCGGCAGGCTCTGTTTGCAGGGCAGTGGCAGATGCGCAAGGCCAAAGGCCAATCGCGCGAAGCCTATGAGGCTGACCTGGAGGCCAAGGCAGAGCCGGTGCTCCAACAGTGGCTGAAGCGATCGGTCGAAGAACAACTGCTGCACCCGGCAGTGGCCTACGGCTATTTCCCCTGCGGTCGCGATGGCAATGAGGTGGTGGTCTTCAATCCGGAAGGTTCCCGTGAGCTCGGACGCTTCGCACTTCCCCGCCAACGAAGCGGAAACAGATATTGCATCGCGGATTTCTATCGCGATCTCGACAACGGACGCCCCACTGACGTGCTCCCCATGCAGGCGGTGACCATGGGTGAGCAGGCCTCGCTATTTGCTCAGCGCCTGTTCGAAGCCGATTCCTACAGCGATTACCTCTACTTCCATGGATTAGCGGTTCAGATGGCCGAAGCACTGGCCGAATGGACCCATGCCCGCATCCGCCGTGAATGCGGCTTTGCGGACGCTCAGGGAATGCCACTGCGCGATGTTCTGGCCCAGCGTTACAGGGGCAGTCGTTATTCCTTTGGTTATCCGGCGTGCCCCAATGTTTCCGATTCGCGTCAACAGCTGCTTTGGCTGGGCGCCGAGCGGATCGGACTCAGCATGGATGAAAGCGACCAGCTCCATCCGGAGCAGAGCACCACTGCCCTAGTGGCCCTGCACAGCACAGCTCGCTACTTCAGTGCCTGATACATCGGTCCCGACCCAGTGAGGTGGCTGCTGCAGACTGCTGCGGCCATCAACTGTTCAACCACCATGGATCTGAGTGGGCCTGACGCCATCGACAAGGCCATTGCTGCCGGCATCGATCTCGACGGTTCTGCGCTGCCCGCAGAGATGCTGATGCTTTACCGGGAGGTGATGGATCTCGAGGGCCAGCGCAAACGCAGCGGTGTGCGCAAATCGATGCGCAATCGCGTGGTTCGCACAGGCGCGAAGCATTTCGATCAGGACACCCTGAATGGGCGACTGATCGCTGCAGGCTGGGAGGGTCTGAAAGACAAGGAAATCAGCTTCTTCTACGGCTGACCCGAGCCGCGAATTGGATGGAGCTCTGCCGATCAGTCTTGGCAGAGCTTCTCCATCGTGTCGATCACTTCTTGCTGAAACTCCTCAAGAGCACTTGACTCGCTCAGGTCAATTCCTTCCCCTGCCGCATTTTGCGCAAGATCCTGGAAATGGAATGCGCCTTCCCCGTTGGCCAAGAACTCAATGGCCGAGGACTCTCCGCTCTCGCGGAAGGCATCGCAGAGGGCGAGGAACGCCGCGTCTTCAGTGAACTCCCAATCCATCGAGGAGGCATGACTGATTGACCTTTAACGCCTAGCCCCCGGGATCCGTCAACCACCTTGTCGCGCAATGTGCCACTCCTTCGGCAGACTCCTGGGGGTTTCTGCTTCATCATGAGCTCCGAGTCATCTGCCCAGAATGCTGACCAGAACAGCGATCTGAACGTTCTTGGCTCCCCTCTCGAGCTCTGCAGCTGTGAACCGATGACCGGATGGTTCCGCGATGGCTTCTGTCGCTCAGATGTTGCAGATCTCGGACAACACAGCGTCTGCTGTGTGATGACCGAAAGCTTTCTCAGCTACAGCAAAGCCCAGGGCAACGATCTCAGTACGCCGGTGCCGGCCTTTTCATTCCCAGGGCTTCGACCCGGCGATCACTGGTGCGTCTGCGCTCCACGTTGGAAACAGGCCCACGACGATGGGATGGCCCCACCCGTGAGGCTTGAAGCCACAGCGTTCAGTGCAACGGATGTGATTCCTCTGGAGTTGTTGAAAGCCTGCGCTTACCAGGGGATGACCTGACCGTCCCAGGCCAGAAACCGGCCGGTGTGCTCAGGAGCCTGCGCGAGCAGCACATCAATCAGATGACCGGCAGCGCGTTCAGGAGTGAACAGCTGCTCCTTGGGCACAAAGCTTTGAAACGGTTTGGACAAGTTGGTGTCGGTGGTTCCGGGATGCAGCAGCGTCACAGTTGCCAAAGGAAACCGTCGTGCCCATTCCAAACTCAGGCAACGAAGCATCATGTTCTGTGCAGCCTTTGCGCTGCGGTAGGCGTACCAACCACCACTACGGTTGTCGCCGATGCTCCCGACACGAGCACTCAGGCTTGCGAAATGGAAGGGTTGGCTTCGATCCAGAGCCGGCTCAACAGCTTTCGCAAGCAGAAGCGGAGCTGCTGCGTTGATCCGGAACGACTCGATCAACGCGGCCGACTGAACCTGCTTCAACCGTTTTTCAGGTTGGATCGAGGGGCCATGCAAACGACCCGTGGCGTTGAACAGCAAACGTAAAGGCTGTGAGGCGTCACAGAGACGTTCCGTGAGCGCTGCGAGGCTGTCATCGGACTCCAGATCGAGAAGCCACTCGTCATGGGTCGCTGGGCAGCGCGTGGCCAGGGACACATCGAGATCGGGACACCGCTCTGCCAAATGCTGACGAACAGCACGTCCGATCCCCCCACCACCCACAACGAGTGCGCGTCCTTGCCAGCCAGCTGAGCTCAGTTGAGGCATGATTCCAACGCCGCTGCAGCGGATATGCGTCTTCTCCGACCACTGTTGCTAACGCTGATCGCGAGTGTGAGCACTGCGGCAACGGTCGCTTCGCTCACGGGAGGGTTCTCCAGTTCAACGACATCGGAGACCGAGGCGCTACTCAGTGCCCTGCTTGAAGGCGATCACAGCGCAAGTCGCTTTCCGCAACACTCCACCGATCAAGCGGGCGAACAAGAACCAAACCAGGCCACTGCAGTCGCGCCAGACGACACCACGATCGATCCACTCCTGCGGGTTGCTTTGCTGAGTCAGCAACCTATTCGTGTCGTTCAGCCACAGGGTCTATCCACCTGCAGCACGATGGCAGGAGAGCCGGTGGCACCAGCAAGTCTCAAAAGCCTGCTGACAGCAGTCTCAAGAACGCGAGTGCGCTGCGGAACACCTGAGGGAACCGTCAAAGTGAACGGGCGGACCTATCAGGGGATCATCCATCTGTTCAACCGGGGACAAGGCTGGATTGCAGTAAATGAGATCAACATGGAGCGCTATGTCTCCTCCGTGGTGGGTGCCGAAATGCCTAGTGCCTGGAATGAAGAGGCCCTGAAAGCGCAAGCCGTTGCTGCCCGCTCCTACGGCTTAGTGCATCTGATCCGTCCTGCCAGCTCGGATTGGAACCTTGGTGATACGACCCGTTGGCAGGCCTACGCAGGACAGGCCAGTTCAACCGCGCAGACACGCAAGGCCACAGAGGCCACCAGAGGGCTGGTGTTGAGTCATCAAGGTGGATTGGTGGAATCGCTGTATGCAGCCACGCAGGCCATCGTGGATGAAGCCCACAGTCATCTCGGAGCGAGCATGAGTCAGCACGGTGCACAGAAGCTGGCGCAACAGGGACTGACGTACAACCAAATTCTTGACAGGTATTACAACGGCGCGACGCTTGCGAGGATCCGTCGGGATGGCTGATCAGATCTACTGGAAAAAAGCCTTGGAGCGATCGGAACAGGCTCTGAGGCAGCAAGCCTTGGTGCCACTGAGCACCTCAAGAGTCGAGATCCAGGGACCCAACGCAGACCAATTTGAACTGCGGGAGTTGAACGATCGATTGCCCAAACATCACCGCAGCGAAGGTCCCAAGATCAATCCATTTCGCCCCTGGGATCCCGAGCTGGCGATTGACAACGTTGGCAACGATCACGTTCTGATCCTCAACAAATATCCCGTCCAAACAGGGCACATGCTCTTGATCACGCGGGAGTGGGCTTCCCAGGTGGACTGGCTCACGCTCAAGGACTGGCGGGCTCTGGTCAGCGTGGACAACGACAGCACAGGCCTTTGGTTTCTGAACAGCGGACCCTTGGCTGGCGCGAGTCAACCGCATCGGCACCTTCAATTGCTGCCTAGAGAGTCCGATGCACGCAGTTGTCCACGTGTCGAATGGTTCGAGCGACTGCTTGATGCCAGGTCAGCCAAGCGGGACCTGAACAATGACCCACTCACACGCAGCTGCATGATCGCCAGGCGACCAAGCTGCATGGATCCACATGACGAAGCCCGGGAACTGCACGCGCTGTATCGCCACCTGGCCAATGCATTGAGGTTGGGGAACAAAGAGTCCTGTGAGCTCCCACAGGCGCCCTACAACCTCTTACTGACGCGATCCTGGATGGCTTTGATCCGGCGGCGATGCGAACAGGCCAACGGATTCAGCATCAATGCTCTCGGATTTGCGGGGTATCTCTTGGCCACCGAACAATCCGATCAGAACTGGATCCAGCACAACGGTGCCGAAGCACTGCTCCGTCAGGTTGTCCCAGCTCTTGGTGATCCCACCGATGACATTCAGGTGTGAACGGTGACTGTCTGAGAGGACACCCCCTTTGAGGAGTTCTGAATCGACAGACCAATGGACACAATGAACAAAAGCCGCAACGCCAGGGTTGAACAACACCTGAGCATCGTTGACCCCGTTGCGAGGTATTACTCCGCGAACAGCGGACAGGATCAGGAGGACCTCAGACAAGTGGGCTTACTCGGTCTTCTGCGAGCTGCGGAACGCTTTGAACCCAACAGGTCGGTGCCGTTTGCAGCATTTGCAAAACCCCACATTCGAGGAGCAATCCTGCACTACCTCAGAGATGGTGCGGCCCTGGTGCGCATTCCCCGTCGGGATCAGGCAGTTGAGTCAGATGAATCCGCCTTAATGAACGCGGCAAAGCAACGCCGATCGTTGATCACCAATGACCTGGATCATCTGCAGTCAATGGAACCCGTGGGAACAGAGCACGAGCAGCTTGAACACAGCATGGAAGTAATGACTGCCCTTGCCGACCTGGACAGGCCGGAACGTCAGGCAGTCACTCATGTGATTCTGAAAGGGCAGAGTCTCAGACAAGCCGGACGCTGCATCGGTGTGAGCGCCATGACGGTTCAGCGGCGACTGAAAAGGGGTCTCAACAGCTTGAGACACGAGCTCAGAACTCAACCCTGGCCAGGTTGATCACGCTCGATCTGTTGCTCCAAGGTTGAGATCGCTGCTGACACAGCTGCGATCTGACGCTCCAGACCATCGCGCCAAAAGCGGAGCATCCGCAGTTTCCTGTCTTTGTGATGACGTTCCCAGTCTCCGTCAGCGCAGGGAACACAGGCAAAAGGAGGGAACATGACTTCGAAGTCTCAAGGGGCACCATCCTGGCGAGAAGACAGCTGCAGGTGTGCCTTTGATCCCGACTTGGCGGTTTTTCATCTGACGATTAAGTTTGGAACTTGAGCCCCTTAGGGCGCCCTGGCTGGTCGCAAATGTCTCAAAATTTCCCAGCACTGGTCCTGGCAGGCGTCTCTCTCGCGACAGCCGGGACTGCCTTGATGCGTCCGGCGTATGCCTACGTGCCTCTGATGGCGGGTCAAAGCGCGAGAGCGCTCAATGGAAACTTCAACAACATTCCCGTTCTGCACTCCAATCAGCCGGAGATTGTGAAGGGACCGGGAATCCTGGTGAACACCGCACCAGGCAGCGGAATCGCATCCGAAAATAACCAGCCTCTCAACAATGCAACGTTCACCTTCAACGGTGCATTTGGTGTGCATATGCACCATAAATACTATCCTCAAGATTCAAGCAAACTGGGTGGAAGAAGAGATCGTGGCCTGCTGACGGTTGCTGCAATCGCGATTAATCCAGGATCAAAACCAGTCACCCTGACGTTCACAGAAGGTTCTGTAAAGAACAGCTTTGAGGCTCCTTATCACCCCAACAAATTGATGGGTGTCAAACCCTTAGGCCCCAGGCCTTGGAATACTGGCCCTGGAGATGCAACAGCCGTTCAGATTCTGCGAGGTGAGCTTGACCGCAAGCTGTCCAAAGAGATTGTCATTCCACCCAATAGCCGTAAAGTCATTGTCAGCACGGTTCTCCCAGCCAGGGGAATCATGAATGGATTGCTGCGTGGAACGAGCAATGGTCCTTTCCATATGGCTGTTGTAGCTGCTGAAGAAACGCAACAGGAACATGAACTTATCGCCGTTCTCGATCGAGGTCGATTAGCTCCAGGCCGAATCTATTTGAATCGCATACGAGAAATCGAAACAGGAAAAGTGTTCTCGCGAGTGGCAGGTGTTGCACTCGGTGATCAATATGAAGCAGTCATCCAACATGATCTAGGACAAGGACCGTTGCATGTGCCTTTAACCAGCACACGCAAACATCATTTCGGGACACGAGATATCCAGGTGAATCAACTCAGCACACGGATGATTGATTCAGCAGTCAATAATGTTGGTACTTATGGAGTGAGATTTGATGTAGAAATGAATCTTTCTGGAGATGGTGCCCATGAGTTGGTGCTCAGTCATCCAGTTGCCACAGGACGCTCACCCTTCACAGCATTCCGTGGGTCCATCGGTATCCAAACGGATGAGGGATACAAGGAGGTTCATGTCGGGATGCGTTCGGGACAAAGCCTCTCAATTTCTGATCTAAATCTCAAAAAAGGGTCGATTAATCCTGTCAAAGTCAGTCTTGTGTATCCAGCAGATGCCACGCCGGGACATTTGCTCAGTGTTGTGCCCGTGACGCAACTGGCGATGCTTCGTCAACGCGAACAGATGCTGGAGGCAGCGCGCAAGGCTGAAAGCGAAGCCAAGACCCGAACGGTGACTCCCCAGCAGGCACCTCCAGCGGTCAATCTGCGTGTTGAGCCAACCACCACGCCAGCACCACAGGCCGAACCCGCCACACAACCGGTGCAGCCCCCAATGATCGTGTCACCGCGAGCCGGAGGCTCATCATTGATGCCACCGGCAATGATCATGCCCCAGAGGGTGAACACTTCGTTGGAGCAGCGATACCGTGAAGCCATCCGCGCTCAGCAGGAGTGGCTGCGTCGCCTGCAGGGCCAATGACCGGTTGTTTGTGGATTTGGTAAGCGCGCGTTCATGAGCGGCAAACGCATCAGCCTGGAATTGCCGGAAGAGCTTGTCGATCAGATCGACTGCCTTCGCAAGGATTGGAAAATTCGATCCAGAGGTGAGTGCTTACGCCGCCTTCTCGAAGAGATTTTTCAGCCGGACGATGAAGACCAGGTGCTTTCAGCTGCCGAGACTGAGCATCTGGCACCGCCCGAGAGGAAGGAGAACAGGGACACTTCCCTTGGTGACAACACAACAGCAGCATCACCGATTGGTTCTGCAGAAGCACAACCCATTCATCCTCAATATGACGAAGACCGAGCGATTGTGCTGGTGGGGTCCAACGGCGCCATTGACCCCGTAACAGCAAACGATTCCAACTGGTCAGAGCCCAATCTCAATGATCCTCCTAAGCGTTCATCGGTCGCTAGCGGTGGCATTGATCTTCCCGGTTTTGTGCGCAAGCGCAGCAGTGCCATTCGCGAGAGTCTCAGCACTCCCCCTCAAGCCAGCACAGAAATTCCTGTTGTACCGGTGGTCCGCGAATCAGAACTGCAGCAATGGTTTGAGGTGGCCCTGAATCACTGGATCAATCTCTATGGCTCAGCCCCAGGAGCCACCGTGATGGAAGCGGTGATGCTTTGGATGGCCCGTGACATCTGGCCTCATATCGATGGCAGCGAAGGACGAACCTTCACTTGGAGTCAGGTGAATCACTCCATGCAGCAGTACTGCCCCGAATGGATGGTTCCATCGCCACGATTCGAACAGGTGATCGTGGCCGCAGCTGTCTTGGAAGATCCGTTCGCAAGCGGATCCGTCCCCGATCGAATCCCAACGCTCATTCGTCGCTTTGTGAGTCGTTTCAAACGGAGTCGCAAAGTGACCTCATTCGAGACGCTGGAGTCGACGATGACCCTGCATGGAGCCTTGAAGCAACTGGATCTACCAACCCAGGCAGGTCAATCGCTCACGCTTCGCTCCATTCGCGATGCGTACAAACGCAAAGCAATCGAGGTGCATCCTGACTCAGGTGGTTCCACCGAAGCGATGCGTCGATTGAACGAGGCGTACCAGATGCTGAAGGAGCTTTACAGACAAAAAGAAGCATCCAATTAATCCTAGGCAAGTCGTGACATGAGACACATATTGCGTCTCATGCATAACCAACGAGACATTGAGCATTGATCACAAGCAACGCACTGAGCGCCACCGTTCAACAAAGCGAATGGGTTTAAAAAGCTGGCGATCCAGCATCGACTCACGACCAACAAAGACCCAAGAAACACGAAAAAAGCCGTGTCAGTCGTCCAGAGCGCGACATGACCTAAGACCAAGCAATGGTCTCATAGCAGAATAATGAGACAGTCTCATTGACGGCTGATCCAGGACTTCTGAATGATCACTTGCAGAGACTGGCCCAACGAAGCACTTGTCCTGTTTGCATCAAAATCGAATTTTTCAATGGTTTCATTTGCATGGAGCGAGCACTGAGTCCTGACACTGACAAGGCTGGAAAAACCTGAATATGGTGTTTCGCGATCGCTCCATGGATCGATGCGCAGTCGACAGAACTACAAGCAGAGGCGTCAAAGCAGTGTCCAGACGTGCTCTGTCCATGTCCAAGAAGGTTAGGACCTGATCAAAAGCCAGTCTTCGAGGCACTTCTTTTGTTTGCGTCTCTGCTGTTGACACAGTGACGCAAACTCTGGACATCGCTCAATGCGACTTTCGGCAGAGGCGAACGACAACAACATCAATGAGAAGCCAAAGTCTTCCAACTTTGACCAACAGCGTCACAGCAGCACTTTGAACCGCCTGCGCAAAAACCAATGTTCTCACGCGAGACACTGCAAGAGACCCATCACGCTTACCAAGTAAGACGCTTGCGACTTAAGTCGGCGGCCTCTGCTGCGTGACCACAGATGCCGCGATGCGTCGACAACAGCGAAAGAACAGAAAAGGGCCTGCCCGCCCTCGCAAGACAGTAGATCACTGAATCTATCCAAACAGGAGCAACGCAACCAATAAGAGACGCAAGTTGAGACTGATATTGCGTCTTAGGTGAGACATGTAAGCCAACAAAAGGCCCTTCAAGCAGGGCCAGTGCAATCTTGGGCAAAAACCAATCAGGTGCTGGTCTGCATGCCCTGAATCAGATAGTCGAAATAGGGAGCAGCAATGGATTTCTGCTCTTCAGAGAGGAGGACCAGCGCTGCTTCACGCATGCAACGCATCGCATCCACCATGCCCGGCATCGGAACACCAAGGCTGTTGTACATCTCACGGGCACCGATCAGACCAATCTGTTCAATCATCTCGGTGCTTCCAGCGAGAACGCCGTAGGTCACCAAGCGCAGGTACCAGCTGTAATCCCGCAGGCACTGGGCCCGTTGTTTCTGGCCGTAAGCGTTACCGCCCGGAGCCACATATTCCGGACGCAAGCTGAACAGCTGCTTGGCCGATTCATCAATGATCTTCTTTTCGCTGTCGGTGAGGATCTTCACGACCGACAGGCGCACAGATCCCTGGCTGAGGTACTCCACCATGGAGCGCAGCTCACCACTGCTGGGGTAACGCAGGTCGTCATCGGCCTGGAGGATCAGATCCCTTACAACGCTCATGACGGCTGGCATGCTGTGGAGAGTTTAAAGCGCTTCAACCCCTGTCATGGCTGGGTGCCGTGGGGTGTTACGCCATTGCAATGACAGCGATCAAGGACACGCCACATCCGGGCCTCATCATCACGGTGCTCGGCGAAGACCTGGACCAGCAAGGGCGCGGACTCGCACGCTGGAATGGCTGGATCATCACTGTCCCGGAACTGCTTCCAGGGGAAGAGGCCAAGGTCCAGATCCAGCAACGCCAACGGCGAATGTGGTTGGCCCGTCGCCTGGAAACGCTCAAGCCGTCGCCCGATGCGCGTCGGCCTCCTTGCATTCTCGCCCACAAATGCGGTGGCTGTTCCCTTCAACATCTCTCCGTGGATGGGCAGAACGCTTGGAAACAAGAGCGTCTTCACAACACACTCACCAGGATTGGCAAGCTCAGTGCCAACTTCAGCCCTCTGATCAGCCCTGAAGCTGAATCGCTGGGCTACCGCAATCGTGCACTAATTCCTCTCTTGATGGAGGACAGCAAACTTCGACTTGGGTATTACCGACGCGGCAGTCATCGCATCGTCAACCTCAACCATTGTCCGGTTCTCGATCCAAGGCTGGATGCCTTGATTCCGGAGATCAAGTCGGATCTGGAATCCACTAGCTGGGTCATCGATTCTGATTTCCGGGGCGAAGCGGGACTCCGCCATCTCGGGCTTCGGATTGGCGTCCGCACCGGTGAAGTCTTGATTTCTCTGGTCTCAGCGACAGAAGTTTTGCCTGGAATCGATGCCTTAAGTGAGCGATGGATGAAACGTTGGCCCCAGGTGAAAGGCGTGACCCTCAACCTGCAACCCCGTCGCTCCAACACCGTGCTTGGTGAAACAACCGTCTGTCTGCAGGGGAAAGATGCGATTGACGAACAGTTCTGCGGACTCAAGCTCGAACTGGGAACCACCACTTTTTTTCAGGTGAACACAGCCCGTGCTGAACGAGCAGTGGAGTTGATTTGTGACTGGCTCTCCAGATCAGGGGAATACTTGAACGTGATTGATGCTTACTGCGGAATTGGAACGATTGCGCTGCCGATGGCTGCTCAAGGCCACAGCGTGACCGGGTTGGAGCTCAGTTCGGCCTCCGTTCGTCATGCCCAGCGCAATGCATCAAGAAACAATCTGCACAACACGGAATTCATGGATGGAGACGTGGTCCAGCATCTACAACAGCTGCTTCCACACCACGACGCATTGGTGGTGGACCCTCCTCGCAAGGGTTTGAGCCCCGACGTGTTGGCAATGATCCTCCAGCAACCACCCAAGCGGATGGCCTATCTCAGTTGCGATCCCGCAACCCTGGCAAGGGATCTCCATGATTTAGCCGGTGATCAGGGTCCCTACAGAATCGAAGCGATCCAGCCAATCGACTTCTTCCCCCAGACATCCCATTTGGAATGTCTGGTGTTCATGGAGACCATCAACTGCGCAGCTCAACCTGGAATTGCTTGACCAGGGCTTGGCGCACCTTGTCATGCACCGGTTGAATCTGCTCATCGGTGAGTGTGCTGTCTTTGCCGCGATAGCGCAGACGGAATGCCTGGCTGCATTGATCTTCACTGAGTTGACCGCCTTCGAAGCGATCGATCAGTTCCACGGATTCCAGCAAAGGCTTGCCCGCTTTGCGGATGGCCTGCAGCAGATCACCTGAAGCGAGACTGCGCGGCACCACCATGGCCAAATCGCGTTCTGAAGCAGGCAGCGTGGAGTAGGCCTTGAATTGAGGGCTCCAACGGTTGCTGCGCGTTGCTGCAGCCAGCAAGCGCGCCAGATCCAGATCAAACAGGTAGGTCTCAGCAGGCAACTGCTCGCTCTCACACAGCGCTGGATGGAGTTGCCCAAAACATCCCAGTGGGCGCCCCTCCACGACAAGGCTGGCGGCACGACCGGGGTGCAAGCGCTGATCGTCGCTCAGTCGCTTGTCTTGCACGTCAATCCCCAGGGACGCCAGCACTGATGCCAGAACACCGCGGGCCTGGTGGTAACTCAGCGGTTGTGGCTTGCCGCTCGTCTGCCAACGGGACAGGCGTCGCTCTCCGCAGATGACACCGCTGAGTCGCGAGTCCTGAGCAATCGACTCTCCTTCGGGGCGAAACACATGGCCGATTTCAAACAGCCAGCAACCCGGTTGTGATGCCTGCAGATTGCGTCGACAGACCTGGAGATGCTCCTGCCAGAGCGAGGTGCGCAGGTGGCTGGTCTCCGCGAGCAACGGGTTGCTGATCCCGATGCGATTGGGATCTGTCTCATCAGCACTGGTGAGTGACAGCGTGGTGATCTCCTGAAGACCAATGGCGGAGAAGCGCTGACGCAGGCGACGTTCCGCCTGCTGCGTCAAGGTGAGATGACCTGGTCGGATGGGATCCGGCAGGTGGGACTGGAATCGATCAAAGCCCACGAGCCGGGCCACCTCTTCAATCAGGTCCACCTCGCGCAGGAGATCCATCCGCCTGGACGGAGGTACAACCACCGCCCATCCCTCTTCGCAGGGGGTCAGTGCACAGCCGAGAGCAGACAGACAGGCTTCGACTTGGTCGTCAGAAAGATCAACGGCAGGGTTCGTCTCGTCCGTCGCCGCCAAAGGACCCAGCAGGCGGTGCAGTGCACTCCTCCGCAGCGTCACGATCGGTTCCGGCCCCTGCTCGGCAGCACATTGCCAGCACGTTCCGACCTGCGCTCCCTGCATCTCAGCCAACAACGACAGAGCCCGACCGGCGGCCAACAAGGTGACCTCCCGGGGCAGACCTTTCTCGTAACGGGTGCTGGCGTCTGTTCGTTGCCCGGTGGCACGACTGCTGTTACGCACCGATGTGGGCGTGAACAGTGCAGATTCCAGCCAGATGCGCTTGGTGCTGTCGGTCACACCACTCTCAGTACTGCCCATCACACCCGCGACGGCCACAGCACGATCGCGACAGGTCACCACCTGCACGCGTTCGTCGAGCTTGATTTCGCGGCCATCGAGACCTGTGAACAGTTCATCCCTGTGGGCCTGTCGCAACCCAAAGTCAGAGGCCTGGATGCCTTGACCGCAGAGAGATTCCAGAGCGTCGGCATCGAATGCATGCAGCGGCTGACCCTGCTCAAGCATCACCAGGTTGGTGATGTCCACCACGGCATTGACGGGCTTGACCCCTCCCCGTTGCAGTCGCTGCTGCAGCCACTGAGGAGAGCGCGCTGAACCATCAACGCCCTGAACTTCCGTGAGGGCATAGATCCCTCCGGATGTCATCGCTACCGCCGACGCGGCGTCAGGTTGAAGGGATTCGATCGGCTGGGGAGCCTTCGCTTCCGGCAGGGAGAGAGCAGCTCCCGTTAAGGCCGCCACTTCCCTGGCGATCCCTGTCATGGAGAGACCATCCGGACGATTCGCCGTGATTGCAAGCTCCAGCACCGTGTCATCGAGACCGAGCACAGGAGCAATGGGTGAACCAGGTGCTGGCAGGTCGTTGGCCAGATCCTCGAGGATGGCAATCCCATCCACATCGCTGCTCTGTCCAAGTTCAGACAGGGAGCAGATCATTCCCTCACTACTGACGCCGCGGAGCTCACCCGCCTTGATGGTGAGATTCACCGCCGGGAGTACAGCACCCACAGTGGCGACAGGAACATGAATCCCTGCACGCACATTTCTGGCACCACAGACAATCTGCAACGGCTCGCCTGCACCGACATTCACTTTGCAGACACTCAGCTTGTCGGCATTGGGATGCTTTTCACGTTCCAGGACGTGACCGACCACGACACCCTGCGCCAGGCTCGAAAGATCGTCGAGTTCCTCGACTTCGAAACCGGCCATCGACAGCCGTTCACCCAGCTCATCAGCGGGTTCATTCACCTGCACAAGATCCTGTAGCCAGGAGAGAGAAACCCGCATCGGGAGGTGGAACTCGGCGCGTGATCCTACGAACTCCCATCCACCCGGGTGAAAGGAATTGGTGGTGAGGTGGACCTGTAAGGTGGATGTTTGTCACTTCGCTTCGCACCTGCGGCGCAACGTCCTTTATGGCCAAGAACAAGGGCGTCCGGATCGTGATCACTCTCGAGTGCACCGAATGCCGGTCCAATCCCGCCAAGCGTTCCCCCGGCGTGTCCCGTTACACGACCGAGAAGAACCGCCGGAACACCACCGAACGGCTGGAGATCAAAAAGTTCTGTCCCCACTGCAACAAGATGACTCTCCACAAGGAGATCAAGTGATCTTGCAGGCCTTTTCGTCTTCCCACCGTTCCTGATCTTCCATGTCCAGCTCTTTCTTCAAGAAGCGTCTTTCGCCGATCAAGCCTGGCGATCCCATCGATTACAAGGATGTGGATCTGCTCAAGAAGTTCATCACTGAGCGCGGCAAGATTCTTCCACGTCGTCTTACCGGACTTACCGCTAAGCAGCAACGCGATCTCACCAATGCTGTGAAGCGAGCTCGCATTGTGGCTCTTCTTCCCTTCGTGAATCCCGAGGGTTGATTTCTGGCCAACGCTGACTGCAAACCGGGAGATCTGGTCGGCATCAGCGACGCTAAATCTGCTCAGCTTGCTGTTGTTGTTGCCCTTCAAGGCAGCAAACGGCGTCTGCGAGTCGGCTTCAAAGCCAAGGAACAGGTTGTTCCTTCTCGACAGGTTGAGCTCATTCACCCCCAGATGAGTGGTTCCGAGGAACCCACTCGCCTGGGGGTTTCTCCTTGGTCTTTTGATCTCAACGACCTCAACAAATTCAGTCCCAATCGTCGCGAATGGGGCCAATTATGGGTCTTACTCTCAGAATCAGCTGAGACGATTGATCTTGCCGGCTTCGCTGAGCTCGCCTGTGGTTCTGACCAGCCAATCCAGCGCGCGGCGTGCTGGCTCGCGCTGAAAACTGAGCAGGATTTGTTTCGTTGGAAGCAGGGCATGGTCCAGGCCCGGCCAGGCAGTGAGATCAAGCAAAGACGGGGCGAGCGGCGAAAACAGTCGCTTGAAGCGCAGCGAAGCCGGCAATGGATTGACCAGCTGAAGTCTCGAAACCCCTTGATGTTCAGTGCTCTGGATCCGGGCCATCAGCGCTGGATTAAGGAACTTCAAAGCGTTGTGGCCGGTGAAAGAGAGCCCCAAGACTTGAACGATCAGCTGGTTCAGACGCTGAAGTCAGCCCGCGTGCTGCCAGAACGCCATGAACTGCGCGCTCTTCTGATCGACCTCGATCAGTGGGATCCTCATCAGATCTCCGCGATGGGCGGCACCACCTGGAGCAACGGTTTCAGCGACGCGCTGGTCCAACAGGTGGAACTGCTCATGGCAGACCATGAGAGCCCCCGACCCGGTGATGACAAGCGTCTTGATCTCACAGGGCAAGCCAGCTTCACGATTGATGATGCCGAGACACGCGACATTGATGATGCGGTCGCACTGGAACGTCGGGACGACGGCTCCCAACGTCTTTGGATCCACATTGCCGACCCTGGCCGGCTGATTGACGAAGACTCACTGTTGGATCAGGAAGCTCGCCGACGTGGCAGCAGCCTGTATCTCTCGAGGGGAATTCTTCCCATGTTTCCCTCGGAACTCTCCACAGGACCGTTCAGCCTTCTTGCCGGTCAACGCAATCCTGCCTGGAGCACCTGGGTTGAACTCGATGATCACGGTGACATCGCGAATTACGGCATCCAAAGAAGCTGGGTGAAGCCGCGCTATCGACTCACTTATGAGGATGCAGACGAGCTGATCGATTTTGCGCCGCCGGAAGAAGCCGATCTGGCGGACCTGCATGCCTTGCTGGAACGGCGGCGGCAGTGGCGTGTGTCGCAAGGAGCTTTGGTGATGGATCTTCCAGAGGGACGCATTCGCTGCCGTGATGAGGCATTGAGCGTGCAGATCACCGAGCCGGGACCCGCCCGTTCGATGGTGGCTGAAGCGATGATCCTGGCGGGAGCTGTCGCGGCTCAATTTGGTCTGGATCATGACCTGGCGCTCCCTTACCGCAGTCAGTTACCTGGAGATCTGCCCTCACCGGCCCAACTCGAAGATCTCCCGGAAGGCGCCGTGCGTTTTGCAGCGATCAAACGCGGTCTCAGCCGAGGACTGATGGGAACCCAACCTGCGGCCCATTTCAGCCTCGGGTTACCGGCCTACGCGCAGGCCACCTCACCCATCCGCCGCTATGGCGATCTCGTGGTGCAACGGCAGATCGCCGCTGTGCTCGATGGCCTGGAACCCCGTTCCGAAGAAGATCTTCAAGCACTGCTGGAGCAGTTCGACGGAGCCGTTCGCGAAGGGATCTCCATTGCCAGGGAAGACCAGCGCCACTGGCAACAGATCTGGTTCGAACAGCACCAGGATCAGAGCTGGAGCGCCGATTTTCTGCGCTGGCTGAGACCGCAGGATCGTCTGGGGTTAGTCCGCATCGAGGCTCTCGCCATGGATCTGGCTGCCGAATGTCCACAAGGGTCTAACCCTGGAGACGCGTTGGCATTAACAGTCCACCACGTTGACTCACAACGCGATCAACTCCAACTCGTCGCCAGAGAAGCCTGAGCGTGATCAGTCAAGGCTGGTGACCCGAAGCCAGGGTCCCCAGGGGTTATGGACACCGTGAAGCGTCACTGACTGCGATGCTTCGATCTGCTCGAGTCTGGCGTGAACAGCCGGCTCAAGGGTGATCAAGGGAAGGGCTTGCAGCCCCGTCTGCTCAAACCGGAAACCACCCTGATCATCCCGGTGGATCCACCCTTGCCTGACGGCACCCGCGCGATGGGTTTGAGCTGATGCTGGCTCAAGCGCATCGGAGTCCAGCGCTCGAATCTGGCGTTGACGCCATTGCGAGTGATGCCAAGGCGTGTCCCAGAGAGGAACTGCAGCTGAAGGAGCATGGGCATCGTTGATCAGGCGCATCTGCAGATCGCGGACAGACAACGCCGATGGCTGAGTCGCCGTCTCTACGGCGAGAGCTGCTGCCATGCCTGCAGCTTGACCGACATTCAAAATCAATGGTTGCAGTCGCGTTGCACCATTGGCCATATGGCTGGTGCTGAAGGCCTTGTCTGCTGCAAGCAGATTGTCGATGTCTGCACTCACGAGAGCGCCATAGGGAATGGAAAAAGGTGTCCCGGTCCAGCGGCCGCCCCATCGACAACTTTTGGGAGCCAATGGCCAGTCCTCTCCTGGATAGTGGTGATCATTGGCGTAATTCCCGATGGCAATGGTTTGCAGCGTCCCCGAATCATCCGCGGGTGGCATCGCAACCATGCGTTGGCTGTCCTGCGGTAGCAGGTGCTGTTCGATCACCGTGCTTTGGCCCACCATGCGCCGGCCCTCACGCCAGTAGGGCATCGGAGCCAACCAGGGAGAGGGACAACCAGATTCGCTCGGAAAGGCATGCGCCAACGACAGTCGACCGTCAGTGGCGTCTTTCAGAGCTGCGGCGAACTGAAGACTGTGGTCCTGCATGTCGCGGAACAATGACGCCTCAGCCTGTGCATCACTGGCATAGGCACGGCCCAGATCCTGATGCCAGTCATTGCCATGCAAGGGCCAATTGAGCATCACCAACCCTGAGGGCAGACGCCCGTAGGTCAGGGTCTTGGTCAAACCAAAGGCTGAACAGGCCAGTTCAAAGGGAGCTGGCAATCGCCCAGACGAGTGACCAGCGGTGAAGCCTTGGTCCGGCCACGCCAAGGGGTCGCTTTGAAGCTGCCCCATCACCACCCAGGTGGGCGACTGAACGGGCTGGTTGATGAAGAAAGGGTCTGATTGCAGTCTCTGCAGTGTTGGCGCGCTGGGTTCGTCCCACTGCTCCTGGGCTTCCCAGCCGAAGCGATAGGCCGCACCCGCCAGAGGCAGGAGATCACCGCGATCACTGCCATCGATCACAACCTGACAAGCAATCCGTTGGAGGTGGTTCTCAACAGCCACCTGAACCGCATGAATTCGTGCTCCCTGGCGCTCCACCTCCTTCAACGAACAACCAGACCACCACTGCAGGCGTGGTTCACTGCGCACCCAATCCTGCAGAACGCATTCAGCGGTCGTCGGTCGGTAGCCGAAGCAACTCACCCAGTTGTGATCAAGACCTTCCGGTTCACGGCGTTCCAGCTCGCGAAGGAATGCTCCCCAAAGTCCCGTCTGCCAGGGCGTGAGTTCGTTTCCATCCGGACAACACACACCAGCGGCACTGACCATCCCCCCCAACCAGGCGCCGGGGGTTAATAGAAGGGTGGATGCCCCTCCACGTGCTGCCTGGAGTGCCGCAGCGACGCCTCCAGTCCCTCCTCCCCACACCAGCACGTCCACCGCATCGATATTGAGGGTCATGGCGAATTCCCAAAAGCGATCAGAACACGGGTCGGTGGAACCGGAATGGCTAACGCATCAAACAAACCGCCGATTTCAGGTGGCAATCAATGAGGTGAGCTGGGAAGGGTGTCGTTAAGATCCCACCCTTGAGCAAGGGGCCACAGGAGAACGCCGAAGCGATGACCTACAGCCTCACAACTCCGCTTTATTACGTCAACGCCAAGCCTCACCTTGGCAGCACCTACACCACGATCGCCTGTGATGCCCTAGCGCGGTTCCAACGCTTGGAAGGAAACGCCGTGGTGTTCATCACTGGTGTTGATGAGCACGGTCAAAAGATTCAGCGCACAGCGGAATCGCAGCAGATCAGTCCACAGGACCACTGCGATCTGATCTCACGCCAATACACCCAGCTGTGGACGGACTGGGGCATCAGCAACGACCGGTTCGTGCGCACCACCAGTGAGCGACACCTCCCCCTGGTTCAGGAGTTTTTCCGCCGCTGTGAGGCGGCTGGTCATATCCGCACAGGCCACCAGGAGGGTTGGTACTGCGTTGATTGCGAGGAATTCAAGGATGATCCAGCCGATGCGGAATCACCTGACTGTCCGATCCATCGCAAGCCCCTGGAGTGGCGCGATGAAGAGAACCTTTTCTTCTGCCTGTCGCAGTTTCAGGAACAAATCGAATCCCTCATCGCTCAACCGGGATTTATTGCCCCAGGCAGTCGCAAGCGTGAAGTGGAGAACTTTGTGGCCGGAGGCCTACGCGACTTTTCAATCTCCCGCGTCAATGTGTCGTGGGGTTTGCCAGTACCGGGGCATCCAGGCCATACCTTTTATGTGTGGTTCGATGCTCTGCTCGGGTACTTAACGGCTCTGCTCGACGACGGTGGTCCAGTCGACCTCGATCGACTGGCCTCAGTCGGATGGCCTGCCGATGTGCACGTGATTGGAAAGGACATCCTTCGTTTTCATGCTGTGTATTGGCCGGCAATGCTCCTGTCCGCAGGTTTGCCCGTGCCCAGAAGGGTCTTCGGTCATGGCTTCCTCACTCGGGAAGGCCAGAAGATGGGCAAGTCACTTGGCAATGTTCTCGACCCCGAACATCTCCTTCAAGAATGTGGCACCGATGCTGTGCGCTGGTATTTGCTGCGCGATATCCAATTCGGTGAAGACGGCGATTTCCAACAGCAACGCTTTTTAGATCTGGTCAACAACGATTTGGCTAACACCATCGGCAATCTGCTGAACCGAACCTCTTCCATGTCACGAAAATGGTTTGATGATTCCCTGCCTGTGGATGTTGACGCTGTTCGCTCAACCCACGTGCTGCGCGATAAAGCTGAGCAAACCACGGCGGTTGTTCGTGATTCGATTCGGGATCTTGCGTTCCATAAAGCCTGCGAGGCCATTCTCCAGCTGGCCATCGACGCCAATGGTTTTCTCAATGAACAGGCTCCTTGGAGCCGTATGAAACAACCCGGTCAGGAGAAACAGGTGGGCGAGGACCTCTATGCCGTTCTCGAATGCGCCCGTTTCGTCGGGACTCTTCTCCGCCCCATCGTTCCCGATCTAAGCGCCAGGATTCTCAGCCAGCTGAACCTTGAACCGATTCAAGAGAATTGGAAGAATGTCCTTGTCTGGGGTCAGCTGACCCCTGGAGATTCACTGCCAAAGCCTGAACCAGTGATGCAGCGTCTCGAACTCGACGCGCCGTTGTGATGGTGAAGATGCAGTCCAGAGGCGCGCTGGGGGTGGCTGCACTGGCGGTCATGACCGCGTTGAGCGGATGCGCTGATGGAGGGTCCGGCACCACGAGCGCAGCACCTCCGTTCGTGTTTCGCTCGCTGAAGCTTGATCAGAAAAAGCCCGACGGCTTGATGGATTGGAGTCTCAACAGTCCAGAAGCGCGTTATGAACTCAGCCGACAACTGGTCCGCGCCCGACAACCGATTGCTCTGCTCTACAAAGACGGCAAACCATCATTTCGAGTGCAATCGGATTTAGCGCTTGTTGTCAACGACGGAGAACAGATCCTGCTGGAAGGTGACGTCCGGCTTCAGCAGTTGAACGGAACGAAATTGTTAATCCAGGGAGACCGCTTGCGCTGGAAACCGGAACAAGGAGTGCTGCTGATCGAGCAGCGTCCTCGGGCCACGGATGGCACCTCACGGATTGTGGCCACTGAAGCGGAGCTGCAGCAACGGACCAACGACCTCACGCTCAATGGTGTGGTCGAGCTGGAACGCTGGGACAAGGATGCGGACGCATCCAACGCGGACACGACGTTGCGAACCGGTCAAGCCCAGTGGAATCTCGACAGCGGCATTTTGCAGGCGAAGGGTCCAGTGCTCGGTCAGCGTCGTGATGAAGAAGGAACGGTTCTGGAACAACTGGAAGGTCTGAACCTGGTTGGTAACACCATCCAAGGCGATATCACTGTGCAAGCACCGGTCAACGTCCAAATTCCTCGTGAAAAGGGCGTGCTTCGCGCTCAAGACACCACATGGAACTTCCGTGAACAGACCATCCGCAGCGAGCAATCCTTTGAGGCTGATCTGGATGAAGCGCAGATTTTTGGTGGGCGATTCAAAGCGAATCTCAACGACACCACGGTCGATGTTTTGTCGGATTGCAGGATTGAACAACCAGGTGAAAGGCTGAGTGCCGATCGATGCCTGTGGAACTGGGAATCAGCAGAGGTTCTCGCAGAAGGCAATGTTCAACTTCAGCGGGAGGCGAATAACCAGATCACACGGGCCAGTCGATTGGAAGGTCGTGTGGGTGAGAAGGGATTGATCACGTTCACCAACCCTGGAGGCAAGGTGGAATCTCAGGTCAGGTTCCAGGCTGAAGAGCAGGATTCACCGCCGGACCGTCGGCAGCAGTCCGCTCCAGTTCAGTTCTGAGTCGCTCAGCCCATCCTTTGAGCCAGCGCTCATCAGCAAGGGTGAAGCAACGTTCCGACCAGCCACCCAACACGATCCAGCCCCGTTCTCCCAAAGGTTGCACCATGACCGCAGGCAAGCCGGGCAAGACAGCATCAAATTCCTCTCGGCCGGGATACAACGCTGTCTTGACCAGCGAAATCAATTCCTGACGCTTCATGCAGCGGCGACAGATTTCACCGGGGTGAAACACGCGGTCAGTGATCAACCCTCGTCGAATCAGAACGGTGTCATCCCAGTACACAAGCATCGACGCTGCTGATGTGGCCGTCAGAAATTGGTGACTACCCCAGGCGAGCTCTGTCCGCAGTTCATTCGTCAGCCCCTCCGCGATCACCAGACCCTGATCACCCTCAAGCTTCACAGCCTCAGGGTTCAGGGGCACAGCGCGGGTCCACAACACCGCGACAAGCATCAAGCCAACGCCAGCCATGCCCGCTAGGACTTCGGCTCTCTGGAGCGCTGGTGGGAATGTGTCAGCTGAAAGTGCATTGAACACGGCCAAGCCCAGCACAAGAAGGCCAGAGAACAAACAGAGGCGTGCAGAGCCGGGCATGGTGAACGGCAAGGTGCAGTCAGATCGGATCACTCTTGCTCAAATGGGTCAGGACCGACGAGCCGGTATGACCGACGCAGATGCTTTTGCCGCCATTGCTCTTGCAGCTGTCGCCTGTGATGGAGCCCTCGGTCGCGAGGAAGCGCACGCCCTAAGACGCTCACTGGAATTTCGGACGCCCTACAAAAACTGCACAGATCAGGAGATGGGTTCCCTGTTCGATCGCCTGTTGCACACACTCCGAGAATCCGGAGTGAACAAGCTGGTCGATGAGGCTTTACCGGCCTTGACTTCTCTCCAGCAGGAAACAGCCCTTGCACTCGCTGTTCAGCTTGCTTATGCCGATCGCAAGGTCACCCCTGAAGAGAACACTTTCCTGAAGCAACTCTGCGAGCGTGTGTCTCTGCCGGAGGGTCGCGCTGAAGCGGTGATGGGGGCGATCATGTCTCTGCACCGCGACAGCTTGTCCAGCTGAGTGCAGACTGTCACGACAACGAGGCGGCTCATGAACCGAATCACCAAGCTCACAGGCGGGTTGCTAGCAACTCTTCTCTGTTTCTTGCTCGTGGCCCCGACGGCCATGGCCGTTTCAGCTCAAGACTTTCCATCCGCACCTCCAGAGGAATCTGTTGTGGATTCAGCTGATGTTCTGAGTCGTGCCAGTCGCAACGAAATCACCGCACGCCTGCAGGAGTTGGATCAGTTTCATGTCGACGCGCGTCTGGTCACCGTGCGCCGTTTGGATTACGGCTTGAGCCTGCCAGCCTTCGGCGAAGAATTACTAGGGCGGTGGGAAGCCGAAACCCGTCAGACCGACCGTCCTTTGCTGATTTTCCTGGAAGAAAGTCAAAGCAAACAGGCTGCGGTGGTCGCATCGCCGGAGCTTTTGGAACAGTTGCCTGAATCGTTGCTGCGCAGCACCGGTCGGACCACGATGAGCCAACCACTGCGCGATGGAGATCGTTTCCGTCAGGCCACCCTGGATGGTGTGGAGCGCATCGAAACCGTTCTGAACGGTGGTGAAGATCCAGGCCCACCGGTGCAGGTCGAACGTGTAGCGCTCCCGACCAACGTGCCAACAGCTGAGGAAACCCAAGACAGCAACGCCTTCACATGGGTTGTCGTTCTCTTGGTGGTCGGCACCATAGTTCCGATGGCTACCTGGTGGATCTTCTCCCGCTGACGACACGATGGCAGGACGCAACTGGCTTGACACCTTCGGCAAGGCGAAAGCCCTGAATGCCAATGCTGATCTTGATCGCGGCTATGAAGCTGCGCTGTTGATCCAGAGTCTTGAGCTCGAGTATTACGGCGACCGCCCGATCCGGCCTGATCTCGAGCTCTCCGTCCCGAGCTCTGTTCAGGCCACAGTTTTACGCAAATTCAGAGCTGCGATCAACGTCGCTCGCTCATCCCTCGACAAGCTCGAATATCAACGTGCCCAGTTCGATCCCCAGGAGCTGAGGCAGCTGCAGCTGATTGAAAGCGTCGTCAACCGCTATAACCCCCGCCGAGCCAGTAACGCGCCCACGATCAGCCGGTCGCCGGATCCACTGCCAAGGTCTCTTCTTGGCATTTTTGACACTCTGCGTCGTCAACTGAACCCTGCAGCAGAAGCAACGTTGGTCGCTGGCTTCCGCCGAAGGAGGGATTCGACGCTGATTTCATTGAAGGTGCTGCTGCTGTTGATCCTCGTGCCCCTGCTGGTTCAGCAGGTCAGCCGCACCTACATCATCAGTCCTGCTGTTGATCATTTTGCTCCTGATCTTCCCTTTCTGAGTTACCCCAAACCCCAGCTTGAAGAACAAGCTGTCGAAAAACTGAGGGTTTACAAGGCAGAAATCGAATTTGATGCACTGCTCCGAGGAGACTCGATTCCAAGCCAGGATGAGCTCCAGCAGAAGTTGGCCGTCAAAGCCGCAGAACTGAAAGAAGAAGCTGATTCGGAAAGCACCCATGCAATCAAGAATGTGCTGGCGGATTTGGCTGCCACCATCGCCTTTGTCGTGGTTTGCATCTTGAGCAGGGAAGAATTACGCGTTCTGCGCGGATTCTTTGATGAAGCTGTTTATGGCTTAAGCGATTCGGCCAAAGCTTTCGCGATCATCCTTTTCACAGATATTTTTGTTGGTTTTCACAGCCCCGAAGGCTGGACTGTTCTGCTCGACGGTATTGCCAACCATTTTGGATTCCCCGCTCGTGAGAATTTCATCTTGCTCTTTATCGCCACGTTCCCAGTGATCCTGGCGACCATCTTCAAATACTGGATTTTCCGCTACCTCAACCGCGTGAGCCCATCCTCCGTAGCCACGTTGCGTGGCATGAATGGTGGTGGTTGATCTGGTTCCTGGTTTGGTCCTGGTCACCGGTCCCAGTCGCAGTGGCAAGAGCCGCTGGGCTGAACATCTCGTTGAACAACAACCCGAGGTGACCTACATCGCCACCTCGGCACCACGGCCCAACGACGCGCGTTGGCAACAACGCATCGCTCGCCATCAGCAGCGACGTCCCGAACACTGGAGCGTTGTGGAGTGTGGAGCGGATCTGTCTGGTGCAATGCACTCAATCCCCCCAAACCAGACCCTGCTGATCGATGCCCTGGGCGGCTTCACGGCCTCCCATCTCGACCTCGATTCTGATCAGTGGCTCACCGTGATCGACACCCTGCTGCGAGCCTTATCGGAGCGCTCGCAACCTGTCGTGATCGTGATTGAGGAAACGGGATGGGGCGTGGTTCCAGCGACAGCGATCGGCGGTACATTCCGTGACCGTCAAGGAGAGCTGGCTCAAGTGCTCGAACGTCATGCCGATGCCAGCTGGCTTGTTGTACAGGGACGTGCAGTTGACCTGCATTCCGTCGGAGTCGCTGTTCCTCAATGACCGATCAAATCACTCCTCCCCTCAGGGTGGCTCTGTTTGAACCGCGCATTCCACCCAACACCGGGAACATCGCCCGAACCTGTGCTGCCTTCGGGCTTCCCCTTTCCCTGATTGAACCACTTGGCTTCTCGATCGATGACCGCCAGCTCAAACGGGCAGGACTCGATTACTGGCCGCACGTGGATCTCTCCGTGCATTCGAATTTCGAGCAATTCCGCTCTGACCTGACTCAGCCGTCAAGGCTGATCGGATGCAGCCGACGCGGTGGTGAACCTTTGCAGCACATGACCTTTCACGAGGGCGACGTGCTCCTGTTCGGCAGGGAAGACACAGGTCTCCCAGATCCAATCCGAGACCAATGTGAGAAAATACTTACGATTCCGATGCCTTGCAGTGCCGCGGAGGATGGCCAAGGCGGTGTCCGCAGCCTGAACCTTTCCGTAGCGTGCGCGATCGTCTGTTTTCAGGCGGGTGTGCGCCTCCAGCTGTGGTGATCGGCGAGCTGCCACGCCAGCCCTTGCACCAACCTGTTCCGCTCGCTACCTTCAGCCCGATCCCGGGTTGTGGCGGCTTCTTCGGGACTGTTCCTCACGCATTGTTTGATGAAGCCACTGCTCTTCGTTGTCACCGCTCTGACCTCAAGCAGTGCTCTCTTCACAGTGTCGCAGCTGTCTGGCTACGCCGACTCGCAGCATGTGCCGCCACCGCCCTTGTTGGCAGCCGTCTCCACCACTCCTGAATACATCTGGGTCCCTCTGGCCGCAGACAGCGAACTGAGCAGCATTTCCAGAGAGTTGGATCTTTCTCTGCTTGAACTTGCTGAGATCAACGACAAGTCGTCCTCAGTGCTGTTGAAAGCTGGATCCTGGGTTGTGTTGCCCAAGACGAGCCAGGAACAGGTTCTTGTCTCGTCGAGATTTCTTGGGGACAACCTTCGCGCGTCAGCGCCATTGAGTGCGCCTCCTGCCCCCCAGGACACTGTTGAAATTCAACCGAATCAGAGTCTTGCCAGCCTGGTTCGCGACCATGGCATTTCCATTGAAAAGCTCAGGAGCCTCAATCCAGGCATCGAGCTCAGCAAATTGACAATTGGCAGCAAAGTCCGTGTCGCGAACGCCCAGTCATTGCTGGCTGTTCGCCCACTGCAATCAGGCGGTGCCAGCTGGCCGCAACTACCAAGTTTTGCCGATCTTGAAGGATTTGGTGAGAACCAGTCTTATGCCTGGCCAACCAAAGGTGTGTTCACGTCTGGCTACGGATGGCGCTGGGGACGCATGCACAAAGGCATCGACATTGCCAACAATGTTGGTACACCTATCCATGCTGCAAAAAGCGGCTTAATCACGTTTTCGGGCTGGAGCAGCGGCGGTTATGGATACATGGTGGAAATTGCCCACCCCGATGGTTCTTCAACCCGATACGCGCATAACAGCAGACTCTTGGTGAAAAAGGGTCAGCTGGTTCCTCAGGGTTCCAAGATCTCCTTGATGGGAAGCACAGGACGAAGTACCGGCCCTCATCTTCACTTTGAGATTCGCCGCGCTGGAGGTGCAGCTTTGGATCCCATGGCTCTGCTACCTTCCCGGCGCGCTTGAATCAAAGGCTCCGAAATCCATCAATCTGAAATTGAAATGGCTAGACATTGGTCAGCCTTTTCATATCTACGTTCCACTTTTGTTCGACTCACTCGTCGTCAATCAAGTGGAATAAAATGTCAGAGGAGAGACTTGAACTCTCGACCTCAGGGTTATGAATCCTGTGCTCTAACCAGCTGAGCTACTCTGACGAAAGGCCTTTTGGCCAGGCGTAATCATACAACTTGGTGTGTCCCAAACGCTCAGCGCATCTCGATGGCGTTGAGTCGTTCCCGGAACGATTTAGGTGATGATTGCTCGCCATGATCATCGTTGAGGGACACACGCCCATCAGGAATTGCATTGGGCCGTCGTTGTTGTCGAACCGGCTGACCACGATGAGGACGTGCTTTGAGCAACAGAGCTCTCGTTTGCGGATCCCGCTCAAGAGGCTGGGTGCTGAGCTCACTGCGCACCTGGTTGAGCAAGCGGAAATGCCCTGTGCTGCTGAACTTCCTGAGAAGGGCAGGATCCCAGGACATTGATGACTGAATCATTCGACAACTTTACGAGCTCGGGCAGCAATCCCGCAGAACCTGGCCACGCAGTCGCCCAAGCAGCCGTGATAGCTTGATTAGCGCAAGTGGAAGTCGGAACGACTACGACCTAGCTCCGTTCGCTTTCCTGCCAACTCTCGCATCACAAACATGTCCTCGCTGCGCGTGGGCCATCAGGCCCCCGATTTCACCGCCACCGCTGTGGTGGATCAGGAGTTCAAGGAGATCTCCCTGTCCCAGTACCGCGGCAAATACGTGGTGCTGTTCTTCTATCCCCTGGATTTCACCTTCGTGTGCCCCACGGAGATCACGGCTTTCAGCGACCGTTATGCCGATTTCTCCAGCAAGAACTGCGAAATCCTCGGCGTTTCCGTCGACAGCAAGTTCAGCCACCTGGCTTGGATCCAGACCCCACGCAATGAGGGTGGCATTGGTGATATCAACTATCCCCTCGTCGCTGATCTCAACAAGGAGATCGGCAACTCCTTCAACATCCTCGATGACGAAGGCAAGGCACTGCGTGGCTTGTATCTGATCGACCCCGACGGTGTGATTGTGCACGCCACCATCAACAACCTGCCCGTGGGCCGGAACGTTGATGAAACCCTGCGTCTTCTGCAGGCATTCCAATACGTGCAGTCCAACCCCGACGAGGTTTGCCCTGCCAACTGGACGCCCGGTGCTGCCACGATGCTGGAAGATCCCAAGGGATCGAAGGATTACTTCTCTGCGATCGGTTGATCACTTCGAACAATTCAGTTCAGCATTGAGTCCATTCAGGAGGCCCATATCGATGGGCCTTTTTTATGGCGTATCAGTCACCACGATGCTGCGGTCGTTGCGCAGACTATCGAGTGCTGAAGCGAGGTCACTAGCCATCGCCACATTGCTTCCATCACTGACAACGACTCGCGCCAATGTCGGCAGCCCACCTTGCCTGGCTTTGATATAAATAGGTTCGACATACAACAATGAATCGCCAACCGGTAAAACCAGTAGATTCCCCTGAATCACCTGTGAACCAGCACGATCCCACAATCCAAATTGTGAACTAATCCGCGGATTCTGGTTAATCAATGCCTGAATTTGCTCAGGACCAAAAATTGCGACATCACTGGGGAAACGAATCAACTCAAGCTTCCCATAGTTTTCACCATCACTGCGAGCAGTTAACCATGCCGACAGATTGGGACGAGCAAGTGGGGACAAGGGCTGCAACAACAAAAATTCAGATTCATCGCTGGATGGAAGCTGAGCTGTTATGTGATACGGTGCAACAGGGATTTGCTTGGTTCCATACAGCTCTTTCGGCACCTGCCAAACATCATCTCCGTTGTAAAAAGTCCTAACGTCGGTGACGTGATAACGAAGAAGTTGTTGCACCTGAAGCTCGAATTGAGCTTGGGGAACCATAAGATGTGATTTCAATTTCTTCGGCATTTCGTCCAGTGGGCGTAGCAGGTCGGGGAACAACTGAGCCCATCCCTGAATCATGGGATCATCAGGTTCACTGACGTAAAGATGCACCGATCCGTTGTAAGCATCGACAACTGCCTTTACTGAATTACGCAAATAACGAATCGGACGGCCATCAGGCAACGTCGATGCATAGGGAACCGTGCGTGACGTGGTGAAACCATCCACAATCCAGTATTGATGCTGATCCTGTTGATAACCAGCTGACCCTTGCTCAAGCGGAACTGAAACAAGGTATGGATCACCCATAAACTCAAGGAAGGGCGCTAGGGCTCTGACGCGTTGCTTGACATCACGTCGCAGCTGCAGACGTGATTCCGAAGTCAAGGCACTCGTAATTAACAGACGTGGTTCAGCGAGATAGATCGAGGCCGTAATACGCTGCCAGAGTTGTCGGAGAGGCACTCCGGCTTTGCCTGAATAGTGGTTGTAGGTGTTCTTATCCCCCTCCGGATAATCAAACTCTTCAATCCTTGACGGTGCAATTGCATAGGGAGATGACAGAGTGCCGAAATAGAGGGCTGCACGACCGATTGGGACTTCGCGCTTGACATCATCCTGTGTAATTCCGAGTGTTTCATTGCCTTCAATCTGCGTGGATCGACCAAGATCTCGGATGAAGTAGGCAGGAAGACCATCGGGTTCCTGGATGTTGACAGGATTCAGGGTGAAACCGAACCCATGGGTGAACACGAAATGCCTGTTCTGCCACGTTCTGGAGCCTGCAGGAAGAGCCGCCTGATCGAGTTCACGTGCAGACATGATCACCTGCTGGTTCTCAGCACGCTCTGCACTGAGTGGATAGCGATCGACGGATGCATTCGCGAACTGGTAATAAACGCGAAGCTGTTGCAGTTGTCGGTTGGATGCCAGAAGGGGTTGACTGTCCCAGAGGCGGATATTCCCAAGTGTGCTTTGTCCTTTCTCCAGGTCTTCAGTAGTTAGCTTCTGATTGGGCCTGTTTTCGGTGGTGCGGATAGCATCCAATTGATAGGCATGTCTTGTGGCCTTAATCGATTGCTCGAAATAAGGCGTCTCCAACCTCAATTCGCGTGGACGGACCACCATCCACTGAAGCGCCGGAGCCAGCAAAAGTTCAGTGATCAGTGCCAAGCAGGCGAGACCAAAGAACGTGATCCTCAACCGTCTGCGATGCCGCTGAATGATGTTGGGCCAGGGCACGAAAGCGACTGCCAACAGGACCAGCAGTAACGCGACCCCAGCCCGTAAAGGCAGCACGAGGTGAACATCCACCCAACCTGCGCCAGCTACCAGTCCGCTCTCAGTCCAGAGCAACTGATGACGCGACAGCCACACCAGAGCAGCCAAAACCAACAACAGCAGAGCGAAAGCTGGTCTGAGCAGCTGACGTTCACGGGGGTGCCAACCGGGAAAACCCCAATCACTCAGACAAGGTGGACGCGTTAGGCGACTCCATAGCGACGTGCTGAGGGTTAGCAAGAGCAGGATCAACAACAGCTCAATCGCCAGTGCGATGGCAGAAAACCGACCCAGCCCAAAACTCAAATCTGCACCGAGAACAGATTCAATCCGGCCAGAATCGGGAATCGCAATCGCCAGAGTCCAGAGCGCCCAGCTGCGGGCGGCAACGAGACAAATGCAGACGCTGCTGTAGAGGAACGCGAGGCTCAGGCGACGGATCCGCGTCAACCCGAGAGTCACAAGCAGGAGCAACACAATGCTGAAGCTCAGCAATGGCCACCCTGGGTCGAAAGGAACGCTCCACCACTGCCCCAGATGCATCGGGTCCGTCCAGGCGAGCCAAGCAAGCCGTGTGGAGACGCCCAACACCGACAACAGAACCGTGAGGCAGGCCAGCAGCGACAACGTGTAAGTGCCACCGCGCAGGGTCGGAATATCTCCCTGCGGTGTCGGCACGTAGGCACGCATCCAGTGATGTCTCCAGATGGCGCAGATGCAAACCAAGAGAAGCGACACCGCTCCTCCTATCAGCTGATATCCAAGCCGCTGGCTGTAGAGATGCGCCAGGTCGAACTGAGCAAACCAGGCCTGTTCGACCTGGAGTCTGGCCAGCAACCAGAGACCAGGGATCAACAGCAGCGTCCAACGCGCCCATGTTCCCGACGACCTATGAACGCCTTGATTCAGCCGGCTCAAGCCTTAGCAGGCAGCTGATCCAGGCTAGGGCGATCCGCCGTTGCGTCGATCCCTGCCAGTGCATGGAAACGATCCGACTGCAGCGTTTCCTCCTCAATTAACGCCTCCACCAACAGGTCCATCAATTCTCGCCTTGGGGTCAGCAATGCAATGGCCTGTTGCAACGATTGGCTCGCCAATTCACGGATTCGCCGATCAATCTCCCGTCCGGTGCTTTCCGCGTAGGCCTGACGGGTCTGCATCAAATCGCGACCCAGAAAGACCTCCTGATCTTGTCCTTCAAGAGCGACAGGACCCAGATCCGAGAATCCGAATCGTGTCACCATTTCGCGGGCGAGTTGCGTCACCATCTGCAGATCTCCGCTGGCCCCTTGCGTGACCTCGGAATCTCCAAACACGACGATCTCAGCGGCACGTCCACCGAGGGCCATCACTAAGCGAGCCTGCAGATAGGCCCTGGTCACCAGGCCGGAATCGATGATTTCTTCATCGGGGAAAAAACGGGTGAATCCCCCGACACCTCCGCTGCGTGGCAACAAGGTGACCTTGTCAACCGGATCAGCATGAGGCGTCAAGGCTGCCACCAGGGCATGACCAATTTCGTGATAAGCAATCAGTCGTTTTTTGGCCCCGTCCTGGAGAGGTGCGGCTGTCAGTCCCATGGTGATGCGCTCAAGCGCTTCCTCTAGTTGCCTGTTGCCTAAAAAAGACACTTCGTGTCGCGCTGTGAGGATCGCAGCTTCATTGAGGAGGTTGGCCAGATCAGCGCCAGAAAATCCTGGAGTGCGCCTAGCCCAGTCAGCCAGCGAGACGTCATCACTTAACGGTCGCGTTCTGGCATGAACGGACAAAATCGCTTCACGACCGCGACGATCCGGTAGACCCACCTGGATGCGGCGATCAAATCGGCCGGGACGCATCAGAGCTGTATCGAGCACATCTGCGCGGTTGGTCGCAGCAAGCAAGATCACTCCGGAATTGTCCGCGAACCCATCCATCTCCGTTAACAGTTGGTTCAACGTCTGTTCCCGTTCGTCATTGCCCCCACCGATGCCCGCGCCGCGCTGACGGCCCACGGCATCAATCTCATCAATGAACACAATGCACGGTGATTTCTCTTTGGCCTGCCGGAACAGATCCCGGACACGGCTTGCACCGACCCCCACAAACAGCTCAACAAACTCGGAAGCTGCAATCGAGAAAAACGGAACCCCGGCTTCGCCAGCGATCGCTTTTGCCAAAAGAGTTTTTCCCGTCCCTGGTGGACCAACTAGCAGCACTCCTCTAGGGATGCGCGCACCCAACTTGATGAATGTTTCAGGCTGCTTGAGGAAGGTCACCACTTCCTGGAGTTCTTCCTTCGCTTCGCCAATGCCGGCCACATCCTCGAATCGAACAGTGACGTCGTCTTGAGCACTTGTTCGAGGCTGACTGCGACCAAACCCCATGGTTTTGTTGGCCATTTGCGCAGAACGGCGCAACAGCAATGACAGCCCGATCACAATCAAGGCGACCAATGCAAAATTGCCTGCCAGACCTGCTAGAGCCTGTTCCTGACGAACATCCTTGACATTGAGCGGAGTCCCGGATGCTTCAGCAATGCGCAGAATCTGTTGATCGTTGGCCAGGATTGGAACGGTGACTTTGCGGCCATCAGAAAAGGTCGCAATCACTTCCCGGCGACCCGGGATCAACACCAGGTCTTGAACGGATCCTGAATTGATCTCCTTCAGGAGTGTGCTGTAACTCGGGGGAGGTTCAGGACGAAACCTCGCAAAAGGACCGCTCGGGCGCTCTTCAGAAGCGGTTTTGGATGCGGGAACACCCTGTTCTGACTGGGTCGGCTGCTCTGGGCTCACACCGCTGCTGCGTTCCGCAAAGACTAGCGATTTGACGAGTGGGCTCTTGGAAGTAGATCATGGCTGTTTGGCAGAGATCCGCCCGAGATGGCCGTCCCGAAGAAGAAAACCTCGAAAAGCAAGCGCAACCAGCGTCATGCGGTGTGGAAAGCCAAAGCTGCCACCGCTGCACAACGTGCTCTTTCCATCGGTAAATCCGTGTTGAGCGGTCGCGCTCAAGGATTTGTCTACCCAGTGGCTGAAGCAGACGAAGCAGAGAGCTGATCGTCGTTTCGGTGGATCTTTTCAACGCATCGGCTGTTGCTGAGATCCACCACCACATTGGCTTGGTCAAGCTGCTGCATCCAAGTGGGAGGCAGAGCGGTTTGCACCATGCGGTTGAAATCGGACAGATCGCCGCGGCTGAAATCGACTCCGCTGTGATGTTTCAGCGTGATCAGTTGCTGTTCTTTCCAATGGGATGAGGCTTCGGTCCGAGTGGCTCGGAGATGCCAGAGGTCATCGAGTTGGCTCCAGATCGTCTCGTATTGGCGCAAAGCATCAATCGCTTTCGGTCTCCAAGACCGTTCAGCCTCTGAAAGGCTTGGATCCTCCAGTTGCGCTGGATTCTTGCCTTCCGCAACACCAAGAAACCACCCTTCAAGAAGCACAACGTCGGCATCTGCCGTCGTGGAGCCGCTGCGATCACCACGGCCCTGACGCAACGCTTTGTCGAATCGTGGTGCTGCAATCACGCCAGATCGGCGCCATTGGCGCAGAGCGTCATCCATGCGGATGAGGTCATGACTACCCGGAAGGGCTCGAGGAACCTTCCATGGATTTCCTGCCATGCTCCGTTCGAGAGCTTCTGCGGGCCAATAGAAGTCATCCAGCGATAGATGTTCCACACGCCAGCCGAGCTGAACCGACGCCGTCTTGACCCAGCTGCATAGCGTGGATTTTCCACAGCCTGGCAAGGCACTCACACCCAACAGGGTGGGACGCCCACAGGCAAGAGCCTGTTCGATACGGCTGAGGAGCGGCAAAGCGAGGAAGGCCACCCATGAATCATCCACAGGAACAGGCCACGACTCCCGCGCGAAGGACAGACCACCCAGTGCATCCCAGTGTTCACACCAGGCATGGTTCGAGGTCCAACCCAGGGAATTCACAAACGTCTCAAACCCCTCTGGGGCTGGATGCGGAAGCCAGGCACTCTGATGGTTAAGACCCAAGTTTGAACGCCTCCAAAACGACGGCGTACACCGTTCCAATTCGGAGGTTATCCAGCGCCAGCCATGACAAGGGCCAGGGTTCGCGTCTGACGGTGCTTCTCAGTCTCACCATCACTTCGAGGATGACCACCATGGCCAACACCGCAGCAGGTCGATTCTGACCAGAACGTTGAAACCAATACATTGTCACGTTGCTGCCGATGATGAAACCAATCAGCAGGGAGAGAACACCCACACTGCGACGCCGCCAGGGTCCCACAAGAGCCTGAGCCATATGGACCCCGACCCGTCTCTGCAGTTGCTCGTAGCGGGTGATCTGAACCGTCATCGAAGCGGAAATGAGAGCAGCGATTGCAGGTACTCCAGCGTGATCCTGCCTTCAGCACAAGTGGGTCCGTGATGGACGGTCGGAGCTTGCTCACCTCCGAGATGGTCCACAACCGCCTGCGCCCGTTCAGAAAACAACTGCCAATCCTGATCCCAGGCTGAAGGGGTCATCAGACAACGAAGACGTGCACTGCAGGCCGACTGAAGGCCAGCTGCTGAATCCTCAACGGCCAATGCATGGTCAGAAGAGACATCACTCCATTCCAGAGCGCGCAGATAGGGATGAGGGTTTGGTTTGTGGTGCTCGACATCGTCGGCGGTGACCATGCCCTGAAAGACATCCTTGATGTCAGTGCTCAGCGAACGCAGCAGCGCTTTAACGGAAGCCTTTCCACTGCTGGTCACAATCCACTGCTGCACACCTGAAGCGTTGAGCTCCACAAGAAGATCTGGAACTCCTGGCCTGAGCTGAACAGCACCCGATGCCACCACATCAAGGTAATGGCGTTGTTTGATCACCCGCAGTCGATCGAGCGAAGCATCATTCAGGCGTTGTCCCAGCCGCTCGCTGTAACTCTGCATCCGTTGTCGGCCGCCTGGAATGGTCAGCAGATCGGTGTAGAGATCCTCATCCCAGATCCAATCCAGCCCGAACTCCTTGAATGCACGGTTGTAGGCCAGGCGATGGCCCTGGAGTTCCGTCTCAGCAAGCGTCCCATCCACATCCCAAAACACTGCTTGCAGGCTGGGCATAACAACGGATCAAACCAATCTCCAGCTTGGTGGATCTCTGAGCTGTGCAAAAGCATCACAATGCAGCCATCGATCGATTGCAAACAGATTGGCCGGGCAGAGGGAACAGCAATGGCAACTTCCCGCGCCGATCGAGGGAGACCCTCTGCATCCGGTGAATCTGCCGCCAGCACTGAAAGCTGTTCTGTTCCGAAGAGGGCTTCACACCAACGCAAGCCTCGAGGCCTTGCTGAGTGACCAGCCGCTCCCGGCAGCACATGACCACTTTCCTGAGTTGGAAGCAGCGCTCCAGCGTCTGAAAAAGGCTTGTCATGACCATGAGGCGATCGCCATTTGCGGCGATTACGACGCCGATGGCATGACCAGCACTGCGTTGCTGATGCGGGCCTTCGCAGCGATGGGCGCCGCACCCCAAGCCGCAATCCCCAGTCGCATGGCCGATGGCTACGGACTGAATCCTGGAATGGTGGAGGAGTTGCACACAGCGGGGGTGGGTCTTCTCGTCACTGTCGACAACGGTGTGGCAGCCCATGAAGCGCTGACCAGAGCCGAAGAACTCAACGTTGAAGTGATCCTGACGGATCACCACACACTGCCCGCATCGCGACCCAAAGCCCTGGCACTGATTCATCCAGCCACCACACCCGAAGGATCGCCGTACGCGGGCCTCGCCGGTGTGGGACTGGCCTATGTGCTGGCACGAGAGCTGGCAGCTGAGTTGAACAAACCTGAGGCAATCAGAACGGCACGTGATCTGTTTTGCATTGGAACAGTGGCGGACATGGCTCCGCTCACTGGCGCCAATCGTGTTCTCCTGAAGGACGGGCTGAAACACCTACACCGCAGTCGCTGTGCTGGCGTTCAGGCGCTTCAGCAACTTGCTGGTCTTGGAGATCGTCCACTGCGAGCTGACGACATCGGCTTTCAACTGGCGCCCAGAATCAATGCAGTGGGCCGGATCGGCGAACCAGCGCTCGTCGTCGATCTGTTGACGGCAGATGATCCCAATCAAGCCTTTGAACTGGGACGTCGCTGCGATGCCCTGAATCGACAGCGCCGGGAACTCTGTGACGCCATCGAAGCGGAGGCGATTGCCCTGCTGGACAGCGATCCATCTCCCTTGCCGGCATTTTTACTCCTGGCGCAGAGTCACTGGCATCACGGAGTGATCGGCATCGTTGCGGCTCGCTTGGTGGAGCGATATCAGCGTCCGGCAGCTCTGCTGGCAAGCGATTCCGATGGGCTGATGCGGGCTTCAGTGCGAGCACCGGAGGGGTTTGCCGTTGATCAGGCGCTTCAACACTGCACTGCTCTGCTGGAACGCCATGGAGGGCACCCGGCAGCAGGCGGATTCACCGTGCGGATCGACGCTGTCAGTGCTTTGCACGAGAAGCTCAATGACCTGGCTGCCGATTGGCTGATCCATCGAGGAGACTCGCTGCTCGTGGAGCCTGAGGCTCTGCTGGAGCTACAGCAGATCAATCACGAGTTTTGGAAGGATCTCCAACAACTGGAACCATTTGGTGCTGGTCACCCCAAACCGTTGTTCTGGGCAAGAGGATGTCGCGTCGCTGACCAGCAAGCCCTTCGAGGCGGTCATCTGCGCTTGACCCTCGAACAGAACAACGTTGAACGGCAGGCCATCGTCTGGCGTTGGCCTGATCATGCTGTTCTTCCTCAAACTGTTGATGTGGCCTTCCATCTCACACAAAACCATTGGCGTGGTGAGACCCGATTCCAGTTGGAAGTCAAATCCTTGCGAGCGCATCACAACGTGATGGAATTGCATCGCCCTCAGGGCCGATACCGGGTGGAACGACTTGAGCCCGATGGCCTGAAGCTTGTGAATCCAAGTGGAGATGTTCTGGTCTGCCGGGTCAATCAGGAGGGTGTGCTGGACAGCGAAGACAGTCGTGCGGAACACCCTTACGTTGCGGGTCTGTTGAAGGAGGCCTGTGTAGGCCTCGGCTTGCGCCCATGAGTCCGGACACACGCCATGAATCCGTTCTGATCCCAGGAACGCTTCCTTATCAAGGACGTCTCAAAGCTGTTGTCAGGCACTTCTTCGGTCTGGTGATCGTTGGTGTGCTGATCGGCCTGGCCTGTCTGCCTTTGAACCTGGTTGATCGTGTTCAGGAACAGCTCTACGCCTTGCTGCCCACTTCAGCGACGACTGGTTGGGGAGGGCAGGGACTGATCATCGCGTTGCTGCCTCTGGTGGTGATGCCTGTGCTGTTGCTTCTGCAGCGGGGGCCCTGGCAAGCCGGAGCGGGTTCGGGCATTCCATCCACCATGAACTCTCTGGAGGACCCGTCACGCCTCCCCAAAGCAATGGCTGCAGCTGGAACCGTGCAACGCGGTGTGTTGTGGTCCATCGCCACTGTCGCGATGTTTCCGTTGGGACGCGAAGGTCCTGTTGTTCAATTCGGTGCCGCCGTGGCTCGGGCCTGTCATCGTCGATTCGGCTCTTGGCTGCCTTCACTCAGCGAGCGACAGATGGTGGCAATCGGTGGAGGCGCTGGACTCGCGGGTGGATTCAACACACCGCTGCTGGGTGCCGTTTTCATGCTGGAAGAGCTGACAGCTGATTACGCCATCGTCACGATCTGGCCAGCCCTGGTGATCAGCGTGGCAGCCGCTGGTTTCTCCAACATCGGTGGTGAGCCCATGTTTGGGCTAGGAGTTCTCAACATCGCCGCACCTGAATCAGAACAGTTGCTGATGGCCATCCCGATCGGGATTGTCTGCGGATTGATCGGCGGTGTGTTCAACAAAGGTCTGGTTTGGCTGACAAAGCGTCTTGCTCCGATGGTGCGTGCTCGCCCCGTCAAGACAGGGCTGTGCCTTGGAGCCGGATTGAGTGTTTTGGCTCTTCTGAGCTGGGGAACCTCAACGTCCGACGGTGAGGCACTGGTGCGTCAATTGATCGATCAAGGCATGCCCAATGCCTTTTCATCTGATCAAAAACTGGTCAGCGGTGTGACATCCCTGTGGATCACTATTGTGCGAGTGATTGGTCCGATGCTGGCCCTCAGCCCTGGTGTCCCGGGAGGTCTAATCGATCCGTCACTGACGTTCGGTGCCGTTCTCGGCTACACGATCTGCGCCATCGTCGGTGTGAGCACTCAGATGGGAATCGGCCTGGGGCTCGCCGCAGGGCTTTCTGGAGCCACACAGCTTCCCCTGGTCTCGATCATTTTTTCCTGGAGGCTGGCCGGAGACCAACAGCTTTTTGCTGGTGTTGTCTTGGCCGCAGTGCTTGCCGCCTACACCGGACGACTGGTGTGCAGGGATCCGGTGTATCACGGCCTAAGCAAGCTTCAGAGCGCGCCGCGCTTGTAAAACAGGATGAAGATCACGGCCGGACCGGCAAGTGTGATCAGGGCCAGTGCCGCGAAATTGGCGATCAAGTGGAAATCAAGACCCATGGATGGAAAGCGGATGAGCGGCATGATGCCTGAGCAAGGCTACGGGTCTTCAAGCCCAGGTGACTGGATCAGAGTGATCCTCTGTGATGGGTTGTCACAGCCATCACCCTTTTTGCCGATGGTCGAGGCTGTGTCATGACACGACCCGATCCCATCTGGTCCTGCATGGACCATTGCGGAGCCTGTTGTCGTCTGGCCCCGGATGAGCGGCCAGAGGCGCTTGAAGCCTTAAGCCCTGAGCAACAGGAGATTTATCTGAGCATGGTGGGCCCTGATGGTTGGTGCCTCCATTTCGATACGGGATCCAGGCGTTGTCGGATCTACGACACGCGACCTGACTTCTGTCGCGTCAGCAGCTTGTGCAGCTTGTTTGGCGTTGACGATGCAGAGGCGGATGCGTTTGCAATCAGCTGTTGCCGACAGCAGATTCGTTCGGTGCATGGCGGCCGCAGCCGAGAACTGCGTAAGTTCGAAAGCCAAATCCGATCTTCTCGAACCGTGCGATGACTGAAGCCGGCAATTCCCAGCGTCCAGGCTTCTCAGCGGTTCTGGTGACAACATTCACCACGGTGTTTCTTGCCGAGCTCGGTGACAAGACGCAGCTGGCAACACTGTTGCTGTCAGCACAATCCGGTGAACCTTGGTTGGTGTTCGGAGGTGCGGCTCTGGCCTTGATCTGCTCCAGTCTGGTGGGAGTTCTTGTCGGACGCTGGCTGTCCAAGTTGATGCCACCGGAACGGTTGGAGCAGATGGCAGGGCTCTTGATGCTGGGTTTGGGTCTGTGGCTTGGTTCACAAGCGTTGCAGTCACTCCTGAATGCATCAGCTGCGTGATGTCACGCGTTTGATCCCCCTTGTCCCTCTGCCATTCGCCCAATGAATTTTGCGCTGCTGATCTCCACATTCGTCACGGTGTTCCTTGCTGAACTCGGCGACAAAACCCAACTGGCAACCGTGGCCATCAGCGGCACATCAGACCGGCCGCTCGCCGTGTTCATCGGTTCGTCCAGTGCCCTTGTGCTGGCAAGCCTGATCGGGGCTTTGGCTGGGGGATCTCTCTCAACTGTTGTGCCAGCCGATTGGTTGCAACTCGCGGCATCGCTGGGTTTCTTGATCATCGGCATCAAGCTGCT
Organism: Synechococcus sp. NOUM97013; assembly: GCF_014279815.1. NCBI lineage: Bacteria > Bacillati > Cyanobacteriota > Cyanophyceae > Synechococcales > Synechococcaceae > Synechococcus > Synechococcus sp. NOUM97013. The sequence goes on along the minus strand of NZ_CP047941.1, from coordinate 1,203,211 downwards.
CTGGCCGATGCTGAATGGAAGTGGCTCGTTGGCATCACCCGAGGAGTGAGGCTGTCTGGTCCACCTCCACCGGCCCGTAAACTGATCAAATCGTGAGTTAGCGCGGTCTTTCGCTGCACGCGCTCGAACGATGCATCCTCCCGGTCCTGAAGACCGGTTTTCATTTCCGTTCTGATGAAATTCACGGTCGCCGATCTGCTCGACCAGGTTCCTGCTGAGGGAAGTCTGGAGACAGCCAAACTCGAGAAGATTCTCCGGCTGACCAATCGTTCAGAAAAACAAACTCTCGACTTGGCTTTGCAGGGCCTGAATCGTCTTGGGATTCTCACCATTGATGAGGAAGGTGGGGTCAGTCGCGGCGATTCCAACGACCTCGTCGAGGCGCGCCTTCGCTGCAGCAGCAAAGGGTTTTGCTTCGCGATCCGCGACGACGGTGGAGACGACATTTACATCCGCGACCACCAGTTGAATCACGCTTGGAACGGCGATCGTGTGCTCGTCCGATTGACACGAGAGGGTGGTCGACGCCGTTCTCCCGAAGGTGGTGTTCAGTGCATTCTCGAGCGCTCCACAACAAGCCTTTTGGCCTCCGTGGAACATCAGGATGATCGTTTGGTAGCGGTACCGCTGGATGACCGCCTGCTCGCATCAATCGAGTTGTCTCCGGATGACGCTGCCCACGCCGAACACGACAAGGGGCCTTCCGTTGCTGAAGTCGTCCTCGACCGCTACCCCGTTGCCCAGTTCCCCGCTCGGGGTCATGTCGCGCGATCACTCCCCCTTGATGGAGGCGGTGAGGTCGATCGCGAGCTGATGCTCACCAAGGCCAATCTTCATCAGCGTTCAACAGCGCCAAGGGCCAGCCTGAAAGCACCTTCTGCCAAAAAGAGGGTCAATCTGATCGAACAGCCGGCGCTGTTATTGCGTGGCTGGACCGCAGCTGATTCACCGTGTCTGCCAGCCATTCATGTCGCGCCTCACAACGGCGGAACCCGTCTTTGGATCCACGCTCCTGCAGTCGCTGAACGCCTCACCCCTGGCAACAGTCTTGATCAATGGCTGATGAATCAGGCGGAATCTGTCTGTCTCGGTGAGAAGTGGTTGCCTTTGCTCAGCGCGCCGTTAACCAAAGCCAGCAACTTCGCTGTGGGCGTCGAGCAAGAGGCTGTTTCAATGCGGCTTGATCTGAGCAGCGAGGGTGAGTGGCGTGACTGGGAATTCTGTTTGAGCAGGATCAAACCGGTCGCCGAAGTGGGTGCTGACGCTCTGCAAGCGCTGGATGACAGAAAACCCAAGTCTCGTGCAATTCCAGCAGCACTCAAACCTCACAAAGACCAGATTGGGCAACTGGAAACAGTGGTGTTCTGTGCTCGCACGCTGCATCAGGCTGAGCGAGAGGAAGGAAGGATCGAACTCGATCTTCAGCCCCCACTGATCGAGGGGCTCTCTGATCTGAATTTGATCTCGCCGGATGGCGACGGTCACCGTTGGACCACACCGTTGAATGTGGCCTGTGCCCACTCCTTGCTGTCCGTTTTCGTTCGTCAGGCTCACCGCGTCTGGGAAGACCATCGGCGATCTCTCGGACTGCCGGCGATCGTTCTCGATGCTGCTCAGCCCGAGGAGTCCGCACTGAATGATGTCGCCAAGGCCGCCATCGCACTCGATGTCCCTCTCGAGTTGGATGAAGATGGAGCGCCGTCGGCATCTGAACTTGCAACTGCACTCTCAGGGCTTGCATCAAGCAGGGTGCTCAGCATGCAACTGCGTCAGGCACTTCCGGAAAGCTCCTATTCACTGGCGAGTGAGACCGGTGTCGAAAACTTGGCAGTCGTTGATGCAAGCTCCCTGTCGACTCCTGCAGATTCCGGTGAAGACAATCAAACGAGCACCGGCGACCTGGCTGCAACAACGGGCGTCACGAACGCGATGGACCGGCTGACCCCACAGGCTCCATGGTGCTGCCCAACACTCCATCAGGCTGATCTGGTCAATCAGCACGTGCTCTGTCAACTCTTAAATGAAGGCAAAGACAGGCCAACCGTTCGTCAAAAGGAAAAAGCCCAGCTCGGACATCGTGGCGCTGCGTCAACAATCGATTGGCCCTTGTTCACTCCATCCCAGGACCAAAAGCTGTCGGATGTGCTGCGGGAACGCACCGTGCAACGGTTGAACGCCCGTCGGCGCCAGGTACACGAACTCAAGCGAGACGTGGTTGCCATGGCCAAAGCGCGTAGCGCCGAACCAATGATCGATCAGGTGCAGGCCGGAATCATCAGTGGCGTTCAGAGCTACGGCTTCTTTGTCGAAATTCCACCGTCCATGGTCGAAGGGCTTGTGCACGTCAGCTCCCTCAACGACGACTGGTATGAATACCGATCAAGGCAAAACCGACTGGTGGGCCGTCGCAGCAGGCGTGTGTATCAACTCGGTGATCCCGTGGATGTGAAGGTGCTCAAAGTTGATGTTCTCAGGAATCAAATTGACCTTGAGGTGGTTCCTTCGGAAACGCCAGCAGTGTCTGAGCCTCTTCCCGTGTCTGTGAGCGAGGAATGAATCCTTATGTGATCGGGATCAGCGGGGCATCCGCTCAGCAGCTTGCTGAGCGCACACTCGAGTGGTTGATGCGCCGAGACCGCACGGTGCACGTGATCGTGAGCCGTGGTGCCCATGAGGTCTGGCGTGCAGAACGGTCCATCTCGGTTCCCGTTGACCCCAAGCTTCAGGAGCAGTTCTGGAGAGACCGCTTCCAAATCGAAACAGGAACCCTGATCTGCCATCGATGGGATGACCAGTCGGCAGTTGTTGCAAGCGGCAGTTTCGCCACCAGCGGAATGGTGGTTGTTCCGTGCTCGATGGGAACTGTCGGGCGGATGGCGGCTGGGTTAGCGGGAGATCTTCTCGAACGTTGTGCTGACGTGCACCTGAAGGAAGGTCGTCCGCTTGTGATCGCACCCAGGGAAATGCCTTGGAATTTGCTTCACTTGCGCAACCTCACGACACTGGCGGAAGCCGGTGCCAGGATTGCTCCACCGATTCCTGCCTGGTACACCCAGCCGGAAAGCATTGACGACATGCTCGATTTCCTGGTGATGCGGTTGTTCGACTCGCTGGGTGAATCCCTGACGGACCAACAACGTTGGCAGGGGCCTCGCCGATGACACCCCTCCAGCGGCTTCTGCTGATCCCCTGCCTGTCACCGCTACTGCTCACACTGCTTGTTGGCGGAATGAATCTGGGTAAGTCAGGCAGTCTTCGGATCCTCACGTGGGAGCTCCCTGCTTTGCCCATTGGCGTGTGGATGACTGTTGCTGCAACAACTGGAGCTGTGCTCGGTTCAGGTGGTGCCTTATCAGCAGTCACTCGGACCAATCGGCGTCCGCTGCAGCGTGAGGTTCGCCATTCGTACGGAGGAACAGCACAAAACACTTCGCAGGACGAGGAACGTCAAACGTCGGGTGGTCAGACCACCATCCTCTGGCCTGAAAGGGATGTGCGTGATCCTTCACCCACGGTTTCGGTGCCATTCCGCGTCATCCGAACTGGAGCGAAGGCGCCCACAGACACCAGTGTTCAGGTCAAGGCGTCATCCAATGACACCGTTGCTCAAGACGTCAGAACATCAGGAGCACCCAACGACTGGAATCAAGCCCTGTCGGATGAGTGGTGAGGCTGGTGTCGAGCACCCGGGCATGACTACAGTCCGGCCAGCGATTGACGTCCGGTGAGCGAAACCCCCGAGAAATCTGCCAAGGCAAGCAAATCATCTCAAGCAGCACAACCTGCCGCGACTGACAAAGCCAACTCGGCAGCTAAACCAGCAAAACCAGCACCGAAACCCAAACCGGAGGACAAACCCTTCGCGGCATTCATCAACGACGATCTGCTCCCTGCCCTGAAGCAATCACTGACGGAACGCCATCAAGCGCCGATCAGCCTGGAGCTGGTCGAAGGAGATCGTCCCGTAGTCGGAGGAAATTGCTGGATGGTCCAAGGGGTCCTGCCGTCCGACCGGCGCTTCTGGCTTTGCTTTGAAAGCGACTCCATCACATCTGGGAAAACCATTGCCCTGGCTGAAACCGGTAGTGATCCCAGCCTGCTGGAATCATTTCTGATTGATGAGAAGCGAATCAACCTGGCACTGCTGCAGTCGCGACTGCTTCAGCGCTTAAACGGACAAAAGTGGTTTGGTGGCAACTGATCAGCTGCGTTACACCGGCCCCGAAGAAGCCACCGGGGCACTTACATTGGTCTGCAAGACACGCTAGATCCGATGGTGCCCCCCACCGCCGTCACTGACGCGAAATCCGCCGACTCAGCCGTTGCGGTGAAGGACCCGGTGAAGGACACAATCCTCACCCCACGCTTCTACACGACGGATTTCGAAGCGATGGCCGCGATGGACCTTCGCCCGAACGAGGCGGAGCTTGAGGCCATTTGCGAAGAATTCCGCAAGGACTACAACCGCCATCACTTCGTGCGCAATGACGAGTTTGATGGCGCAGCTGACAAGCTTGACCCAGAAACGCGACGTGTTTTTGTCGAATTTCTTGAGCAAAGCTGCACATCGGAGTTTTCAGGCTTCCTGCTTTACAAGGAACTGAGCCGCCGCATCAAGAACAGCAACCCCCTGCTGGCCGAGTGTTTTGCACACATGGCTCGCGACGAAGCCCGTCATGCAGGTTTCCTCAACAAGTCAATGAGTGATTTCGGGTTGCAACTCGACCTCGGTTTCCTCACAGCCAACAAGAAATACACCTTCTTCCAACCCAAGTTCATCTTTTACGCGACCTACCTTTCCGAAAAGATTGGTTATTGGCGCTACATTGCGATCTTCCGTCATCTCGAAAAGAATCCCGAAAGTAAAATTTTCCCGATTTTCAACTTCTTTGAAAATTGGTGCCAAGACGAAAACCGTCATGGAGATTTCTTTGACGCTCTGATGAAGTCGCAACCCAAAACCGTTCGTGGTCTGCGTGCAAGATTGTGGTGTCGCTTCTTCCTGTTGGCTGTTTTCGCCACCATGTATGTGCGTGATGTGGCACGCAAAGAGTTCTATGAAGCTCTTGGTCTCGATGCGCGTGAGTACGACCGGATGGTGATTGACAAGACCAACGAAACTTCAGCGAGGGTCTTCCCTGTAGTTCTCGACGTTAAGAATCCTCGTTTCTATGACGGTCTGGAGAATCTGGTCACGAACAATGCTGCATTGGAATCGGTGGACGCAAGTTCATCTCCTGCTCCACTCAAGTTCCTGCGCAAACTGCCCCACTGGATTGCCAATGGTGGACAGATGGCCTCTTTGTTCTTGATGTCTCCGGTGCGCAGCGAGAACTATCAGCCCAGCGTGCGCTGATGCAAACCTCCAATCTGAATGTTATGGCCTTGTTCTCCGATCTGAACCCAGGCCATAGCCCCTGGCGGCAACGTCTCGATACGTTGCTGAACTTTGGTGCTCGTTCTGGTGCTGATCTCGTGGAGATTTTCCTGGAAAGGACTGATCATCTGGGTGTTTTGGCGGAACAAGACAAAATCACCAGTGTCAGTCCTGCTTTTGGAATGGGTGCAGGCATTCGTGTGTTTCGAGGTGGGCAGGACGGCTTCGTCAGCACCAATGACCTGAGCGACCAAGGTCTTCATCAGGCTCTTGAGCAAGCCTTAGCCATGCTTTAGCTCAACCCCGCAACACTCACTGCCGAACACGGTTTCGATGGCCTTGGCAAGCTTCGTGACTACGGTCAAAGCAAAGAAGATTGGCTTGGACAAACACCTGAGCTGGACACCATTACGCAACGTCTGCTCGAGGGCACTCAGTGCCTGCAGAAGTGTGGGAAACATCTAGAAGTTCGGCGTGGCAGCTTTTCGCGGGATTGGCAAGAAGTTTTGGTAGCTGCGAGCGACGGAACTTTTGCCAGGGATATCCGTCTGCATCAATCATCAGGACTGAGTGTTCTCGCTGCCGATGGTGAGCATCGTTCGAGCATCTCCCGTCGGTACGGAAGTGCCGATCGTCCCCATGATCTGCGCAACTGGGACATCAACGCTTCGGCAGAAGACGTTTGTGAAAGCGCAGCAACCATGCTTCGGGCCGATTATGTCGACGGAGGTCAGATGCCAGTTGTACTGGCCAACCGTTTCGGTGGTGTGATTTTCCACGAAGCCTGTGGACACCTTCTCGAAACGACTCAGGTGGAACGCGGATCAACACCATTCGCGGAGAGCATCGGTGAATCCATCGCACACCCTGCAGTGACCGCAATTGATGAAGGCCTTAGTGAAGGCGCCTTTGGATCGCTCTCCATGGATGATGAAGGCATGGAACCACAACGCACGGTTCTGATTGAGAACGGCGTGTTGAAGCGATTCATCAGTGATCGCGCAGGTGAAATGCGAACTGGTCATGAACGTACTGGCAGCGGTCGTCGCCAAAACCACGGTTTTGCAGCAGCTAGCAGGATGCGAAACACCTATATCGCCGCAGGCCCCCACAGCGTTGATGATCTGATTAGTTCCGTGGAAACAGGGCTCTATTGCAAATCAATGGGTGCAGGTAGCGTCGGCGCAACTGGACAATTCAATTTTTCTGTTGAGGAGGGCTATCTGATTAACAATGGAAAACTTGGTCAACCAGTTAAAGGTGCCACTCTCATTGGTGATGCTAAGGAAGTGATGCCGAAGATCTCCATGTGCGCCGATGATCTTGACCTTGCCGCTGGTTACTGCGGATCCGTGAGTGGCAGCGTTTTCGTCACCGTCGGTCAACCTCACGTCAAAGTTGACTCCATCACTGTTGGAGGCCGTTGATCATGTCCAATTCACCGATCAACGTACAAGCACTCCAAGACCAACTCAACTCACTGGCGAAACGCGAGGGCATTTCTCAATGGGATCTCGGCGCTAGTCGCAGCTCCAGCGCATCGGTCCAAGTCGATCGTGGAGAACCAAAGCAGTTAAAAGCCTCACAACGAAGCTCCATCACGGTTCGTGTGTGGAATCAGCAGGGACTAGTAGGGATCACCAGCACATCTGATTTATCAGATTCAGGGCTCGAGAAAGCACTGATGGGTGCACATCAAGCCAGTGCATTTGGCAATCCCGATGACGTACCAGGATTCTCCCCGCTAGCAAAAGCTGACGTGCCTGAGCTGGATCGGCCCATGAAGGAGTCTCAAGGGATTCAAGTCTTGCTCGAGCAATTGCTTGATGCCGAAAAGGATCTGCTTGGACGCCATCCCGCCATCAATACTCTTCCTTACAACGCTCTTAATGAAGGAAGCAGTGAGCGGATCTATCTGAACAGTGACGGTGCTCTCCGCCAAGCTCAGCGCACACAAGCCACCGTTTACTTGATGGCTCGTGCTGAAGAAAATGGACGAAAACCAAGGAGTGGTGGAGCAGTACGGCTTGCACTGGGAAGTCGCGAGCTCGACTTGAGTGGCTGCATTGATGAGGCAGCAGAGCGCACGATCAGCCATTTGAATTACAAACCGATTGACACCGGTCGTTATCTGGTGTGCTTCACACCAGAAGCATTTCTCGATCTGATTGGTTCTTTTAGCAGCATGTTCAATGCTCGTGCTGTTCTCGACGGTGTGAGTCTCAGTAAACAAGATTCCATCGGGGAACAACTTGCAGTTCCGTTCTTCAATCTCACTGACAACGGTCTGCATCCGGCCCATATCGGGGCAATGCCATTTGACGGAGAAGGAACACCTACACGTCCATTGCCTTTGATCGGCAACGGAGAACTGAAAAACTTCCTCCACTCAGAGGCAACAGCGCGCCGTTTTGGTGTCACACCAACCGGTCATGCAGGTATGGGGGCCAAGGTCTCAGTAGGGCCTGATTGGTTTGAAATTACGCGTGCACCCGGCACGACCACAGACGCAGACCATCTCGATCACACCAACACGTCAGACACATTCGTCTTGGTGGAAAGTCTCAACGCTCTGCATGCAGGGGTGAAAGCAAGCCAAGGGGCGTTCTCACTTCCATTCGATGGATGGCTTGTCAACAATGGAGAACGAACGTCCATCGAAGCAGCCACAATCGCAGGTGATATCCGCGATGTGCTGAAGTCAATCGTTCAAATTGAGCGCACACCCGTTGTCACCCACGAAGGCGTTTGTCCGCATATCTGGGTGGATGGTCTTGCAATCACAGGTGACGCCTGAGCTCGAGCTAACTACTGCGACACAGCGATGAAGATCCTGTTCTGGGGCACTCCGACCTACGCAGTGCCCACCCTTGACGCTCTTTGCTCAGCGGGACATGAGATTGTCGGGGTCGTCACTCAGCCTGACCGTCGACGTGGTCGCGGTAAGCAACTGATCCCTTCACCGGTCAAAGCAAGAGCGCTCGAGTTAGGCCTAGAGGTATTCACACCCGAAAGGATTAGGAAAGACGTTCAGTGTCAGCAGGAGCTCGCAGCACTCGGTGCTGATCTGTCGGTTGTTGTTGCCTTCGGTCAAATCCTGCCGGCAAGTGTTCTTGAACAACCCCCGCGGGGATGCTGGAACGGACATGGTTCGTTGCTGCCCAGATGGCGTGGGGCAGGACCAATCCAATGGGCATTGCTCGAAGGCGATGAGCGCACCGGTGTTGGAGTCATGGCCATGGAAGAAGGCTTGGACACAGGGCCCGTCTTGATCGAGCGATCGATTGAGATCGGGTTGCTTGATGATGCGCAGGTTCTGGCAGAGCGCCTGAGCAAGCTCACAGCATCAATGATGTTGGATGCCATTCCCTTGATTGAGTCGGCTGGATTGGGCTGTGAATCAGAACGTTTAGCGAAGCTCAACGTGCGGCGACAAACCGAAGACCAGGCCTGCTACGCACGCATGCTCAAAAAAGAAGACTTCGTTGTGGATTGGTCGGATTCGGCACTCTCCATTCATCGAAAAGTGATGGGCCTATACCCAGGAGCTGTCACGCAATGGCGAGGCAAACGTTTGAAACTGATGGCTACAGAACCATTAATCGAAAGGTTGAGAGAAAATCTCAGCGATGATGCCAAGGCACTGGTTGGCCGTTGGCCAACAGGTCAGCAGCAGCCCGGCAAAGTTCTGGATGTAAATGCAGCTGGTGTTGTCGTCAGCAGTTCAGGTTGTCCTCTGTTGATCCGCGAAGCGCAATTGGAAGGGAAAAGCAGGAGCATTGGAAAGGTCCTTGGTCAACAACTCAATGCAAACACTGGCGACCAGATGGGCTGACGTTCAAGACGTCATCAGCCGCTCAAACATCAGCGGCTGCGTTTTCGAGACGGAGATTGAGAAGAGCGTCGATTGGTGCTGGATCCCGGACGCCGTCTTGGATTGCTGCCATGGTTGCGGCGTCCACCGCTGAGATCCAATGGTGGTGCCGTGAGAACAGTCGGTTCGAATCCATTGACTGTTTCCTTACGTAGAGCTTCTCCGGTTAATCGTTCAATCGCCTTGAGCAACAGAGCTTCTTCAGCTGCCACCAGCGAAATTGCATGACCAGTCTCCCCAGCTCTGCCTGTGCGGCCGATGCGATGAACATAATCCTCAGCAACATTGGGGAGGTCGAGATTCACGACATGGGGCAGTTGTTGAATATCAATGCCGCGAGCGGCAATGTCCGTAGCAACAAGAACACGCACATCACCTTGTTTGAAACCTTGGAGTGCACGAGTTCTCGCACCTTGACTTTTATTGCCGTGAATCGCAGCAGCAGCCAATCCCTCCTTATTCAATCGTTCTGCCACACGATTCGCTCCATACTTGGTGCGAGAAAAAACGAGGACCTGCTGCCAACCACCGGAGCGAATAAGGTGACTCAACAGATCAGGCTTGCGCTTCATATCGCAAGGGTGAACGACCTGATCAACTGAACGGGCGGTCTGGTTTTCTGGTGCAACCTGAATTTGCAGTGGCTTGTGAAGCAAGCCTGTCGCAAGCTTGCGGATCGGTGCACTGAATGTCGCAGAAAACAAAAGAGTTTGACGATGCTCAGGCAGTAAGCGAATCAACTTACGAATGTCATGGATGAAGCCCATGTCCAGCATGCGGTCTGCTTCGTCCAAGACAAGAGATTCGAGCCGATCAAACGCCACCATTCCCTGCTGGTGCAAATCAAGCAATCGGCCAGGCGTCGCAACAAGAACATCAACCCCATCTTTAAGACGGGCAATTTGTGGATTGATTTTGACCCCTCCAAACACCACATCACTACGCAAAGGCAGGTGTCGGCTGTAAGCACGCACATTCTCAAGCACTTGCGCAGCCAGCTCACGCGTCGGCGTCAGCACCAAAACTCTCACTTGCCGGCGTGTAGCGCGACGCCCATGTCGTAACCGTTCCAGCAAAGGAAGCGTGAAGCCAGCTGTCTTGCCGGTGCCAGTCTGTGCAGCTGCCATCACGTCGCGACCCTTGATCACGGCTGGAATGGCTTGCTCCTGAATCGGGGATGGGTGGCTATAGCCCTTCTCGCGTAAAGCCTTGAGCAGGGGTTCACCCAATCCGAGGTCATCGAAACAGGCCTGAGCGGATGTGGCGATAGGGGCTTGGCTGATCGTCGTGCTCCTGAATCCTTCACCCTAGGGGGCGGCGCAGACGCCCTTAATGAGAGCCGTAGAGCGCATGCGCCTGGATCCAGACCTGATCAAGCTGCTCATCGGTGAGGACAAGAGACTGTGGATGCATCACAGACAGCCACTCACGCCGTTGTTGGCGATCGTTGTTAACAAAGAAGCCGTCTTCGGCGGCGAGCACCCTGAACTTCAGGAACTCAAGCAAAACGGCCTTCGCACGTGCCTGAACAGTCGTAATCGGCGGCGCTTCCATCTAACTGATTTGCCAAACCGCATCGTCAGGAATGGCCGGAGCTGCGTGAAGGTCCACAGGCTCCTGTTGCGTGATGCGCCACTCAGGCACCCGTGTGTCTCGGTAGCTGCCGTGCTGGATCAACACACCTTCCTGTTCATCGGTGGTGGCATAAAACCCGCTCACCCAATGTGAGGGTTCGTTTAAGCCACCACGAAACCAAACCCAACAGCGCTCTCGCTTCATGGATGAACAGAAGACCGATGGGTGCAACGTTCGCACGGACCGTCAGGGAGAACTGCACAGCGAATCAATGGGCTACGTGCATTGAAACGGCAGTGGGGATCACCGATGACCCAACCATGACGGAACCAACGAGCATCATTGGGTTGAGCCTGAGCTTTGACCATCAAGATCACAGAACTCAATTGGTAAACCCCAGAGTGAAGTCGGTAGCGATGCCGTCGCTGCATCACGAAATAACTGGTGTCACCATGCAGAAACCATCGTCCGGGTTGAGGTGGCTCATCAAGTTCGACGCGATCAAGAACGTGTTCGCTGCCAGATTGTCGTAACTCCACCAACATTGATTACACCTCTTCAGCTGGTAATGAATCGCGACGTGAAAACCCCCAGATCAACAGGGACATCACAGACAGAAAAGTGAACAACTCGGATGGATGCAGGGTGGGCCATAGAAGCAACACCAAGAGTTTCAATCCCACAAAACCAACAGCGAGAAAGCCTGCTGTTTCAAGGCGCGGGTAAATCTGTAGCCACCGGATGAACAGACCAGAGGTAAATCTCAACGCAACCACTCCGATTAAAGCCCCGGTCACAACCAACAAAATCTGATCGCTGATCGCGACAGCTGCGGCAACACTGTCGATAGAAAATGCCAGGTCTGTGATTGCCAAGGTGAGTACTGTTCGCCCAAAGCTCACGCTGCCCGTCGTAGATACCTGATCGGCATCAGCTGCCTGGTCTGAAAGACTCTGAAAATAACGAATACAAAGCCAAAGTAAATAAAGCCCTGCAATGAGCTGAATGGGTGGAAAAGCAAGAACAAATTGAGCCAAAAGAATCAATGCAACCCGCAAACCAAAAGCCATGCCAATGCCAAGGTTGAGGGCGCGTCTCTCCAGGGTCGGGTCCTTCTGGCCACGTGCGATAGCCGCCAACGCGATGGCGTTGTCCGCGGAGAGCAGAAGCTCCAGACTGACGAGAACAGGCAGCAGCGGTAGCAGCTCACTCAGCTGATCGACACCGTCCATCCAGGCGGTGAGAGAAGGGAGAGCAGCTGTATCCATGGATGCAGCCTAGAAATATTGGACCTTCAACAGCGGAATGCAGACCCAATCCAAGCTTTGCCACCTCGATCAGGCCCGATGCGTGGTGCTGGTGGAAGGCTTTGAAGGAGATCGGTCCCTTGGAAGCGCTCTGGGCGAGGGGAGGACGGTGATGGAGGCCGAAGATCTCGCCATAGCTCGGTTGCAGCACCGTTGCGCTGGAACAACGGGTAACGCGCAGGGGCATCCACCGTCAGCTGAGCCTTCAGTCGAACATCAAGGTGAATCCAGAAAGCACACAGCAATCAGAAAAAATCCGATCGTGAGACAGCCACCGGCTCCAGCAGGTGAGGCACAGGAGAACATTTCGTCGACGACTTCGCAGATGTCGACACAGGAACAAGCCGAGGAACATGTGGGGGAAGCGAACCCAACACCCCAAGGGCATTCAACTAGCGCCACAAGGCCGTTGCCACCCAGTGAAGCGCCAACAGATCCAGACGACTGGAGTGAAGAACTGACTGCAATCGACTTGGAACTGCAAAGAATCGGATGGGATAGGGATAAGGAACGCATTTACCTGGAGCGAGCTTTTGGCCATGGCAGCAGGCATCGACTGACGCGATTCAACGATTTAGTCGCTTACCTCAAACGCTTACGTGACTTGCCACCGGGCAGTGATCCGCAACAGACTTCTGTGCCACTGCGAAGATCCGACCTCGTGAAACAAAGTGATGAAATCCTTCAACGACTGAATTGGCAGCAGGAACAAGCCAGAGAGTTCCTTAATCAGAATTTTCAAGCAACGTCAAGACAACAATTAAGCGATGAACAATTACTGACATTCAATATGTTGCTCGAGGAGCAACTGGTCGCCATACCAGGGCAATAGGGCTCTCAACCGCCTATTCCGTCACAATGGGCTCAGCGGGTAGCTTATAAGCGACTTTGGTCAACGCTAACAGCGAATAACGCATCAAAATAACCATGGCCTTAAGAAGAACACATCAATAAAACGGCAAAGAAGCTGATCAGAAGAAAACAGATCAACAATTCTCTTTGATTACCATGTAAATTTGCAATCAATTCATCAGCTATGAATCAAGAAAAACTCAATTCACCCATTGTCGTTGGCTATAGACCAATTGAATCATCACAAAGAAGGAACCGTTCAAATCATTGAAATAGCCTGTTGAAGACTTATTAGTCGCCTTGAACAATCTCGAAATGCGGTCGTAAAACACGATTCACAACCCAAGACATTTTTTCTCGAATCGGGGCGACAGGATTCGAACCTGCGACCTAGTGCTCCCAAAGCACCCGCGCTACCAAACTGCGCCACGCCCCGTCCAGTTCATTGTAGAGCTTCACGGGCTCGTCGGTAGAAGAGTTGGCTTTCAGTGCCTAGCCTGAGTCGAGCGAGTCGCTTTCCATGGATTGGACCCCAGGTGCTGTAGCCGCTTTACGTGAGCGACACGACCTGCCTTTCGTCAGGGCAGACTCAAATGGTTTGGTGGTGGAATTCAACCAGCGCTTCGAATTGATTTATGGATGGGACACCAAACTTGTTGGTCAAACCATCGGATTGATCCTCCCTCAGCAATTCAGGGAACTCCACCATGCTGGTTTTGCTCGCTTCAAACTCACCGAGTCATCAGAAGTTGTGAATCATCCCTTGGAGTTAGCAACGATCTGTGCTGACGGCTCTGTTATACGCAGCGAACATTTCATTGTAGCTGAAAAAGATGATCAAGAGGGTTGGAGTTTTGCAGCAACTTTGAGGCCTTTGGAAGGCCCCCATGGCTGCTGATCACTCCAATCAATCGAACCAGGAACCCAATGAACTCGTTGCGCAGTTGCGCCAGTCATTGGGTCTACTTCGTGTGGCTTTTGATGCCACCGAAGAAGCCATGCTCATTCTTGACGAGCATCAACAAGTTCGATGGGTGAACCGCGCTTCCGCTCAATGGCTCGGCAATGGCCTCGCGTTGCGACTCATTGGAAAGCCTATTCAACAGGTCGCATCTTTTCGTCACCCCGATCAACGAGATCTGCCCTACGAAGATCCTCAGCATCCATTGTCCCAAGCCAGACGCGGAGATGGCCAAATGCTGCTATCCATTCAACCTTTGTTGGTCAATGATGCACTTCAAACATCGAATGTTCAACGAATGGTGAGTTGGAAGCCAATCTCTGAGATCAGCGAGCCATATCTATTAATCATTTTTCGCGACCTAGATCCGCTTGAAAAAGCATTGCAGCAACAAAGATCCTTCATCAATAAACTCGCGCATGAGCTGCGCACCCCTCTTGCAATTATTAGTGGAAGTCTGAAACGACTTTCACGCTCTGGCTCTACCGATACATTGCCTCGACCACTTGAGGACGTTCGCAACGAGACCAGAAGAATGGTCAGCCTCGTGGACAAGCTTGTAGTCCTTTCCGAACTCGATACTGATCAGTTCTCATGGTCTTTTGAACACCATCCATTACGTGTATTCATAGAGCAATGGCTTGGTTCTTTAGACAGCACAAGAAGACGTTTTGTACTGGTTTCGATACCAGAGCAATGCCTATCGTGCGAAATCGAACTTGATCATTCTGCTTTTAGCAAAGTTATGAATCAGTTACTGGATAACACTCTGCGATTTAGCAAAAACGATCATCGTTTCGTGCTCCACGGAAACATGACAAACGACTGCATAGAACTCCTTGTGACCGACGGAGGCTCAACAACTACTTCTGATCTTTTTACTGACAACCTCTTTGATCGGTTTGTGAAACTTGAAGAAAACAGAAATCCCAGTCGTGGGGAGGGTAGTGGACTGGGCCTTGCCGTTGTCAAAGCTCTCGTAACAGGAATGAATGGAACGATTACAGCAAGACCAAAAACCAATCGAGGGCATGAAACTTACAGTGGTATCAAGATTTCAATGATTTTTCCAACCGCTCAAACCCTCAGTCCTGATTTGGCTTCCGATCAGGAAGATATTGATTGAGCAGTTCGGGTAAACGCTCAAAAAGATCCGGCTTCAAGATGTACTCCGATGCCCCATGCCTCATTACCTCTTGACGTTTGAGCTCGTCACTCAAAGCCGTCACAACGAGAATTGGAGCTCTGCAAGGTATGTCTTCAAGTGCTTTTAAGCAACTCATGCCATCCATGCCAGGCATCATCAAGTCGAGAAGAATGAGATCAAACTGATCATGTTTGATCAACTCGAGCAGCTCCTCAGCGGATGTGCATGGGACCGGGTGCACACCCTCATCGACGAGTTCTTCCTGAATCAGAGTTCGCAGGCGGTGGTCATCATCAACCACAGCAACACGTGCACAACCGTCCATCAGCCAGATCGAAGGCTCCCTCCATGATGAAGCAATGGTTGGGCGTATGGGTCGCCTGAGATTCGAACTCAGGACCAATCGGTTAAAAGCCGAGTGCTCTACCGCTGAGCTAGCGACCCGCCTGCCGAACGGAACAGTGTTCCGCGTCAGGGTGTGCCATCAGGCACCTCAAAAAAGTATCACCCAGACGATCCTTCGTCCAAGAGGATCGGCATTGAACGGTTCACAGCAACGCTCGAGACACCCTCGAAATGCCGTTCTGACCTGATGAATGCTTTGGCTTCCGCACCGGCGAGCAGCAGTGAATGCTGTCGATGAGGCCTGCACAGTCTCCTCTTGAATTCTTTTCGTGCATCCAGAGCCCGTCCTATGACCGTTCCATCCGCTCAAGCCAACTCTCTGGCCACATCACCACGCATCGATCCCACCGCTTGGGTGGCGGAGACAGCGGTCGTCATGGGTGACGTTCAAATGGCGGCAGGTTCCAGCCTTTGGCCAACAGCAGTGGCCAGAGCCGACATGGCGCCCATCGCGATTGGTCAACGCAGCAACGTTCAGGACGGTGCTGTTCTGCACGGCGATCCTGGCCAGGGAGTGTTGATTGGCTCCGACGTCACAATTGGGCATCGTGCTGTCGTGCATGGATGCACGCTGCAAGACGGCTGCCTTGTGGGAATTGGAGCGATCGTGCTGAATGGAGTGACGGTTGGTGAGGGGTCCCTTGTGGCTGCCGGGGCTGTTGTGACCCGCGATGTTCCGGCTCGCTCCCTTGTGGCAGGTGTGCCAGCCACTGTGAAACGAGTCCTCACAGACCAAGAAGTGAACGACCAACGCGACCATGCAGCGCATTACGCCGACTTAGCCCGAGCTTGGTCACAATTGCTGCAAAACCAAACGGACTGACCGTGTCTGTCGTGAGCGGCGCCCGCAGTCCTTAAGATCACCCCACCATCCCTACAAACCATGGATCTCCGGCTCGTCCTCGTGGCTTCCCCCATCCTTCTGGCACTGGGCTGGGCAGCCTTCAACATCAGCAGGGCTGCAGTGGGTCAGCTTCAGATGATGCTGAAGCGCAGCCGCGCCTGAATTCGGAACGCATTCTCAACCGATCGATAGGGTTGAGATTGGTTGTCATCGCTCGCCTTGGACGAAACTTCGGTTGTTGTCATCGGTGCCGGTCTTGCTGGCACGGAAGCGGCCTGGCAAGTTGCA
The DNA here is from genome assembly GCF_014279815.1 of Synechococcus sp. NOUM97013. Lineage (NCBI taxonomy): Bacteria > Bacillati > Cyanobacteriota > Cyanophyceae > Synechococcales > Synechococcaceae > Synechococcus > Synechococcus sp. NOUM97013. The sequence continues at coordinate 1,186,581 of NZ_CP047941.1, read as the reverse complement.
CAAGCTGGTGTTCGTGTCCATCTCGTTGAGATGCGTCCACAGAAGCGCTCACCGGCCCATCACAGCAGTGAATTCGCGGAGCTTGTGTGCAGCAACAGCTTCGGAGCATTAAGCAGTGACCGGGCTGCAGGTTTGCTGCAAGAAGAGCTTCGGCGCCTCGGATCTCTGGTCATCCGAACAGCAGATACCCATGCTGTTCCTGCTGGCGGAGCTTTGGCTGTTGACCGCGGGCGCTACAGCGCTGCTCTAACGGCAGCGCTCGAACAGCATCCGCTTGTCTCTGTTGAGCGGCGCGAGCAGATGGCCTTGCCGGATCCAAGCCAGATCACAGTCTTGGCGACAGGACCACTCACCAGTGAAAACCTGGCCGAAGACCTGCGCGCCTTCACGGGACGTGATGACTGTCACTTCTTTGATGCAGCCAGTCCAATCGTTGATGGCGAAACCATCGACATGGAAAGGGCATTCCGCGCCAGTCGCTACGACAAGGGCGATGCGGACTACATCAACTGCCCGATGAATCCGGCTGAGTATCACGCCTTTCGTGATGCACTGCTTGCTGCGGAGCAAGCCGAACTGAAGGATTTTGAGAAGGACAATGCAACGTTCTTCGAAGGCTGTTTACCGATCGAAGAACTCGCCCGTCGTGGCGAGGACACCATGCGCTACGGCCCTCTGAAACCGATCGGCTTGTGGGACCCACGCTGGGGCGACGTCAATGACCGAGATGTCCGGCGTGCCAAGCGTGCCTATGCCGTCGTGCAGTTACGGCAGGAAGACAAGGACGGTCGCCTTTGGAACCTTGTGGGTTTTCAGACGAATCTCAAGTGGGGCGAGCAGAAACGTGTGCTTCGCATGATTCCAGGACTCGAACAGGCCGAGTTCGTTCGCTTTGGTGTGATGCACCGCAATACGTTTCTGGAAGCACCAGAACTGCTGCAGCCCACACTTCAGTTCAAACGCCGAGAGCGACTGCTCGCCGCCGGCCAGATCACGGGCACCGAGGGGTACGCTGCGGCTGTAGCTGGGGGGTGGCTGGCTGGGACCAACGCTGCACGGCTGGCCAAAGGGCAAGCACCGATCGACCTTCCACCAACCTGCATGATTGGCGCGTTGACGCATTTCATCAGCGAAGCGCCATCCGGCAAGTTTCAACCGATGCCTCCCAATTTCGGCCTACTGCCTGCGTTGCCGGAACGGATTCGGGATAAAAGGCGACGCTATGGGGCCTACCGGGACAGGGCTCTGCAGGATCTCCTGCTAGCAACGGAGAAGCAAGGCTCTGTTCATGTCGCCTGTCCGGCCTGAAGATCGTTTGATTGAGCATCGCTCCCTCAGGATCGGTGTTCTCGCCAGCGCACTGATGGCAGTCGCAGGCATCGCTGTCCATGTGATCTCAGGCTCCTATGCGCTGCTCTTGGATGGTCTCTATTCCGCGGTGATGGTCGGCTCTGGACTGGTCGCCGCAAGAATCAGCCGCAATGTGGTGCGGCCTCCAGATCGTGCTTATCCCTATGGCTATGACGGTCAGGAAGCCCTGTATGTCCTGTTCCGGTCGTTGTTGTTAATTGGGGTTCTTTCGTTCGCGGCTGTTTCAGCATTCAGCACAGTGATCGACTACAGCTTTGGCCAACCCGTGACAACGGTTCGCCTTGGTCCAGTTGCCTGGTATTCCATTGCCATGGTTGCCAGTTGCTGGGGTTTGGCATGGCGTCATCACCGCGATTGGCAACGGACGGGCTGTCAATCACAGATTCTTTTGACAGAGGCCAAGGCAGCACGACTGGACGGTTTGATCAGCGGACTCACAGGCCTGGCCCTGCTTGGGGCCCCGCTGCTCACGGGAACCATGCTGTCCGACCTGATTCCCATCACGGATTCACTCCTCGTGCTGGTGGTGAGTCTTGTGGTGTTGCGAGAACCGCTTCAGGGATTCATCACAGCCCTGAGCCAGGCTGCTGGAGCTTCGGCGGAAACCGAATTGATTCGCAGCACGCGCTTAGCCCTGGAGGATCTTCTTGCGGGATTGTCCTGCTGGCTGCTCGATCTCACTGTTTATCAGGTTGGCCGCACCGCCTTTGTTGTGGTGTATCTCAACCCGAGTCAGCCCATGGATGGTGGAGCCATTGACCTGATTCGCGATCGAATCCAGGAACGTTGCCAGGACCTGCTGGCTCAACCTGTCCGGACAGAGGTGATCCTGACGGCGACACCACCCTTCGCTGCTGCTGGAGTTTCCTAGGGTTTAAACCTCAAGAAAGAGCTAACGCGTGACCGTGAGTGCGAACCCTGAATGGGATGTGATCGTCATCGGGTCAGGTATTGGAGGATTGGTCACCGCCTCTCAGTTGGCCGCAAAAGGTGCCAAAACGCTGGTTCTTGAGCGCTATCTGATCCCCGGTGGTTCGGGAGGCAGCTTCAAGCGTGATGGCTTCACGTTTGATGTCGGCGCTTCCATGATCTTTGGCTTCGGCGAGCATGGACACACCAACCTGCTCACACGCGCGCTTGCGGACGTAGGGCAGTCGTGTGAAACCATTCCCGACCCTGTGCAACTGGAATACCACTTGCCCAATGGGCTCACCATGGCTGTGGACCGGGATTACGACAGCTTCATCGCCCGCATGAGCGATCGTTTTCCCCACGAAGCCGAGGGCATCCAAGCTTTTTACGACACCTGTTGGCAGGTTTTCCGCTGTTTGGATGCCATGCCATTGCTCTCGCTGGAAGATCCGGCCTATCTCGCCAAGGTGTTCTTCAAAGCGCCGCTCGCCTGCCTAGGGCTGGCGCGCTGGTTGCCATTCAATGTTGGCGACGTGGCGCGAAAGCACATCCAAGACCAGGAATTGCTGCGCCTGATCGATATGGAGTGTTTCTGTTGGTCCGTGATGCCGGCTGATCGAACGCCGATGATCAATGCCGGAATGGTCTTTTCGGATCGCCACGCGGGTGGAATCAACTATCCAAAGGGTGGTGTCGGCAGAATCGCCGAGAAATTGGTTGCCGGCCTTGAAGCTCACGGCGGATCCATTCGCTATGGATCCCGTGTGACGGACGTGATTGTGGAGAACGGCAGGGCTGTCGGCGTTCAGCTCGCTGACGGAGAAACGATCCAGGCAAAACGCATTGTCAGCAATGCCACCCGCTGGGACACGTTTGCGGGAGAAGGCTCCCCAAAACGCACCCTTGTGGGCCAACAAGACACGCCCAAAGCTGAATCCACCTGGCGCAGGCGCTATCAACCGTCGAGCTCGTTTCTTTCACTCCATTTGGGCGTGCGCGCCGATGTGATTCCTGAAGGATTCCACTGTCATCACTTACTGCTCGAGGACTGGGACGATCTTGAGGCTGAGCAGGGGGTGATCTTCGTTTCAATCCCGACGTTGCTTGATCCTTCTCTTGCACCCGAAGGCCGACACATCGTCCACACCTTCACGATGAGTGATATCAACCCCTGGTCCCAGTTGTCACCGACGGACTACAAGCGCAAGAAACACCAGGATGCCGCGCGTTTGATCAAACGACTTGAAGCCATCTTGCCGGGTCTTGGCGAGGCGGTTGAGCTCCAGGAAATTGGCACGCCTCGCACCCACCGTCGGTTCCTTGGTCGGATGGGTGGAACTTACGGACCAATCCCAGCAACGCAATTGCCCGGCTTACTTCCGATGCCCTTCAATCGAACCGGTCTCAGCGGTTTGTATTGCGTCGGTGATTCCTGTTTTCCGGGTCAAGGGCTTAATGCCGTTGCCTTCAGTGGTTATGCCTGCAGCCACCGCATTGGAGCTGATCTCGGTCTGAACGCGTGGGCGCTTCCTGCCTGAATGACCACCGCATCCTTGCAACTGGTCTGCTTAAGGTTTCGTTGAAGGATTGAACATCATGTCTTCGGCACCACAACCCAGTTCTGCTGATTTAGCCCGTTATCTGGAAAGTCGTGGTGAGCTAAGCAAACCTTGGATGCTTCAGATGCTCCGCCTGACCAAGCTCAAGGAGTCGCGAGATCAGATGACCCCTGAGAAATACCTTCAAGCCCTGCAGGAAGCGCATGCAGATCTGATGCGTCTCGGTGATTTTTGGAAAGGGCGAGAAGCCGAAGTTTTCAATGGCGACTATCGACCGAATGACGTGATTGAGCCCTTGCCAGGCTCTCCAGACGACCGCTGAACCATGGCTGAATCTGTTAAAGACCAGTTCCGACTTTCACCCTTGATTCGTGGAACCTTGGTGTGTGTGTATCTGGCACTGGTCTTTCCTCTGCCCTTGATGGCCCCCGTCGATCTGCAACCCATGCTTTGGATTGCAGCCCCCATTGGTTTGGCCTTGGTGTTGGCCATGCTCAGTGAACAAGTCTCTGTGGATCAATCTGGAATTCATGTGGGGCATCCGGTCTGGTGCCGCTGGTTGCTGCGTCGAGGCTGGTCGCTGCGCTGGGAAGAGGTCAAACGCCTGGTGCCTGTCGGCACTAGCCAGGGAGGAACGGTTTACTACATCAAAACCTTGGGACATGGTCATCGACTGCTTCCTCAACGCCTGGAACGGTTTGACCAATTCCTCTCGATTCTTCAAAAACAGACTGGCCTCGATACCGCTTCGATTGGTCGGCTGACACCACCCTGGACCTACCAGCTGTTGTTCAGTCTTGCCTTGGCCATGCTTGCGACCGAAGTGGCCGTTGCTCTGGCACTTCAGTTGAAGTGGCTGGTCATTCCCATGGGCATTCCAGGCTGATCAAGCCAATGCTCGGATCTACCGCTGGGTTGACATCGATGATTTGAAAAAGGTTGTGGTTGCTTAGAGGTTCCGCGCCATCGGTGCAATGGAGAACCTGTCCCATCCACCAATCCTGGCTGCACTGGACTCCAAGCATGGCCTCGTTCTGCACAATCACCAGCTGGCCAGGCTTGACGTTCAAAAAGACCGCCCTGTGGCTATTTATTCGGGAAGGTTGTCAAGACTGAATCGGTAACCCTGCTGTCGAACCGTGGTGATCCCGCCACCTTCACCGAGACCAGCCTGCTCAAGCTTGCGACGCAAAGTTAAGACCTGGGTGTCGACGGAACGGGGACCGCCACTGAACGGAGGCCAGGCCATGCGCAGCAGTTCCTGACGACTCCGAACCATCCCCGGCGGCATCAAGAGAGCGCACAGCAGTGCGAATTCGCGTGGGCTGAGTTCAACGGGCTGCTCACGCAAGGTGACTTGCCGAAGCAAGACGTGCACTTCAAGTGGCCCAACAGTCACTCGCTCCTGAAGGCCACTCCGACCACGCTTGAGCAGCGTGCGACAACGTGCTGCCAGTTCCTCAAGACCAAACGGTTTGCGCAAGACGTCGTCCGCGCCATCGTCGAGTAGACCCACAACGGGCTCAGCACCGCTCCGTGCCGTCAGCACAATCACGGGACAACGCAACTGCTGACCAAGCCTCAGAGCTGAACTTTGTTCAAGCAGTTCTGCGCTTACAAGCAGGTCTGGAGCCTGTTCCTGACAGAGCTCAAGAGCTTCTGCGCAAGACGAAACAGCTGCCGTGAGGTGGCCATCCTGGCGAAGGCGCTGAACCAGAACCGTCCTCAAGGTCGGATGGGGTTCAACCACGAGGATCCTTGCAGGTTCGCGAGCCGCGGGGGAAGGCGCACTTTGCTGCTGTACCGGAGCCTGACCGGATCCATGAATCAGAAGATCGTGGGAGGAAGAGGTCACACGGCATCCAAATGTCGCCTTACGCTAAGCCCATTCCTCTGGCACGCTGGTAGCAGAGGCTGCCGTCCTCAACAAAGATGACATTCCTTCAGCACCCGGAAGCAATCCGCCACTTCCAGGCACTGTGTGATGCCTGCCAGGAGCTGACCACGCGCTACCACGGCCCGTCAGAACTGCGACTCTACGCAGATGGCTACCTGCATGCATTACGCAGAACCGGTGATCTGGATCCAAGGGAAATGGGCAAGTTGGAACTGCTGATCGAACGTTGGATCCTTGATCCATCCAGCTTCATCGGACCCGATGGAGACGTCAGAACCCTCTACGAGCATCCCAACCAGTACTGATCTCTGCATTCGGCATGGCCATCAATCGCCATTCGCTCGAAAGGGTCCTGAGCGTCCCAGTCGAAGGCGGTGATATCGAAATCAGGCTCTACATACCCCATACAGATCCAGAGCGATCGCGAACGGCATTGCTGCTGACCCACGGCGGACCAGGGGGTTCCAGTATCGGTCTCTATGACGCCCTGCACGAACTGGCCGACCAGAGGCCTCTGATTTTTTACGACCAACTGGGGTCGTTTACGTCTCCGGCAGCACTGTTGCCTGAGCAGATGACGCTGAACCGCTTCGCTTCTGAGCCCTTAGCGATTCTCAATCAGCTCGGAATTGAGCGAGCCGCACTGCTGGGTCATTCCTGGGGAGGAAGTGTGATGGCGCAGTTTTGCCTGAATCATCCCGAACGCGTCAGTGCTTTGGTGCTCTCGTCTCCCCTGCTATCAACACGGCGCTGGGTTGAAGATTGCAATGCGCTTGTCGATGAAATTCATGCGGAATTGGGCGTTATCGATGACGTCGGCACTGAATTCGACAAGCGGCATTTTTCAAGGAAAAGTCATTCAACTAACACACTGAATGCAGAACGTCGGCGAACCAACGGATCCCTCTACAACCAGATGTGGGGGCAGAGTGAATTTGAGCATTCAGGCGTACTTGGAGATCTTGATCTCTTCCCGAATTTGAGTCAACTCTCAGTTCCGACCCTATTGATATGCGGTGAGCACGACACAGCAACACCAGGAACTTTGCAAGATGCGAAAGTTCAGATAGGAAACGAAGCACAACTGACAATCTTGCCTGATGCAGGCCATAAGACCTACATCGACGGCAATGATGAATACATTGATGCAGTCAGCAAATTCCTGAGTTCAGAGATTAGCTCGCAAGAGCAATGTCGAGCTTTTCCTTGAGGGTACCGTCGTTATACATCTCAATGAGAATGTCTGAACCCCCCATAAATTCACCTTGAACGTAAACCTGAGGAATGGTGGGCCAATCAGAAAATTCTTTGATCCCCTGGCGAATCTCCATATCTGAGAGAACATCAAAGGTTTCAAAGCTGATGCCCAGCGCATTGAGGATCTGAACCACATTGTTCGAAAACCCACACTGCGGCATCAACTTGGTCCCCTTCATGAAGACGAAGACAGGGCTCGACTTGATCAGGCTTTCAATTCGGGTTTTCGTCTGAGTGTCCATTTTGAAAAAGTTTTAGGGTGAAGAATTCAGGACGGTGTCGAAGTGTTCAATGCCAAAGCATGAATCGCTTCCGTAGCAAGCTCTTCCTTAAGAGCCCGGTACACCAACTGGTGCTGACGGATTTTGTTCAGACCATCAAAAGCCGCGGACACCACACTGACCTGGAGGTGATCTCCGCCACCTGTGAGATCCTCAACGCTCACTTGAGCGTCCGGGATGGCACGACGGATCGCGGAGCAGACGGCGTCCGGCTGGACCATGAACTCACTGAGTGAACTGCCCTGATGCTGGCAGATGGTGGCCAATGCCGCCTGGCATCACGGCTGAGCACTGGCCCCACGGTATGGGGTTTCAACAAATCCAAGTTCAATCAAGCTCTGGTAAGCCTTTTGGCCTTCCGGTTTGGCGGGAGTCATCAGACGAACAACCTCGACCAACACTGGGACAGCGATTTCCGGTTGGCCTTGGCGGCGGAAGAGGGCTGCAAGACGGAGATTGGACTGGGCCAAAAGGGCAAGCGCTTCACGACCTTTGGTATCCATCTCGCGCGGAATCCGGGCATCGAGGCCTCGGAAAGCACCGGATAAATCGCGATAAAAGGCCAGCAACTGCTTGGAGGCTGTTCTGGCGTTGTCGTAGTCCTTCTTGGCTTGCGCAAGGTTGCCCGCTGCCACGGCGGCATCACCGCGTTCGATCAAGGCCTCAACAGCTGAAACGTTGAAACCAGAGCCAGTCGAAGCAAGGACCTTGGTGGCTGAATTGGAGGCGTCCGACGCCGACTGCGCCATGGCTGGACTGGCGATCAAGCCTGCCGTCAGGGCTAACGCTGAACAGAAAAGGCGTGAACGCATGGAACCAATTTTCATTGCGCGGACTTTACGTGCAATGGAGTGGTCGATTGATGCACTCCCGGGCCGCTTGTTCAGCCGTATGCATGCTGGCCGCCAGTTCGTGGTTGAAACGGAGGGTCTCTTCTTTCCCTTTTCCTTGCACAGTCAGTGCAGGACCGAAGCAGATGGCCGAACGACTACGCGGACCAGGTCGTGCAGGGTTGTAGGCAAGTCCCACTGGCACAACCTGCACGTTCACACCATGGCGATGCGCCAGCTGAGCAAGACGCACCAAGCCTTGTTCGAGCTTGATCGGTTCATCAGTGCGATTGATCCGACCTTCGGGAAAGACCACCAGTTGCTGTCCGCTTTCGAGCAGATCCAGGGCAAAACGAAGGGTGGTTAGCGAAGGTTTCTGTTGATCCACGGCGAAACAACCCAGGCGGTGGAGAAACCATCCCTGCAGTCCTGACATTTCGGTGCGCGTGACCATGAAACGACAATCACGACCGGTCACTCGACGCCCAGCAGCCATCGGGATCATCAGCGCGTCCCAACGAGCTCGATGGGTAGGCGCCAACAAAACGGGACCTTGTTTCGGGAGATTTTCAGCACCGAGCACGATGCGATCACGCAGGTAATGCAAAGCCACGTCCTGAGTGAGGAACATGGCCAAAGGGGCCCAGAACGGATTGATATCCGTTTCAAGGGCTGATGCACGTGTCGCCAGGCTGCTGGACACCGCCGCGGTCCGAACTTCCACTCCTTAAAAAGTACCGGTGAGAATCCGGCTGGATCCAATCGGCTGGGCAGTTGATCCTGCGGCCGTCACACAGGTGGAACTGAATAGGATTCAGAGCCAGTCGGAAACGCGTCGTGGCCAGCCTTGGGGTGAATATTGACCATATCGCCAACGTGCGCCAGGCCAGGCGCACCGTCGAACCTGATCCAGTTCCCATGGCACTCCTTGCGGAACTAGGGGGAGCCGATGGCATCACCGTTCACCTGCGTGAAGACAGGCGCCACATCCAAGACAGAGACGTTGAACTGCTGAAGCAAACGGTGCGCAGCCGTTTGAACCTCGAAATGGCTGCGACAGAGGAGATGGTCTCGATTGCGCTGCGCATCCAACCCGACATGGTGACGCTCGTGCCGGAACGACGCGAGGAAGTCACAACCGAAGGCGGCCTCGATGTAGCAACGCAGCTGGGAACTCTCAGCAAGATGATCCAGCGACTGCAGACGGCTGGAATCCCTGTAAGCCTGTTCGTGGATCCCGATCCAGTCCAACTGAAAGCCTGTGCTGAGACAGGCGCACGCTGGGTTGAACTCCACACAGGCACCTACGCGGAAGCCGAATGGCAAAAACAACCGCAGGAATTGGCAAGACTGACAGAGGCCACTGCATCGGCTCGGTCAATGGGACTGAGGGTGAACGCGGGCCATGGCCTGACTTATCAGAACGTGGAACCCATCGCGGCCATCGAGGGGATGGAGGAGCTGAACATCGGTCACACCATCATTGCGAGGGCCCTGGCTGTAGGCCTGAAAGCTGCTGTGAGTGAAATGCGGGCTTTGATACAGAATCCCCGTCGTGAGCCCTTGTTTGGAAGCTGAGCGCCATGACCACCTATCACTTCGTTGCCGCAAGCGAACGCTTTCTGACTCAGGAAGAGCCGCTTGAGGAAGTTCTAAAAGAACGACGTCGCCATTACGCCGAAGAGAACAAGGAGATTGATTTCTGGCTGGTTCGGCAACCTGCATTCCTGAACAGTCCAGCGTTGTCTGGAATCAAGGACCAACTACCCCAACCGGCTGCAGCAGTCGTATCCACAGATGCCAACTTCATCACCTTCATGAAGCTGCGACTTGAGTTTGTGCTTGAAGGGAAATTCGAAGCACCCACGGATGCAATCCCTGATCCGCTGGCATCGGTCAGCTGAAACGACGCAGATCTGTCTGCGCAAGGCTCACCGTTAGCGGCAATACTCCAGTCAATGCACCAACCGAGACTGGTGCATTGACCATTCCAAGGCGGCCATCCAATTAACACAGAGATGCGTCACGCTGTACACGCTGGCATTGGCTAGAGCAAAGCAGCACGGCGGACAACAGGACAAATGGTCTGACCAGAGCTAAAAAAGCTTTGCACTGACCGATGGTTATGGAGTCTCGCGACGAACAAGACAACCTTGTTGAACTCAGCCCTGAATTGGTGGCAATGCTGGACAAGCGACAGCGTGAGTGGGGGACTAGCAGCAGAGGGGAAGTGGTGGAAATGTTGCTGGGCTGGATGAAAAAAAAGACAGCCTAAGCTGGGTTTCAATAATTACACAAACCTTTTAGGCAGTGAAGTTTAAAGCTAATCACTTCGTTTTTGCATCAATCTGCCATTATTCGATCAAACCAGTTGAAACTCAACGCTTGATCTCACTGATCAAACGATCACCACTGTTCCAAGATATTCCAGTCAAAGTGACATGAGCATGCCAACATGAATCAGTCCTTTCAATCACCGATTCACTCAGTAGCCATTGCTCTATTGGCGATGGCTGTGATTGTGTTAGCAATCAAAGAACCAAGAGATTGCGTGAATCCGTCGAATGAAGTGAATGCATCAAATGCACCATCAGCGCCGGCAGCATCAGGAAGAAATCCAGCATCGCCACAACGGGAACTGCGGAAATTCTGAGACTCAAAAAGAGCACATCCAAATCAACAAATCTGGTTGAATAATGGCCAAGACGTGACAACGCGATTAACCGAGTACAGAATCTGACACCTTGGTGTGATCTTTTGCCATTTGAGCTCGCACCCAGCAGCAAAAACGAATAGACCTAACAACCACAAGGTCGACTCATAAAAATGAGCCAAGCAAACGGTCTTAATCTTCTGATTCGTCTATTCAGCATCTAGATCTGAATTCATTGCGGCCAAATGACCCGACCTTCTGCAACAGTTCATCTTGCAGTTCAATCGAAATCAATTACGAATGGCTCATCTCTTGATTTAATTAAGGATTGTTTTGTTTCATTCCCGACAATCCGTGCAAATTGACTCTAGAAAGCATGTGCCTAGTTTTAGTCGGTTGCATTTTCTTATCATCTTGGCATTGCTCGGCCCAAAAAGCCTGAGATCTTGGCTCATGAACGACCGTTGAGAGAATCAGGGACATTGTGGGACGACTCTCAGTGATTTAATCAATAAATATTGACATTTTAGATAGAAAATCTATAACGCACCTTAATGCTCAATTAAGATTGATCAGATCAATTCCTGATGGGGATTTGTGACAACGGCAGAAGGAACCTGCCCGGCACAGGCCAAACATCCTCCATTGATCCGATAAGGAGCGAGGTGATTTCGCAAGCAACGGGTGCCTCGGAAAAACAGAACCTCTCCCAGTTCCCGGGCATGGGCATCCGTTAACGGCATCCTCAACCAGGTACTAGGAACCTGACCAATCAGCTGTTCTCGGTTCCGTTTTGCCTGTTCGCGACGCTCTGCCTCCTCACGATCGTTCTTCGCATAGACACCTTCAACCTGCAGTTCTTTTGAACATTCGAGACAGGCCGTCACCACAGGCTTACGCCGCGTTGTGTTGTGTGAAAGCTTGTCACTGGGGACTTCTCTTTCTCGACCACAAACACAACGACACCACCAATAGGCATTACCACCCTTCGTTCTGCGATCTGATGGCCTCACCACAGTAAGACGACCATAGATTTCGCCGACACGGTTTCTTGGCTTGGAAGGCATCAGAGGGTCTCAATCTTGGGGATAGAAAAGAGTCACAGGCTTCTTAGGAATCGACTGAGCGTCGGCCCCAAGGCCGAGGCCATAACACAACAACCAAAAAAGCAATGATCGAGCCAATGAATGACTCAGTCAAACGAAGCAAGGCATTGACCATGGGATTCAATGCTGAATCCAGACTTGCTGTCACCATCACCACAAGAACCGTGATAGCGGACAGTCGGCTGGAGCTCGGCCTGTTCAATGTTGTGCAGATGAGACCAGTGATCAGAACAGAAAGACCCAATCCAATGGCGCTAAATTTAAAGAATGAAAGATATAGACCGCTGACCAGAGCACCAATAGCAGATCCGATGATCCTGAGGAATGCGGAGCTGGTGGTTTCGCGCCGAGTTGCCTGAATCACCACGACCACTGAGATAGCTGACCACAAACCTCCAATCTTCGGAAGATAATCAGGAAATAAACTCGTAAAATGAAAGCCAATCCAGTAGGCCAGTAATGCTCCCAATGCCAATTGGGCAGAGAGCATCAGTTGCTCATTCCGTGTCTGTCGCTTCTTTGCTGGATTAGCCAATTCGCGTTCCACCGATCGACATCAGAACAAATAATTTCAACGACACTAAAGCAAAAATCATCGTTCAACAACTGATTTGTCTTGGTTCAACAAGAGCAACTCTGCAGATCACAACAGAAGATCGCAAAGTGCCGTTAGGAAAAGAGAATGACCGCGAGTGGAAGACATTTCACGGATCCTGAATCCACGCCTGCTGTTCCACAGACCAGGACGCAATCCAATGAACAAAACCAGCACAGCAAAGCTGACCCTGTGCAGTAACAATGACAACGGCAGGCTTGTGGATCAACCCGTGATGATCAGTCATCGACAGATCATCATGGAAATTCTCACGGCTCTAGCGATCCTTCCCTTTCTTGCAGCTCTGGTGGTCGGAGCCCGTGAAGCGGAAGACGAGCAGGCGTGAGTTGTGGCACCAAACGCAGCTCCATGGCTAAGCCTGAAGAGCGATCGCGACTGGCATGCGCTGCTTCCTTGTCCTGTTTGGACTTGCGGTGACCAACCTGATATCCGCAGCGACTGCCGACACGCTGTCACCCAACCTCTCAGCAGGGCAATCCATCCTGCTTGTTGACCAGACGCTGACAGCATCGGGTTGGCAACCTGCGCCTGAGGATCAAGCCAAGCCTTTTGAGTATGCGCTTGCTGGGAACAGCCTCTCGTCGTTGGCTTCTTGCTCTGGAACAGGGGTTGGCTTCTGTCGATACGACTACCGGATGAACGATCAAAAGCTTGTTGTCGTCACCATTCCCGCGAGCCGTCAAGACCGTGCTGGACGTGTCTACCGCTGGTGGATGGAATCGCTACCGATCAACCAATCACGTTGACCAAGCGCAGCGTGCCCCATAAATCGAAAATACAGAAAATCAAACCGATCACGATCAGGTCCCAGGCTCGATGACGCAGAGCCCAGGGAGCTAGGAACACCTCAGCGACACCGTGCAGTGCTGTCCCCAATGCGATGTGTTCCAACACAAGCAGACCATGAGCGATCAGAAACAGACCGCTTGCGATAAAGCGCATCGTCACGGTCCAGGGGACTGACACTCATCTCAGCAAGAACCGACCCACCATATCGGGTTCACTTTTCCATGCATTCGATGATCATCCACCCAACCATGCGCCTGCTTTGGAACACCCCTTGTTCTTGAGTCTCAATAGTGCGTACTATTGAGAAACGATGCCTTCGTTCTCCATGTCGCCAGCAAGCTCACCGGCTGAAGCGAATGGAACCCTGAAAAAGGGTCTGCACCAGGACGGGAGACGCATGACCCCTCAGCGTCGGCTTGTGCTGGATCTGTTCGAGGAGATCGGCAGCGGCAGTCATCTCAGTGCAGAAGAGGTGCACCGCCAATTAGTGGATCAACAGTCCAAGGTGTCCCTGGCCACCATCTATCGAACGCTGAGGTTGCTGGTGGAGATGGATTTCCTGCAGGAGCTGGAGCTGCGCGAGGGAGGCAGTCGATTTGAACTGGCCGACGAGGAGCATATTCATCACCACCACCTGGTCTGTGTCCGCTGCGGTCGAACCGAAGAGTTTGAAAGCGAAGCAGTGCTTCAAGCCGGAAGGGACTCCTGTGATCAATTCGATTTCGAACTGATTGATTCGAGCCTGAATGTGCGAGGCATCTGTCCAGATTGCCGTTGAAGTTCTAGTGGTGATCGGCTGGATGCTCTGAACAGGCCATCCAGTGGCTGCCCATCTGATGCACCCCCTCACAACCGATCAATTTCGCCTGCACCTCCGCCTCAGCGCGAGTTGGGTAAGCCAAGTAACGCGGATCCTCTGATCGGTCTGATCCGTGGTGAGCGCTGTGGTCATGACCCTGGCTCGATCCACCCAAGCGGACCAGCCCCATGCTCATCGGACCAGCTGTCCAAACACCCATCGTGTTGACACCAACTGCCAACAAGCCCATCCCGACGATAGACAGGTTGATCACTCCCATCGCAACCACTCCGATGGAGACCACCCCCATCGGCACCACACCAATGCAGACGACGCCCATCGGGACAATGCCGATGGAAACTGTTCCCAGTGGAGCAATCCCCACAGCAAAACGCTTGGGCTTACTCCCGCAATGCGCTGGTGAGGAATCAGGTGTTGAAGATTCAGTCATGGGCGCATGATGACGCTTCGTGCAGCCGAGCTCAAAGATTGGCAGGCTGGCAGTGATGAATCCTCAAGCTGCCAACGGTTCGCATACGTTCATTCTGATCTGTCCTCATTCCATCGATGAAGGCATGTCAGCCGTGTTGGCGGTGCGCGAGCAACAGACCGTGGTGCTGGATCTGAGCAAGATGGATGCGAACACAGCCCAACGAACTGCCGATTTCGTCTCCGGTGGGGTGCGCGCCCTTGACGGTCAGCAGTATCGGTTGGGAGAGCTGGTGTTCCTGTTCACCCCAGCCACCACAAGAGTCACCCAGAGCTGAGGGCACCCCCGCAAGAGGATCCACCTCCAGCCGTGCAGCCAAAACAGTGATCAGCCACGGCAATGGGCTGCTCCACCAGGGCATCGTCTTCATCAAGAAGATCAATCAGCTGACGCGCGGTTCCAGCAGTCGGCAGGTCGAGTTGCTGATTGAAATCACAGTCGAAGAGTGATCCCGTCCAACTGACGCTGATCAAACTCCGGCACATCACTTGGCTCAGGTTGTCGGGACGATGCGCTGCCTTCAGGGTCGTCATATAGCTCTCCAGGGCACCCTGATGTTGGAGATCCCGCGCAAAGCGTTGAATCGGCATGTTGGTGATCGTGAGCAGATGGGAGAAGCGGATGCCATGGGTCTGCCACAAGGCCTCTCGGTACTGCTCCTCTAATGAGGCTTGCGGGGGTGGCAATGCAACACCCAACGGATTGAACACCAGATCCAGCTCCAGCGATGAACCAGGCTGGGCATAACCAAGCTGATTCAACAGCTTGAGCCCGGCAATGCTGCGTTCATACACCCCCTGCCCCCTCTGCAAGTCAACACGCTCCTGCTCATAACAGGGCAGTGATGCCACGACGCGAACACCTTCATCAGCAAGAAAACGAGCCAGATCCTCCTGGCCGGGTTCACTCAGAATCGTCAGATTGCAGCGATCAATCACGGTCACACCCAAGGCACGCGCGGCAGTCACAAGCCACCGAAACTGTGGGTGGAGTTCTGGGGCCCCACCGGTGAGGTCCAAACAGGCCAAATTCTGAGCTGAGAGCACCTTGGGGATCAGCTCAATCAAGTCCTGGGCCATCATTTCCTGGCGCCAAGGGCCTGCATTCACATGGCAATGGCTGCAGGACTGATTGCAGCGGTATCCCAGATTCACCTGCAAGGTCGACAAGCGCTGACGACGAAGCGGAGGAAAGGACGGCGATTCCGGACTGAACGGTGGCGTTGAAATGGTCAGCTTGGCGGACGCAGCTGGTGTTGATTCTGACGATGTCAACGGCCTAAGCCCGCCAAGCTTCGCGCTCTCGCCATGTCCACAAACCACGCAACATATTGATCCGGGCCACCCGGCATGCAGACGTCAAATTGGAGCAGATCGTCAGGGTCACTAATTCCTGCAAGCGTTCCATCCGACAACGACGGTCGGTCCACTTCACCGCCACTGCTGTCGACAAGCACCACACGATTGGATTGTCCGAAGGTCGCTCCCAGCTCCTGAAGGAGCGTGAGGAAACCTCGATCACTCCCACCTCTCAACCACCCCTCACCGGATGGGCAGGGTGTGGATGTGACCGTGTCACCGACCCCAACAAGATGAGGCATCTGATCACGGGCGATCCTCTGCTTGCAGAGTTCAATCAGGGAGTCGTGATCGTGGGGTGCAGTGCGGACGTTGAAGTCATCACCCAACGGAGCCGTACCCGTGCGTGCGGCGATGTGGCGATTGATCAACACCAGCAAGCCCACCTCCTTGATCGAGCCACGCAGCATGAACTGGATATCCGTACTGCCGACATCACCCTCCGTGGCGGGTTTCAAGCGCTCTTTCCCTTGAGCATCACGACCCAAGTTCGGAGCGACATGCAGAAAGAAAGACTCCGACAACCCCTGGGCTGCAGCCATCGCCATCAACTTCTGCATCACGCTTTCCAACATCCCCTGTAGCGCACGCTGACGGAGCACATCTCCAGCAACCCTGGAGTAAAGGCTGTTGAGATTGATCGTCGGCGCCACCTGCATATCGAGAATGGCGCGATCGATTTCGGTCTGAAGCTCATCAGGGCCGAGCTCGGGCATCAGCTCCGGCAGGGCCTGAGCGAGCAGAGATGCCATGTGATCGGGGACTGCGGCCAAAAACGCCATTTCTTCATCACTCACCCCTGGGTGGGACAAGCGACCAAATTCGTCTTGCAGCTGAACACCACCGGCCGCCAATCCCGGTAGATACAAGCCATCCCGCTTCGCTCGACCCGGATCATCCAGCCCCTGCTCCACCAGGCGATTCACACCGCGTCGGCCTTCATGCTCACCATTGGTCAGCACCGAGAAACTGCCACGCAAGCTTGAGGCGGCCTGAACGTAATCAGCTGGCAACTGGCGCGTTAATGGGTCCCGCACCAAAGGCATGCAGACACCATCCAGGTCTTGAACAATCAGCAGATCTGGGCTGGAGACCAGCTCCTGATGCAACGCGTCAAGATCCATCGGTGTTGCTTCTTGCCAGCACTGGTGATCACCTTCCCATGCACGGCGTGGATCGCCAATCACCCCAAGCCCATCACCTGCCGATAGGCGGGGCGGGCATGGGTGCGACGAATGACCTCCTGAATCACTGGATAGGCCGATAAATCCATCTCTGGGTAAAACAGAGGCAAATAGGCCAGATGGGCTTGCACAGCACAATCTGCAGCCCCCCAGCAGTGACCGACCAAGGGACGATCAGGATCCAGCTGTTGGTCGAGCACCGCCATCAGCCGAGGAAAATCGCGCTCACGACTGGTCGGCACAAACAGCGCGATCGACAACGTGGAGTTGGCAAACAGCAACCACTGGTTGGTGAGCGCCTTCTCGGCAGCTGTGCTGATGTCGTCGGTGTAGCGCTCCGCGAGGTGCAGAAGAATCGCGCCGCTTTCGAACAACGTCAGAAGCTCACCGCCTGGAGTCAGCACGCCTGAATCCACAAGCACCGGCAGCTTTCCAAATGGATTGATCGCAAGAAAATCAGGCTGACGATGCTTATTGGCACGCAGATCCAGCTCGAGCAACTCATAAGGAATCTGCTTCTCCTCCATGTACCAGAGCGGCATGGAGGCACGTGTTTTTGGCCCTCCGAACAATTTGATCGTCAAATCACGCCTCTGCAGCCAAATCGCAGCCCTCCCAAACCATCATTGACGGCGGAGAGAGGGGCAAGCTGGTGAAGCAGACTGGAAGTACGACCACCCTCCACCCACACCCATCCTGTTATTGGAATGAGTCTCAGCCTTTCTGAGCAAATGCAATCCAACGGCTTCTTCCCACACAGCCTGGATCGCAATCAGGTCCGTCAACGGGTCTGGGAACTGGAGCGGGGCAAGGTGGGCTTCTACAGCGTTGGCCTTTATCCAGCATCCCTTGCTTACAACTGCGCGATGCAGCAAAGGGATGAAGACAATCTTCTGCTCGCACCTCGGCCCGGACGCGATCTACTTGGAGCCTTTGCCCAATCCGCTCTGGATGGAATGGATCCCCAACATGTCGCTTCCGTGGAACGCATGGGAACGCACGCCCACGAAGGAGGGCGACGCGTCAACTCTCTGGCCGACCTGCTGAAACGTTGTGAGCTGGTGGTGCTGAGTGCGAACAGTAACCATGTGGAAGAGGATCTTCATGAAGCTTGCCGATTGAGGGAAGAACTCGGACGGCAGCACGTGGTGTTGGCCTGTCTCGCCGGCTCATTTGGTCATGACAACATCGCCAACGAGTCCTATGTGCTCTGTGAAAAGGTGCCCAGTCTGGGATTTTTCTCCGGGTTCCATCGGCATGGAGCTCTGCGCAATCCCCTCGACAGTTTCACGGCCAATTTCTGTCATCCCAATGCCCTGACAGCACTCTTGGGAGCACGCATGCTCGACCGCCTCTCCCCAAACATTCAGGTGTCTGCTGGAGTGCACAACGTTGAAGGCCAATACATCAAGGCCGCTAAGAACATGTCCTCGGTGTTCGCAGGATTCGGGTATGCCTATCACCAAGACAATCCCGGGGTCTTGCCGACCTTGCTGACGCTTCTGCTGGATCAGTGTCTAGACCAGGCCGCCACCGTGTCGATGGCCCGTCGCAACAGACAAAGCCTTTACAACCGTCAGCCCTTCGCCCTGACTGAGCTGGGCTACGGGGTGCAGCGCATCGAAGCGGCTTTGGTGCGTGGTGGCGACATGGAGAAAGTTCGCGACCACACTTTTGCTCAACTCACCGCCATGGTTGCGGATGTGCGCGGCAGCATGATGCAGCCCGTTTCAGGCAAACCCACCCGTAATTTCCAAGCCGGTCAGGTGATGGCGGAACGAATGCGCAGGGAACAGCGCTGCCCTCAATCCATGGAAGAACTGGAGCGATGGTGTGAAGACGAGGGGCTTCGCAAAGGCGGCCTTGAAGGTCTCAAGGCCTTGAGATATTGGCCTCAGATTGCCCGCAAATATGCCATTCCTGTTCACGATGCATCCATGGTGAATCTTCTCTACATGGCTATTTACGGAAATTCAGCAACCAAGGATGTGGCTTTTTCGGTGATGACAGAAAGCCGTGAATTGTCGAACTATTGCCAAGAATCAGTGCGACCAACCCACAGCCGTCGCTACGCCGAAGCACTGCAGAATCTCGAACAAAACGAAGCGATGGATCTGCTAGTGAACGCCGTGGTCGCTGACAATGCACGACGACTGATCGGTGATGACAACGGCTTGGAGGAACAAGACGGTGCCAACGAAACACCTGCCTATCTCAGAGCCATGAATGTGATTGAGAACGCGCTCTAACACCAAGCGCTATGCGCTCGGGGCTACAGCGAAACCACGTGATCAGCAATCTCAACATAGGGATCAGGATCACAGCTCAACACCACGACTTGAAGACCGAGATCCACAGCCTGACGCAACATGCTTTTCACCACCTTCAGGCGCACAGGGTCTGTGTTGGTGAACGCGTCATCGAACAGCAAAGGCAAACAACCGTCATGGGCCTCAGACAAGGTGTGTGCCATGGCCATTCGAACGGCTGCATTCAATTGTTCTTTCAGGCCTCCACTGAGCTGAGCAAAATCCATGCTTTGACCTGAACGCTGCAAGCGCAGATCACTGAATCCCTCCTTTGCATCAAAACGAAGTTCGGAACGATCGCCGGA
Organism: Synechococcus sp. NOUM97013; assembly: GCF_014279815.1. Lineage (NCBI taxonomy): Bacteria > Bacillati > Cyanobacteriota > Cyanophyceae > Synechococcales > Synechococcaceae > Synechococcus > Synechococcus sp. NOUM97013. The sequence continues at coordinate 1,166,865 of NZ_CP047941.1, read as the reverse complement.
CTTCTGCAGCAGTGGAGCAAGGAAGCCATCAATGCTGGTGCTGAGCGGCGCGGAATAACGCTGCGACAGGTCGGACCGGGCCGATTGAAAACGCTTCAGCAGCATCACGCGCGCATCCACAAGTTGTGTCTCCTGCTTTTCGGCCTGAACAGCCACCTCCTGCCGCTGAATGGCTTCCTCCAACTCAGCATGGAGCTCGCGGTTGCCGAGTCGCTCGCACCGCTCCAGCAGAGCACCTCGTTCGCGATTGAGATCCGCAAGTTGTCGATTGAGACGTTGTTCTTGCTCATCCAGGGCAATCAATGCCTGCGAAGCATCCAGACCCCCAGCCAACCCGCTGGCCTCACAAAGCTGATGCAGTCTCTGTTGAAGCTGGTCACACTCCTGAGTAACGGCCTCAAGGCGGGTGCGGATCTGATCGGGCGATCCCAGCCGTTCCTCAATCGCCTGTTTCTGATCCATCTTCTGGCGGTGCTCCACCCGCAGGCGCTCCAGTTGCAGTCGGTGCTCCTGCAACTGACGCTCGTTGCGCTGATGGGCTTGATCGGACTGATCCAGACGCTGTTTCAAGGAGCGCAGTAGCTCCTGCACAGCGCGGTATTGCTGGCGGCATTCTGCGAGCGCTTGATCAAGATCAACAATCTCGCCAGCCATGTCCTCAGGCTCAAGCTCGGCATCCTGCTGCTGCAGAGCATCGAGCTGGGCCTGCAATTTCTCAAGAGCTTCAGAACCTTCCGCTGAGCCGTCTTGCTCCACCAGTTGACGCAGACGTGCATCCGTCAATGACAACGCCTGCTGCTGATGCTCACGGCTGCGGAACTGAGCTTCGGCAGCCTCCACACTGTCAACTCCCCAAAGCGTCAATGCAGCTTGCAATTGCGTCCGAGCACGCTCCTGTTCTGCAATCAACTCTGAACAACCTGTGCCTTCTCCTGGGCTCACTGCGATCTCAACGTCATCACCAACGGCAATACGAAAGGCCCCTGCCCGCTGAAGAACCTCGCCGGTGACAATGGATTCACCATCAACAGTCACCACGAGATCTGAGGAGAGCACCTCAATGCGCGACGCCATGCTTTGAAGACGGATCTCCAGCTCTCGCAATTGACGATGCTGGGCTTGCAGATCAGACAGGGCTTTGGCATCCCCACCAGGCATTCTCTGCAAAGCACGCCGGAGCTCAACCTGCTGCTTTTCGAGTTTTAGCTGTTGCTCACGGCGGCGTTGAATCTGATTAATGCTGGCGCATAGGCGTTGTTGATCCTGACGTCGCCGCAGGGATTGACCTCGTTCTTCTAGGCGTTGACGCTGACAATCCTGTTGATCCAGCTTCGTCTGCTGTGACTTCAAGTCTTGAATGCGGTCCTGAGAGGATTGAACCTGACTTTCAAGCTCACGGCGGGCTTCAACCATGGCGATCTCTGCCGTCTTGATGGCCTTGGTCAGACCTGTCAGCCCACTGAGCTCCTGAGCCCATTGCTGCTGTTGCAGGCGCAGAGGAGCCAGGCGCTGCTGAAGATCCTTCAGAGCTGTGTGTTGGTCGCGAAGACGCTGCAGTTCAGGAGCTTGATGCTCCAGATCACTGAGAGCTTGTTCATTCCCATCCAGGTCACGACAGGCATGTTCATAGGCCGTCAATCGTTCTTGGGCCTCGTTTCGCGCCTCGATCGCTTGCTTGAGTTCCTGACGCCGCTTCCAAAGGTCGCTGTTCTGCTTGACCCCTCGACTGGTGAGGCTTGCTGCGACTAACGACTCCAGTTGTTCGTAGACATGCTGGTCCAGTGGCGACTGGAGGGACTCTTCCGCCTGAGTTTCCAGCGCTGCAATCAAGCCATTCAGGTCGTAGTACTCCGCATCCAGCGCGAGAAGATTTCTACCCGCCAGACCCTGCATCACCCATAGATGGGACCAACGCGTGGGAAGAATTCGGTTCGCCTGACGGCTGCCGATGGTCTCATCAACACCCAGCAAGGTGGCCAAATGATCTTCCGCATCCGCACCGAGCAAAGCAGCTTGCCCAGTTCGACTGAGTCGGCTGGTTCCACCCGCTCCGCGAAAGCACTTCTGCAGTGACCAGCAGTGCCCCTTGGACTCGAAATCCAGCTCCACCAGGGGGTGCCCTGCATGGGTCAGCGACCGAAGGTCTCGAATGGCGGCTCCTGTGGCGGTGGCTTTGACGAACAGGGCGCGATGCATCGCCTCCACCAATGAACTCTTGCCGGATTCATTCGAACCGCCGACCAACGTCAATCCCGGGGCAAAGCTGAGCTCCAAGGCTCGATGCCGGCGAACACTCTCCAGTCGGCAGCGAATCAAGCGCATGGGTCGATGGCACAAAGACGCTGAAGTTCGATCAGAGCCTGCTCGGCAACAGGATCGACGGCTTGCTCGAGCTCCTCTTGGAGATCGCTTGCAATCGCACTGACCAGAGGACTCTCCAAGCCATCTAGAAATTGATCACGTTCATGCGCTGTCGGGAGACGATGCAACTCCCCTCGCAGGCGTAAATGCAACAACTGTTGTTGCAGATCCTCCAACCGATTCTGAAGGTTCTGGTGAGCAGACCAACCCAACTGTCCGTTCAGTTCAAGACGCAACAGATCACGCCCAACACGTCGGCCAAAGCAGTCGCTCATGCGCTGCTCAAGCCTTGCCAGATCACCATCACTCTTGAGCGTCATCGTGATGCGATGCCACTGGAACCGACCTGTCGCGTGAGGTTTCACCCCCGCGGGGAGACCACGTTCCAAGTCAACCAACAACACTTGTGAACGCTTGTCATCAGGACCATTAGGGAAGCGATCAGGTTCGGGCGTTCCGGCGTACCAGACCTTTCGATTCACCGACATCAACCCATGCCAATCACCGAGCGCCACGTAATCGAGTTCATCCGATGGCAATCGATCCAAGGCCAACCGATTGACGGAATCATCACCACCAAACCCCTGAACCGATCCGTGGGCAAGAACCACCCTGGGTGCTGATGAATCAAGCGCCTGCCAATCGAGTTGTTCAAGCCAGAGCAATGGGTTGCGGCTTTCGTGCTGACGCAACAGTGGACACGGCAGCACCGTGATTCCCGCCACCAAAACTGGCTCAGAGGAGAGCAGGAGCTGAAGGTTGGGTGCACGGTCCTGCATCTGACGCTGAAGGTCTTCACGTCGCCAGATCCCTCCGACACCCCCGTGATCGTGATTCCCGGGAATCACAAGAACAGGGCAGGACATGGAGCCCACCACCTCCAACACCTCCATCACTGTGGCCGCGGGAACGGTGCTGGAATCAAACAGATCCCCTGCCACCAAGACCGCGTCTACCTGCTCCTGACGCACGATCTCGGCGATTCGGCCAACCACCTCAACGCGCTCCTGCTGCAGACGCGCCTGTTTCTGACCATCGTCGACCCAGCGGTAAGGCTTGCCGATCTGCCAATCAGCCGTATGGAGAATCCTTGGCACCAGCGCCGTTGAGCGATCGGCACCCATGCTGCCGCCTTCCCGGCTGATTTTCCGCACACTCTTTGCTGGCATACACCTCAAAAGGCGCGATGTTTCGCATTGAGACCCATGCGATAAGACGTGTCTGCACCCGCTTCAGGTTCCGCTTCGATCCTGCAGACCATTGCTGGGCTTTTTCATCCGCCTGAACAAATTGCCGGGATCCAGCAGCTGGGATCCGGCAATGTGAATGACACGTTTTTGGTGACGCTTGCCGACAGTGCCACTCGCCAGGCCTTTGTCATGCAACGCCTGAACACAGAGGTGTTTGAACAACCAGAACTGGTGATGCGCAATCTTCTCCGTTTGGGCGATCACGTCGAGCAAAAACTCGCCGCTCAACCTCCCGAACTCACAGGCAGGCGCTGGGAAGTCCCGAAAGTGTTACCCACCCTGGATGACGATGGACATTGGGTGGAACATCAAGGCGAATTCTGGAGGTCAATCAGCTACATCGGAGCAGCCACCACAAGCGATGTGATTGAAAACGCCACCCAGGCCCGTGAACTGGGTTACGGCTTGGGAATGTTCCATCACTTGATCAGTGATCTGCCAACCAAGGAATTGGCAGACACCCTGGAAAACTTCCATGTCACGCCCGCCTATCTGGCTGAGTTTGATGCAGTCTTGGCAAACGCGACCCCCGGCACTGACGATCACCTGAACGCAGCTGTCGATTTTGTAAACGCACGGAGAGAGGGCCTTGATGTGCTCGAAAAGGCCTGCGAATTAGGGGCGCTTCATCGTCGACCGATTCACGGAGATCCCAAGATCAATAACGTGATGATCGATGAAGACAGCGGTCAAGCAGTCGGCCTGATCGATCTCGACACTGTGAAGCCTGGGCTTGTGCACTACGACATTGGTGACTGCCTGCGTTCCGGTTGCAACCGACTCGGAGAGGAAACACTGACGCTCGATCAGGTGTCGTTTGATCTCCAGCTGTGCCGAGCGATACTTGAGGGGTATCTCAGCATCGGGCGTTCCTTTCTCACATCGGAAGATTTCCACTATCTGCCCGACTGCATTCGCCTGATCCCTCTTGAACTCGGCCTGCGTTTTCTCACGGATCACCTCAATGGCGATCGCTATTTCCGAACGGAACGAGCTAACCAGAACTTGGATCGCGCGCGGGTTCAGTTCGCCTTAACTGAATCAATCGAAGCGCAGTGGCCGGCCATTCAGACTCTGGTCAGTGAGCTGTCACGACAGCGTTAAACCGCGTCAAAGCAAAGGGTCACCAGCACAACAGCTACAGCTGCTTTCAATTGTTTAGAGCGCAGACATCCCATGACACCTCTCATCCATCTGCTGATGGGCGCCAGCGTCACCGTTGTTGGACTGTTGTCGGCATCGTCAGTGGCTGCAGAGGATGACTTCGGATATGCCACCAAGGCAGAAGCTTTAACCAAAGCTCAGGAGCTTGGCTGTGAAGGTGCGTATGAATGGGAAGGAATCTGGCTCCCCTGCGAGGAAGACAACGTCGGCAACGATGACCACAGCGGCCATGACCACAACCATTGATTCTTGACAATCCCTATCCAATCGGAGGAATCAACTGCCAGCTCCATTGGATCAGCCAGCCGATCACAGCGGCGTGGAGAATGTATGGGAACTGCTCAGCCAAACGAGGCCAGGATTGCCGAACCCGCCCAGGTTCTTCAGCATTCTGTCTCAAAGCCAAATGCGCACCCCAATTGAGCACCAACCAGGCAGACAACCACTCAAGAAAGAAGTAAGGATCGAGGGCAGTCATCAAATAAGGTCCGCTGATGAATTTTGGAGTCTGGCAGAAAACACACTGTCAGATGTCTTTCATCATTCATTCATCGCACTGAAAAGACAAGGACTTCACCGCTGTCTCCATCCATCAAAACCAAGTCCTGCATCAACAAATGAACCAGGGCAACTCAAGCAAGGCAAGACAAAGCTTGCGATTTGATCAGTACGGCTGCAGCACCAGCAGACAACCACAACCGAAGGTGCTTATGTAAAGAGGGGTCCACCCGCCCATAACCACCCCAGTCCAAACAGGACATTGATGCGGACCAGCACGTTCACAGCAGGGATCTTGAACAATGGGTAGACACCCCGTGATGGTGAGGCAGGTCTGCAGGCTTCATCCATTTGAGTCGGATCCACAGCCTTCGCTGCGAATGGTTGCCGAGGTGCTTTGGCTGGAGACAGGATTGCTGGAACTGACGTTCAACCTTCAGGCCAATCACGAGAGCAATGCCCTCAAAAACCTGAAAGCCTCGCCAGGGAGCGAATTAAGCGAAGAGAGGCAAGACAATCTCTGGAAGCACACCTGCTTTGAAGCTTTTTTCGCCAGACCAGACTCTGAGCAGTACTGGGAGCTGAATGTGGCGCCTTCAGGCCACTGGAATCTCTATCACTTCGATGCATATCGCAGCGGTGGAAGGGAAGAGCCTGAAGCTGTCACCCCGACAACGACCTGGAAACAAAATGATCGGGAGTGTTGCTGCGGCATCACACTGAACTTGGCACCTTGGTGGACGGAACCTCGGCTTCCGGAGTTAGCCATCACAGCTGTTTTGGAAACAAGCACAGGTGCGCTGAGTTATTGGGCACTGCAACACCCCGGGGACAAACCAGACTTTCACGATCGCAGGAGCTTTTTGCAGTGGTGATGGATCTGAAGCCACTAAGCAAAAACTGGATGCCTGTTCTGGTGGGAATGCCCCTGTTGCTCGCACCACTCACCGTGTCATGCCAGACCTTGAACACCCATGGTCAGCGTGATGCAGGCACGCAGACCATGGACGTGGCTGCTGAGTTACCAACGCGAGACGAACTGCCCTTTGCGCCCAATGGCCGGCAGTACCCAACGGTTCCGTCGCACCCCGTGCAGATCGCCGAGCTGATCGCGGTTGTTGAATCGGCTGCCATCAACCCCGAAATCCCATCCGAGAAGGTTGAGGAGCTTGCACATCAGCAACAGGTGATTTATCGGGTGCTGTCGCGCGACCCCAGCTTGAGTGAGGCGGTGCGAAATCAACTCGCCCCTCAATGGCACTGGGTCTTTGATCACCACGTCGCCGCCCGTCGAGAATTTCTGGCCATGCATCGAGGACCAGCATCGAGCCTGCTTCCGGCCTGGAGAATCCAAGCTCCGGCACCCGCGGAAGACCTGCTCAAGGCTTACCGCAGCGCATCAACAGCCACAGGCATTGACTGGGAAGTTCTGGCAGCTGTGAATCTGGTGGAAACAGGGATGGGGCGCATCGACGGAGTTTCAGTGGCCAATGCCCAGGGCCCCATGCAGTTCCTTCCCACCACCTGGGCAGAGCCAGGAATCGGCCAAGGAGGGGACATTCGCGATCCTTGGGACTCCATCCATGCAGCAGCGCGCTACCTCGTCCGCAGAGGGGGACTCGACGACATCCGCAAAGGATTGTGGGGCTACAACAACAGCGATCATTACGGCAAGGCCGTTCTCCACTATTCCGCTCTGCTCAAGCAGAACCCCCTCAGGTATCGCAGCCTGCATCAATGGCAAATTCATTACGCCTCGTCAGCCGGTGATCTTTGGCTCAATGAGGGCTACGCCAGTGACCGTCCAATGCCGGTCGAGACCTATCTCGAACAGCACCCTCACAGTGCTCCACCGAACCGGTAACGACCATTTCATTGGACCGGCCATCCACGAAGCATTGCTCAAGCCTCTGCCATCTACGCTTCTGAATACAGGACTGATCAAGCTGCGTGGCTAAGGAACTCACCCATCGTGCCGATGAACTGGCTGGTCTCGGCTGGTCTGCCGAGGATGTGAATCGCTACGCGGAACTCTGGGACTACCGGCAGCGCTGGGGTGCCATGAATCTTGAGCGGGAAGACCGCCTGTTTCTGCGGAAGGCCGAGGCAGCACTACCAGCGTTGGTCACAGGAAAAGCAGCGACCAAGAAAAGCACTCAGGAAAAGTCCTATTACCGCTGGCTGCGCTTCCACCTGGATGCGATGACGGAAGCCGAGGCTGCCATGACGCTGAATGAAGGAGACCGAGGGGCTTGGCCGATTTTGCTCGAGGAGGAACTACGACTTCTCGATTATTACGAACCCGTGCTTGGCTTGCCTGACACCTTGAAGGCGAAGGCCTTCGATAGCTTCCGGACCCAGATGACAGCTCAGGCTGCGGCCTTGCCTGCTGATCAGATGCATGCAAGTCGCTACGACTTCCAGTCAGCACTGATCACGTTGAAGGAGAAGGAGAACAGCAAATGGCGGCACCTCGTTGAGGACAGTGGAGAGCAGCCCTATCCCGTGTTGGTTGGAGCCACCGCTGAATCCTTTCGAAACGAGGTTCGCACTCAGCTGACGCCCCTGCTGCGTCAAACGCTGCCGTCGCTCGCTGACAGCGAAAAGCCTGAACCCGATGCTGTTTGAAGCCGACTTGGTCAACTGAACGCTAGAACGAAGACAACTCGCTCTCCAACGCCGTGACAGATCAGCGCTTCGAGACTCTGCAGCTCCATGCCGGTCAGGTGCCTGATCCAACCACCAACGCGAGAGCGGTTCCGATTTACCAAACCAGCTCTTATGTCTTCAACGACGCTGAGCACGGTGCCAACCTTTTCGGACTGAAGGAATTCGGCAACATCTACACACGCTTGATGAATCCGACGACGGATGTCTTCGAAAAGCGTGTAGCAGCTTTGGAGGGTGGTGTCGCTGCCTTGGCAACAGCATCTGGTCAATCGGCCCAGTTCCTGGCCATTACCAACTGCATGCAGGCTGGTGACAACTTTGTCTCCACCTCATATCTGTATGGAGGAACCTACAACCAATTCAAGGTTCAATTCCCACGATTGGGCATCAACGTGAAATTCGCCGACGGCGATGACGTCGAAAGCTTTGCGAAACAAATTGATGAAGGAACAAAAGCGATTTACGTCGAAGCGATGGGAAATCCACGCTTCAACATCCCTGATTTTGAGGGATTGTCGGCCTTAGCCAAAAAGCACGGGATTCCCTTGATCGTCGACAACACACTTGGTGCATGCGGAGCCTTATTGCGTCCAATCGAGCACGGCGCTGACGTTGTCGTGGAAAGCGCCACAAAATGGATTGGAGGCCACGGAACCAGCCTTGGCGGGGTCATTGTTGATGCTGGAACCTTCAACTGGGGGAACGGAAAGTTTCCATTGATGAGTCAACCCAGTGCTGCATACCACGGGCTAGTGCACTGGGATGCGTTTGGTTTTGGCAGTGATATCTGCAAAATGCTTGGTTTGCCTGATGATCGAAACATTGCCTTCGCATTGAGAGCTCGCGTCGAAGGACTTCGCGATTGGGGTCCTGCCGTGAGCCCATTCAATAGCTTCTTGTTGCTGCAGGGTCTCGAAACACTGAGCCTCCGTGTCGAGCGTCACGCTCAAAATGCGATGGAACTTGCGAGCTGGTTGAACAATCACTCAATGGTGAGCCACGTGAGCTATCCAGGCCTCTCGGGTGATCCGTATCACTCAGCAGCTAAAAAATATCTGACTGGACGTGGGATGGGTTGCATGTTGATGTTCTCATTGAAAGGTGGTTACGATGACGCCGTTCGCTTCATCGATAGCCTCAAATTGGCAAGCCACTTGGCCAATGTGGGCGACGCAAAAACACTGGTGATTCATCCTGCATCAACAACGCATCAACAGTTAAGTGAGGACGAGCAAGCCTCTGCAGGGGTCACACCAACCATGGTCAGAGTTTCTGTCGGACTCGAACACATCGATGACATCAAAGCTGATTTTGATCAGGCTTTGTCGTCTGGAAGCTAAAGAAAGGGAGGTTGAACTTAATGGCACTGATCCTGCCACCGAATTACCACAAGATCACCGCTGTCGAAAGAAACCGAATCTCCTGGATCAAACCAGAGCAAGCGGAGAGGCAAGACATAAGACCATTACGAATTGGAATTCTCAATATCATGCCTTTGGGCAAACAATACGAATTTAATTTGCTGCATCCGCTTGGGTTGTCTGTGCTTCAGATTGAACCAATTTGGATTCGTCTGAAGTCTCATGCCTACAAAAGCTGGGACCAATCCCACCTCAATGAACTCTATATGAGCTGGGAAGAGGCCAATGCAGAACGGCCTCTGGATGGTTTAATCATTACAGGCGCCCCTGTTGAGCACCTCGATTTTGAAGAGGTTCGCTACTGGCCGGAACTTGTCAAACTGATCAACGAGGCCAAAGACATGTGTGCCAGCACACTCGGCCTCTGTTGGGCAGGTTTCGCTATGGCCTACCTGGCAGGAGTCAACAAGGTTGCTCTTGAGAAAAAATTGTTTGGCGTATTTCCGATGCGAAGTTTGGTCCCAGGCCATTCACTGATGGGGACTCAGAACGATGAGTTTCTGTGTCCACAGAGTCGACATGCAGCCTTACCCGACGCAGCTATGGAAGCAGCGCAACGACAGGGAAGACTGCGATTACTGGCCCATGGCGAATCGGTTGGGTACACCATCTTTGAGACCCCGGATCAACGGCAACTCATGCATCTCGGACACCCCGAGTACACCGTCGGCAGAATTGTGGCCGAAATGGAACGGGATAAAGCGCGTGGTGACGTGCCACCACCAGAAAACTTTGACGCAGATCATCCCCAAACGTTATGGAGATCCCATCGCAATTTGTTATTTCAACAGTGGCTTTGGTTCTGCTATCAACGTGTGAGCTTTCAAGCCTGAAGCCCAAACATGATTCATCCCCTCCAGCTTCTGGATCAATGGAGGAGATCCATGATCAAATGGCTTCCGATTAAGCCACAATGGGAACGCTCAGCCAAAGCAGTCGCACCTGAAGCAACAGAAGATTGGCTCCTGGAGCCTTTGAATGAATCTGAAGCCATGGAGCTTTTTCCTCATCTGGAACGAGAAAAAGCCATCCTTCAGTACCAAAAGCTCAGACTGCAGCTCAGATGCGATGGAGAACGTGGCTTTGAGCAAAAAACAAAGAATGAGTTCGGTCGTTGATACTAAAAACTCATTCAGGCTTGATCTTTCGCTTCGAGTGACTGTGCTTTGAAGACAAGTGCAACAGAGACGATGCATTATCCTGTTGCTCAACCTTGGCGAGCCGGCGAACAAGAGCAAACGTATCCTGAGCTGACATCTCACCATCGGCCTCCCACTTCAAAGACGACAGGTCGGCGGGTGACATCAAAATCGAAAATGGCCCTTTAAAATAGCCTAGTTTTTTCGTGATACTGTCGCAGAATCAGCTCAAAAAATAAAAAAATGCAAAAGAGTGACCATCACGACCAAAGCAAGCAAAGCTGATCAGCACTCTTGACGCCATCATCAAGCCACAAACTCCAGCCACAGGCCTCAGACACACGCAAACAGAAACCGAACAATCGCAGAAAGCGGACAAGGCGACGATGGCCCCTGGCACTGCAAAACGTCAGCCCTGAGACAGAACCAAAGCGAGTCACGAGATAAATTCAGACTTATTATTTTTTTGACGTGAAATACAAACCAACAAAAGAGCATCTTTCAAAGCAAATTCCTGAAGCTGTTCAATCCATCAACGCGCTCTTGGAAAGTTTGAAACAAGAGATCGGCGCGGATGACAGGTACGTTTCTCTCTTGCTGGATGCCATGGCCGAAGAACGTGTTCGATTACACAACAAGGCCGAGACCAATTTCGGATTTCGATAGTCAGATCAGCAATTCAATCAAAATGAGACCTTGCGTAATCAAAGCTGGCGTCCGTTGATCAATAAAAGCAAAAATCATTGTTATACAGAATCAATTTTTCAAGCAAAAAGCCTCAATGAGAGACAGTCGGACACAAGACCCTTAACACTTAGATCCCCAAGCTGACAAGGCATCGTCATATCGTCAAACGACTGATGAATATAGATTGATCAGGAAACATCATCTTGTAATCCCATAGCCTGACGTGAGGAGCTCTGACAAAAGCTGGTGAACTCAAAACCCTTCTCTATAGGCAAAGGAGTTAAGGCAAAGATCACTCTCTCGACCACAGAACCGTTCAGCGATTGACTAGATTGAACCTTGATCAACAGCTTTTCATGATTCCTGAACCCTACGAGCCTTTCGATATTGATAACGGTCCAGATAAGTTTTTTCTCATCGGATCCTCGTTTATCGTGATCTTCCTGTTTCTTCTCTAATGAGGTCGATGCCAGATTAATCAATCTGGCATCATCTAAGTATTTAATCCCATCATTTCAGCACCCATTAAATGATACTATATAACTAAATCGTGAATAGACAATCATCGTATATATGTAGCAAAAAATTCGACATTATAACATTAAAGACAGATGACAGGAACTGGAACTGTGATGAAAACCAGAGTCGACGCGACTGATTCACTTAAGATGTTAGATCGGGCTTCCCTTCCAGGACGCGTCTGACATCACAATCCGCAAATGACTCAACGCGGAATCCATCGATTCATTCCAACAATCCTGTTTAATGCCAATCAGATATTCATGCTGTATGCCAGCCCCTCTTATCCGCGAAGCAACAATTTTGACATCATCATATCCAATGGGGAAAAGATCAGCATAGGACCATCCCAGTATCCCTTCTGAAACAAATAGGAGGAAATCAAAAATAACAGGATTGAAGTACTCCTCATCTTGACCCAAATCCCCACAGGCAACCATCTGCTCTCGAGTTTGAGGTGTATAAGTAACAAACGAAAAACACAGTGGGTGACCCGTGTTTTGAAGGTATAAACCGCGAAATCGTGCTTTACCCATCAAACCCAATGAAATCGATCTGTAATACAGCAATCACCAAGATATTCACCGGAGAAATTTTCGAGTTTTCAGTGAAGAGAGAGATTCTAAAAAAGGCTCATAGCAAAAGAACTAGCTATCGAAGAACCAACCATAGCTGTGCAAACCAATGCCAAGAAGATTGACTCCGATATAGCAGACAACAATCACGACAAGACCTGCTGAAGCCACTAACGCTGGGCGCCGTCCTTGCCAACCACGACTCAGACGCGTATGAAGATAAGCGGCATAAACAAGCCAGCAGATCAAAGCCCAGGTTTCCTTTGGATCCCAGCTCCACCAGCTACCCCAGGCTTCATTAGCCCAAACGGCTCCACTAATGATCCCGACGGTAAGCAGCAGAAAACCAACGGTGATTGTGCGGTAACTGAGGCTATCGAGCTGCTCTGTACGGCTGAAGGCAACCGAAGACAATTCAAGCGACTCGGAGGATTGAATCGCAACACCGCCGTCAGTGGCGAGAAGAGACGAACGACGGAAAGCACCGGAACCAATCGAGCTGCTGCGCAGTTCAAGCGCATCACTTCGATCAGTCAGCAACACGGCCACAGACAAAAGTGAACCAATCATCAAAGCGGCGTAGCTGACCATGATCACGCTCACATGCATCACCAACCAGCTGCTGCGCAGCGCAGGCACTAAAGGAGACGCTTGCTGAAGTTGGTCAGGCAAGGCAAAGCTGGCAAAAGCGATGCAACCCAACCCCATCGGTGTCGCTGAAGCCGCGACCAGAGGAGACGGCCAGTTCCGCTCCACCAATAACTGCGTCAACGTGCAGGCCCAGGCAAGAAAGCAAAGCGACTCATAGAGGTTGCTGATCGGGAAATGACCTGACTGCCACCAACGCAACACCAGCTGCGCAGTCAGAAGCAGATTCGAGAGGGCGATCAACGAACGCACTCCGCTTGAACTTTGACCATTGGACAGCGCCCAAAAACTCCATGGGAGAGCCGTCAGAAGCAATCCAAACGCAAGCAAACCCAGCAAAAGCACAGGCTCGGAGACGAACGCTTCAAGACCGGTGAATCCCAAATCAGACACCAGGGCTGCGATAGAAGATGACACCAATTCTGCAGGGTTGCGTCATCGACTGGCTTGCCGCAGTAGGAATCCTCCACCCGCAAGCGAAATCAGCACAGGCGACCAGGCGGCCAGCAGTGGTGGAAGGGTGCCCTTCACGCCAAGGGAACTGAAGCTGAAGCTCAACACGTAGTACACAAGAATCAAAACAACACTGATGCCGAATCCCTGGCTACGGCTGGTGCGGTTGTTGGGTTTGGCACCAAGGCTCGCCCCAATCAAGGCGAACACCAAACACGCAGTCGGCAACGTGAACTTCTCTTGAATCCGCACCTGCAGACGCCGAGCTTCCTTGATATCACCAGCCTGTCGCAACAACTCTTCGGCCTGCAAAGCCTCTGCAACAGTCATGTCATTGGCATCTTTCGGAAGCTTGGCGATGCGAATCGGCGCTGCACTGAGTGGATAGAGATAGCGGTCGAAATCAGCTGAAGTGGTGCTGCCCGAAGGAGTCAGAGTAAGAATCTGGCCATTGAGGAATTCCCATTTGGCATCTTGCTTGCTCCATTGCGCACTCTTGGACACCAGCATCTGGGTAAATCCAGGACGAGAAAAATCGAGGACAGTCACACCATTCATCGTCCCATCACGAAACTGACGGGCATAAAACAATTGAACCAATCCCTTGCTCGTGGAACCATCGGGTTGTTCGACCCTGCCGAAACGTGAATAGACAATGTTGTCGCCCTTTTCGGTTGCAACGGCCTTACCCAGAGCTCTGCGCAACGTGACTTCGGCGGCACGATTAGCCCGAGGAACCACCACGTCATTGAAAACAAAGGTGAGACTGGTCATCAGCACGGCCAGCACCAACGCAGGAGCGATCATGCGTGTTGCCGTCACACCAACGCTGCGCAAGGCAGTCAACTCACTGTTGGCAGAAAGACGGCTGTAAGCAAGCAATGTGGCCATCAGCGTTGCCATCGGGAATGAGATGACCAGAAAACTGGGCAAGCGCTGCAGAAGCACCTGAATGGCAATCAAAACCGGCAGGCCCGACTCCACGATTTTGCGGACCAGCTCAAACATCACCCCCAAAGAAAGTGACACCACCGTGAACGCCGCAACAGCGAAGAGAAGCGGCCCGATCAGTTCACCGAGTAACCAGCGATCAAGCAGCGGAATCCGTCGCATCCAGGCACGAATCTGTTGCAACCACATGTCCATCACAGTTGAAACCCCTCGCCCAGGTAGTGACGTCGGACCAAAGGATCCGAAGCCACTTCTTCAGAAAGTCCCGACGCCAAAATGCTGCCGTCGGTGAGGATATAGGCCCGGTCTGTGATGGCAAGGGTTTCTCTGACGTTGTGATCCGTGATCAGAATTCCCATGCCACGTTGCCTCAGCGCATGAATGAGTTGCTGAAGGTCAGCCACAGCGAGGGGATCAACACCCGCAAACGGTTCATCGAGCAGTAGGTACCGCGGCCCTTCAAGACCCACTGCCAAGGCACGGGCCACTTCACAGCGACGCCGCTCACCACCTGAGAGCTGAAAACCACGACGATTCAGAAACGGCTCAAGATGAAAATCATCGATTAACTGATGCAGTCGTTCTCGCGTTTGTGCACGGGCAAGGCCACTCTGCGCTAACACCAACTCAAGGTTTTCTTGCACTGTGAGCTGGCGAAACACACTCGGCTCCTGCGGGAGATAGCCAATGCCAAGACGAGCCCGTTGTGGCATCGACAAGCTGGCCACCGGATGACCATCCATCAACACTTCGCCTTGATCAGGCTTGAGTAAACCAATCACCAGATTGAAACTGGTGGTCTTGCCCGCACCGTTAGGTCCAAGCAGACCGATCACCTCACCTGGTTCCAGGGTGAGTGTCAGATCTTTCACCAGCGGGCGCCCACCCAAAGTGAGCGACACACGATTCAAACTAAGACTCATGGTGTGAGAGGAGTCCTCGCCGTGTTGTCAGGGCGAATCATCATGGTTGAACGCACCTGACCACCAATGCTGGGCATGGCCAACGCCCGCTCATCATTCAGGTCATAAGTCACCCGCTCAGCGCTGATGGAATTGCCATCGTTCTGGACAACATCCACATCACCACTGAGCACCAATCGTCCTTCTCGACTGAAATATTGGGCTTGCCTTGACGTAGCTACCATGCCACGCGTCGGATAAACGATGCGAACATTGCCAGTGGCCGTCACCACTCCAGTGACATTGTCGGCACTCTGACTGTCGGATTCGATGGTGATCAACCCGTCATCGGCGGGAGCATCACTTTGGGGAGCCATGAGCTCCTGAGCGCTGGTCGCCGCTGCCAAGGAAAATGACAATCCAGCGATCAGAGCTGCGCACCGATGAAGCATGGCCATAGATCGTGGAAACAAATGAGACACGACCGTGGACCAAATGATCAAACGTGGATGCATCGTCCCACGGAATCAGTTCGCGGGGAGCAAGCGGGGTGGCGGAAAAACCTCCGGGTCCTGACCGGATTGCAGTGCCGACAAGCGATCTGAAACAACGGTGTGAAGCGTCGTCAAGTCAAGACCAAGTGCGACCGGCAACGAGGGTTGAAGACGACCGAGGCCTTCACCCAGAAGGATGGTGCATCCGCGCGTGTTGCCTCGCTCTAAATGCACGTGAGCGACAGCAATCTGAACAATGGCTTGGAGCAACTTTCGCTCCGGATCCATCTGTTCGTGCCACAACTCCTCAAAGGCATCATGCGCTTCGTACCAAGCCCCGGAGTTGAATAACTCCAAGGCTTGAGGGAAACGAGGGTCGTCAACCAGGCTCAACGCTTGGCCATTTTCTTAGCCGGCAGCTTGCGCAGACGGATGGATTCAGGAGTGACCTCGAGCATCTCGCCAGGGCCGATGTACTCCAGTGCTCGCTCGAGCGTCATCTGAACAGGAGCCTGAAGTGTGTCGAGTTCTTCCGCACCGGCGGAACGCATGTTGGTGAGCTGCTTGGTCTTGCAGACGTTGATTTCCAGATCCTGCGGGCGGTTGTATTCGCCGATGATCATGCCCTTGTAAACCTTGGTGCCGGGAGAGATGAAGAACTGACCGCGATCTTCGGCATTCTTCAGGGCATAGAACGTGGCCGTGCCTTCTTCGAAAGCGATCAGCACACCATTCCGACGGGTCTCAAATTCACCCAACATCGGACGGTATTCGAAAAAGGAATGGCTCATGATTCCTTCACCGCGCGTGGCGCGAATGAACTCGCCGCGGAAACCGATCAGCCCGCGTGAGGGCACAACGAATTCCAGCTGCGTCCGACCGTCCGCGCTTGTTTCCATGTTCTGCATCTCAGCTTTGCGGGTTCCAAGCTTTTCGATACAGCTGCCGACGGCCGCTTCCGGCACATCCATCACGAGCGTTTCAACGGGCTCACAAGGAGTGCCGTCAATGGTGCGGTAGATCACCTGAGGCTGGGACACCTGGAACTCGTAACCCTCACGACGCATGGTTTCGATGAGAATGCCGAGGTGAAGCTCCCCACGACCGCTCACAGCAAAGCGATCCGGCGAATCCGTGTCTTCCACACGCAGGGCCACGTTGGTGAGCAGCTCCCGTTGCAGGCGATCACGCACTTGGCGGCTGGTGACGAATTTGCCTTCCTTGCCTGCAAAAGGTGAGTCATTGACCACGAAGGTCATTTGCAGAGTGGGTTCGTCCACCTTGATCAGAGGCAGAGCCTTGGGCTCGTCCGGACAAGCAATGGTTTCGCCGATGTTGACATCGTCAAAGCCTGCGACAGCCACCAGATCACCTGCGGATGCCTGCTCAATTTCGACCCGCTGTAAACCCTCAAAACCGAGAAGTTTGCTGATTCGACCTTTTTTGACGCTGCCATCATCTTTGATCAATGAGGCGCTTTGCCCCTGCTTGATCACACCGTTGTGAACACGGCCGATGATGATCCGACCGAGGAAATCGGAATAATCAAGGGTGGTGATCTGAAGTTGCAGGGGCTTGTCTGCGTCGCCAACCGGGGGCGGAACATGGCGCAGAATCGCATCGAACAGCGGACGCATGTTGTCGCTGTCCGTCTTCATGTCGGGCTTGGCGAAACCACCCAGGCCACTGCCGAATAGGTAAGGGAAATCACACTGATCGTCGTCAGCGCCCAGCTCAAGGAAGAGATCCAAAACCTTGTCGACGGCAGTTTCAGGATCCACCCGCGCCCGGTCGATTTTGTTCACGAACACGATCGGGCGCAGGCCCTGCTCCAGGGCCTTCTTCAGCACGAAGCGGGTCTGGGGCATAGGCCCCTCATTGGCATCAACAATCAGCAGACAGCCATCCACCATGCCGAGCACACGCTCGACCTCACCACCGAAATCAGCGTGGCCAGGGGTGTCAACGATGTTGATCCGCGTGTCGTTGTAGGTGACAGCGGTGTTTTTGGACAGAATGGTGATTCCACGCTCACGCTCCAAATCGTTGGAGTCCATGACGCAAGTGGGCACCGCTTCGTTGTCACGAAAGATGCCTGATTGAGCCAGCAACGAGTCGACCAGGGTCGTCTTGCCATGGTCAACGTGGGCGATGATCGCGATGTTGCGAATCGCCTTTTGCTGGGCGCTCATGAGTGTCGGTAAAAAGGGGCGGGCAGTCTCTACGGCGCCAATTGGCGCAACGGATGCACCCTATCTCAACGTGAGATCGATCCGGTGCTGCGTGGACGGTCAATCTGAAGACTGCCGCGCGTGACACCAAGGCGATGCTCGATCTGTTCCTGGCGCCATACCGCCTCAGAAGGAATGCGACCTTGCAACGCCTCTCCGTAGAGACGAACCCGTCGACGGGTGGCATCAGCATCCTCATCAAGAAGATCAAGTCGGAAGTGACGCAATCCAGCCCCTTGCATCACAGGCAGGGCTTCAACGCCCGTCTGTGCTGTGCCGTTGAACAAGGTGTTGCGGCAGCCGAGATCGGCCTTGAGCGCATGATCCACCCCGCTGCGGTCGCGCAGGTGAACAGTGTGCTGTTCACACGGTCTGCCGCAGTCGGTGTGGTCATGCCCGTCGGACAGCAACGCGCAGAACAGGCAGTGTTCCATGTGAAACAGCGGCATGTGCTGATGCAGCACGACCTCCAAGCGATCGCAGGGTGAGGCATCGCTGAGATCAAGCAACTGCTGCAGGTTCAGATCGCAACTGACGGTGACGCGTTCCAGTCCCCAGTGCTCGAGAAACCAACGCAGCGCCAGGGGGTTCGCCACATTGAGGCTGAAATCACCCCGACATGGGGCAACTCCCTTCAAAAGCTCGAGCTGGTCAGCATTGCGGACCAGAAAGCCATCAGGAGAGGCCCGCAGCAGGGGTTCAAGGGTCCAACGTTCATCAGGACGCACCATCTTTGGCCCCGTCAGCCAAAGACCATCGGGCCAGCAGCCCCGGCCGATGGCCACCGCCTCACGCAATTCACGTGGTTGTTCCAAGTCAGCCACAACAGCGCGCAGCGGCACGGCCTTATCAAGGGTCTGCAGCGCCTTCAGTTGCTCCAGGCTGCGCACCATCACCACCAGGTCGGAAGTCTCCTGAGGCTCCGCATCCGGCACTCCGGGCAGGCAGGACGCCAAGACTGCATCCCGCCTGTCCGTCGAGAGTTCAGCCAGCGTGGTGGACGGCTGAACCGTCGGATCGGGCACGATGCCGACGTCCGCCATGCGTTGCAACAAAGATCGACGCAAGCGATTGAGCGCCGCCAGCGGCAGAAACAGGCCCGGATCCAGATCAACAGTGACCCGCTCGAGCCGCCATCCCGTGCCCCCCAAACGGCCGAGCTGAGTGTCAAGCCGTCTCTGATCCAATCCATGGTCCCGGGCCGGCTCAAGGCAGACATCGCTGCTGACCTGCAGAGGAACGCCATCCGGAGGTATCGGTGAGACCAGCTCCAGAGAAAGTGGTTCTCCACAACGCCCATGCACCTTCAGCGCAAGCGGGGTGTCGTTGGGTGATGTCTCACGGTCTGCGCGTCGCTGCCAGGTGGTCTCCCATTGCGGATCACTGGTAAGCCAAATGGATGCACCTGGCCGGAGACCATCCAGACGGATTCGGCCAGGACCCAGTCTCAGCCTCCAGCGATGACGTCCTGACGGCTGCACATCCATGATTCGTCCACCCACCTCCCGGGGCGGTTGAAAGGGACCATCGTCAGCAGCCGACACCTCCAGCACGAGACCCTGTCCGCGCTGCGGCTGGACATCGGTGTTCACCTCCAGCCAACCCCGCGCCTGAACAGCACTGAGGTGTCCGATCAACGGCCCGCGCTTTTTGCTCCAACGACCATGCACAAGAGCTGGATGGTCGATTCCCTCTAACCAGCCGGTGCTGAGACCCCGTGAGAAACCAAGTTCGAGCTGCTGTTCGGTCGCCTCAGGATCCACGACAGCGCCATCAAGGCAGCGCCGATATACATCGGTGACAGCCGCCACATACTTGGCGTCCTTGAGACGTCCCTCGATCTTGAAGCTGCTGATCCCGATCCGCACCAACTCTGGGACCAGCGACCAGGCCGCCAGATCCTGGGGTGAAAGCAGATAACGCTGATCATCAAGATCGCGTTCGATGCCATCAACCACCAGTTGATAAGGCAGACGACAGGCCTGTGCACACTCACCACGATTGGCACTGCGCTGTCCCAGGGATTCACTGGTGAGGCACTGACCGGAGTAAGCCACGCACAACGCACCATGCACAAACACCTCCAGAGGCATGGCGAGTTGGCGCTTCTGCAGCTGTCCCTGAAGTCGTTCCAGATCCTTGAGGGTCAGCTCTCTTGCCATCACCACCCGGTCGCAACCGGCAGCGGCGGCCTGAGCCACACCTGCAGCGCTGGTGATGGACATCTGGGTGGATGCATGCAGACCCAACTCAGGGACCAGTTGCTGCGCCAGCAGACAAAGCCCCAGGTCTTGAACGATGAGGGCATCCACGCCTGAACGCCATGCGTTGTCGAGCAGCTCAGCGGCGTCTTGCAGTTCGGCAGTGAAGATGAGCACGTTGAGGGTCAGAAACCCCTTCACACCCCTGGCATGAAGCCAGCGCATGATCTGCGGGAGTTCGTCCTGACGGAAGTTTTCGGCCCGCAGTCGTGCGTTGAACGCTTCAACCCCGAAATAGACCGCATCGGCACCCTCAGCCACAGCGGCTTTGAGGGCTGCCCAATCACCAGCGGGCGCAAGCAGTTCCGGGAGGATGCTCACGATCAACCCCCAATGGAAAGACGCCTGGCTGGTTCAAACAGGCGCAAGGCATCCGCAGAACCTTCAAAACGCCAGTGCCAAGGCTCGTAGCTCACCCCCTGGGGATTGACAGCAGGAAACGACAGCGTGAAGTGATAACTGGCGGCATGATCCTGAAGCCAGCGGAAGGCCCTGGTCTGCTCGAAGCTTTCGGACAGATTGGTTGCAGGATCGTCGCCGTCTCCAAGATCCACGGCATAACCGGTGCTGTGTTCGGAATATCCAGGGGGAGCCGAGACCTTGGCCCGTTCCATTGCGGTCTGATTGCGCTCAGACTTCACATCAAAAAAGATGCTTTTCTGAAGATCTTGGGAGCGATAACCGCTCAACAGCCTCAGATCAACACCGTCGGCGGACGCCGCACGTGTCATGGCTGAAAGCGATCGCGCTGCATCCCGGTGCAGTTCAATCCCTGCCTCCACTGGCACGAGCTGCTCGATGGTGGCCTCGTCGTAAGGGAAATGTCCGAGCAAGCGTCCATCCACTCCTGGTTGCTCATCGATGCCTTCCACAACAGGTGGCAACTGGCGGAAGGGAAGAAGATCGGGGATCAACAGCAGGGCTGCCACGGACGCTGAAGCCAGCAATCCGAAGCCGATCAGGATGCCCAGCCCCATCCCACTTCTTTTGCGAGGGCGGGACGATGGACTGCGGCGAGCAACAGGAATGTCGTCGCGGCTGTTGTCACGCTTCCTGCTGCGGGTGGCGACAGCCCTCGACACACCATCAATTCAATGTTGTTTCGATCGTAAGGCGGGGCGCCAGATCAGGCAGCAGAACCGCACTCAGCAGTGGTAGCTTTCAAATTAATGATCCAGCGGAGTGGGCTGAGATGCTGAGAGTTGCCGTCATCGGTGGAGGTCCGAGCGGATCTTGCGCAGCCGAAATTCTGGCCAAAGCTGGGATCAGCACCTGGTTGTTTGAGCGCAAGCTGGACAACGCCAAACCCTGTGGTGGCGCCATCCCCCTGTGCATGGTCGAGGAGTTCGAGCTTCCGGAATCCATCATCGACCGCAAAGTGCGGAACATGAAGATGATTTCCCCCTCCAATAAAGAGGTGGATATCAAACTTGATCCCCTGGGCTACGACAACGACGCCTACATCGGCATGTGTCGCCGCGAGGTGTTCGACGCCTTCTTGCGTAACCGTGCTGCAGACCTCGGCACCACCCTCATCAATGGTCTCGTTCAGAAGATCGACACCGGCACCAACCGTGAGGGTCCCTACACCCTTCATTACGCCGACTACAGCTCTGGCGGCCCCACCGGTGAGCTGAAGACCCTTGATGTGGATCTGATCATCGGAGCGGACGGGGCCAACTCCCGTGTTGCCAAGGCGATGGACGCTGGTGACTACAACGTGGCGATCGCCTTCCAGGAACGCATCAAGCTTCCTGCCGAAGAGATGACCTACTACGAAGATCTGGCTGAGATGTACGTCGGTACGGACGTCTCTCCCGATTTCTATGCCTGGGTCTTCCCCAAGTTCGACCACGTGGCCGTTGGCACCGGCACGATGCAGCAAAACCAGTCCCTGATCAAGGGCCTCCAGAAAGGAATCCGTGAACGGGCGCGTAAGCGTCTGTTCAAGGGCGAAGTGATCAAGGTCGAAGCCCACCCGATTCCAGAGCATCCCAGGCCCCGTCGTGTCGTCGGCCGCATGGCCCTCGTGGGTGATGCCGCCGGTTATGTGACCAAAAGCTCTGGAGAGGGCATTTACTTTGCTGCCAAGAGTGGCCGCATGTGTGCCGAAGCGATCGTTGAAATCTCAGCCAACGGCTCCAAGATTCCAACGGAGAAGGAGATCAAATCCACCTATTTGAAGCGCTGGGATCGCAAATACGGTGCCACTTACGCCGTTCTGGACATTCTCCAGAGGATTTTCTATCGCAACGACGCGGCTCGAGAAGCCTTCGTGGAAATGTGCGATGACCGTGATGTCCAGAAACTGACGTTCGACAGCTACCTCTACAAGCGGGTGGTGATGATGAATCCCTGGCAGCAGATCAAACTCACCCTGCGGACCCTGGGAAGCCTTCTGCGCGGTCAGGCCCTCGCACCGGCCGACTACGACGCTGTGCCCTCGGCCGTTGGCCGTTCGGACGGTGACTTCCTTGCAGAGGAAGCCGCTCAAGCGATCAAAGCGCAGGCGCAGAGTGGCGATTCATCCAACGACAATGACGCCACGGCCAGCAGTGAAGAGCGCTCCACGGTGACCACCAGCTGAATCCGCTTCCAGCAGCTCGCTGCGAAACCCCGGCTGACTTCGGTCCAGCCGGGGTTTTTGATTGGAGAACAAGGTCACTCTCAGCTTTGGTCAGGCCTGGATGTTGTCGAAACGCGCCAGCACCGATGCTTGATTCCTCAACACTCCCAGCAGATTCAGACGATTGCGACGCACAGACGCATCGTCCGCCATCACCATCACGCTTTTGTCACCATCGAAGAAGGCCTCGAGGGCGACGGCCGCAGCCTGAAGACCAGCGGCCAAACCGCTGTAATCACAGGCTTCAGCCAGGGGGCTGAGTGATTCGAGTTCAGCCAACAGACCCGCTTCGCTGGGGGAATCGAACAGACCGGCATCAATCACCTCAGCGGTCGTCAATTGCGTTGCGAGCAGATCACCTTTCTCTGCCAGACGCGAAGCACGCTGCACCACCGCCTGAACAGCCTGAAGTTGACCATCGGATCGCAGCTGCTGAAGCAGCAGCAGCCGCTCACGTGCATCAACAGGGTCCTGCAGCAAGCGCTCACTGGTGACGCCCTCCCCGCTGACGGCCTGCACCAAATCAATCGGGAAGCCATCCTCCTCAAACTGGGACACCATGCGCTGGCGCAACAGCTGGCCGAGATCCTCAGCAAGCGACGCCGCTTCAACCTTGAAAGCCGGGAAGAGTTCTGCCCAGTGGCTTGCAGCCTGACTGAACAAGGTCTGCAGCGGCAAACGCCAACTGCGATC
The DNA here is from genome assembly GCF_014279815.1 of Synechococcus sp. NOUM97013. NCBI lineage: Bacteria > Bacillati > Cyanobacteriota > Cyanophyceae > Synechococcales > Synechococcaceae > Synechococcus > Synechococcus sp. NOUM97013. The sequence continues at coordinate 1,143,322 of NZ_CP047941.1, read as the reverse complement.
CCAGAGAATCTGAACAATGCCGTTGCCAGCACGACGCAACGCGTAGGGATCCGACGATCCCGTCGGCCGCTGGCCCTTGGCAAAGATGCTGAGGAGCAGCTCAAAGCGCTCAGCCAGTGCCAGCAGGGCTCCGGCATCACTGGATGGCGGAGCTTCGCCAGCCCCTGCTGGTTGGTAGTGCTCCGCCACAGCAAGGGCCACCTCACGGGGCTCGCCTTCTTCCAGCAGGTACTTCCCACCCATCAGTCCCTGCAGTTCAGGAAATTCACCCACCATCTGGCTAACCAGATCGTGCTTGCAGAGATGAGCCGCACGCCGCGCATGGCCGGCAAGGGTCTCGTCGATGCCGAGTGCCTTCACCAGCTGATTCATCACCCAACTGATCCGCTCGCTGCGGTTCAGAAGACTGCCGAGGCCTTCGGCAAACGTGACACGATCCAGCGCCTGGCGACGGTCTTCGCTCGGCTGCCTGCGATCCACTGTGAGGAAAAACTCCGCATCGGCGAGACGGGCCCCCAGCACGCGCTGATTGCCACTCACGATCGTTGCGGAGGCATCCGGCAGCCCGTTGCTCACCAGCAGGTAGTCGGACAGCAGCACACTGCGCGCCTCAAGCTGCAACGGATCGGCGCTGGCCTGCGGGCGCTTGAGCGGCACATAGCGCTGGTGCGACTGCATCACGGTGACGATCACTTCTGGGGGGAGATCGAGATATTGGTCAGCGATTTCACCCTTGAGCACACGGGGCGATTCGACCAGATCCACCAGCTCCTCAAACAAGCCCTGAGGACAATCCGCTTCGCCGCCGCAGGCGACTGCTTGATCGGCGATCGCGGATCGGATGCTTTGGGCACGCTCCTGACGATCCACCACGACGCCCGCTGCTGCCAGCTGGGACCGCAAGTCATCCGCTGAACGAACCTCATCCAGTTCCTGATGCAGACGATGGCCACGACTGCGACGGCCACTGTGAACAACAGGATCAGAGGACGCCAGTGTGACGGGAACCACGGCATCACCCAGCAAGGCGACAAGCCAACGCACAGGGCGACTGAATCGCTGCTCACCGCTACCCCAGCGCATGAATCGCCGGCCCTGCAGCGCATCAATCCATTGGGGGATGCAGGACTGAAGCAGCGCGGAGCTGTCCTGACCAGGCGTGCAGACGCGTGCGAACAGACAAGGGCCCTTCGGCGTGTCACGGGGTTCAAGGTCCTGAGGATCGACCCCACAGCGTTTAGCGAAGCCGATGGCCGCAGGCCCTGGCTGGCCATCCACCAGTGCCTGGGAGACAGGGGGACCTTTGCGATCTTCCTCAAGATCCGGCTGTGCGTCGATCAGATCACTCACTTCCACCAGAAGACGGCGAGGCGTTCCCGTGACCGTCAGCGCACCGTGATCGAGCCGCAGCTCCTTCAGATCGGTGCGAACACGTCGCTCCAATTGCTGAAGAGCTGAGCGCACAAAATCTGCCGGGAGTTCCTCGGTACCGATCTCGAGCAGAAACGTGTTCGCCAAACCACGTGCCAATGCAGGTGGCGACTTTATTGGACGCCGCTTCGCTAGTTTCAAATAGAACGACAGCGCACGTGTGAGCCAAGGTGTGACAGCTACCTCCAATAAGCAGGCAGTTGCCCTCGACACGGCATTAGATGGTCCTGCCGATCGGACAGAGTCGATTGACACGGCCCTGTCAAAAGCAGAAAAACGCAAGCTCTACAGCGGCCATCTGCGCGAACCTCTGCTCACGGAACTTGGCAACGAAGAGATCCGCTTCAGTGAAGACGCCGTTCAACTGCTGAAGTTCCACGGCAGCTACCAGCAGAACCATCGCGAGCTGCGCAAAACCGACAAGGTTCGCTGCTGGCAGATGATGCTGCGGCTGCGGAACCCAGGTGGACGAATCCCTGCCGACCTGTTTGTTGCCCTGGATGATCTCTCCGATCGCTACGGCGACGGAACGCTTCGCGCCACCACGCGCCAGGCCTTCCAGATGCACGGCGTGCCCAAGGCAGATCTCAAAACGGTGATCGGCACGATCATCAGCAATTTGGGTTCAACACTGGCGGCCTGCGGAGACATCAACCGCAACGTGATGGCACCTCCGGCCCCGTTTGAGAAAGGTGCATACCCAGCGGCTCGCAAGCTCGCCGATGAAATTGCGGATCTGCTCAGCCCTGAAGCCGCAGAGGGGTCTTACCTCGACATGTGGATCGATGGCGACCACAGCTACAGGTTCCAACCCACTTCAGCCGTGCGCAAAGCGCGGTCCCGGCAAAGGGATGGTGGGGTGTATTCAGGCAGTGATGCCGAACCGCTCTACGGCGACACCTACCTACCGCGCAAATTCAAGGTGGCTGTCACCGTTCCTGGTGACAACTCAGTCGATCTACTGACCCAAGACATCGGTCTAGTCGCCTTTGCTGACCCCTCCGGTGCCTTGAAAGGCTGCAACGTCTATGTGGGTGGTGGCATGGGCCGAACCCACAACCAAGACGACACCTTTGCGCGAACCGCCGATGCCCTCGGCTACGTGAAAGCGGATGACATTTTTGATCTGCTGCAGTCGATCATGGCCTTGCAGCGTGATCACGGTGACCGTGAGGTGCGCAAGCACGCGCGGATGAAATACCTGCTCCACAACAAGGGGATCAGTTGGTTCCGCTCCACCCTCAAATCGACCTATTTCAAAGGTGAATTGAAGGGCCTTCGCCTGGAGGCGCGTCCCAAGCTGGAGGATTACTTGGGATGGCATCGTCAAAAGAAGGGCCTGTGGTTTGTGGGGCTCCCCCTGACCTGCGGACGGCTCGCAGGTGAGGTCAAATCCGGATTGCGCAAGCTTGTTCAGACCTATCAGCTGGAAGTGCGTCTGACCGCCAATCAGGATCTGTTGCTGTGCAACATCGGGGCGCCCCAGAAACCCGCCATCAAAGCTGCACTGGCAACCCTGGGATTTGAACTCCCAGGTGAACCTGCACCGCTGGCGCGGCATGCGATTGCATGTCCAGCACTGCCCACCTGCGGCTTGGCCATTACCGAAGCGGAACGGGCGCTTCCTTCTGTGCTTGACCGCCTGGATGCCCTGCTGCAACGTCTGGAGATCGACCAATCCTTGCTGGTGCGCATGACTGGCTGCCCGAATGGTTGTGCCCGTCCCTACATGGCCGAACTCGGCCTGGTGGGGAGTGGCGTCAATCAATACCAGTTGTGGCTTGGAGGCACACCGAACCTCCAGACACTGGCGCGTCCGTTCCTGCAGAAAATGCCCCTCGATCAGCTGGAATCAACCCTTGAACCGCTGCTGATCGATTGGAAACAGTGCGGAGTTCGTCGCAGTTTCGGAGCTCACGTCAACCGCTTGGGAGATCAATCGGTGCATCAGCTGCTGGGAACCGAGGCGTAGATCGCCCGTTTAGCTTTCACCGACCAGGCCCACAGCTGGTCTCCGTGACTGAAATGCCACCATTCGTTCGGGTGCCGGACAAAGCCTGCTGAACGCATCACGTCATGCAGCAGGCATCGCCTCCTATGCCAGAGAGCAGCATCACTCGATGAATCCTGCTCCGCTGCTGATGCATGAACATCCGGGATCGACTCCTCACCAATGGCATCAATCTCACCCCCCATCGGCAACACCGTCCCGGCGGTGTCAGCAAGGGTGAGATCCACTGCCGCACCTGTGCTGTGGGGGGGTGGCATCCCGGGATCACGACTTGGCGGTGCCCAAAATCGACTCACGTCAGACTGAGCCAGCGCCAGCGCTTCGGACTGGGCCGGATCGAGGGGGTCAATTTCCCGTTGCTGGCAAAGCTCTGCCACTGCATGCTGAACCATGTAGGCCTGCACCTGCACCGGTCTCCAGGCATCAAAGATGGCCAACTGCAGAGGTCCTGCAACGGGATCGTTTGCAAGCGACAGCTGATCCTGAGCCCTCTGCAATCGCTCCAGCACGCCGGATCGAAGCCTGTAGGGATCCGCACCCTCGCCATAGGGAGCTCCCACCCGCGCATAAGGATGCGGTTCCAGGCAAAGGAAATGAGTCTTGAGCGATGCCAGGGACTCACCGCAGTCTGCAATCACCACATCGTTCCAGGGACGACGCATCCGACAACTCACCAGAGCTCAAGAATCGTATGAGCGATGGGATGGAGTCTCAAGGGCCGCTCAATTGAGCTGTGCGGCAGCGGTCACACGACTGCGTTGTTCCTCTAGCAACCGCTTCAACACGGCATGGTCTTGAAGCTCTGGATCCTGCAAGAGAATGTCTGCGGCTTCCTCCCGCGCTTCTTCCAGCACGGATCCATCATCGGCAAGGCTGGCCAGAGCCAGATCAGGCAGACCCGATTGACGAGTGCCCAGCACCTGACCTGGACCGCGAAGACGGAGGTCCATTTCGGCAATCTCAAAGCCATCGGTGGATCGCACCAGGACCTCCAACCGCTGCCGCGCCAAGGGATTGCGACTGTCATTGATCAGCAGACAGTGAGACGCCGCAGCACCGCGTCCAACGCGACCACGCAGCTGGTGGAGCTGCGCAAGTCCAAAGCGATCGGCGTGATCGATCACCATCACACTGGCCTCCGGCACATCGACACCGACTTCCACAACCGTGGTGGAGACCAGCACCTGCGACTCTCCCGCGGCAAAACTGCGAATCACGGCCTGTTTGTCCGCACTGGCCAGCCGACCATGCAGCAGACCCACCTGAAGATCGGGGAACACCTCCTCCGCCAGCTGGCGATGCACCTCCACCGCCGATCGCAGATCCATCTTTTCTGAGTCTTCGACCAAAGGAAGCACGACATAGGCACGCTGGCCTTTGTTCACCTCGTCACGGATCAGCTGGTAAGCCTCGTCGCGGCTGGAACCAGAAAGCATCGCCGTCTTGATCGGCGTGCGGCCCGGCGGCAGTTCATCGATCTGGCTGACATCCAGATCGCCATGGAGTGATAACGCCAAGGTTCTGGGGATCGGCGTGGCAGTCATGGTGAGTAGATGAGGCTGCAAGCCCTTCCCCAACAATCGATTGCGCTGACGCACACCAAAGCGGTGTTGCTCATCAACCACGACAAGACCCAACCGCTCAAAACCAACGGGATCTTCCAGCAGCGCATGGGTCCCCACAAGGATCTTGCAGGCTCCTGATGCCACATCCGCCAGGATGCGGCGGCGTTGTTTCTGGGGGGTCGATCCGGTGAGCAGCTCCACCGTTACGTGCAACGGCGGCATCCAGGTGCACAGACTGCGGTAATGCTGTTCTGCCAGCACCTCCGTCGGGGCCATCATCGCCCCCTGCCATCCGGCCTGGATGGCCTTCAGCAGCGCTGCCACAGCAACGACGGTCTTGCCGCTGCCGACATCTCCCTGCACCAGACGGGCCATTGGCTCAGGCCGATCCAAATCCAGCTCAATCTCCGCGAGAACCCTTTGTTGCGCGCCCGTGAGCTCAAACGGCAACAGCTCCAGGAACTGCCCCATCAGGCCATCACGGTCCGAGGCACAGCGCAAGGAGGGCGCCGAGCGCTGTCGCAACGCCGCCCGTCGCTGCATCAACCCAAGCTGCAACAGCAGAAACTCATCAAACACAAGACGATGCCTGGCTCGCTGAAGCTGCTCCGATGATTCCGGCCGATGAATCGCCACCAGGGCCTTGTCGCGACTGAGGAGCTGTCGAGCCTGCCGGCGCTCTCGCGGAAGCGGTTCAGGCCAAAGACGCACCGCCGGGAGCACGCGCGACACCAGCGAGCGGAAACGATCCGCAGTCAATCCTTCGGTGAGCGGGTACACAGGCAATAAGCGACCGATCCGGCTGGAACGCAATGGAGACTGGGCACTTTCCATCACCTCGATGAGGGGGTCCTGAAAACTGAGCCCATAGGGTCCGTCCTTCACCAGTCCACTCACGGCAACCGTGGCGCCATTGGGGTATTGCCGGGTCTGGCCATGCAGGTAGGAGGGATTGCTGAAACGCTTACCAGCCAAGAAACGCGTCACCTTGATCCGTCCCGTCGGATCCTGAAGCTGCAATTCGATGATCGAGAGATTGGGATTGCGTGGACTGGTGAAGCCATGGCAACGACGGACGGTGGCCACGATCGTGGCCGTCTCACCTGGCACCAACGCCTCAATCCGACGCAACGCGGAATAGTCCACGTAATCGCGTGGATAGTGGAGCAGCAGATCGCGCACCAGCAGCAATCCGAGGCTGGCCAGACGCTCAGCCAACTTGGGGCCAATCCCACGGACCTGAGCCAATGGCGCATCCAGGGACGGTGATGACCCGCTGGGTCCTGAAGCTGTTGGCGATGGCTGCGCCACCTTCAACCGTGGCGGTGCCATCGGTGCGGAAGGCTCAAGTCGCTGACGTAGAGCATGCAACCACTGACGGGCCACCGTGACCTGACGACGCCGGGCTGCATCGTTGTGAGTGTGATAGTCAGCGAAACCCTCCGCCAAGACTCGCAGTCGCTCCGGCACATCCCCAGGCAAGGGGATGTCTGGCGGGGACGCCAGTTCCCGGGCCATGAAACTGTGGAAATGCTCCTTGCGGCCCTGTAGGTCAGCGAAACCGCGATCAGCCTCTAAGGAGAGCGCCTGCTGAAGCGGTCGGATCCACACCAAAAAACGTTCCAGAGCCTGGCGGTCCAGACCCGGTGCTACCTGGAAGGAGGCGTCTCCGGCTGGTTGGGCCACCAATGGGTTTGGACCTCCCGAACTCGCGCACGACGCTGCCAGTGTCGCTCTTTCAGAAGCCAACTGCCGAGTTCCCCGCGTTGAAAACGAAGACGAGCACGAATTCGCCGCAAGCCGTGATCATCGAATTCGAGATCAGCGGGTCTCACCAACACACAAAGCGTCTGCATTGACTGCTCCTCTGTCATCAACGTCAGAGGCAGGGTCAGCTTCAACAGGTTGGAGGGTGCCGATTGGGAAGGAAGCTGACCACTGATCACAGCGTCGAGCAGCTGAATGGGCAGAAGACTGCGATTGATCCCGGCACGCATCAGCTCCACATTGACGGCATGGGAGAGATTGCGCAGTCGACGGATCAAAGCGGCGTCCAAGCAATCCAACCAATGCAACAAACCACTCGCGGTCTCAGGCATCAGCTGATCATTGGTGTCCAGAGGGTCAACGGCATTGCTCTCCTGAGGATCAAGAGCAGGGCGTCGATCTGATTCAGCCTCTGTGGATTCCAGAGAATCCCCAGCCATCACAAACAGCGAACGCAACACATCCAGTTCGGACGGCTCCGATCCAGGATCCAACGACGATGACGCGGCAAGGTCCAGAGACTCTGAGTGAGAGGTCGGCTCCGATGGCATCAATGCAGGATCGACAGGCAGCAATCCCTCAATCAGATCAGGACGCTCAAGCGGAAGATCCAGACTTAATTCGACTCCCACCGATGCTGCGGGTGGTGTGGACGTCGCGTCATCCAATTCTGTAGCGTCCGCGCGCTCAGATCCGCGTTCTGTGAACGCCTGAAGCTGCTGCATGCGCAGACGTCGATCCTCCTTCTTGAGCCGAGCTGACAGCACCAGAAGTTGCTCGACCGTGATCAGTGAAGAGGACCGCTGCAGCAGCGCATCAATGCGCTTTTGGAACTGCAGCTGATGCTCATCCAACGCCTCTGTCTGGTCCGATGGAAGCGTACAAAGAAGATTTTGAATCGCAGTTTTCACTGCTGACGGAAGCAAGCTCCGCACCCGTTGAAGGTAAAGAGCTTGCTCCCGATAGAGGGTTGGTGCCAGGGATCGACAACGCTGACCCAGACGTGCCAACTGCACATCGGGGTCATGGCCCTGAGGACGTTCCGACACCGTGATCAAGATCAGGACTTGGTCATGGAAGCGACCTCTGCCGCGAAGTCGTTCTCCTCGACTTCGATGCCTTCACCAAGGGTGTAGCGGGTGAAACGACGCACTTTGACGTTCTCACCGATCTTGCCCGCAGTTTGCTTGACGAGCTCGGCAACGGTGAGTGAGCTGTCCTTAATGAAGGGCTGTTCCATTAGAGCCAATTCCTTGAGGCGCTTGTTGATTCGACCCTCAACGATCTTCTCTTTCATCTGCTCAGGCTTGCCTTCGAGATCGTCACGCCCCATCTCGATGGACTTCTCCCGTTCACGGATTTCAGAGGGGATCTCGGCGGTCGTCACGTACTCAACTCCAGGACAAGCAGCCACCTGCATCGCGACGTCGCGAAGCAATTCCTGGAACATGTCGCCACGAGCCACGAAATCTGTTTCGCAGTTGACTTCAACCAGAACACCAACTCGGGCACCGGTGTGGATGTAACTACCGATGGCACCTTCTGCAGCGGTACGACCGGACTTTTTCTCTGCACTGGCGATGCCCTTCTGACGCAGCCATTCGATGGCTTTTTCGGCATCACCTTCGGTGGCTGCAAGGGCTTTCTTGCAGTCCATCATTCCAGCGCCGGTCTTGTCGCGGAGTTCCTTGACGAGCTTGGCGGATACGGCAACAGCCATCGGATGAACGGGTGAAGAGTGGGGGGAATAAGAAGAGCCGCCTTCCCGCATCGGCAGGAGGGCGGCATGGATCTAGAGGTGGTTTGACTCAGCCTTGGCCGTCGTCACCACGCTGCTCATTGGAGCCGTGACGACCCTCGTTGATGGCATCTGCCAGACGGCTCAGCACCAGCTGCACAGAGCGAACGGCATCGTCGTTGCAGGGGATGGGCACCTCACAGAGGTCGGGATCGCAGTTGGTATCCAGCATGGAAACCAAAGGAATATCGAGCTTGCGCGCCTCAAGCACAGCGTTGGTTTCACGACGTTGGTCCACAAGAACCACCACATCGGGAAGACGGCGCATGTTCTTCAGACCGCCGAGGTATTTCTGCAGACGATCGAGCTCGCGGCGAAGCACCGCACCTTCTTTCTTCGGGCGCATGGCAATAGCGCCACTGGACTCCATGCGCTCCAGATCCTTCAGACGATCGATCCTGGCCTTCATGGTGGTCCAGTTGGTGAGCATTCCGCCCAGCCAGCGCTGGTTCACGTAGGAAGCACCGCAACGGGCTGCTTCATGGGCCACCACTTCGGAAGCCTGCTTCTTGGTACCAACGAAGAGGAAACGCTTGCCACTGCGGGCTGCAGAACGCGTCCACTTGTAGGCGTTGTTCATGCAGACAGCAGTCTGCACGAGGTCAATGATGTGCACCCCATTGCGCGCGCAGTAGATGTAGCGCGACATCTTGGGGTTCCAGCGACGGGTCTGGTGTCCGAAGTGGGCACCAGCCTCCATCATCTCGGAGAGAGTGACGACAGCCATGGTTGTTGTTGGGTTTCGGGTTCGCCTCCACCTGTCAGGGATGGTGTGATGAACAGGAGTTCAGGTCACATCCAGCACCCGAAACAGACAGGTGTGCGGTTTGAAAGGACCTTGTGAACTTAACAAAGCGCCGTTCAGCGCAGGCCCTGAACACGAGCCTCTCGGTAGAGCGCTTCCACGCCGATCCGATTGAGAGGCAAGCGCAGCAGTTCGAGGGCCAGGGAGGGTTGACCGCGACGGACCAGCCAAGCGAGCAACGGCCGAAGACTGCGTTCGTTGAGAAGTCCACCCAGGGTGAGCAGTCCCCAGAGCAAACGGTGCATCCAAGTGAACTGAATGATCATGCGCACGCGCCGACTGGGGTGCTTCCTGTAAAAAACCAATCCCATTCGGGCTCGCTCCCCTTCAACCCTGATCAGATCAGGAATCTGCTCAAGCCGGAAGGCAGGATGCCAGTGGTAGCCGACGGCTTCGGGGCAGCGAATCAGCTCAACCCCCATCTGACGCAGCCGCTCCCCAAGCTCAAGGTCTTCCCAGCCATAGAGCCTGAAGCCTTGATCAAACAGACCGGATTGTTCCAACACGGCACGGTCGATCGCGACATTTCCCGTCGCGAAATAGGCCCATGACAGATCGCGCAGTTTGTGACGCTCACCTGTGGGGTGGTCGAAATCTGCCGTGTTGATGACAGCTCCATAGGTGAAGCAGAGACGGGAGCCGGACCTGGCCCATTGCTTGGACAGCGCCCTGGCATGACAGCCAAGAAACGTAGGCGTGACCACAAGGTCACTGTCAATGAAGACGATGACGTCACCCCGGGCGTTAGCAACGCCGCGGTTGCGGCCCTCGGCAGGTCCACCATGGATCTGCTCGAACAATCGCACCCTGGGGAACCGATCGGCATTGGATCGCAGCCAATCGGGTGTGCCGTCAGTGGAGCCATCGTCGACCACCACCACTTCGTACTCATCAAGTTCGCCGCAGGCGTCCTGAAGCTCAAGAGCGCTCAGGCACTTCTCCAGGATGGCGCGTCGGTTGTAGGTGGGAATGACGACGCTGATGAACATCCGCGCTGGACAAAACCGAAGGTGATCAGCCTAAAGGCATGAAAAAAGGGGCCCGAAGGCCCCAAGAAGACAGATGTGACCGCAATCAGTCAGCAGCACCACCGTTGTTGGCAGTGCCAGTCACGCCATTACCGGCACCTTCGCCGCGGCCGTCATTGCGCATCTTGCGCTTCTTGAACTTGCGCGCATAGGCGCGGTTGCGCTCCTGCTTTTCCTTCTTGAGGTTTCTGCGCTTGGCCATGCGGAACTTGAGGGTTCAGTTGAACTTTGTCCAACTTACTCAATAGCCTGGATGAGTCGACCGTCCTCCATTTTCACCAGCCTGTCTGCCACATCGAGAATTCGCGGATCGTGGGTGACCATCAGCACAGAACAGGATTGATCTCGGGCCAGACGTTTCAGCAGTTCCACCACTTCACGACCCGTGGTGCTGTCGAGTGCTGCGGTGGGTTCATCCGCGAGAAGCAAGCGAGGACGGGCTGCCAACGCACGGGCAATGGCCACACGTTGCTTCTGTCCGCCGGAAAGATCCTGGGGCAGCTTGTTGAGATGGTCTTCTAGACCCACAGCCCTCAGCCACTCTCTGGCTTGATCACGACGTCCCCGGTAGCTGAAACCTTCCAGGAGATCAGCACCCATTTGAACGTTCTGCTCCGCCGTCAGGCAGCGCAACAGATTGTGGCCCTGAAAAATCATCCCAATGCTGCGACGCAGCTGCTGCCGCTGACGGCGACCAGCCCCATGCAGCTGCTGACCAAACACACGTACGTCACCATGCTGCACTTGTCGGAGGGCACCGATCAAGGTCAGAAGAGTGGTTTTGCCGCAACCGGACGGACCGGTCAGGAGCACCACCTCACCCGGGGCAATCTGAAGATCAACCGACTGGAGAACCTGACGTCGGGTGGATCCACGGCCATACCAATGACATAGATCAGTGATATTCACCGTGCTGGCCACTTGGGCCCCTGGCGATCTAGCTGCATTGGAGAGAACTGTCATCGCCTCAGAAAATCTCCGCTGGATCCGCATCGACTAGACGACGCATGGCCAGTCCTGCGGATGCCATGCACATCACCAGGATCATGGAAAAGACCGTCGTTGCTCTGGTGAGATCCATGCCAACCGGCAATTGCGTGGCACTTCGCACCAACCAATAGAGCCCCTGGCCAGCTGCATAAGCCGGCAAGTAGCCAAACAGAGCCAGCAGGAGGCCTTCACGAACCACCACCCCCAACAATGTGGTGAGTTTGTATCCCATGGCCATCAAGGTGGCGTATTCCGGCAGGTGATCACTGACGTCGGAATAGAGAACCTGATACACGATCACGCAGCCGACGACGAACCCCATGGCTGCACCAAGAGTGAAGATGAAGCCGATCGAGGTGCTGGATCGCCAGTAGTTCTGTTCGAAATCGATGAAACCGTCTTTGGTCAGCACGGTGACGTCATCAGGAAGCAAGGCATTCAGTTGCTGCACCACTGCCTCAGGATCAGCACCGGCTTTCAGACGAACGAGGCCAACTTCAATGCTCCCCGGGGGTGTGTTCGGAAGCAGCTCTCTGAATGTTTCACGGCTGGTCAGCATGTTGCCGTCGGCGCCGAAGGAGGTTCCAAGGCCGATCAAACCGGCAACACGAACACGCTTTCCAGAGATCTCACTTTCAACAACGCGGCCGTCCTTGAACCACTCCGCCACAGGTCCGAATTCCGGTCGTGACTTTTCATCGAAGAGAACACGACCTTTCTGGGTCAGGAGCTGCGCCTTGGGAGCCAGGGTTGGATCAACAAACAGTGGATCCCCTGGTTCAAATCCCAAAGCCAAGATTGAACGAGTTCCGCGCGTTTCAGGATTTCGCCACAGGAGCAGATTCCAGTTCACCGGGGTGATGCCTTCCACCTCCGGCAGCGCCATGGCCTGGACCAGCCGGCGACGCGGAAATCCGGCCATGCTCACCGAGCTGGTGGAGCGCGGACTGATCAGCACGATGTCTGCATCAAAAAGACGATGCACCGTGACGCTGGCATCAAACAGTCCATCGCGGAACCCCAGCTGCATGAACATCAGAATCCCGGCGAAGCTGATGCCCGCCAATGCAACAGCCAGACGAACCGGCTGACGCACCAACATCAGCGAAGCCAAAGGAATTCTTCGTCCATTCCAGAACCGACGGATCATCAGGACTGAAAGCGTGCGATCACCTTGAGGCCCGCCAATCGGGCCACGCGCTCCGCGGATGCGGCATCAAGCCGAACCAACACCTCCACGACGCGCGCGTCGGCATCACCGGTGGGGTCAGTGGAAAGCACTTGGCGCTGACGCACCTGAGGGCTGATCTGAGCCACCTGTCCCTCAAGTTCACCCTCAAAACCACCGTTTTCGCTGATGAGCGTGACCCTTTCATCCATCGCGATGCGATTGATATCGGATTCATAGACCTCAATCAACGCTTCCATGGATTGGCTCGCCCCGACCTCCAGAACACCATCGGTATCTGGGCGCTCGCCCTCGCGTGTGTGGACCTTCAGGACGACTCCATTAATTGGGGAACGAAGTTCGCTGTCGTTCAAATCAGCTTGCAACGAGCGGCGTTCAGCAAGGAGCTCCACCCGCTTGCGTTGCAGCAGGGTCAATTCATCCTGCTTTTCCTCCAACAGAACAGCGGTGGCTGCCCCGACACGAGCAGCCTGTGCGTAACGGGCCACCTCACGGCGACGCAAAGGGATTTCGATGTCGACACTGCGGATGCGCTCGTCCTGAGCAGCCAAATCCGCCTCAATCTGGGGACGGTTATCAAAGACGGCCAGCACTTGGCCTCGGGTCACGACATCGCCTTCCTTGACGCGCAGGGATGTCACCCTGGGGGATCCGGCCATCCCACTTGCTGGTGCTGCCAGGCGGCGCACCTCGCCGGCCGGCTGCAACTGGCCGAGTGCTGCCACAGCTTCGGTTTGGCGAGGCTGTTCAATCGTGGTGACAGAGGCAGGGCTTTCGACCGCCTCGGGCTTTCGCAGCATGGTTGCGGCACCAGCAATCACCAGGACAGCAAGCAGGCTGGCTCCGATCCAGATCCCGCGGCCCTGCTTCACAGTGGTGCCGGTTCGTCGAACAGCATCTCCTCGATGTAGCGATCTGCCCAGGTCGTCCCGAAGGCCTTCTCCAGAACGCGCCGTGTCTTGTCGTTGCGTTTCTGTTGCCGGCAATAGGACACCTGTCCGTGGTATCGCGACAGAGTAGAAGAGGCATCCTTCGGATCGGGGGACGTCGTCCGCACCGCATCCCCCAGGACCGTTAGATAGGCGCCCACCAGATCAACGAACCAGTCCTGTTCCTGGTCGCTGGTGGGTCGGATGAAGCGCACAAAGGGAGAAAAGATCGTTCCCCATGTGGGGAGCTCCCGCACCTGTTCGAACGCCGGCGTAGGGGTGCGTTCCAAAGCACGACCAATTCGCTCCGGCAGTTGATCCCCAACGGGTGAGAGGTCGACGATGGCGGCCGAGATGCCTGCTGGGCTAGCGACGATGTCAGCACCAAACACCGGCAGATCAAAGCGCGGATCAGGAAAGATGACGCAATGAAGGATCTGGAGCCCCAACCCAAGACGGGCTGTTTCCAGGTGCAACTTGCGCAAGCCGCGGCAGCAGTGCACTTCATTGCGGATGAACAGATCCTCGCCATCGAGAGTGCCGATGATCTCCTCCAGATCACCCGAAACTGCGAGCGGACTGAGCTGTGGAAGATCCTCGCGCCAGTCACGGATGCGGGAGGCCAAAGCGACCACCAGCGGATGCATCTCCCGACCGCTCGTGGACGCAGGCATCAATTCGATCCGTGATTGCACAGAATGGGACTTTGCCACGGGACCCTGACTGCGATCCCATCCAGTCCGCTGCTTGACCACCGCACGCTCCGGAACGGCAGCAGCCTTGTCACGGCCTCCATGCCGGATGCGGCCCTCACCTGCCTCGATTTCTGGTGCCGCGGAGGCAGCGCCTGGGAACACGATGGAGAGGAAGGGATCGCTCACTTCCTAGAACACATGGTGTTCAAAGGCAGCCGCGCGTTTGGCCCCGGTGAATTCGACCGAAGAATCGAGGCGCTCGGTGGTAGCAGCAATGCAGCCACGGGCTTTGACGATGTGCACTTCCACGTGCTCGTCCCCACCCAGGAAGCCGGCGAAGCCCTCCATCTCCTTCTTGACCTGGTGCTGAACCCCGCACTGGACCAGGACTGCTTCGACATGGAACGGGACGTGGTGCTGGAGGAAATTGCCCAGTACAGCGATCAACCGGACGATCAGGTGCTTCAGACAGCCCTCGGGCTCTGCCTTGCACCTCATGCCTATGGACGACCGATCCTTGGCTGGGAATCCAGTCTTCGGGCGATGAATCCGAACGGAATGAAGGCCTACCACCAGCGGCGTTACCGCGGTGGCAACTGCTGCCTGTCATTGGCGGGCCACCTGCAGGAAGATCTGATCAAGCAAGTGCTGGACAGCCCCTTGATGGGGCTGGAACGCAGCGAGGCACCCCCCTCAACCGCTGAAACCAGTTCTTTGCCTTTTCAATGTGGCCGCGACAGTCGCCAGTTTCAACGCCTTGAAGCGGCACGGTTGCTGATGATCTGGCCCGTGGCGGCAGCAGCGGATCAATTGGCCATCGCGGGTGCTGATCTAGCCACGACGGTTCTGGCGGAGGGACGGCGCAGCCGACTGGTGGAGCGCCTGCGTGAAGACCTGCAGATTGTCGAAACCATCGACATGGATGTGACCACCCTCGAACAGGGAAGCCTGGTGATGCTTGAGGCCTGTTGCCCCGAGGAGCACTTGGAGATGGTCGAACAGGAAGTGCACAGCCAGCTGCAACGAACCCTGAGCGAACCGGTCACCGCCGAGGAATTTGACAGGGCCCTCCAATTGGTTGGTAATGGCCATCGCTTCAGCCTCGAAGCGCCTGGGGCTGTGGCCGCCAGTGTCGGCACGCAGATGTTGTGGGGTCGGCACCGGGATTTGCTGGCACCCCTTGAGGATTTGGCGCAGTGGGATGCTGCATCGCTCAGCGCGGGCGTGATGCCGCTCCTCCAACCGCAGAACGCCTTCACCCTGATCGCCCGACCGGAGGAAATCGCTTGACACACCGCAGTGATCTGGTCCTCGATCCGGTGGTCACCCCCGGGGTGCTCTCCGCCAAGTTGTGGATTCGCCGTGGCAGCGGCCGCGATCAACAGGGTCAGCGCGGCGGGCATCAACTGCTGGGATCCGTCCTCAGCCGCGGCTGTGGCCCGCTTGATCACCTGGAGCTAGCTGATCTCGTGGAAGGTTGCGGTGCCGGACTGCGCTGTGACACCCACGAAGACGGCATCCTGATCAGTCTCAAGTGCCGCGATCTGGATGCCGATCGGCTCCTGCCTGCCGTGGGCTGGATGGTGCGTCAACCGCACCTAGATGAGAGCCAGATCGCCCTGGAACGCGAGCTGAGCCTGCAGGCTCTGCAGCGTCAACGCGAAGACCCCTTCCATCGCGCCTTTGATGGATGGCGACAGATCGCCTACGGCCAGGGACCGTACGGCCACGACCCGCTGGGCATCGCCCAGGACCTGGAGCAGTTGTCGCGACCGCAGCTGCGGCGCCTGGCTGATGACCTTGAAAGTGAAGGGTCCGTGTTGGCCCTCTCAGGGGCCATTCCCACTGACGCGAGCGAGCAGCTAGAGAAGTGGTTTGGACCAAGCTCGTCCCAGTCCCCTGGGGACCAGACCAAAGCGTGGGAGGTTCCGGCGTATTCCGCTTCTGCAGATGACGCATCTGCGAAGACGAGTGATCGATCGTCCATCAGTCTCCAGTCCCTGGCGACGGAACAGGTGGTGCTGATGCTGGGACGTGCATCACTCCCCCATGGCCATCCCGATGACCTGGCTCTGAGGCTTCTGCAGGCGCACCTGGGATCCGGCATGTCGAGCCTGCTGTTCCGCCGGCTGCGGGAAGAGCATGGTGTGGCCTACGACGTCGGCGTGCATCACCCAGCACGAGCCGGCGCTGCGCCATTTGTGATGCATGCCTCCACCGGCGTGGACCGCGCCGCACTCACGCTGGAGCTGCTGATGGCGAGCTGGAGCGAGTTACTCGAGGACTGCATCGATGCGGCTGATCTTCACCTGGCTGCAGCCAAATTCCGTGGTCACTTGGCCCACGCATCCCAGACCACGGGTCAGCGAGCCGAACGACGGGCTCAGCTTCGCGGTCTCGGCCTTCCTGATCAACACGACCAGCAATGCCTGCAGGAACTTGAGACGCTGCAATCGGGCGATCTGCTCGCTGCCGCTCAGCGTCATCTGCAAAAGCCTCAGCTGAGCCTCTGCGGACCGTCCGACACCCTGGCCAAACTGGAACGTTTCTGGATGCAGGACGTTTTGGCAGGGACGCCAGGATGATCAATCACCCGTTGTCGCATCAGCGGAAGTGAGCTGGTCAAGAGAAATCAGAAAGGAGCCCCTGGGGAAGCGCACCGCCGCTGTTTCAGCAGGATGAAGCGCCGTCACCAAGCCGATCTCATCGGTGGTGACCAGGTCAGGAGGACGCAACATCGGCATGGGGTCTGCCGTCTTGAGAAAGGTCTGGGTGCGGATCAGTCGCACCTGGTCACCAATGGAAACGGTCATCACAGCTGGGCAACGCCTCTCTCTTACAGCAGGATGGTGCGAGCTGACGTTTGCCCGTGCGGGCACTGGCCACCTGGAGCGGCGCACTCGCCGGATTGCTGCTGATTTTGGTCGGGAGCCTGATTCCGTCTGCCCTCGTTCTGCCGCAACCTGATCTTCCCCCGAGCCTGCTAAGCCTTCCCAGCACCTGGCAGGTGCCTGCCCTGCTCATCTGTGCCCTGGTTGCCGGCCCCAGAGCCGGTGTTATCGCTTCGGTGGCGTATCTCACCATTGGCCTGGTGGATCTTCCGGTATTCCATGGGGGAGGCGGTATCGCCTACGTGCTGACACCTGGATTTGGCTACCTCGCGGGTTTCATCCCGGCCTCCTGGCTCACCGGACGTTTGGGGCAGCAGAGCGGCATGAATGACATTCCTCGCCTGACACTGGCCGCCATCGCCGGCCTGCTCACCATCCAGGCCTGCGGTCTGTTGAATCTCCTGCTGGGTGCCCTACTCAACCGATGGAATGCACCGCTTGTAGAGCTGATCGTCAGCTTCAGCCTCGGGCCACTGGCCGCCCAGCTTGCACTCTGTTGTGCGGCGGGCTTGATTGCCCGCGTCACCCGTCGCGTGTTGTTGATCGAATGAGTCGTCAGGTCGGACAACCAAGACGTTCAGGAGCACTCCTGCGCCGCGGAACTGTGCTGGTCCTGAGCGCCTTGATGATCATCCTCGATCAACTGAGCAAACACTGGATCACCAGCGTGATGCGGCCGGGTGAAACAGCACCGTTCATCCCAGGGCTGCTGCAACTGCATCTGGTGCGAAACACCGGTGCAGCATTCAGCTTGTTCACCGATGCCACCACGATGCTGGGAAGTCTCAGTGTGGTGGTGGCCATCGGCGTCGCCATCTGGATCTGGCGAGAACCACGCCACGATCTTTGGATGGGCCTAGCCCTCGGCTTCCTGCTGGGAGGAACGATCGGCAACGGGATTGACCGCCTGCGGCTTGGCCACGTCACTGATTTCCTGGAGCTGGTGCCGATCCAGTTCCCGATCTTCAACTGGGCCGACATCGCCATCAACCTCGCGGTGCTGTGTTTCGCCATCGACGCACTGACCCAAAGGAAGGGGCCCAGCGATGCCTGACCAGCGGGGGCCAGCCCAGCTCACTGTTCATCAAAACGACCAGGGAGTCCGCACCATTCCCCTGCTGGGCGAGGGTTACCGGATTGGGCGTGACACCGCCCTGGAAATCTGCATTGACCACAGTGCAGTCAGCCGCCGGCATGCACTGCTGGAACGACGCGGTCGCCATTGGCTGATCCGCGATCTCGACTCCACCAATGGCTTGTGGTGGCGAGGGCGACGCATCCAAGAACTTGAATTGCAGGACGGGGACTGCGTCAGCCTGGCGCCAGACAGCACTGACGATCCACCCTCGCTCAGCTTCCGTTTTGACAGCCAACGGTTGGGCCTTCGCGTGAAGCGCGTCCTTGGCTATGGCCTTCTTTCTGGCCTTGGCGGCGCAGTGCTGGTGCTAGCGATGGCGGCCATGCAAGTCCCCGTGCGCGGACGGCTGGCCAGCGTGCGTGGACCTTTGGCCATCTACGACGGCAACAATCAACCCCTGAATTCGGTGGACTCCAGCCGTCACCGCGAACTGGATCAACTCGACGCCTTTGCTCCGGTTCTGGTGGATGCCCTGCTCAGCAGTGAAGACAATCGCTTCTGGTGGCATCCAGGCGTCGATCCGATCGGAACGCTGCGAGCCTTTTCCGCCAACCTGACTGGAGGACGCGTGCTGGAAGGAGGCAGCAGCCTCACCCAACAACTAGCTCGCAGCCTTTATCCCGAGCTGGTGGGCCAGGGCGACACGCTTGGCCGCAAATGGCGCGAGCTGCTGGTGGCCCTGCAGCTGGAGAGCCGCTTCAGCAAAGGCGAGCTGTTGCTCAGCTATCTCAACCGGGTGTACCTCGGCGTGGGCTGGGGCTTCGAAGATGCGGCCCGCACCTATTTCGACCGCTCCGCTGGAGATCTGAACATCGAGCAAGCAGCTTTGCTTGTGGGTCTGCTGCCCTCGCCCAACGGCCACGATCCGTGCGTCAGTCCGCAACGTGCCCTCGAAGCACGCAACCGGGTGATCAACAAGATGGCCGACGCTGGTCGACTGTCCCTGGATCAGGCAAGAACCGCGCGTCGGCAGCCGATTCAACTTGCCTCTGGTGCCTGCAGCGGCACGGCCGCAGGTCGTGATGCGCCCTTCTACACCGATCAAGTGCGCCGGGATCTCACGGCACTGGTGGGTCCGGAAGTGGCCGCTGAAGGCAATTTTCTAATCGAAACCCATCTCGACCCCGTGCTGCAGTCGGTGCTGGAGCGGCAGTTGCGCAACCTGCTCAGCACCACCAAGGACCTGGGGATCAGCGAAGGGGCCGCAGTAGTGATCGACAGCCGCAGCGGCGGTGTGCTGGCCATCGCTGGAGGCCGTGACTACGAGTTCAGTCAGTTCAACCGGGCGTCCATGGCGCTCCGTCAACCAGGCAGCACCTTCAAGTTGATGACGTATCTGGCGGCTCTAGAAGCTGGCATCCAACCGACAGACACCATTGACTGCAGCCCACTCACCTGGCGCGGTCAGCGTTTTGACAGCACTTGCAAAGGTCGTCTCAGCCTCAGTCGTGCCTTTGCCACCAGCAACAATCCAGCCGCTCTGCGCCTGGCCCAGCGCGTGGGGCTGGATCAAGTGGTGCGTCAGGCGAAGGCACTTGGCATCACCAGTCCGCTGGATCCGGTGCCAGGTCTCGCCCTCGGTCAGAGCGAAGTGCGACTGCTGGAACTCACCGGCGCCTATGCCGCCGTGGTCAATCAGGGGGAATGGCGGACACCCAGCACCATCCGTCGCCTGATGGATGGGGAAACCTGCCGCGAAGAAAGTCTGCGCGGATGCAGAAACCTTGACCGTGCAAACCACAGGGGGCGCCAAGCCATCAGCCAGAACAGTGCTCAGCAGATGCAGAGTCTGCTCAGGGCTGTCGTACAAAACGGCACAGGACGCGCAGCCTTTCTGGGTGGCCAAGAAGGTGGAAAAACAGGAACCACCAATGACGGCCGGGATCTTCTCTTCGTGGGCTTCGAGCCCAAACGCCAATGGGTTCTGGGCATCTGGCTAGGAAACGATGACAACAGCCCCTCAGCTGGATCCAGTGCGCTTGCAGCTTCGCTCTGGGCTGACATCATCCGCGCGGCAGGGCGTGGAGGTTTGAACGGCGCATGAAAGGTTCAACCCGCTGGATCCTGATCGGTGCCGCAGCTCTGATCGCACTGATGGTCATTGGACTGGTGCTTCAGGGAATTCGCAATCTGCTCTGGGATCTGAGCTACTGGCTGCCGGCCTGGCTCGTGGGTCCTGTGCTGCTGATCGGAGCAATTTTGATCGTTGCCGCCGTCATGCAGGTCGGATTGCCCTGGTTTCGGCAATGGAGACAACGCTCGAAACCAGGCTCGCAGCTCAACGACGCGGCCATGCCTGCTCCGACCAGCCGACGGGAAGCAGCGGAGCGCAGCCTCGGCAGCGTCGACCGACTCTTAGAGCGGCTTCAAGACGATGTGGCCCGGCAATCACTGCAGAAGGAACGGGAGCGGGTCGCGCGAGAACTGGAACGCGGTGATCTGGTGGTGGTGGTCTTCGGCACTGGATCCAGTGGCAAAACATCCCTGATCCGCGCCCTGCTGCGCGACATCGTCGGCGATGTCGGTGCCGCCATGGGTTCTACCAGTGAGAGTCAGCGTTATCGCCTGCGGTTGCGTGGTCTGGACCGGGGCGTGCAACTGGTCGATACGCCAGGAATCCTGGAATCCGGCATGGATGGACGCAGCCGAGAACAGGAAGCCCGGCAGCACGCCAGTCGGGCGGATCTGATGATCGTGGTGGTGGACGGGGACCTGCGACGCAGCGAACTGGACGTGGTGCACAGCCTCTCCGGACTCGGCAAGCGCTTGCTCTTGGTGCTGAACAAATGCGATCTGCGCGGTGAGGAGGAAGAACGGCGTCTGCTGCTGCTGCTGAGGCAGCGTTGTGCTGGCTGGTTGCAGGCCGACGATGTGATTCCCACCAGCGCCTGCCCGCAATCCCTGCCAAGACCAGGGCAGCGGCCGCTGCAACCACCTCCAGAGATCGGCTTGTTGGTGCGACGTCTGGCGGCGGTGCTCCATGCCGATGGCGACGAGCTGCTGGCCGACAACATCCTTCTGCAATGCAAGGACCTTGGTGCCGCAGGCCGTGATCTGCTGGATCGTCAGCGGTCGCAGGAAGCCCGCCGCATCGTCGATCGCTACACCTGGATCAGTGCTGGGGTGGTGGCGGCAACTCCGTTACCGGGGGTAGATCTGCTCGGCACCGCTGCGGTGAATGCCCAGATGGTGATGGAGCTGGGAGCTGTGTACGGCATCCAACTGACGCGTAACCGGGCCCAGGAACTGGCGGTCTCCGTCGGCCGGACGCTGGCCGGTCTTGGCGTGGTCAAAGGAGGAGTTGCCTTGATCGGAACTGCTCTGAGCGTGAATCTCCCCACCCTGCTGCTGGGACGAGCCGTGCAGGGTGTTGCGGCAGGGTGGCTCACGCGAATTGCTGGCTCAAGCTTCATCACCTACTTCCAACAGGATCAAGACTGGGGAGATGGCGGAATCCAGGATGTGGTGCAACACCACTTCGAACTCAACCGTCGCGATCGCTCCCTAAAAGAGTTTCTGGACGCAGCATTGCGGCGGGTGGTCGAACCTCTTCAGCAGGAGGCGAAGAAACGGCTTCCGCCCCAGCCAGGGCTTCGGGCGGAGGAGGACGCATCGGGCCGCGGCTATCGAGAACAGTGATCAGCACCAGGTAGATCACGCCGATCAGCACCGACATTGCCCCGGTGACAATGGCGACCCAACGGCCTCGGGTGGGTGGTTGTGCCGCCATCAGAGATCCTCCTCGCTGGTGTCGTTGAGCAGAGCTCCCAGCCGATCGATCAACGCGTCAGACGTGTGGGGGTTGCCCAGCACAACCTTGATGAGGTGACGACCGTGATGCAAAGGACGCGACACCATGATCTGCTGATCAAGAAGTCGCTGGCGCATCAAGGCAGACCAACGCGCGCTGCGCTCCGCATCGGCTCCGCAGGGCGTGCAGGCCAGCAGATGCAGCGGTCCAGAGATGATCTCGAGCCGGGACGTGTCAAGACGACTCTCCAAGCGATGGCGTCGGGCCAAAGCCTGCTGAAGCACGCTGGCGATGCCGTTTTCTCCCAGTTGCCGCAGTCCTAACCAGAGCTTGAGGATCTCTGCAGGGCGGCTGCCTTGAAGACCCAGTTCACCACCGTGAACACCCGTTAAAGCGGGCTCCATGTAGGGCAATCCCGTGTGGAAGGTCTCCTGCAAAGCGGTCTGATCACGAACCAGCAGGAGCGATGACGTCTTGGCGATGCCGAGAAGCTTCTGGGGGTTGACGGTGATGGAGTCGGCAGCGGCGATCCCATCCAGCAGAGGTGCCGTGCTGTCGCACAACCCGAATACAGCACCAATGGCTCCATCCACATGCAGCCAGAGACTGCGCTCCCGGCAGACCTTGGCCAAAGCCTGGAGTGGATCGATGGCACCTCGCACAGTGGTGCCAGCAGTCGCCACGACCGCCAAACAAGGGCGTTGCTGATCTTGCAAACGGTCTAGTTCCGACTCCAGCGCAGCCACTTGCATGCGCCCAGCGGCATCCACAGGAATTGGACGGATTCCATCCGGGCGGAGCCCCATGATCCGAGCCGCTTTCACGAGCGAAACATGAGAATCGTCGCTGACCAGCACCACAGCATCGGCAGCCTGATCGAGGCCCATGCGATGACGCGCTGTCACCAGAGCCGTGAGATTGCTGAGCGAACCACCACTGGCCGCAACCCCACCAGCCCCTTCCGGCAGATCAAATCGGGACGCAAACCAACCACAAAGCTGACGTTCGAGCTGACTCAGGCTGGGAGACAGTTCCTCGGCGAGCAAATTGTTATTGAGGCCAGCGCAGATCAGCTCTGCAGCGATCGAGGCCGTGTTTGGTGGTGGATCCAGATGCGCCAGAGCACCGGGATGGGTGGGCTGATAAGCACCATCCATCACCTGCTGCAGATCTTCCAGAAGGCGGGCTGCTCCCAGCCCAGTCGCTTCCGGGTATGCCTCGGGCAGCAGTCGCAGGGATGGCAAGGGTGCGCGTTGCGATGCTGACCCAAGCCATTGACAGAGTCGACCACTGGCTTCTTCGAGAAACCGCTGAAGCTGCGGATCCAAAGCCTCGGGTGAGGCAAACGCAGACAGATCCGTCGACGCCGATGAGTCTCTAGTGGATCCGAACAAGGACTCAGCGGAAGGAATAGTCATTCTCGCCTGCGATGGCACATTGGACGAACGTGAGCGAATGGCATGGGTGTTCGGCTGACACCAGTCGCCTTGGAGGAGCATCAGATCCATGCCTGGATGCAGCGGTTGCTGGTGAGGGCTGAACGGCTGGGAGAGACGGGGGAAATCCCTGTCAGCGCAGTCGTGCTTGATGAAAGAGGGCGATGCATCGGTCACGGCAGCAACCGACGCGAATGGGCCTCAGACCCCATGGGGCATGCGGAGCTGGTGGCATTGCGTCAGGCAGCCTGGATCACTGGTGATTGGCGGATGAATCAATGCACGTTGATCGTGACCCTGGAACCCTGTCCAATGTGCGCCGGAGCCCTCGTGCAGGCCAGGGTCGGACGCGTGATCTACGGCGCTTTTGACCGCAAACGTGGAGGACTTGGAGGAACAGTTGACCTCGCGAACCATCCAAGCGCCCACCATCACATGGATGTACTGGGCGGCGTGATGGAAACCGAAGCATCGGACCTACTGGCCCGATGGTTCAGGCAGCGACGGCGACTCCCTGACGGAAACGGGGCAACTCGGTCTCGAAGAGATTGAGCAGTCGTGCAACGTTCTCGGGTGTGGAGTTGTAGCCCATCAGGCCGATTCTCCAGATCTTGCCGGCGAGCACTCCGAGACCACCGCCAACTTCGATGCCGTGGGTGTTGAGCAGATGGGAGGAGAAGGCCTTGCCGTCGACGTCGGAGGGGATGCGGACGGTGGTGAGGGTCGGAAGGCGGAGCTCTTCAGGAACGTGAAGCTCAAGGCCAAGGGATTCGAGACCGCTCCAGAGAGCCTCAGCATTCTTGCGGTGACGTGCCCAAGCGTTCTCAAGACCTTCATCGGACAGCAAACGCAGGGCTTCGCGCATGCCGAAGTTCATATTCACTGGCGCGGTGTGGTGGTAAACGCGATCGCTTCCCCAGTACTGGTTCAACAGAGAGACATCCAGGTACCAGTTCGGCACCTTGTCCTTGCGCGCTGCGAGCTTGGCTTCGGCACGCGGGCCCATAGTGAAGGGACCCAAGCCAGGAGGACAGCTCAGGCCTTTCTGGCTGCAGCTGTAGGCCATGTCGACCTTCCAGGCATCCAGGTGAAGTGGAACGCCGCCCAGGGAGGTGACGGTGTCAAGCAGCAGCAGGCAGTCGTGCTCACGGCAAAGGTCACCGATACCGTCCATGGGCTGACATACCCCTGTGGAGGTCTCGGCGTGCACCATCGCCAGGATGGCGGGCTTGTGCTGCTTCAGGGCTGCTTCCAGTTCGTCGAGACTGAAGGCTTCACCCCAGGCTTTTTCAATCACCTGAACATTGGCCCGATAGCGGCCGGCCATGTCCATCAACCGGTTGCCGAAGTACCCCTTCACCGCCACCAACACGGTGTCACCAGGCTCGACGGTATTGGCCAATGTGGCCTCCATCGCAGCACTGCCGGTGCCACTCATGGGCAACGTGAGGCGATTATCGGTTTGCCAGGCGTAACGCAGCAGCTCCTGCACCTCACCCATCAATTCGACATAAAGCGGGTCGAGATGACCGATCGGAGTCCGGGAAAGAGCTTTTAGAACGGTGGGGTGGGCATTGGAAGGTCCTGGTCCGAGCAACAGACGATCAGGCGTTGCAATGGGACCAATGGAGCGCCGATGGGACGAGTCAACCGGAAGGTGTGAGTGCGTCATCGGCGAAGCCGGGTTAGGAATCAATGGCGAAAAGCCTACGCATCGATCGGGCAGCCGAGAGGACGACGGTGCCAGTCCGATGCCGCTTGAAATGATTTGCAGGAGTGGTCTCAGCGCTGACGCACGTCGCTGGCGGCCAGACCGGACGCCATGTGCTCAAACGGCTGGCGCACCAAAGCGCAGCTGGCCTGGGACACACCCTCATTCAGAAGGCGCTCACAAAGAACATCAGCGAGCAAAACCATGCTGCGCACGGTGGGACCGGTGGGAACTCCGAGGCTTTTGTAGGTGTCATCGAGTCCGTTGAGGACTCGCTCATTGAGGATCGTGCTGTCGCCAGCAATCAAGGAGTAGCTGGCGTAGCGAAGGAAGTAATCCATATCGCGCAGGCAGGCCGCAAGGCGCCGCGTCGTGTAGGCATTCCCTCCGGGCAGAAGCAATTCAGGATCAGCCTGAAACAGACGCTGGCTGGCTTCACGCACCAACTCGGCTGCTTCCCGATTGATGATCTCGACGGCCAAAACACGCACGTCCGCTTCTTCGAGATAGCTCTCGATGCGATCGATGGCGGAGCGATCGAGATAACGACCGAGCTGGTCGTACTGGCCGATCAAACCGGTGATGGCATCGCGCATGCGGGGCCCTGTTCACTTTGGCCGGAAGCTAACACCGGCAACCGCGCGAAACCGTGCCAGCAAAGGGGATCACGTGAATCTGACAGAAACGGTTACCAACACGACAGACGGTCGAAGCCATGCACACAGAAATGAAAAAGGTGCCCCTTGATACAAAGCGGGTACTGAGCGATATTTACGGTCGTACCGAATTCCGGGAACACGCCCCCGCTATGGCCAAAACAGCACAGGACGTCCTTCGTCTGATCAAGGAAGAAGGCATTGAGCTGATCGACCTGAAGTTCACGGACCTGCATGGCAAGTGGCAGCACCTCACCGTCTGCCAAGACCTGATCGAGCCTGAGTCGTTCACTGAAGGCCTGGCGTTCGACGGTTCCTCCATCCGCGGCTGGAAGGCCATCAACGCCTCGGATATGGCGATGGTCCCCGATCCTTCAACCGCATGGATCGATCCTTTCTATCGCCATAAGACCCTCAGCCTGATCTGTTCGATCCAGGACCCGCGCACCGGCGAGCCCTACGAGCGCTGCCCTCGTGCCCTGGCGCAGAAAGCCCTGGCCTATCTCTCCAGCACAGGCTTGGCCGATATGGCTTTCTTCGGCCCTGAGCCGGAATTCTTCCTGTTTGACGACGTTCGTTACAACTCGGCCGAAGGCGGCAGCTTCTACAGCGTTGACACCATCGAAGCGGCTTGGAACACCGGTCGAGTGGAAGAGGGCGGAAACCTCGCTTACAAGATTCAAGAGAAAGAGGGTTACTTCCCAGTTGCCCCCAACGACACAGCCCAGGACATCCGTTCGGAAATGCTCCTGAAGATGGCTGAGCTGGGCATCCCCATCGAAAAGCACCACCACGAAGTGGCTGGTGCAGGCCAACACGAGCTCGGCATGAAGTTCGCCGAACTGATTCAGGCCGCCGACAACGTGATGACATACAAGTACGTCGTGCGCAACGTGGCCAAGCAGTACGGCAAAACAGCCACATTTATGCCCAAGCCGGTCTTCAATGACAACGGCTCCGGCATGCACGTGCACCAGAGCCTCTGGAAGGGTGGCCAGCCGCTGTTCTTCGGTGAAGGCACCTACGCCAACCTGTCCCAGACTGCTCGTTGGTACATCGGCGGCATCCTCAAGCACGCCCCATCCTTCCTCGCCTTTACCAACCCCACCACCAACAGCTACAAGCGACTGGTGCCGGGCTTTGAAGCGCCGGTGAATCTCGTGTATTCCGAAGGCAACCGTTCGGCTGCTGTGCGCATTCCACTGACAGGGCCAAGCCCCAAGGCCAAGCGCCTCGAATTCCGCTCAGGCGATGCCCTCGCCAACCCTTATCTGGCCTTCAGCGCCATGATGATGGCTGGCATTGACGGTATCAAGAATCAGATCGACCCCGGCGAAGGCGTGGACGTCGATCTGTTCGAACTCCCTGCCGAGCAGCTCAAGCAGATCGCCACGGTGCCCGCTTCCCTGAACGGAGCACTGGAAGCCCTCAATGCTGATCATCACTACCTTCTGGAAGGTGGTGTGTTCACCAAGGACTTCATCGACAACTGGATTGACCTCAAATACGAAGAAGTCCAGCAACTGCGCCAGCGCCCGCATCCCCACGAATTCACCATGTATTACGACGCCTGATATCAGACGTCGATCACACTTAAACCAATGCATTCCAGAGGGTCTTTAGCGAGGCCCTTTTTTTATTGCCAATTCAGTCAGATTTAGTTACAGACAGACAACAAAACAGCAACAAAATCCTGAGAGGAACAACTAAAGTAGTCAAAACGATCATTCAATGAAAAAATCGACCGCTATTACAGCTCTTGCAATAACTGCCGCATTGCTATCTTCCTGCTCCAGCAAAGACACTGCCTGGTGCACACTCGAATGGCCGGATACAAACAAGGAAGAACTCGCAGGGAAATGCCTTTTTGAAGACAAGAGTGGAGCTGACGAAGACACCTCTATCAGCTTTTACAGCCAGGATTACAGTTTTATTTTTCCCAATTCAAACAAAGATAAAAATTACAAACGACAAGATACCTCCGAAACAGCAACCTTCGAACACAATGGCTATGTCCTAACGGTCTACAAAGCAGGTCGACCCGAAAACAGCTAGCTCTTGCGTCTAGAGCCTGTCGCCTACCTTTTAATCCAGACGCCACCAGGCACTTAGAAAAAATGCCTATGAGCAAGTCAGGAGCTGCTGTTCATTAACAGCAGCACAGATCAGGATGATGAAATCGAATCATCGCACCCCTAAAGGTCAAGGCAGTTTGCAAAGATCTGCCTCGCCAACGAACCACCCGCAACAACGCACTTCTCATCTGATTCAAAAGCGCCTCGAGCAAGCAGTTTTCAACTTTTAAGCAATTTCAAACGTGCCGCAACTGGGCCATTGCACTGTCATGCAGGTGGCGCTGATGGCTGCGACGACGGGCATACACCTGCTGCTGCGCCAGAGCACTACGCCGATCGAAATGATCGACATGGTCCTCCACCTGAACCTGCAAAGCTTCCCGACGCAGAACATCGTGAGCGTGATGGTCAGCCCAGGCCATGAATTCAGCGGCAGCGTGCTGGCGTCGCTCGAGCACATTGCCCGAGTAACGAAGGGGAATTGCAACGGGAGCGGCTTGCTGTTTCATGGCGGCCTCCTGCGGCTCAGTGAGTCAATTCTGTAACAACGGCTACCATTTTGCCCAGGTCTTCACAGTTCTTTTCGCAACGTTCTGAGCGCAGTCCACAGCAGAGGCTCGAATCGATTGGAATGGTGCAGCTTGGAACTGAGACCCTCTTCATGGCGCCCAGCATCACCGAACTTGCCTACCGGACCATGCAACAGGGCCGGAGTCTCGCTGGGCTGGTGCACAAGGAACTGAGCACCAAGGTGATGGAAGTGGTCGCGCCCGATGTGGTTCCGCAGACCCAGCCTGTTCCAGACGCCATGATGAACGAGCTGCGGCAGTCGCTTGATGCCCTGCACGAACTCGACTGGAACGACGCGCAAGCTGGTTTCTACCCAGAGTCGCTTTTGTTTGATATTCCCTGGCTTGAATGGGCAGAGCGATATCCACGTGTTTGGCTAGACCTCCCCTCCAACTGGGCCAGACGGCGGGCAAGAGATGTTCAGGACCTTCCTGATCTGAACAATCGGGACCTCTACCCCGACTATTACCTTCAGAACTTCCATCATCAAACCGATGGCTACCTGAGTGATCACTCCGCAGAGCTTTACGACCTGCAGGTGGACATCCTGTTCAACGGAGCAGCGGATGCCATGCGCCGTCGCATCCTGCCAGGCCTCAAGCAAGGTCTGCAGCGATTTTCAGAACGGGGCGAGAGCAGCCTGAGGATTCTCGACGTTGCCACCGGTACTGGCCGCACCTTGCATCAGATCAGAGCAGCTGTGCCCCAGGCCACGCTTGTGGGTGTTGATCTGTCTGAGGCCTATCTCAGACAGGCCAACAAATGGCTGAATAACGCGCGAGGTCCGTTGGTTCAACTCGTGCAAGGCAATGCCGAGCGAATGCCGTTTGACGACGGCGGTTTCCAAGCGGTGACCTGCGTGTTCCTGTTCCATGAGCTTCCTGGTGATGCACGGCAAGCGGTGCTTCAGGACTGCTATCGCTTGCTGGAACCAGGTGGTGTGCTCGTGCTGGCTGATTCCGTGCAACTGGCCGATTCACCCCAGTTCGATATCGCGATGGAGAACTTCCGACGGGTGTTCCATGAGCCCTACTACCGCGATTTCATCAGCGATGACATCAATCAACGTCTGATCGACGCCGGATTCAGCGATATCAACGCCGAATCGCATTTCATGACGCGCGTTTGGACCGCGACAAAACCTGAACTCACCTGAGCAGTGATTCCCTGACACATGCCCTTGCATCCAATGGGGAACCCCATAGGGTGCTGGCATTACGTCCCTTCGTCCATGACGAATCCATTCCGGATCCGCTGGTTGCGGGGCTGGACCTTCCAGGTGGTGTTGATGGAAGGCAAGGTGCAGGTAGAAGCCCATGGCTTCGGCATCTGTCTCAGGACAGCCATGGAACCTGGTGAAAGCCCTCAGGCAGCAGCTGACCGCCTAGTCCTGGCAGAGGATCGTCGACGCCGGGCCTTGCACCAGGCCTGGATCAATGGCCAAACCATGCCAACGCAAGGGCTCGACACTCCCCCTCTGGATGACGCTCTCTCAGACGCACCCGACTCCCTGGTTGTCGTCAACGAGCCCGTGGCAGCGGCCTGAGTCTCATCGCCCGAGCCACCATCCGAGCAGTAGCCCCGGCCCTCCCCAGCGCAAGGCTCTCCAGAAACGTGAACCCCGCTCTCTGGACTGCAACCACGCCAATCCGTCGGAATTCATGGTTGTGAGTTCTCGAAGCATCCGTCGCTGTTGGGATCGTCGCCGAGATCGAAGGTCTCCGGTTTCCCAGGCCCTGGGTTCAAGTCGCAACAGGTCTTGAAGCGCATGCAATGGGGCTCGGCGGCGATGTTGTCTGCCCATGCCGCCCTCGGCTGTTATCGGTCACGATAGTGAGACAACGCGCTTGAGATCACCACGTGTCGCCGACGAACTGGCCAGAACAGGCCATTGAACAAGCCAGGGATCTTCACCAGAACCTGAGCATTGGCGATCGCGATTGGCACAAACTCAAAACCAATGCCGACCGTCGCGGAGCCGAATTGCTTGCCGCTGCGCTCTCGCAGCTGGTTCAAAACGGTCGCCGCGAGGATGTGGAGGCTCTCACACAGCAGGCACTTGGCTGGATCAAGCGGGAATTGAAAGATCCAGGCTGTCCGCATCACTGACGCCAACGGAGGTTCCAGGCCGGCGACAGGCCAGCTGCACGCGATTGCCACGGGAGCTCCAGCGGATGTCGTCAAAGCACTGGTGCATCAGGAACAACCCACGCCCCTGATCGGCATCCAACTGCTCAGGCAATATCCCCACGCGGGCCTGCAGTGGCAGGCCATCTCCCTCGTCTTGGATCTGCCAGATCAACCAGTTCGGGGTGAGAATGCGGCGGATCCTCAAACACTTACGAGGGTCAGCGTCATTGCCATGGCGAACGGCATTCACCAGCGCTTCCTGGAGACCCAGCTGCAGCCTGCAGGAGGTTTCCTCGCACTCCACCGGTTCAAGCAACAGCTCCATCAGCGGAGTGAGCTGGAAGGTCGACGGCAGGATGAAATCAGCCCATCGCATCGAAGGCAGAAATCGGGTCAGCATCAAGACCGCTTCATCCTCAGTTGACCTTACCGGCCCAGGCGACTTCTGCCAGCGTTACGGACGATCAGGATCGGTGAGCCAGTCCCGGGTGCTGCAGCAACGCATCCATCAGACGAACACCGCGGAGTTGATTCACCAGTGGCATATGACCTTCAGGCGCCTCCATCGACCACTGAAACGCCCCTGGGTATCGGGTCCAGTTTCCATCGATTTTCCAGCCGATACGGGGCCAAAGCCGGTCGTAACGCCCATCAAGAGCATTCAGCAAGCGCGACTGCACCGTGAATCCAAAGCGTCCCTGGGAGTAGGCAATCCACAACCGGTCCAGAGTGGTGAGATCCAATGCCTGCATCCGAGGGACCTCACTGAAATAGACATAACCCCGCTGCACCGCTTGATCCCCAGCGAGCTCACGCAGAACGCAGCTGGTGAGACGATCAGCTTCTTCAAAGTCTTCCTGCAGCAGAGCCACCTGCAGGCCGCTGAAGTCAATGCCACAAGCCGATGGCGTGTTGAACCATCCCGAACTGGCCGCAGGAATGGCCGCAAGGGTTTCTGGATGATGACGCTGAAGAATCTGAAGGATCCAGCCAGCTCCCCAGTCATCACCATCCCTGGAGTAGCCCTTCAAAGCCTCCGAGGCCTTGCCTGAGAGTTCATCGGCTGCCTTTTCAAGCGCAGCAGCCGTTGAGCGCTTCTGACGAGCGGAACCCGTGGCCAGGCGGTCAAGCAGCTGGTCAAGGTCGAGTTGAGTGGAGGGAGGTCGTCCGGAAAGCATGGTGTCGAGCCGGTGCTCACGAGCTCGGCGTTGGCCCACTATGTCAGGCATGGGCCAAACCATCGTGATCGATCTTGAAAGCTTCCGCTCGGCGGCAGGCCCCGTGATCGATGCCCGAACGCCAGCGGAATTCCAACAAGGGCACTGGCCAGGGGCCATCAATGTTCCGTTGTTCAGCAACGAAGAGCGCCATCAGGTAGGGCTGACCTACAAACAGCAGGGTCGCCTGGAGGCGATCGAACTAGGGCTGGAACTCTGTGGACCCTCCCTCGCCAAGCTCTCAGTGGCCCTCAGGGAGGCGGCAGGCGGACATGGGAAGCCTCTTCGTCTGTATTGCTGGCGTGGCGGCATGCGCTCCAACAGCATGGCCTGGTTAGCGAGCTTGAGCGATCACCCGGTCACAGTGCTGGAGGGGGGCTACAAGCGATATCGCCGCTGGGTTTTGGCACAGTTTGAGGCTGCCTGGCCATTGCGTGTGCTCGGGGGTCGCACAGGCACAGGCAAAACAGATCTCCTGCTGCAACTGGAGCGTGATGGGGTTGGCGTCGTAGACCTCGAAGGACTGGCGCATCACCGCGGCAGCAGTTTCGGAAATCTCGGACTTCCAGCACAACCCAGCAGTGAGCACTACGAAAACAAGTTGGCTGAACGACTGGATACGTTGAACATCAGCCAGGCGCCAGAGATCTGGCTGGAAGCCGAAAGCATCCAGGTCGGCCGCTGCCGGATTCCCAAGGGCCTGTTCAGCCAGATGCAAACAGCACCGGTCCTGGAGATTCAACGCAGCGAGCAAGAACGCGTGGAACGACTCGTGCAGGTTTACGGCTGCCACCAACAGCAGGACTTACGGGAGGCGACGCAACGCATTAGTAAACGACTAGGCCCCCAGCGCACCCAAAAGGCCCTTGATGCCATCGATCAACAGAACTGGGCTGAAGCCTGTCAGGCCATGCTCGATTACTACGACCGTTGCTACGACAAGGAGCTGGAGCGTTCTCCAGCACGAGACACCGTGAACCTAGAAGGCTTGAGCACCGAAGACTCAGCAAAGTGCCTTCTCAGCAAAGGCTGCGTCACACCCATGATCTGCTCTTAATATCCAATCCCAAAGCGGACGACCCATGGCAGAAGGCGACAAGGCGGCGATTCAGTTCTTCCGCGGAACCGACGAGCCCGTGGTTCCCGATATCCGCATGACCCGCAGTCGGGACGGTCGCACCGGACAGGCGACATTCGTGTTTGAGCAGCCTGAAGCTCTCGCACCGGAAACCATGGGAAATATCGCCGGAATGTGGATGGTCGATGAGGAGGGTGAGATGGTCACCCGCGAGGTGAATGGACGCTTCGTTAACGGCAAGCCCTTCGCCCTCGAAGCCACCTACACCTGGAAGAGCGAAGCGGATTTCGAGCGCTTCATGCGTTTCGCTCAAAGGTATGCAGATGCGAACGGAATGGGTTATTCCCAAAACAACGGCGAGAATGCGGCGAGCGAAGAAAGCTCTGAAGGTTGAAATTTCAGCACTGGCTCGGACTGGCGGCGTTGCTGACATCCGGGCTTTTGCTCTGGAACCTGCGTGAGGTCCTGATCCATCTGTTTGCAGCAGTGGTGCTGTCTATGGCGCTTTGCACCCTTGTGGGTGTTCTTCGCCAGCGCTGGAACATGGCCCGTCCTCTGGCTTTGATCCTCTGCCTGAGTTGCCTGCTGCTGATCGTCGCCGTGGCGGTTTCGGTGATCATTCCGCCCTTCTTCAGCGAGTTTCAGCAGCTGATCCAGCAGCTTCCGGCGGCTGCTCGGGAACTCCAGCAAATCGTGATGGGCTGGATCAACCATGCCTCTTCTCTGGTGTCAGGAACAGGATTGAGCAACGGTTCCAGCACCGCAATTTCCAGCGGCCTGACAGCACTTCCGAACAGCAGCGCCCTGGCTTCCGGCGTCAGCGGCGGACTTAAAGGTCTGCTTGGACTGGCCGGGAATCTCGGCGGCGGTCTTGTTCAGTTGCTGTTCGTGATCGCTGTGGCCCTGATGGTGGCGATCCAACCGGAGGCCTATCGCAATGTCGCCATCCTGATGGTGCCGTCGTTCTACCGACGTCGTGCCCGTGTGATTCTTTCGCAGTGCGGCGAAGCACTAAGCAGTTGGATGGTTGGGGTGCTGATCAGTTCTCTGTGCGTCGCTGTGCTGGCAGGCATCGGACTGTCCCTGCTGGGCGTGAAACTGGTGATGGCCAATGCATTGCTGGCCGGACTGTTGAACGTCATTCCCAACGTGGGGCCAACCTTGAGCACGGTCTTCCCCATGTCTGTGGCCCTTCTTGATGCGCCTTGGAAAGCGGTCGCAGTGCTTGGGCTTTATGTGGTGATTCAAAACATCGAGAGCTACGTGATCACTCCCTCGGTCATGCAGCACCAAGTGAATCTTCTTCCAGGCCTGACCCTCACAGCGCAATTCATTTTCACGGTGCTTTTCGGCCCTTTGGGTCTGCTCATGGCCCTGCCGCTGGCGGTGGTGATGCAGGTGCTGATCCGGGAAATCGTCATCCATGACGTTCTCGATCCCTGGAAGAAGCGTCGGGCACTGGCATGAATCCACGCAATCTGCTGATCAGCCTCAGCCTGATCGTGTTGGCACTGCTGATCTGGCAGCTGCGCTGGGTGCTGTTGGTGCTTTTTGGTGCCGTGGTGCTGGCGGTCGCCCTCGATGTACCGGTGAAGCCTCTGATCGTGCGCTGGAGAATTCCCCGGCCGTTAGCGCTGCTGATCGTGCTGCTGATGGTTCTGATCGCTGGACTGGTCATCGTGCAGGTGCTCCTGCCACAGCTGATCACCCAGTTCGAACAACTCACAACACTGCTGCCTTCTCTATTTGCCACATTCCGGACCTTGCTGGCCAATCAGCCGCTGTTCGCTGATTTGGAAAGCAACCTGCCAGATCAATTCAGCTGGGAGCGAATCCAGCCTGTGGGTTTTCAGCTGCTTGGGGTTGCAGGCGGAGCCGCCAACGGCGTTGTTCAGGTGATGTTGATGAGTCTGCTGGCTGTCCTTCTGGCTCTCGACCCGACATCCCACCGACGCATGGTGATTGCGCTGACGCCTCGTCCGGCAAGAACCTCGGTGGCCGAGCTACTCGATCAGTGCCGCAAAGCGCTGGGTGGGTGGTTGGCCGGCATGACGCTCTCAGCTTCCGCCGTGTTTCTGCTGACCTGGGCTGGCCTCGCTGCCCTTGGAGTGCCTCTGGCGCTGCTGAGTGCCCTGGTATGCGGCTTGCTGACGTTTGTTCCCACCATTGGACCGACGGCCGCAACGCTGCTGCCAATGGGCGTCTCGCTGCTGATTTCACCAGGCTTGATGCTGCAGGTGCTGGTGCTGCGACTAGTCCTGCAGAACCTCGAAGCGTTTGTGCTGACCCCACTGCTGCTCAGGCGAACCGTCAATCTGCTGCCCACCGTTGCACTCACCTCCCAGCTGAGCCTCGGCGCTCTGCTGGGACTGCCTGGAGTGCTGCTGGCACTGCCATTGGTGGTGGTGCTTCAAGTGGGAATTGAGCAGGTGGTGGTCCGAGAGGTCATGGACCGCTGGACCTAGCCCATTCAGCCGCCGTACTGCCAACCGGTGGTGCTGAGTTCAAGAGCATCACCATCGCGGTGCAGAACGGCTGACTTGACCTCACCGACAAACACGGTGTGATCACCATGCGCCAACTCGCCCACCAGTTCACACTCCACGCCACCCAGCGCGTCCTTGAGAATCGGCAGGCCCATCGATCCCAGTTCGAAGGGGGCAGCTTCAAAGCGCCCACCCACTGCAGCCTGTGGTTTGAAGAACGTTGCTGCCAGATCCTTCTGATCGGCAGCCAGAACATTGAGGGAAAAACGTCGCGTGCGCTGGATCATGCCGTTGCTGGTGCTGTCAGCCCGCACCCCCATCACCACCAGTGGAGGTTCGAAGGACCCCTGCGTGACCCAGCTGGCTGTGAAGCCGTTCACTGCATCGCCTTCAGCGACGCCACAGATGAACAGACCGTGGGGAATCTTGCGCAGCAGTGTTTTCTTAGCATCCAAATCAAGAGACATGGCCGTCCATCCCGAGGATGTCGCCAGCCTACGAACATCCTCAGCAAGGGGCTGCAGGCAGCGGGGGCGGACATCCGTAAATGACTGCTAACTTTCGCCTGACCTGAATTGAACGCCTTGGAGCGGCCCTCATCCCTGGCTGTCTTTGCCACGGTTGCCGCCAGCGGCGTCGTCGGTCTTTTGATCTACGCAGGCCTGTTCTACGCCAATCTTCGCCGCGTCAACACCAGCGGCGCAGCCGATGTGGTCTCACCTGTCTTTGACACGCAACAGCAGGCACAACGGGAAGTCGACCAATGGATCCACAACGGTGGGACCTACACCGTGACCACCACCCAGAGGATCCAACGGTCTGTGCCTTTGACCCCCCAAGAACGTCGCAAGCTTGAGTTGCTGGCGGATGAACAGCGGAGAGCCAAAATCGAGGCGTCCTATGAAGCCTGCTTGAACAAGGCGGCAAGTGATCTCGCCAAGGAGCTTTGCTCGTTCCAGCAGACACCTGACATTGCCGGATCGGCCGTTCCCGGTCTGAGCGCTGCCAGTGAGATCCCGAACACCAAGCTGATCGAAACGGTCCGCGTGGCGCGAAAGAATCAGCCCAGACGGACCTGCACGCTAGTGCAGGACTATCGACGCTTCAACTGCGTTGAGTTCGATGTGAATGCAGGTGCAGAAATCACATCCGATGAGCAGACCACCCTCAAAATCAAGGCTTACCGGCAGTTCCGCTTCTGACCAACCGAGTCCGTCTGGGGCCGTAATGGCTCCAAAGCGAAGGCTGCAGCACCAGCACCACCACGGCCAGAGTGTGATGGCGCACCGCGAAGATCAGTGAGGTGATCGTCAGTTGATCCGCCAACAGACGCAGTTCTGTTCTGAGATCGACCAGAGCCAGGATCAACAGCAGCAACGGGATCCACCGCTGGGACACAGTCCTTGCGGAAGCGGCGGACTCAGGCACTGGCGGCAGCACTGGAACGTGAGGGCCACAGGCTCAGCAAGGAGGGAGCCAGAGCAATGCTGGACCAGCTTCCGACAACGACGCCGAGGGCGAGAGCAATCGCAAACCAGAACAGGGTGGACCCACCAAAAAAGATCAACGCCAACAAAGGCAGCAAGGTGGTGCCACTGGTGTAGAGCGTTCGCGTGAGTGTCGCTGACACCGCACGGTCGACTTGAACGGTGAGTGGCAGCTCGGCATCTTCGCGTTGACGCTCTCGAATTCGGTCGAACACCACAACCGTGTCGTTGACCGAGTAACCGGCAATCGTCAACAAGGCCACGGCGAACAAACTGTCGACTTCCAATCCATTGCTGAGGCCGAGCCAGGCGAACACCCCGCAAACGATCACGACGTCGTGCGCCAGGGCAACCAGTGCCAGCAAAGCGAAGCGTCGGTCATAGCGAACTGAGATGTAGAGGGCAATGCCGGTGAAGGCCACCAGGAGGGAGATCAAACTGCTGCGCAACAGCTGACCGCCCAAGCTGGGACCGATGGTGTCCACGGACTGACCACCGGCAAGAAATGGGCCCGCGACAGGTTCCATCGCATCGATGACGGATTGCCCCTGCCCTGCCGAAAGCGCTGGCATGCGCAGCACCAGCGATTCACCACCGTCAAGCAGCTGCACCCTGGCGTTGTCCAACTTGGGCACAGAGGTTTCAGTGGCTTCCGTCGGCAGCTTGATCTGCTGAAGCACCGATTCCACATCAGGTGTTTTGAGCTGATCGCAGCGATCACCGCATTGCCGTTCCAACTGGATCTGGGTGCCGCCGGTGAAATCGAGCCCGGGCCTCAGGGGGAAACCGATCTGGGGATCCGTCCAGCTGAGGATGATGCCGAGCAAGCTGAACAGGAGAACGACCGCGGACACGATCCAGACCTGTCGTCGACGGCTTGTGAGTGGAAAACGAAGAGGACGCTCGTCAGCGCCTGAAGACGTGATGGGCATGGTTCAGGACGCAGTCGTGGGCAGTTGCCGTGCGGGCAGGAAATTGGTCGGGCGTCGCAGGCCCTGATACCCCATCAAGAAACGCAGAAGCGTGCGCGTGCAGGTGAGGGCAGTGAATAGGCTCAGCAACACGCCGATGCCGAGGGTGGCAGCAAAACCTTTCACCAGACCAGTTCCGAGGAAGAACAAAGCTGCACAGCTGATCAGGGTGGTGAGGTGGCCATCGACGATCGAGGAAAAGGCCGTAGCAAAGCCCGTTTCAATGGAGCGGATCAGGGTGTTGCCGCGCCTGAGCTCGTCTTTGATCCTCTCGAAAATGAGCACATTCGCATCGACGGCCATGCCGATGCTGAGGATGAAACCGGCAATGCCCGGCAGAGTGAGTGTGACCGGAATCAAGGCGTAGACCGCCAGGTTGAACAGCGCGTAAAGGCTGAGTGCCAGCACTGCCACAAATCCAGCCAGTCGGTACACCACCAGCATGAACAGACCCACCAGCACCAGACCGGAAAGCGCCGCAATCAGGCTTCGACGCACATTCTCGGCACCCAGCGATGGGCCGATCGTGCGCACTTCAAGAATGTCCACCGGCAGTGGTAGCGAACCGCCACGCAGCTGAACTTCGAGATCACGGGCTTCCTCTGCGGTGAAGTTGCCCGTGATCGAAGCGGTCCCTCCGGAAATTCCTGCGGCTTTGTATTGAGGTCCCACCGTGGCTTCACTGATGGGAGCACCATCGAGAACGATGCCCAGTAAACGCCCCGTTCCGGCAATCGACTTGGTGAGTTCAGCGAATTTCTCGCCTCCTTCGGCGTTGAAATTGAGGGTGACCTCCCAACCGGGGCTGTTCTGCTGCTGCTGACGTCCAGCACCGACGAGATCCTTGCCTGTCAGATCGGTGGGCTCGAAGCGATCAGCAATCTCGCGATTGGTGCGTTCCAAGAGCTGTTCCAGTTGTTCCTGTTCAGAGGAGGCAGTGCCCTCGAGACCCAACTCGTTCTGCACCTGATTGAGTGCCTCCTGATCGAGGCCCTCATCGTCAGAATCGTCGGCCGTTGAGCGAGCGGCGAGAACACTGCGTAGCTGTCCACGCAACTGCCTGAGGCTCTGCACTTCTTCTTCAGTGCCGGGCTTTTGCGCACGGAACTCCAACAGGGCTGTGGTTCCCAGCACCCGCGCAGCGCGCGTGGGATCGGTCACCCCGGGCAACTGAAGAACCAGCTGGTTCTCGCCAACGGTCTGCAGGGTGGATTCCGCCACGCCCAATCCATTGACGCGTCGATCGAGCACCGCCTTGACCGCTTCCAGCTGTTCGGCGCGCACCTTGGTGATCTCGCCTGAAGGCTGCACCTCAAGGGTGAGCTGACTGCCACCACGAAGATCCAAGCCAAGCTGGAGCGGAAAACTCGTCAGCACAGCCGCTGAGGCAATCGCCAACGCCAGGATGAGGGCAAACCAGCCCTGTTGTCGGGCCATGAATCAGAGCCCCTGGCGAACGATGGTCTGAGCCGCTTCCACAATCTGATGCGGCTGGATGATCGTCAGATTCTCGAGGTTGCCGTTGTATGGGGTCGGAATGTCCTGGCTGGACAGGCGCACCGGACGAGCATCGAGATCATCGAAGCACTGCTCGGTGATCAAGGCGATCAGTTCCGCTCCGATGCCACCGGTCTTCATGCATTCCTCCACCACAATCACTTTGTGGGTCTTGCGGATGGAACGGGCGATCGTCTCCATGTCGAAGGGCTTGAGGCTGATCAGATCAATCAGTTCGACATTGATCCCATCCGCTTCCAGCTGCTCGACGGCCTTCAGGCAGTGGTGACGCATGCGTGAGTAAGTGAGGATCGTGACATCACTCCCCTCCTTCACCAGGTCAGCTTGATCCAGGGCGCAGGTGTAATCACCGTCCGGCAGTTCTTCGGTGAGGTTGTAGAGGAGAACGTGCTCGAAGAAGAGCACTGGATTGTTGTCACGGATCGCGGCCTTCATCAGACCTTTGGCATTGGTCGGCGTGCTGCAGGCGACGATCTTGATTCCAGGCACTGCATGGAAATAAGCCTCCAGCCGTTGGCTGTGCTCAGCACCCAACTGCCGTCCCACACCACCAGGGCCGCGCACCACTGTGGGAATCGTGAAATTGCCGCCGCTGGTGTACCGCAGCATCCCCATGTTGTTGGAGATCTGATTGAAGGCCAGGAGCAGGAAGCCCATGTTCATGCCTTCGACGATGGGCCGCAGGCCCGTCATCGCAGCACCCACGGCCATCCCGGTGAAGCTGTTCTCCGCAATCGGAGTGTCCAGCACGCGGAGTTCGCCGTATTTCTCGTAGAGATCCTTGGTGACTTTGTAGGAGCCGCCGTATTGGCCGACGTCCTCACCCATCACACAAACGTGAGGATCACGGGCCATTTCCTCATCGATGGCCTCGCGAAGTGCGTTGAAGAGAAGCGTCCCTGCCACGGCGTTGCTGCAATCCCGGCCATGCCGGCGTCAGCGGCCAAGCTATCTCAGTCCAGGCGGGTTCAGCCCCCGGCGGCAAAGGTAGAGAGGAGCAGTACCGAAAGAAGCAGTCCTGGAGAGAGCAGCAGCACGAGCTGACCGAGATCGTGAAGCGTCATGGTCCGGATTGCACACAACTCACGCTAGGCAGCGTCCACCTCGTCTTTCGTGAAAAGACTGCGAAGAAACACCAGAAACAATCCCAGGCCGATGAAGGCAAAACTGAAGGTGGCCAGAAAACCCATTCCGATGAACAGTGTTTTCAAGGCTGAGGCAATGCTCTGACCGATGGCATTGCTGAAGGTGGGGGGGTGCGCTGCGAAATACGCCACCAGACCTTTGCTCAATCCGAAGCTCAACCAGGACAGGAGAAGGCTGGTGACTGAACCGGAGAGAAAACTCAGCGGGCCCTTGCGGGGTTCTTCGGTTGGAGGAGTGCTGTCGCTCATGCCGCCAGCTTGACGCCGTGGGGGAGCAGAGAGCAACTCCAGGCCTTGAGACCTTCAGAAGCCAGAGCAGCTTCCACTTGCTGCCTGGCCTGATCCGCCGCAGCCTGATTGGAAAACAGCGCGAAACAGCTGGGACCTGAACCGCTCATTGCGACGCGCAAACGCCCTGGCAACGGATCGAGGATGTCCAGCGCCTTTCGGACGGATGGCGTCTGCGGTGCCACCACCGCCTGCAAATCGTTGCGCAGCGGCGGTGGAGTGCTGGCCTGCAATGGATGCAGCCAATCAGCAGCTCGGAGGACCTGACGCCGCTGTTCGAACGCCTCCTCCCCGTCGAGGTAGTGATCGGAACGAACCTTGCGACATTCGCCGTAAGCCCAGGGCGTCGACACACTCACCTCAGGGTTCTTGACCAACAGCACGCCGAGGGGATGACTGATGGGAGGCAGGGATTCCAGCCGTTCACCACGACCGAAGCAGAGCTGGGTTCCACCCGCCACGCAGAAGGGCATATCCGATCCCAGGTCGGCTGCCAGCGCTTCAAGTTGAGCCTGGCTTTGCCCCAAGCCCCAGAGACGGTTCAAAGCCACAAGTGCTGCAGCACCGTCACTGGACCCTCCAGCCAGACCCGCGCCAATCGGGATGCGCTTGCTCAAGTGCATACGCACGCCAAGCTCAGCGAAACCTGACCGGGCCCGCAGAAGCTGCGCTGCACGAATGATCAGATTGTCATCACCACAGCTCAGACCAGGCTGATCACAGGAGAGGGTGATGGACCCATCTGCTGTGTTTTCACAGCGGAGCTCATCAGCCAGATCAATGCTCTGCATAACCATGGCCAACTCGTGGAAGCCATCGCTCCGCAACCCGAGCACTTCGAGGTGAAGGTTGATCTTGGCCGGAGCGCTGACGCAGACCGGAGCCGTCATGAGCGAGACGCAGCGGAATCGGCTTGATTCAAACCCCTGGCCAGAGCCACCCAGCACTGAGGGGCCACTTCCTGAGGTCTCTGCTGAAGATCAATGCCTGCCGCCGCCGCCAGCTCCTGCAGTTGATCAGGAGGCAACAGTCCGCCCAATGTGTTCCGAAGCATCTTGCGGCGGGCAAGAAAAGCCTGTTTCAGAAGGGTTTCCACGCGTCGACAAAGCTCAGGGGCTGGGCGCTGATCCGCAGGCAGAGGATCCAAGCGAATCACTTCCGACTGCACTTTCGGTGGGGGCTGAAAGCAGCGGGGAGGCACTGGGCAGACGCTTTCGCAGCGCGCCAACAGCTGCATGCGCACACTGAGCGCACTGAAGCTGGTGTGTCCGGGACGGGCACGAATCCGTTGAGCGACCTCCTGTTGCACCAGCAACACCAACGATCCGTAGGGAGGGTCCACCGGACGATCCAGCCGACCGATCAACCGCTCCAGAAGCGGCCCCGTGATGTTGTACGGGATGTTGGCCACCACCTTGGAAGCCCGTCCGCCGTCAGGAAAGGTGAGCGGATCCTCGAGCACATCGCCTTCGCTCAACGAAAAACGCGGGTCTGCAGCGAAGCGCTCCCGAAGACCCGCGACCAGATCACGATCCAACTCAACAGCGTGAACAGCGGCTGCTGCGCTGCGCAACAGTCGCTCCGTCAGCGCGCCTCGCCCAGGCCCCACCTCCAGGACACGGTCATCGTCTTGCAGCTCAGCAGCGTCAAGAATGCTGTCCAGCACACGTTCATCTCGCAGCCAGTGCTGACCAAAGCGTTTGCGGGCGGTATGTCCTCCGAAGCTCATGCGATTCACGCCACAAAATCACTGTGCCCCAGCGAGGCACTAAGCACGGGATGATGAGCGCAACAACGACGCCGTTCTGGGATGAGCGCCAGGATCCCGCTGATCTTCATCACGGGAACATCGGCAGCAGGCAAAACGCATTTCAGCCGCTGCCTCGCCAAAGCCTTGAATCAGCTGGGGCACCGGCCTGTCGTCATCGCAGCCGATGACTACTACCGCAAAGACTGGGTTCCAGATCCCCTTTACGGCTACGACACCATTGCCGCGATTGACACGGAGGCACTGATCAGCGACCTGGAGGGGCTTTCACAGGGAAACCTGCAGCAACGCCGTCAATACGACATGGGCACCAAGGCCGTGAGTTGGACCGACATGCCTCCCGGCTGGGACCTGGTGATCCTGGAGGGTGCCTTCGGCCCACAGGTCTTGATGGAACGCATGCCTCCAGACCTTCTGCTTTATGTCGACACATCCCTCTCACTTCGAATCCTGCGCCGATTGTTGCGTGACACGCGCGAGCGGAATCGATCGATCGTCTCGATCTTGAATCAAACGTGGAACAACATGATTCCGGGTGAACGTGATTTCATTCAGCCGTTGAAGCAGCAAGCAGATGTGATCATCCGCAACCCGAAAAAAGATCTCGAAACCGTGATCAATCGATGGAGCAGCGAGCAAGGAGCAGAGCCATCAATTATTCAGCGTCCTCAATTCTGATCCGAGGGATGCGGATGCGCCGGAAGACTGACTTTATACAGCGTATCCGTCACAGGCTTCCAAGCCACCAAATGACAGGAATCGATGCGATGCGAATCAAGACATTCCCAGATATTTTGCCCTGCAAGCACAGACCGAGACCAA
Organism: Synechococcus sp. NOUM97013; assembly: GCF_014279815.1. Lineage (NCBI taxonomy): Bacteria > Bacillati > Cyanobacteriota > Cyanophyceae > Synechococcales > Synechococcaceae > Synechococcus > Synechococcus sp. NOUM97013. Next base: position 1,099,976 of record NZ_CP047941.1, on the reverse strand, counting down.
CAATCACCTTCGCTGGTCATTTTTCTTGAAAGTTGATCCTTCCATTCTGACCACTCAATCTTCGGATAAGAGGAAACATTCTCCGAAAGAATGACAATGTCAAAATCCATTAATCAGCGGTGAGTGGGACGATGGCAAGTTCAAGGGCAGGCCCATAACCATCGCTGACGAGTTTAAAGGAACCAGTTCGCTGAAGCCAACCAGTCCTGCTCTCAATCACTGCAGACTCAATGCGAGACGCAGTTGAATCATGGTCATGACTGCCCAGCAAGCCTGGGACTGTTGGTTTTTTTTGCAGTCCAGCGTGCTTTCCGAGGCCAATGGGGATCTCGATTATTTAGCAGTGTTGGAACAGTTTGGGGACACCACAGATCCCTTTGCGCATGTTGAAGCACTTTGCTCGTTCGGTGTGCGGTGCGACTTCATCACCAACGGCAGCTTCGCGCTTGTGGAGCAACAGATTGAAAAGGTAATTCCTGTACCGGTCGGCTGGCTACACAAAGGAGATTTACGCCATGAAGGTCCCTCTGGAGGAGGTCATTGGTCTGTGATTACTGGAGTCGAAAATAGCGATCTCGTGATCTGCGATCACTTTGGCGAAGCCGATCTCCTAACAGGTGACTATCTCGAGATCGGGGGGAATGCAGGTGACCAAGTGCTCTATAACCGCGATCAATTCAGGAGCCGGTGGGAGATTGAAGGCTCAGGTTCTGGCTGGATGATTCTGGCCAGTGAAAGATCCATGCAGCCAATAAGAGCGTCATCAGGAATCGACTGGCAACACAGTTGATTGATTGCAGCACCAATGCCTTCAACACCCAATTCATAACGGCATGCATTGCTTCAATCAGGATCCGCCCCAAGGTCGGCAACACGAATCCAGCGCACCGGGCATGAAGCCGGCGGCAAAGGAACCAACGCGAGCACCACTTCAAAGCCCAGATCCCAGCTCCAAGGCTGCTGCATTTGCCAGCACACCAAGGCGCGTTTTAGCCGCTGTCGCTTGGTCCTGTTGAACGCCTTCAGCCCCCAACCATCAAGGCCCTTCTGTCGACGCGCTTTCACTTCAACCGCGAGCAAACGAAAACCATCTGGTGCTGTCTTGATCATCAGCAGATCGATTTCCCCATGGCGACACCGCCATCGTTCAGCACAACAGTGCCAACCATTGCCAACCAAGAGCTGCCGAGCGTGCTGTTCCGCCCATCGGCCAGGGTTCTCATGCACATCAATGACGACCACTCCGGCCCAAGGGCTGAACTCAACATTCCCCTCGGTGAGAGTTCAAAGCGGAAGACAGCGCGACCAGAGCCGCTTTTTGGGCAGTGAAGAGCCCTAGGGTTGCCGAAACGTTTTCGCCTGGTGATGAGACGACAGCTGCTGGCCCCTCTGCTCGCACTGATGCTGGTGTTCGGCTTGGCGATGGCTCCTGTTCAGGCCGCGATGGATTACGCCAAACAGGTGTTGATCGGTGCCGATTTTTCCAATCGCGAGATGCAGGGCGTCACTTTCAACCTCACCAATCTGCGTGAAGCCGATCTCTCTGGCAGCGACCTCCAGGGCGCCAGCCTGTATGGCGCCAAATTGCAGGATGCCAATCTCACCGGCACCAACCTCCGCGACGCCACCCTCGATTCGGCCGTATTGGATGGCACCAACCTCACTAATGCCATTTTGGAGGACGCCTTCGCGTTCAACACCCGGTTCATCAATGTGACGATCACCGGAGCTGATTTCACCAATGTGCCCTTTCGTGGGGATGCGCTGAAAACACTCTGCGCTGCCGCTGAAGGCACCAATCCAGTGACCGGTCGTCTGACCAGTGACACCCTCGGCTGCTGATGAGCTTCGATCCCCGCAGTCTCGAACGCCTCAAGGAACTGGGTCGCCAACTCCCCAAGGCCCTCCCCAATCCGGAGACGGAGACCAAGCCATCCACCAGGAGCAACCGCCCGAAACACAAGGTCGAGACTGAGCAGAATCCCGAGGCCTTGTTCCATGAGCTGATGAAGGTCAGCCAGGACGGAACCGTGCCGGAGCATCTGATGAGCCGATTGCGTTCCACGGAGCAGCGCCTGGAGGATGAGCGTCGCCAGCGCCAGGTTTCACCACCCAGTCAGTCGACGCAGAGATCCGCAACGGGTTTGCCGTCACCACCGGCACGATCCACAGGGAAAGGCAAGAACACGCGTCCACAACGACCCAACGTGCCTGCCGGCAGCGAAGAAGACAGCCTTTATGTGGCCTTCAGCCAGTTGCTGCTGGAAGACGACGACGACGATTGAGGCGCTCTGATCTGTTGAATCTCGCTGCGATCACAGGTTCATGAACATCTCTCGATACCGGATCATCGCCATCGGCAAAGTGCGCAAACGCTGGGTGCAGGAAGGCATTGAGCTTTATCTCAAGCGCCTTCCGGGACTGAGCGTGACCGAACTGCGTGACAGCTCGCGCCACAAAGAAGCTGATGCCATTCGCCAGGCCCTGCGTCCTGATGAGCAACCTGTTCTGCTGATGGAACAGGGCAAAACCCTGACATCCATCGACTTTGCTCAGCGGCTGCAGGACTTTGGCTCAGAGCGGCTGGCATTCGTGATCGGTGGAGCAGACGGACTGACCGATGAACTCAAAGAATCGGCGCGCTGGCAAATGAGCTTGTCGCCGATGACATTTCCTCACGAACTAGCCCGGCTGCTGTTGCTGGAGCAGTTGTATCGGGCTCAGGCGATCCTGCAGGGGAGCCCTTATCACCGTGCATGAGGTTGGTGATGGCAACGGGCGGGGCCCAAGCGCTGTTAAAACGCGCGCTTTACAGTGCCGGCAAATCAATCAAACAATGAGAGTGCTCAGATCGATTGCTTCAAGCGTTGTCTTCGGCACTTGTTTGATTGCAACAACACCGGATGCACCTGCAGCGCCTGTCTGGAGTGCCTTTGGTGACTCGTTTGCGAAGGAGGCCTGCGCCTCTTACAGCAAGAACGCAAGCAAGGAGCAACGGATTGAGTCCTTGGAGGCTGCCACCGTTGTCGCCATGACGGCCGATCCCGAAATCCTGAAGCTCGTGATGTCCGATGAGATCAGCGATCAGGATTCAACCGAAATGAGCATGGCCATCATGCTCGCCCTTGGAAAACAATGTCCTCAAAAAATGACGGACATGGTCAATGACATGGGCGAGTAATCATCTCTCATAATTACCACCCAGAGTGAAATAATATCTTTTTACCATTTTAAACTAATCCCTACAACTAGCAGCAATGCCACACGATTCACAACTTCTTTTCCGTTATGTCTTTGATAAGCATGGGTAGTTTGCCGGACTGATTAAGGTTCAGCCACCAAAGCCTCCGCCCAATCATCACAACAACGCCACCACTGGAAATAGCCCAGCTGGCGTATATGGGGCATCAACTCACGCATCATGTCCGCAGCGGCTGAATAACTTGGATCGGCTTGCTGACGAGCCAGCCGGTAGTTGGCACAGAACGCACCAAATGTTCCCTTGCGCACCCCGCGCTGACGCTCGAGATGTTCCAGCAGCAGTGGATCGTTGCGATGGGTGTGATCCGCGGTTTCTGCAGCGGATGCACCGAAATCCTGTGATCCCGGCAGCAGATCCTCACCGGTGAATCCGCACACCTCACCCGCTGCCAGCGCTGCACGGTTGTCGTCATCAAAAGCCTGCACCACCTCATCGCTCCGTGCCGTCATTTCTTCGCGACAGATCTTGGCGATGTCTTCATCGCGCCAAGCAAACAAATCACCGACGCCATTGGAACGAACGATGTCCACCATCTGCAGTCGCAGCATCCGCTCACAAGCAGCCGCCTGTCGTTGGTCGTGGTCCGTGATCAACTGACGGCGCAGCGCCCATTCGGCATTCAAGAAAAAGGCCGACGTGGTTCCCTTGCGATGCCCCTGCGCACTCTGTTGCGCAGCACCCATGACCTGTTCTGGGGTCACAAACGGGTTGTCGGGCATGGCTTGAACACTTCGCCTGACCTCATGCTCAGCCATCGCGACGTCAGAGCAGTCCAGCACGCAACACCTCGAGCACTACCAGGTCGAACATCACAGGATTGTTCTTTGATCAAGCGGGCCAAGGCGTCAGGGTGACGGGCTCAAATTTGGCGATGCGCATCGTCCAGGCGCGACCGCAGATCGCCCGAAGGCCGTGCTGAAAGGCCTCAACATCACCGCTGTTCAACCAAGCGGCCTTGAGGGTGGGCAGCGCTTCAGGCAGCGCTTCCATCGGCAACTCCACCAGCAACAGACTCTCCACACCACAAGCCCGCTGCAACGCCCCCTCATCACTGCGTTGCCAAAGGCGCAGCAACAGTTCCAGAGCCAGCGCATGAGCGATGGTCGTCGGCTCTGTCGCAACAGCCTCGGCAGGGAGGGTGCGACCGGTCAGCGGGAGGGCGCGACGCCCCTCCTGCTCCACCAGCGCAAGAGCCACGAGGTACGGAGCGTCCGCCATTAAGACAACATCATTCGCCGCATCCTCCCCCGATTCCAGCCGGAATGGCCGCAGCCTTGATTCATCGCTGAACTGAGAGTGCGCAACCGCCATCCCTGCCATGACTCCAGCGCGTCAAGAGCCGAAGACGGTGCTCTGCTTCGGCGACTCGAACACTTGGGGGTTCAACCCTGATGGCAGCGGTCGACTGCCCTATGCAACGCGCTGGCCGAATCAACTGGAACACCGCCTCAATGAGGCTTCCACAGGGCCCCTCTGGCGCACGGTGGAAGACGGTCTGAATTCCCGCACCTGGCTGCTGGATGACCCCATCGGTGCCGTCAGCTATGGCGCGGACTACAGCTGCAGTGGACGCTCCCATTTGAAGACAGCTCTGCACTCCCACAAACCGATCGATGTCGTGGTGCTGGCGTTGGGCTGCAACGACTGCAAGCACTACCTCAACCTGGCCGCTGAACAGATCGCTGCCGGCGCCAGCATCCTCATTCACGACATCCGCCAGGCAGTCCATTGCGGGCCGCGTGATCGTCCCAAACGCACACCCCACATCGTGTTGATGACACCGCCTTTGATGAGGATCACGCCGCAATCGTTGACCTGGGGATTTGCTGGGGCTGATACGAAATCGAAGGCTGTCGCAGCGCGCTACCTGAGCCTCGCTGAGGAGCTGCAGGTGGCCAGCTTCGATGTTCAGCGCGTCGCGGCCCCTTCTCCTCTTGATGGCGTGCATTTCGACAGCGACGCCCAGTCCGCCATCGCTGACGCGCTGACCACTTGCATTCTGCAAACGCTGCACCAGACCCACCCATGAACTAGAACAGCTGTACTATCTAATGCGTTTCATCAGTGGGGTCTGTTGCCATGGCGATCGATCGCCCTTGCCTTCATCCACCGCAACCCCTGCGAGCGCAGCGGACACCCTTGCAGCTGCCCCTCGCCGGTGAACAGGTCGCCGCTGGCTTTCCCTCTCCTGCAGAGGACTACGTGGATGTGGGCATCGACCTCAACGATCAACTCATCCGTCATCCCACCAGCACGTTCTTTCTCCGGGTCAGCGGTGATTCCATGACCGGTGCCGGCATTCATGACGGCGATCTGCTGGTGGTGGACCGCAGCCTCAACCCTCGACCAGGCCGCGTCGTAGTGGCTGTTCTCGACGGCGGTTTCACCCTGAAACGACTGGTGCGTCATCAGGGCCGCCTGCGCCTGGAAGCGGCCAATCCCGACTACCCGCCCCTGGAACTACAGACCTGTAGTGACGTGCAGATCTGGGGCGTGGCCGTGCATGTGATCCACCCGCTCTGAACGCCATGGCCCGGGTGACGGCCCTGATCGACGCCAACAACTTCTATGCCTCCTGCGAGCAGAGCCTCGACCCGGCTCTACTCGGCCGACCGGTGGTCGTGCTCTCCAACAACGACGGCTGCATCGTGGCCCGCAGCGCCGAAGCCCGGGCTCTCGGCATCAAAATGGGAACGCCTTATTTCAAGGTGAGAAGCGATCTGGAGCAGCAAGGCGTCGTGGTACGCAGCTCCAACTACGCCCTCTACGCCGACATGAGCCAGCGATTGATGAGTCTGCTGGAGAGCCAGGTGGAAGACCTTGAGGTGTATTCCATCGATGAAGCCTTCGCCCAGATCAGTCGACCGTCGACGCTGGATCTGCTGCCCTGGGGACGCCAGGTGCGGGCCCTGGCCCGACGCAACCTGGGGCTGCCGATCGCCATCGGCCTAGGGGCGAGCAAAGGACAAGCGAAACTCGCCAACCGTTTGGCCAAAGTGAATCCCGGCCATGCCGGTCTGTTTGATCTGGGGCATTGCAGCGAAGCAGACCGTTGGCTGGAAACGATCGACATTGAAGACGTGTGGGGCATCGGTCGAAAACTCGCCCACTGGTGCCGAGCGCGTGGCATTCGCAATGCCCGGGAACTGCGTGACACGGCCAGCGGTCCACTGCGCGCCAAAGCGGGTGTGGTGGGACTGCGCCTGCAACGGGAACTGCAGGGCCACGCCTGCCTGCCCCTCGATCTGGCCCCCTCTCCAAAACAGGAGACCTGCGTCAGCCGCAGTTTCAGCCAACCGATCAACTCACTCACAGAGCTGCGTGAAGCCGTGGCCACCTACGTGGTGCGTGCGGCCGAAAAACTGCGCAAGCAACAGCAGCGAGCTGCTTCGCTGAGCGTCTACACCCGCACCAGTCCGTTTGTCCCCGCCTTCTACAGCCGCAGCGCCAGCATCCATCTGGATCTACCCAGCAATGACACACAGACGCTGCTGCATGCGGCACTGCCCCTGGTGGAGCGGATCTTTCAGCCCCATCGCCAGCTGACGAAAGCCGGTGTATTGATGCAGCACCTGCAGAGCACCGACCACCTGCAGCACCACCTGCTCGTGCCCTGCAGTGAACACGAGCAGCAACGACGGGCAACGCTGATGAGCACGATCGATGGCCTCAACCGCCGCTACGGCAGCGGCACCGTGCAATGGGCCGCCTGTGGCCTGCATCCCGCCTGGGGCATGCGGCGAGAGCGGCTGGGGCAAGCGGCCACAACGCGCCTGAGTGATGTCCCTGTGGTCCAGGCGTAACAGGACGGTATGGAGCGTTATGAAAAAATCTGCCCGAAGTTAAAAACTGGACGCGTGTTGAAGACAAGTGCATTTCTCACCGCAGGCCTGATCTGCTTTGGAGCCGCGGCCCACGCGGAGACCGTCACACTCGAGTTGCGCAATGGCGACAAGCTTCACGGGGAACTGATCGAAGCCGACACCAACGACAGCACGATCGTCTTGGACCATCCAGTGCTGGGACGTCTCAGCATTCCAAGAACGGCGTTGGTCCCACCGCCGCAACACAAACCCTGGAAACTGAGCTTGTCTGGTGGCCTGTCGGGCTCCAACACCGACGATGACTTTGACAGCGGCGCAACCGGGCAACTGAAGGTGAGCTACACCGAGGGTGCCAATGAGGTGGTGCTTCAGGGTCGTGCTGAATATGACGTGTCACGCGACAAGGGTGAAAGCAAAGCAAGCACCGACACCAATGAAGGCGATGCCGAACTGCGCTACACCCGATCGCTTGGCAACCGGCTGAATGCTTATGCCGCCACACGCTTCAGTTACGACACGCTGAACAAGATCGGCACCGACACCATCCTGGGATCCATTGGCCTGGGCTACGACCTGTTCCAGAACGACAGCACACGCGTGAGGGTGTCACTGGGTCCATCGATGCAGAGCACGTGGGGAGGTACAGGCTGTGCGGCTGACCCAGTGTGCGGACAGGCGTACGCAGCAGGCTCGGCCCGCGCCGAACTGCAATGGAACCCCAACTCAGCACTGCGCCTGAATGTGACCAACACCTACACAGGCGCTTTTAGCGATGGCATCAAAACCAACAACGTGTTCTCGGTTGGCCTCAAGATTTTCCCGATGGGCAACGAACGCCTGTTCACCTCGTTGAACGGTCAGTTGATTTACAACGAGCTGCAGACACCGCGCATCAACAACAGCGTCTCGATGCAGGTCGGCGTTCAGCTGGACTGAGGCGCATCAACCAGGGGTCATTTCGGACGCTTGGTGAGATCACCGAAGTCGTCGTCATTGGGTTGCAGAAACTGCCAGACCACGGGAACCGTGAACACCACCATCAGTCCGATCGTGGCCCAGATAGCAACGGTGTAATCACTCATGGATCAGCGTCAGCAGTGCAAACCGTAACCAGATCGGCGCAACACAGGCGACGACCACCGTCCAGAACACGGGTTCAAGACCACAGGGATCTAAAACGGCTTCGGTCGTTGAACCAGCGCCGCTGCAAACTCCTCGAGCGCTGCGGCGGCAACAGCAGGGTTGGCACTGTGCTTTGACTCCCACGCCGCAACCAGGGCATGCATGTCTTCCCACATGTCGACCATGGCGAGGGGATTGAACCCAGTGGGATCGATTGGCTCACCGGTCATGAAATGGCAACTGATCGCGAGCAATCATCTTGTCGACGAATCAAGACGCTGTCCGTGTTCTCCATGGCGATCTACGTGGGGCAAACCAGCTGCACAGTCGCTGATCGGCTCGAAAACAGCACAACAAAGCGATCTCCATGACTGTTTAAACCGGTCTGCTCGCGCAGAAGATCAGTGCTGGCTAAGGCAAGACCACAGGTTTCGCAGAAGAGCACAGGCACAGTTGCTGCGCTACCGCTCATGGCTTGGAGATCCAGCGCCTGACGCACGGCACGCTGCGATCGTTCGAGGCCGAGGGTTTCAACCAATGACGGCCAGAGGTCATTGACCGGCTCACAGGCAGCGAAATCAACGGAAGAATCAGACATCAGACCGGCAGTTGTTCGATTGCCACCACAATCATCTGCGGTGTCACGGGAATCACCTCGAGGGCATCCTCATTGTCGAGGTAGGCATCGAAGGAGGCAAACCGCTCGATCCGCGGTGGGACCTCCTGAGTGGCACAGGCGGCGATCCAGTCGTTGTCGTCAGGTTTGACGGCCACATAGGCCTGCAACGCCTCCTGCAGGTCTCCGCCATCGCCGATGCCCTCGTCATTCCAGATCGCTTCGAAGAATTCGGACATCAGCGTGGCCAGACGATCGCCTTGATCATGCCCCCGAGCCGGTGCGCTGCCCAGGGCCTGGAAGCCCAACAATGGGGCCAGGGGACTCCACACACCAAGGACGCCACACAGCGATGCAGGATTCAATGTTCCAGCTGGATGGCCAGGTGGCGCTGATCACGGGATGTCGCCGTGGAATCGGACGCGCCATGGCCGAGGCCCTGGCTGAGGCAGGTGCCGACATCATTGGGCTCAGTGCATCGATGGAAACGGACGGCGGTGCGGTGGGAGCCAGCATTCGCCGCCATGGGCGACGTTTCTGGGGCTATCGCTGCGATCTAGGGAGCCGCAGCTCCGTTGACCAGACACTGAACACGCTGCTGGCGCAGCATCCCAGCATCGATGTGCTCGTGAACAACGCGGGCATCGTTGAACGGGCACCGGCAGAAGAGCACGGTGACGATCTGTGGGATCAGGTTCTGGAGGTGAACCTGAGCGCCTGCTTCCGCATCAGTCGCCGCATCGGCGCCTCAATGCTTGAACGGGGCCGGGGCAGCATCATTTCAACCGCCTCAGTGCTGAGCCATCAGGGGGGCTTGCATGTGGCCAGCTACGCCGCCAGCAAAGCTGGCCTGGCCAATCTCACCCGCTCACTGGCCAATGAATGGGCAGGTCGAGGCGTGAGGGTCAATGCAATCGCACCGGGATACATCGAAACGGACATGACCGATGTGCTGCGAACCGACCCGATCCGCCACCGGCAAATCCTGGAGCGTGTGCCAGCCGGTCGCTTCGGATCACCGGATGACCTCAGGGGGCCGGTGGTGTTCCTGGCGAGTGAAGCGTCCCGCTACATGCACGGGGAAACCCTTGTGGTGGACGGCGGCTGGCTGGGACGCTGACTGCTGAGCGGACGGGCATCCAAAACGGGGCATGGCTAGACCCCTTGCAGAGTGGACCAGTTGGCCATGCAGACCCTTGCGGAGTACTGCCGACCCTTCAAGGAGGCGAATGCCGTCTGGCCGTCACTACCCATCGGCGCTGATGCCAGAGAACACTGGTGGAGGCAATGGCTGAACCACTCCCGAACAGAACGGCCATGGGATGCGCTTCGCCTGCTGCTGCCCCAGCTGCTACTCACGCCAGGCAACAACGTGCGCAGCGGGGAGGCTTACCAGCGGCTGGTGATGCGAGGTGAGCCAGCGCAAGCCGCTGATCTGGCCCAAGCGCCTCAACTCCATGACCCTGCAGGGCCATCGATCAGCCTGGCTCCCCACCCCACCGGTGCCGTGCCGGTGCTCAGCTTCAGGGATCACAGAGATTTCGTGCTGGCGGTGCGCTGTCTGGCTAACCGCTGCGAAGAAGTACCGGTGCAACCAACCGTGCATGCCCAGGCCATCTCAGGCCTGATCCACTGGGGACTGATCAGGGAGGTGGACCGACGGACGCGCTGTCAGATTCTGCTCTTGCACAGAGCGCCCTATTCCTCACTGCCAGCCGACTCCATTCCCGATCAGCCCTCCGCTGACCAATGGATTGCGCTTTCTCAGACCTGGCGGCTGGAACATGAGCTGACCCACATCGCCTGCCGTCGGCTGGTTGGTGAGATGCGGATCAACCTCTACGACGAACTGGTCGCGGATGCCCTCGGGATGACTGCAGCACTCGGCCGTTTTGATGCGGATCTGTTCAGACGAGGATTGGGACTGTCCATGCACGCGCATCCCGACAGTGATGCACGCGCCCACGTTTATGTCTCAACCCTGGAGCCAAGCGAGCACCATCAGGCCTTTCAGATGGTGCTGCAACGTGCGGCTGAACTGGAAGAACTGATAGCCAGGCACCAGTGGCCGATCGATGCGATGCCATTGCTGGCCAAACTCGTGCGCGGTCAGCTGAATCAGCCGTTGACCGACGGGGCCGGTTCAACAGCCGCATCGGAACCAGATTGAGATTGCGCTTCCGGGGTGTAGCCGGCACAACGCTGCTGATCGAGGTGTTGGATGTGGCGACGCTCGCTGTAATAGAGCTCCTGAAACCGCAGCGCTTCGGCGTTGAGATCCTCAAACATGCCCTGGATGCGTTGTTCCATGTCCATCACTTCGGTGGATTTCTGATCCCTTTCCTGGTCGATCAGCACCGCAATGCAGCGCTCGAGCGTCTCCAGCCGTTGACCGGTCCAGGCTTCGAGCAGATGCCGACAGCGTTTGTGGCTTTTCTGCCGCTCCAGCATGGCGGCCGTCCCACGCAGCTGCTCCATGGGGCGTGCCAAAGCAACACGCTGCAGCTCACCTGGCTCCAGCAGAGGGGTTAACCGTCCAACCAGGTCGCTGTTTTCAAGCAGCAGCTGATCCGTGAGCAGGCGAGGTAAATCCAGATCGGCCAGCTCATCGCCGCGATCCTGTCCGCGGCTGATCGACTCCAGGCGCACGCTGCCGAGATTGCCCTCTTCCAGATCTGTGATTTCAGACCAGAGCAGCCGATGGTGCTGCAAGGCGAAATCCTCGAGCTCCCGTCGTCTCAGTTCTTGACGGATGGCGCCGCGATACGAGGGACAGTGCAGATAAAGCCGCAGAATTTCCGCTTCACAACGCTCACGCTGACTGGCTTCACCGGCTTTTTCATGGCGAGTGGAACGGCCATGCCAACGCTGCCCCTGCACCTGTTGGCGAAGGTCCTCCTCCAACTGCAGCGCCAAGCGCCCCTGGCCACCACTGAGGCGTTCCGCCACTTGCTGGATGTAGTGGGTGCGAATCGCTGACTGCGGCAACTTGCCGAGCAGCTCAACCAGGGCCGACACCGAACGCTGGAACTGGTCGGCCTTCGTGAGATCCCTGCCCTCAAGAACCTGTTCGATCTGCCAGTCCAGCCAGAGCGGTGCCTGGTCCAGCAAGGCGCGGTAGTCACCGGCGCCATGGTCCTTGAGAAATTCATCCGGATCCTTGCCGGACGGCAGGTGCAACACCCGCAGCTCAAGCTGCCCTTGAAGGGCAAGCTGTTCCACTTCTCCAATGGCGCGATTGGCAGCGCGGACACCAGCACCATCAGCATCGAAATTGAGCACGATGCGCTTGCCGTCACTGCATCGGCACAGCTGCGTGATCTGTTGACCACTGAGGGCTGTGCCAAGAGAGGCCACGGCATTGGTCACCCCAGCTGCATGCAGGGCAATCACATCGAAATAGCCCTCAACCACCACAGCCCGGTCGTCTTTACGAATCGCTGATGACGCCCGATCCAGTCCAAACAGATGCTTGCCCTTCTCGAACACCTCCGTTTCTGGAGAATTGAGATATTTGGGCTCACCCCCATCCAGGCTGCGACCGCCGAAACCGATCACACGGCCCTGCCGGTCGCGGATGGGCACCATCACACGGTGACGGAAACGGTCGTAGAAGCCATTGCCGCCTTTGCGCGGAACTACCAGACCCGCAGCTTCCAGGAGCTCAGGGGCAAGTCCCTCCACCTGCTGAAGGTGTTTGAGCAGACCGTCCCATTGATCGGGTGCATACCCGAGCTCAAACTGTTCGAGGGTGGCTTCATTCAAGCCGCGTGCCTCGCGCAGATAGCGCAGGGCATCAGCACCCTCTGATGTTCTGAGCTGCGAACGAAACCAACCCGCGGCAAGCGTCAAAGCGCGGTGAAGTTTGTCGCGGCGTGACAACTGTTGTTTGAGCCGCTCCTGCTGGGGTCCATCAACGGTCTCCACCGGCAGCTGATAGCGGCGTGCCAGATCCAGCACCACATCGCTGAAGCTCTGGCGCTGGAACTCCATCAAAAACTTGATGGAATTGCCCCCGGCCCCACAAGAGAAGCAGTAGTAGAACTGCTTCGCCGGTGACACCGTCATCGACGGTTTGCTGTCGTCATGAAACGGACAGATGCCGACAAACTCGCGGCCCTTTTTCTTGAGCACCACGTGCTCGCCCACCACATCAACGATGTCAGCGCGCTCCTTGACGGCCTCGATGGTGCGGGGGTGAAGGCGGGGCATAGCCATCGGCCCATTGTGGAAGACACCGGCGAAAGCGGCCAGATCCGATGGATGGCATCGTTAGCCGGATACGCACGGACCGAGCGATGCAGGGCCTGCTGGCGACCATCCGAGGGTCCCAGTCAACAAAGGACTGGAGGGCAGGGCTAGCCCTGATCGGGGCAGCTCTTGCCTTCAGTTTGATGACCGTGTGCGTGAAACACCTGGGCGGCCGCTTGCCGGTCGCCCAGATCGTGCTGATCCGCTCCGTGATCAGCATCGTGATCACACTGTCGATGTTGGCGCGTTTGCGGGTGTCTCCCTGGGGGCATCAAAAGGGACTGCTGATTCTGCGCGGGGGGCTGGGCACCGTGGCCCTGCTGCTGTTTTTTCAAGCTCTGGCGGGACTGCCTCTGGCAGCAGCAACCCTGCTGCAATACACCTACCCCACCTTCACGGCTCTGTGCGCCTGGGCGCTGCTGGGTGAGCCGATCCGCAAGCGGATCAGCCTGGCAATCCTCCTGGGATTAATCGGTGTGCTGCTCGTCATCCAACCGGAATGGATTGGCCAAGATGTAGAAGGTCTTCCGGCCATGGCGGCACTGATCGGCCTGGGTGGAGCGCTGATGACGGCTCTGGCCTATGTGAGTGTGCGCCAGCTCTCTGTGCGGGAGCATCCCCTAGTGATCGTGTTTTATTTCCCGCTGGTGTCGGTGCCAGCAACCTTGCCTTTGTTGGTGAACACGATGGTGCAACCCACCAGCAGCGAATGGATATGGCTGCTTGGCGTTGGTTTATTCACCCAGCTGGGGCAGGTGTGGCTGACGCAAGGGCTCGCAGCTCTGCCGGCAGCGCGAGCCACCTCAATCAATTACGTGCAGGTGGTCTTCGCGACGCTCTGGGGTGTGCTGTTTTTCGCTGAACCGATCAGCGGCACCGTGGTGGTGGGAGCACTCTGTGTGCTGGGTGCCACCTTGATCAGCCTCAGCGCCAGGCAGCCCGTCAGGCCGGATCAATCGCCAGGGGATAGGTGATCCAGATCTGGGAACTGCCGTCATCAGAACCACTGGGAAGAGCCAATCTCCAGCTTTCGCCGCGGTCCCCCCGTTCCAGAAACAGCTCGAAGGGACTATCCACCTTCACGGCATCGCCTGGAAGTCGCCAATCAAAACGACCGGTGAGATGCACGCCCTTCTGATCGCCGATGCGCAGACTCTCCTGTTCCTCGATCCGAACCCGGCTGACTTCCGGCACACCAGAGGCCTGCAGATCAAGCGACTGGGCAATGGCGGTCTGAGTGAGCTGAATCTGCTGCCCCAGAGCACTGAGCAGAACCCCCCGAGACGGTCGATCACTGACGGAGCAAGCGGACAACCCCACCAAGATCAGTCCCATCACCAGCAACGACAGAACGGCTCTGCGCCAAAGCCTGAACAGTGAAAGCATGGAGAGAGAGCACGACGCGAGATCACTGCAATGTTGCAGCACTCTCGAAACTGTGGCACCAGGCCGACAGGCTGCACCCTCAGCACGCGTGACGGGATCGAACGGGAAGCCACACCACGACCCGACCCTTTTTGAGAATGAAGATCAAGAAAAATAAGCACTTCAATCATCAAACCAAAAACAACAAATGCATTTGAAGATGATTCTCAAAAACAAAACTTGCCCGTCGATTTCTTGGCACTAAGTCAATCTTTCAGGCATAATTGACACACGCTTACGGAACACACCACAGGGGAAAACATGACCTATACCTCACCCATCCAGACATCCAGCAACGTGGCAACAGGCCCTTCCGGTCGGGCCATGGCCGAACCGATGTCGGCCGAACTGCTCGAGCACATGCAGGCACACCTCAACATGGAACGGCAGTCTGCAGCGGCCTATTTCGCCACGGCCATCTGGTTCGCGGAACGTGAACTTGTTGGATTTGCCAACTACTTGCGCGACGAAGGCAATCAAGAACAACAGCATGCTGCGCAGTTCGCCGATTACCTGATTTCCCGCGGCCAAACCGTGGTGCTCGACACGATCGAACCTCCCTGCCAGCAATGGAGCAATACTGAAGCTGTGATTTCGGATGTGTTCCGAATGGAAGCCGACGTCACATCATCCGTTCTGCAGCTTTACAAAACTGCCGAGCAAGACAATGACATGAGAACCACTGTCTTTCTCGACCCGATAGTGGAAGGCCAAAGACTTTCTGAACACGAGGCGGCTTATCTGCTCGGCCGCGTGAAGTTCGCTGCCAATCAACCTGCAGCTCTGCTGTTGATCGATGCGGAACTGCGCGATAAAGCAGCAGCTCCGGCCACGCTGGCAGGCTGATCTCAGATCAGTGAGCTCCAGGCGTCATATCAGCAACATCATCACGTCGCCACACGCCATGACGACGTGATGCCAATCGATTTGCACGATTCAGGGCTGAGATTGACCTGGCAAGAACAGCAATTGATGACCAAGGATTGCGGCGCCATTCCGTCCATGAGAGTATGGCGGTACGCAAGACGCCCTATCGGGATCGAAGCGCGAAAACAAATACCTTTTGAAGCTTGCATGACTCACGCAACATTCACCCCTTCGAGGGGAAGATTTCTTTCTGCAAAAAACAACAAAATTCAGACTCTCACTGGCCACGAATCGCCGCAGCATCGCCGCTACCTTCGCGAACTCGCAGCGGAGCAGGAATCAAATGTTCAAGCTCCACGGGATCAAGACTGAGCGAGTCCTCACCCGCGCTGGTGAAGGTCCGAAAACAGCTGCCAGTCAGAGCTGCATCGTTGGGGTGTTAGCGGCGGCATCATGGTTGTGGTCAATCCCTCCTAAGTCGGAAGTCCACGTGAATTCGCCCATTCATCCCTGGAGACCGTCGTGATCGGTTGGCTTCAAGGCGAACGCATCCAGACGTGGGAGCAGGGTGGACGCCACGGCTTGGTGATCGCCTGCGGAGGCGTGGGCTATGAGGTGCAACTCACCCGTCGGGATCAAACATCAGTTGATGGAGACAGCTGCACACTCTGGATTCATCAGGTCCATCGCGAGGACGGCTCGCACCTGTATGGATTCCCGTTACAGATGGACCGGGATCTGTTCAGGACCTTGATCGGCGTTAATGGCGTCGGCCCGCAAGTGGCTTTGTCATTGCTCGATAGCTGCACAGCCGCCGATTTGGTGGCCGCCATCATCGATGGCGATCTGAAACGCCTGACACAAGCCCAGGGCGTCGGCAAGCGCACGGCAGAGAGGATCGCCGTGGAGCTGCGGGATCGTTTAGGTGCGTGGGCTCCAAGCAGTGAAGAGCCCAGCTTGTCCCTCGTCGATCGCAGCGACGTGCAAGCTCTGCCGATCCATCCGGAATCGCTGCAGGAACTTCAACTCACTCTGGAAACGCTCGGCTACGAAGACCTGGAAATCAGGCGTGCCATGCGTGCCGTCGCCTCGGCCACTGACCTGCCTGACGCCAACGACGCTGAGGGTTGGTTACGCGCCAGCTTGCGCTGGTTGAGCCAATCGGCCTGACAGGGACCTCGAGAAGGTAAATTGGTTGTTTGCACTGTCTGGGCAAGACGCCGCGCATGTCGCTCGATACCACTGAAAAGCAGCAGCTGATCAACACGCACCAAACCCACGCCACCGACACAGGATCGGCAGAGGTTCAAGTGGCGATGTTGAGCGAGCGCATCTCGAAGCTCAGCAGCCACCTGCAGCAGAACATCCACGACTATTCCTCCCGTCAGGGTCTGCTGAAGATGATCGGCCGACGCAAGCGCCTTCTCAGCTACGTGCGTGGCAAGAGCGAGCAGCGGTACACCAGCCTGATCGCCAAACTGGGTATCCGCGGCTGAGCCGCACCCGGCAGTTTTCACGATCCATGGCTGAACGACGCGATCCGCTCCCTTTCGAACCGCGACGTTCGGCCTCACCCTCCGGTGGGAGTCAAGGAATTCCCCGCGAGGTTGCGGACCGTATGGCACGTCGCGTCGCCATCTCCACCGGGGTCCCCTCCGTGCTGGGGATGGCCGTTTTTGTGATCAGTTACCTACTGGTCAGTCGAGGCATTCTCGATATACCGCCAGGGATCACGCTGGTGGCCTCCGGTTTCTTTTTTCTGCTTGGACTGATCGGTCTCAGCTATGGCGTGCTCTCCGCCAGCTGGGAACCCCAGCCTGGAAGCCTACTGGGACTGGAACACCTGAAACCAAACCTTCAACGCCTGCGCAGCTCGATCAAAGCGAAGAAACAGAGTTGAGTGTTCCGGTTTAATTCAGCAACGGATCACTGCAGCTGACGTTGAAAGAGCTGTCTTGCAGGTGTTTGCGCGCAGCCACCACATCCTTCACACAGAACTGTGGGCCAAGGCGGACATATTTCACCTCTGGACCCCGACGCACGGCGGCAACCACAGGCACCCTGACACCCAGCTCGTCCTGATCGGGTCGATGGGCATGGAGACATTCCCTCAGCTTGTGCTGAACCGCCACATCACAAGCCTGATCAGGGTCGAGCTCGACGAGCAGAAGGCGCAGGTCGTCGATGGCCCGGCAGTCATCCACGATCAATTGCACGCGTTCATCGCGACGGTCCACCGCCGCCCAGATCAGCAGACGTGCCTCAGCCATCAGATGATCAGCGAGACGCGCGTAACTCTTGGGGAACACCACCGCCTCACAGGAACCGGTGAGATCCTCGAGCTGAAGAATCGCCATCCGGTCGCCCTTGCGCGTGGTGACCTGACGCATCTCACTCACCATGGCAATCGCACTCACCTTGGCTTTATCGGCCTGCTCTTCCAGGCTTCCCAAACCGATGGGCGCCAACAACCGAGCCGGTGCCGTGAGTTGTTTGAGCGGATGATCAGACAGGTAAAAGCCCACCAAATCTTTTTCCAGCTTCAGCTTTTCACTGGGGTGATAGTCCTTCACCGGAGCGGCCTTCGGAGCCAAACTCAGATCGGTCGTGCCGTCTGATGCATCATCGGCAGGGGCTGCCATCAGATCAAAGAGGTTGCCCTGACCACTGGCGCGATCACGGGCTCGGGATCCGGCCCAGTCGATCAACAGATCCAAATCCGCGATCAACTGAGCCCGATTGGCCTGAGGCTCTAGGGCATCAAGAGCACCACAGTGGATCAGAGCTTCCAGGCTGCGCCGATTGACAACACTGGAGGGCACACGATCACACAAATCCGCCAGCGACTGGAACGCGCCATCGGATTGGCGGGAGCGGATCAGAGCCCGGATGGCCCCATCACCCAAATTGCGGACTGCCGAAAGGCCAAACAGAATTCGGTTGTCCACTGGTGTGAAGTCCGTTCCCGAAGCATTCACATCGGGCGGCATCACCTCGATACCCATGGCATTGCAGTTCGAGATGTAGCGCTGCACTTTGTCGCTGGCACCTGCATTCACGGTGAGCAGTGCCGCCATGTAAGCGACTGGATAATGCGCCTTCAGATAGGCCGTCTGATACGTAACTGCTCCATAAGCCGTGGAGTGGCTCTTGTTGAAGCAGTACTCAGCGAAAAGCACCATCTGGTCAAACAATTCATCGGCGACCTTCTCATCCACGCCGCGTTCCGTTGCACCTTTCACGAAGATGCCGCGATGCTTCTGCATCTCTGACACCTTTTTCTTTCCCATGGCACGACGGAGAAGATCAGCTTCTCCAAGGGAATAGCCGGCTAGATCCTGTGCAATGCGCATGATCTGCTCCTGATACACCATGATCCCGTAGGTCTCGCTCAGGATTGGTTCCAGAGTGCTGTGGGCGAAGTCAATGGCTTCACGACCGTGCTTGCGGTTGATGAACTTGGGAATCAGCCCCGCATCCAGAGGACCGGGTCGGTAGAGCGCCAGGATCGAGGAAATATCTTCAAGCGACGATGGCTTCAGATCACGCACGATCTGTCGCATCCCCGTGGATTCAAGCTGGAAAATCCCTTCAAGGTCGCCGCGGGCCAGTAAGTCAAAGGTGCCCTCATCCTGCGGTGGTAGCTGATCGGGGTCGATGCGTTCACCGCTGCTCTGCTCCACCAGCTCCAGAGTCTTGTCGATCATCGTGAGGTTCTTCAACCCCAGAAAATCCATCTTCAACAGACCCATCGACTCCACGTCTTCCATGAAGTACTGCGTGATCACCTGGCCATCGTTGTTGCGCTGAAGAGGAACCAGTTCATCGAGAGGGTCGGCAGCAATCACCACTCCAGCGGCGTGAACACCGAAGGTTTTATTGGTGCCCTCGATGCGCATCGCCATATCCACCCAACGCTTCACGATCGGGTCTTTGTCGTACCGCTCCTTGAAGTCGGGGTTTGGGGATTCATCCCCGATCATCGCCTTGAGCTTGGCCGGCTTGCCCCGCACCACTGGGATCAGTTTGGCCAGGCGATCAGCATCGCCATAGGGAATGTCGAGCACCCGGGCCACGTCTTTCAACACCGCCTTCGACGTCATCCGGTTGAAGGTGATGATCTGCGCCACCTTTTCTTCGCCGTAGCGACGTGTGACGTAGTCGATCACCTCACCACGACGCTCAATGCAGAAGTCGGTGTCGATATCAGGCATCGACTTGCGTTCTGGGTTGAGAAAACGCTCAAACAGGAGTCCGTTACTCACCGGATCGATATTGGTGATGCCCAGCGCATACGCCACAAGAGATCCGGCAGCGGAACCACGACCAGGGCCAACCGGAATGTTCTGTTCACGTGCGAAGCGGATGTAGTCCCACACCACCAGGAAGTAAGTGGGAAACCCCATCTGCTCCATGATCTGCAGTTCATAAGCCATGCGCTCGGCATAGCCCTCGTCAATGCTGTCGGCCGATGAAAGACCAAGGCGATCACGAAGGCCCTGCTCCGTCACCTCGCGCAGATAGGTGACCGGTGTGTGGCCTTCAGGGATCGGGAAACGCGGCATCTGATAGCGGCCGAGGATGTCGTAGTCCTCAACTTTTTCGGCCACAGCCACCGTGTTGGCAATCGCCTCCTGAACCACATCCGGCTCGAGGTGATCAGCAAACAAGCGCCCCATCTCCTCTTCAGTTTTGAGATATTCCGTCCCCGTGTAGCGAAGACGCTTCTCATCGCTGATCAGCTTTCCGGTGAGCACGCAGAGCAGCGCGTCATGGGCCTCAACGTCATTGCGAGTGAGGTAGTGGGCATCGTTGGTGGCCACCACCTTGATCCCCAGTTCACGCGCGATCTTGACGATCTCGACATTGACGATGCGATCTTCAGGAGATCCATGATCCTGAATCTCAAGATAGAAATCGTCGCCGAATACCTCCTGATACCAACGGGCCACATCTCGGGCCACATCGGGCCGTTCCCGCATGATCGCCTGCGGGATTTCTCCACCGAGACAAGCGGTGGCGACGATCAGCCCTTCGCTGTATTGCTGCAGGAGATGTTTATCGATGCAGGCGCGCGAGAAAATGCCGCGGCCTCGCATCCCCCGAAGGTGACTGATGCTGGTGAGCTTGACCAAATTGCGGTAGCCGACGGCATTCTTGGCCAGCACCACCAGGTGGTAGCGACGCTCTTTCTTGGGTTGAGGGTCATCAATCGAACCATTGATGACATACATCTCATTGCCGATGATCGGCTTGACTCCCGTCCCCTTACACAGCTTCAGCAGCTCGACAGCGCCGTACATCACCCCGTGGTCGGTGAGGGCCAGAGCCGGCATTCCAAGCTCCTTTGCCCTCTCCACCATCTGGGGCAGCTGAGACGCACCATCCAGCAGGCTGTAGTCGCTGTGGTTGTGAAGGGGAACAAATGCCATAGAACCAGCCTAGGCCGCCGCGCAAGATGCAGCGGTCACAGCAGACACTCCACACCAGATGCAGTGTTTTGCAGCAAAAAAGGACCTTAGGCAGGCACGAAAGCTGCCTCTGGCCGGGACTTCATCACAGACGCCGACAGTTCGTACTGATGCGCCACCTGAAGAAGACGAGGCTCTTCCAACACATTGCCGATCAGCTGAACACCAATTGGCAGACCTCCGTTGTCGAAGCCGCAAGGAACGCTGATAGCAGGCAGGCCAGCCAGGTTGGCAGGAATCGTCAGCAGATCCGCCAGATACATCGCCAGCGGGTCATCCGCATGGGAGCCATTGCGGAATGCCGTGCCGGGTGCCGTGGGAGTCAGCAGCACGTCCACCCCTTGGAAGGCCGCGTCGAAATCGCGGCGGATCAAGGTGCGCACCTGCTGCGCCTTCTTGTAGTAGGCGTCCACGTAACCGGCCGACAGGGCATAGGTGCCAATCAGAATCCGTCGCTGCACTTCGCTGCCAAACCCCTCAGCACGGCTTTTGGCCGTCATTGCAGCGAGCGAAGCGGCATCCTCAGCCCTGTAGCCATATTTGACGCCGTCGTAACGCGCAAGGTTGGCGGACGCCTCCGACGGAGCAATCACGTAATAAGTGGCAATGCCGTCGTTGAACCGCGGACATGAGACGTCGACCAGTTCAGCCCCCAAGGCCTGCAGCTGATCGGCAGCCGCCAGCACCGATGCCTTCACCTGAGGATCCAAACCCTCCTGATCGAAACATTCCCGAACCAGTCCGACGCGCAATCCATCAATCGGTGCGTTCAGTGCTGCGCTGTAGTCAGGAACAGGAGCCTTGAGACAAGTGGAATCGCGTGGATCCTCACCGGCTATCACCTGCAGCAATTCCGCTGCATCAGCAACGGTCGAGGTGAACGGGCCCACCTGATCAAGCGAACTGGCAAAAGCCACCAATCCGTAACGGCTGACGCGTCCGTAGGTGGGTTTCAGACCCACGACACCGCAGAAGGACGCAGGTTGACGAATCGAACCACCGGTGTCGGAACCAATCGAGGCCAAGCATTCACCGGACGCCACTGCGGCCGCGCTGCCACCGGAACTACCCCCTGGCACATGGTCGGTGTTCCAAGGATTGGCTGTCGGTCCGAACGCCGAAGTCTCTGTGGATCCGCCCATGGCGAATTCATCGAGATTGGTCTTACCGAGCAAAACAGCTCCAGATGCCCAGAGCCGGTTGGTCACCGTTGACTCATAGGGAGGAACAAAGTGCTCAAGCATGTGGCTGGAGCAGGTGGTGCGGACCCCTTTGGTGCAGAGATTGTCCTTGATCGCGAGAGGAACCCCAGCGAGGGGCGGCAGCTCTTCGCCAGCACAACGCGCTTCATCAATGCGATCAGCATCAGCACGGGCACGCTCAGCTGTGACCTCCAGAAAGGCATGGAGACTGGGATCGACCGCCTCGATCCTGGCCAGGTGATGGTCGGTGAGTTCGCGAGCGGACACCTCACCGTTTGCCAGTTGCTGACGCCATTCGGCGATCGCCATGGTCAGGACTTTCGTGCAGATGCGACGCTATCAGCCAGGTGCAAGCAATCAGCCAGCTGCCAGCCATCAGCACCCATCAGGATGCTGATTCGATGGTGAAGGGCTCACTGCGTCGGCAGCGCAGCACGGAGTGCTCCAACGATCCAGGAGCTTCCGATTTGAGATCGTCCAGGAAGGGGGAGAGCTCTCGTTCAAGGGTGGAGCGCCGCACGAAGGGACCAAACCAGTACGTGACATCGGGGCTTTGGGTCTGAACCCGAGCCCACCAAGCGAGTCCGAGACCGTTGGCAAGCGAGCGCATCGGTCGAGTCAGCGGGCTCATGTCGGAGCAGTGAAGACTTCGACATTGTGCCTTGATTCAGCGTTGGCGGTAGCGGGCCAACCAACGCTCGTCAGAGACCGTGGTCATGATCAGCAGCGGTCGCTAGAGATCAATGCTGCCGTCAAAGGTGGTGGACACCGCTTCGGCGGGGCGTTCCATCTGCAGGTCCACACCTGGATCTGGGTCGGCCACCTCCGGCTGAGTCTGCGCATCATCCGCCTTGGCCTCTGGCGCTTCTGGGGACTGCAGATGGGCCACAGACAGCTGCGGGCGAACAATCGGAGGTGAGGGGTTCTGGCCCGACAGACCTTTCATCCAACCCCGACGCGCCACCTCATACAGACAGAGCGCAGTGGCAACCGAGGCATTCAGGCTCGGGGTCACACCGCGAAGAGGGATCCGAATCAACTGATCGCAATGGCGTCGGGTCAGCATCGACAGTCCTTGGCCCTCGGAGCCAGTGACCACGACTAACGGACCGTCAAGATCCACCTCCTCCAGGGTCTGATCCCCTTCTTCAGCCAGACCGATCACCCGGTAGCCGGCATCCTTCAAGGTCTCCAACGACCGGTTGAGATTGACGACGCGAGCCACAGGAAGATGTTCCAAGGCGCCCGCAGCCACCTTGGCCACTGAACCGGTCAGACCCGCACTGCGCCGCTGCGGCAACACCACGCCATGGGCGCCAAGCGCTTCAGCGGAACGAACGATCGCCCCGAGGTTATGGGGGTCCGTGAGACCGTCGAGAGCGAGCAGCAGAGGCGCTTCCTGCAACGCAGCGCAGCCCTCCACAAGATCCTCCAGGTTCAGGGTGTCGGCCGCAGCCGTTTGCAGGGCAATGCCCTGGTGCACCGCACCACCGGTCATCTGAGCCAGACGCGCCCAAGTGACTTCCTCCACCAGGACGCCAGAGGCTTTCGCATCCCGCAGTAACGCCATGAACTTTGGAGCGCTTCGCATCTCACTGGTGCACCAGATGCGATGGATGGGCCGTCCGGCCTCCAATGCTGCCTGGGTGGCGTGACGTCCCCAAAGCAGATCATCGGCTACACCCTCGGAACCATGCGCACTGGCCTCACCACGGGGTTGTTCATCAAAACGCTGGTCAGCTCGTTCCGATCGACCTGACCGCATGACGCGGCCTTCTCCATCCGAGAAACGACGGCCACCCGGGCGCCGATCACCAAACCGGCGATCCTCTGAGCGGCGTTCATCAAAACGGCGATCTCCAGAACGACGGTCCCCGGACCGGCGATCGTCGAAACGGCGTTCATCAGAGCGCCTGTCATCAGAACGGCGCTCATCGAAGCGGCGAGATTCAAAGCGACGGTCTCCACCTGAGCGCTCATCGAAACGACGCTCGCGGCGATCACCACGGACCATCGGCCTGCCGCTGTCGCGGGAGGAACCTCGAAATGACCCACCACGGGATGCAGGGCGTCCGCGGAACTCACCGCCATCGCGGGAGCCTCGCCAGGAGGACTCGCCACCCCCGTCTTCACCATCACGCCGACGTCCGTAGGAAGAACCACCTTCTGGACGCGGACGCCGACCACGCGGCCCTCCACGGGACGGACGTCCACCTCCTGAGTCACCACCGCGAGAAGGACGTGGTGGGCGGCGGTCGAAACGGGAGCTCATGAGATCGATGGTTATGACAGGGCTGATTCGGTCTCCTCGAGTCGATCCAGTAGCTGGGCAAGCCGCGCTGGATTCTGCAAAAAGAGCCAGCCCACCATTGTCTCAAATCCCGTGGCCTTGCCATAGGCCGCAGGGTCACCGCCGCGAGGACCACGACCGGCACGATTGCGTCCTCGACGGACCAAATCTCTTTCCTCGTCCGTCAGCCAGGGCTCCAAACGCTGTAGCGCTGCCGCTTGTGCATCGGCGCGAACTTCCGAGACCACCGCACGGTGAAGATCTTTGGATCTTCCCGCCTGACGGCAGTGTCGAAGACGTTGATGCAGCTCCCAAACGGCATCTCCAAGCCAGGCAAGCTGGAGCGGCCCCAGATCGGTCGCTCCTGCAGGAAGGGAGTGCTGCAGCCGGATCCAGTCGGTCAAGCAGCCAGTTGAGTGAAAGCGGATTCCAAATCGTTCACCAGATGCAGGAAGCCCTCGAGACGCACCAGCTTCACAGTCTGGGGCACGCGGGCATTGCCAACGACGACGAAACTGCGCTTGGCGTCTTTGCACTGTTTGGCGAGCTGAACCAGTGCACCAAGCCCGGAGGAATCAAGGAAGTCGATCTTGCTGAGATCAAACACTGCCGGTGAGGCGTTCGTCTTGAGAACGTCTCCTACATAACTGATGAACTGCTTTTCGGAGTAAGCATCCAACTGACCGGTGAAATGAAACACCAGACAGGAATCCTGCTGCTCAAAGCCGCCCCGGAGCGAAACCGTTAGTCGCTGCAGTTCAGTGATGGGACCAAACCTCCCGCTTTGCGTCGTGCGAAGTGTAGTGATGCTGCACCCCTCGCACCACGGTTCAGCGGCGATCTGACATCAGTGCAACGAACCTGGCGAAATGATGGTCAGCATCGTGGGGGCCAGGACTGGCTTCGGGGTGGTACTGAACGCCAAAGATCGGCTGGCTGCGATGGGCCATCGCAGCAACGGTGCGGTCATTGAGATTGAGATGCGTGACCTCGATTGTGTCGGCCGGCAGGGTCGCCGCATCCAAGGCAAAGCCATGGTTCTGGCTGGTGATTTCCACCTGTCCTGTGGTTCCGCAAGGGTGGTTGAGGCCTCGATGTCCGTAGCCCAGCTTGAAGGTGGATCCCCCCATCGCCAGTCCGAGGATCTGATGGCCAAGGCAGATTCCAAACAGCGGTAGATTCTGCTGCTGCAACAGCCCTTTGGCCAGCTCGATGCCATGGGTGACCGCTGCAGGATCTCCAGGCCCATTGGAGAGGAACACGCCCTCGGGCTGATGGGACAACACCGTGTCAAGGTCTGTTGATGCCGGCAGAACAATCACCGAGCAACCGTGACCGACCAGGCGATCAAGAATCGCGCGCTTGATTCCGAAATCGATGGCCACCACGCGGTAGGGATCCTGGGGTCTCCCGCTCTGAAGACGCCGGTCAAAATCCACAGCGCAGGGCTCACTGCAGGAATAGGGCTCAGAGGTCGTGACCTTGTCAGCCAGGTTCAGGCCTTCCATCGACGGAGCCGACCGCACTTGCTCCAGCAGCTCTGCTGGTGAGCGACCATCGGAACTGATCACGCCATTCATGGCACCGGTCTCGCGCAGATGGCGGACCAGAGCACGCGTGTCGATGCCATGAATGCCGATCACGCCATGGCCCGCCAACCAGTCCTGAAGACTTTGCTGAGAGCGCCAATTGCTGGCCAAGGGAGCCATCTGACGCGCGATCAGCCCTTTGGCATGGGGCTTGTCAGCTTCCTGATCGTCCGGATTGACACCGGTGTTGCCCAGCTCGGGGTAGGTGAAAGTGACCAGTTGCCCCGAATAACTGGGATCGGTCATCACCTCCTGATATCCGGTCATTCCCGTGTTGAAAACGACCTCTCCCACCACGCTGCCAGGGGCTCCACACGCCAGCCCCGTAAACACCGTTCCATCGGACAACACCAGCAACGCCGGCTCCCTGGATGCAGCAGCAGTCATGAGCAGACCGGTCCCTTCAGCAACGCTCGTGTGCTCATCCTCCCTCGGCGGGGGTCAGGGCCTTGCTCAAACGCTGAAGGCGATCCCAGGCCAAGCCATCTCGCAGCACCAACAGCGCCTGCTGAGCTCCGGCTTTGAGATCCATCTCGACACCGGCGACCCAGAGCACGAGTGCGGTGTTGAAAGCCACCACTTCAGACTGCGCCTTGGTGCCACGGCCCTGAAGCAGATCACTGAGGATGGCCTGATTGCAGGCGAGATCACCTCCTCGCAAAGCCTCGAGAGGAGCCTCCTCAAGCCCGAGATCGGCAGGCGAAAGCATCTCACTGCGAATGACCCCATCCTCAAGAATGCGCACCGGATTGGGGCCAGCAAGGGAAGCTTCATCCAAACCGCCCGCTCCATGCACTACCACGGCGCGCTTCTGGCCGAGCGCGCAGAGGGCTTCAGCCATGGGATCGAGCAGATCATCCGTCGCAACACCCAGCACCTGGCCATTGGGCCTTAGGGGATTGACGAGCGGACCCAGCAGATTGAAGACGGTACGTACGCCGAGACTGCGACGCAAAGGCGCCAGGCTCACGAGAGCAGGGTGCCAGGCAGGGGCAAACAGAAAGGTCACACCAGCCTCAGGCAGGGCCTCCACCACTTGTTGCGCAGGAGCTTTGAGATGGAGACCCAGACCTTCCAACACATCCGCTGAACCCACCTTGCCGCTCGCGCTGCGGTTGCCATGTTTGGCCACATAGGCACCGCATGCTGCGGCGGTGAAGGCCACAGCCGTTGAAATATTGAACGTGTCGGCACCGTCACCACCAGTGCCACAGGTGTCGACCATCAGCAGATCGGGCCGCGCACCCGGCAAAGGACAGGCTGCGCGCAGCACCGAGGCCATGGCCCCAAGTTCAGCACCATTCACACCCCGCGCCCTCAGGGCCGCCAGAAACGCGCCGGTCTGCACGGGTGTGAGGTCTTCCGATAACCAGGCCTCCATCAACGCCGAAGCGTCATTGGGGCTGAGCACACCTCCATTCAACAGATGCTCCAGAGCCTGAGGCCAGGAAAGAGTCGAAGAGACCATGGATGTGGAGAGAAGAAGCCTGAGCCCGGTCAGACCACAGGCAGAAAAAAGCCCGGGTGCAGATGCACTCCGGGCCGGGTGATGGGGACATCAACACTATCCCTCAAAAAGGAAAGGATGGCCAGTTCGCTGAGGTGCGAACACGCAGACCATTGGCATCGCCATGGGGGAGATCCCATCGGTGAGATCTGGTCAGTGCCTAGGTTGATGGCTGTACAGGGACCGCGATGGCCGCCTTTCGCCTCGATCTGATCGGCCGGTATCTGAAGCCTCACCGACGCAAGGTGATGCTCGGCGCGATCGCGCTGGTGGTGGTCAACATCCTCAGTGTGACCATCCCTCTCGAAGTGAAAGGGGTCATTGATGACCTGCAGGAAGGCTTCGCCTACAGGGACGTGTTGGCTCAGGCCGGCTGGATTGTGCTGCTGGCCACCACCATGGGGGTGGTGCGTTTGATCTCCCGGCAGCTGGTCTTCGGTGTCGGGCGACAGGTGGAGGTCGAACTGCGTCAGAAGCTGTTCGATCACATGCTGCAGCAGGAGCCCGGATGGGTTCAACAGACAGGCAGTGGCGAAGTGATCAGCCGTGCCACGAGCGACGTGGAGAACGTGCGCAGGCTGCTGGGCTTCGCCGTTCTCAGCCTCACGAACACCGCCCTGGCCTATTCCTTCACGCTGCCAGCCATGCTGAGGATCGATCTTGGCCTCACGCTGGCTGCGATCGCGCCATACCCAGTGATGCTGGGAGCCGTGCGCCTGTTTGGCGGGAGGATGATGCGCCAGCAGCGCCGTCAACAGGAGGCTTTAGCTGGGCTCAGCGAACTGATCCAGGAAGATCTCTCCGGCATCGCTGCTATCAAGATTTACAGCCAAGAACAACAGGAACTGGAAGCGTTCAACCAACGCAACCGCAGTTATCGGGATGCTGCCATCCAGCTGGCACGGACGCGCAGCACGTTATTCCCGCTGCTGGAAGGGATTTCTTCGATTTCCGTTCTGCTGGTGCTAGCCCTCGGCAGTGTCCAGCTTCAGCAGAACACGCTGTCGATCGGAAGCCTTGTGGCTCTGATTCTTTACGTGCA
This sequence comes from Synechococcus sp. NOUM97013, assembly GCF_014279815.1. Classification (NCBI taxonomy): domain Bacteria; kingdom Bacillati; phylum Cyanobacteriota; class Cyanophyceae; order Synechococcales; family Synechococcaceae; genus Synechococcus; species Synechococcus sp. NOUM97013. The sequence continues at coordinate 1,071,508 of NZ_CP047941.1, read as the reverse complement.
GCTTCTGGTCATCCCAACGGCTCTGCTCGGATTCACCCTCAACACCCTGCAGACCGGCCAGGTGAGCCTCGAGCGGGTTGAAGAACTGCTCTCCCGTCGCCCGATGATCCGCAACCCGCGCGATCCGGAACTGCTGGAACTTCCTGTGCGGGGTGACCTTGAGGCGCGCAATCTGCACATCCGCTACGACGGCAGTGAAACGGACACATTGAACGGTCTCAGCTTCAAGATTCGATCGGGAGAACTGGTTGCCGTCGTTGGACCTGTGGGCTGTGGCAAGACCACCCTGGCCCGAGCCCTTGGCCGCATGGTCGACGTTCCGGAAGGTCAATTATTTCTAGATCGTCACGACCTCACCCGCTTGCGACTGAATGATCTGCGCGATCAAATCGCTCTGGTTCCACAGGAGGGATATCTGTTCACCAGCAGCCTTGCCGACAACCTTCGCTACGGGGAACCCGACGCATCGATGGAACGTGTTGAAGCGGCAGCGGAACAGGCGCGTTTGCTGGGTGACGTCCGCGGTTTCCCTGATGGCATGAACACCCTCGTGGGTGAACGAGGCATCACCTTGAGCGGTGGTCAACGCCAACGCACGGCTTTGGGACGAGCTCTCCTGCTCAAATCCCCGGTGTTAGTGCTTGATGACGCCCTTGCCAGCGTGGACAACAACACTGCTGCTGAAATCTTGGCCTCGGTTCGCCGTCAGACCAACCGAACGATCGTGATGATCAGTCATCAGCTTTCGGCTGCCGCGGCCTGTGACCGGATCCTTGTGTTGGATCAAGGACGTTTGGTCCAGCAGGGTCATCACGCTGAATTGATCCAACAACCGGGCCTGTACCGCAGTCTCTGGGAGCGGGAACAGGCTGCAGAACGGCTGGAGTCAGTTGCCTGACGCAACGCTTGCGCAATGAACGGGCGACAAATTCCGTCGCAGTGGCTTAGCTGGAGGCACTGCCTCCGAATCATGACGTCAGGCACCCCGTTCACAGTTCGCTGCACCCTCACCTTCGGTGACATCTACGGTCAGATCCTGGCCTGGATGGCTGTGATCTTCGTCAGCCTGGCCGCAGGACTGGCCCTGATGGGCTCATCGCGTCCGCTGTTCGCGCTCGTCGGCGTGGGCCTGATTCTGGTGCTCAGCCTGCCGTTTCTGCTGTTCGCATTCGTGACCACCCTGCTCAATCACATTCGCTTCGACCCCGCCAACTGATTACCGATCATTACTGCTGGTTGATTTACTGAGAATAGATCAACCAACAAACGAAGCTGATGAACATCGGTGGAAGCTAAGCGGCGCCTACAGATTGATCCGAAATGCAGGGAAGCGATCAAAAAAATGGTATGTCATCGTCGCCGATGGCTTTCTCGCCATCAGTCGTGTCTCACCCCATGGAGTTTCTGTCAATCGGGATTCAAGATTGCTGGCTAATAAAAAGCTCGCTGGCTGCGGATCATGGTGGCAGCGGTGAACTGAGCAAGCGGCGTGCACCATTTCTCAGCGACCGAGAGATAGAACTTCACGCATCAACGTCCATCGGTGACAAAACCTAGCTTGAGCGCATGAAAAAAATTCCAGTAAGAAATGATTTCAGCCTTAATTTCTCTGAATAGCAATCTGCAGTGGTGGAGAGATCACTCTTGACTGAGGCAACGGGCGAGTGACCGTGAATTGCGATTCATCAGATGGTAAGAACGCATTTTGCACACCACCTTGTTTTCCGAGCAAACCCTGTACGTTAAATATTAAATCGTCATCAATCGCGGCACTAAGCACTTCTGCTCGGCTACCAGCATACGCAAGGAAACTATTATCACGTGTGGAATTTCTTCCGTTATAAATTTCAACCAGCGAGTTTCCATCGAAACCACTTGACACAAGAATTCGATCAGCTGCATTTGCTGTGCTCGATGGCAGACGAGCGACTGATACGCCCCGATTATATCCAGTTCGAATCACATTGAATGAATTGAAGAGCGTCGGTCCAGCTGTCGTTCCGTTGTATCCCCTCACCTGAGCCTGAATACCGAAGCCGCTTCCCAAGAAAAGCTCCATGATGCCATCGGGATTGACTGATGACACATTGCTTCCACTCAAAGTGCCGACATCAGCCGTCTCAATTGTTACGCCGCCAAGGTACGTAGATCCAAAAGGTCGCAATTGTCTAAGCGGTCTTGGCCTGACAAATCCCGTTTCCCAGTCGGTGTCACCACTGAAAGCGCTTCCTAGCAGACTAGGGTTAGCAGCAGTCGATGACACTCCAAAGATGCTGACAAGCCCTCCAAAACTTTGAGCTGCAGCAATTTCAATTTTTCCGGCAGCTGTAATCGATCCCACTGAGATTTCTAAGCCACTGGTGTAATCTGCTCCAAACGGGAAGAAATTATAAGCAATGTTTTCAACAGCTCTATCGTCGATGAGCTCCCAGACCCTGACTTCACCCGGTCGACCCGGTCCTGGAGCAGTAATGATGTCAGGCTCGCCGTCACCGGTGACGTCCGCGCCATACACCCGAACACCACCGTTGAAGCTTGGCTCGAACGCAAAAAAGGGATTGAATCTGTCAGCACCTGTAACTGGATCAATGACGCGCACTAACGGTCCCGTCGGATTACCAATGCCTGTACCGATAATGATGTCATCTTTTCCATCAGACTCTACTGTCTCATCAGAAACGATATCAAATTCATTAGTAGAATGAGATCCATTATCTGACTTGATCGGAGTTAACTGGAAAATATCGTATATGTAGTCTTTTGCAAGACTAGTCAGCACATTATCGCCACCAAATGGGTGAATATCTGTGAAATAATTTGGCCTAGCTGGCGGATCAGAAAATACATTACTATCCCATAAACTTGGCGAAGAGATATCCATATTAGCAACTAGAATTCATTCAAACTTTAGCTTTGGAGCAAATCTTCTGGCAACTATATCCGCATTTGCCCATTCGGCGCGTCTCCGCCATTACATGAACAAGCCGATCTTCATTGGCAGACAGGCAGAAGGCACAAGGCCATGCAACAGGACAATCCAGAACCGTCAACCCAAGATGTTCCGCCTTTTGCTTCCTAAAACTCTTTGCAAATGATAAGCAAAAATTGTCAGCGGTAGCGCAAGCGAGCAAGTATTTAGCCAGTGCGTCGAGGGACCGTAAGTAGATGTAGCGCCAAAGAAGAGTGAGACTATACTTACAGTGTTTTATTTTTTTATGGATTAATTTGACGACAGGCTGAGTGATTTTTTGTTAGCAATGGCACCAGGCATTGAGGGCTGATTAATAGAGTTGGTCAGACTTTTGAGACAATGAAAATCACCTACCAAAACGCAGGAGTTTGAAGGCGTAAGTTTCGTCTCACTGTAATCTCATCAATCGTGACACCTCGCTAACCACCCGTATCCGTCCGCCGCCGCACCCTGCAGCTCCTCTCTCCACAAGGAACCCTGTTTCTTTGGCGATATCAATCACAGCGTCAGGGAAGACTGATGCTATGAGCTTTTCCTGAAGGCTCGTACATCAGATTTAACCAATTCTAGAAAGGCTTTGAGTTGCTCTTCTGACATTGGAGGTCATGGAACTACAACCAAGTATTGGCCCCTATCAGGAACGCGATATCTCAGCCTCTAGCAAAGCAACCAAAACCGTCCACATTCACGGATGGAATGATGGGGATGCCGGGAAGCAGATCTGCCGATAAAAAACCGATTGGAGCAGAACCTGCCAGGCATTTTCTCAAGGATTTCTTTGAAAGTTGCGTTATTTCCTGTACTAGCCGAACCCGCGCACAACGCATCCATCTCGTTGCTGCGGTCAGTTAGGGGAGTTCGGTGGGCGAAATACTGCTGGATCACATCCGCCTGGATCCCCAGACATCTGCCTAGGGTTGCAATCGCGACATCAATCCCATGCTGCCCAACTGGCTGACGGGTTCTCAGCAAGGTCAACAGAACAACAACGCCGAAGCCCGCCACGTGGTTCTAGGCACTCCTCTCCACGCACCCTTGATGGACGACCAAGAGGAAATAATCTTTGGTTGTGGATGCTTCTGGGGTGCTGAAAAAGGTTTCTGGCGACTGCCCGGAGTCGTCTCAACAGCTGTGGGCTATGCGGGGGGGCAGAGCGAAACTCCCTCCTACGAGCAGGTCTGCAGTGGCAGAACAGGTCACACCGAGGTCGTCCGTGTCGTCTGGAGCGCACCAGCCATCGATGTGAGTGATCTGCTCAAGCTGTTCTGGGAATGCCACGACCCCACCCAAGGAGACCGCCAAGGCAACGACCAGGGCAGTCAATACCGTTCAGCGGTGTACACCACCAACGCCCGTCAGATGGAGTTGGCCCTTGCCAGCCGTGACTCCTATCAACGCCAGTTGTCGGAAGCCGGCAAGGGGACCATCACCACTGAAATTGCTGCAGACCGCACCTTCTATTTCGCTGAGGCCTACCACCAGCAGTACCTGGCCCGTCCCGGCAGCAGGCCCTACTGCTCTGCCATGCCCACCGGACTGGCGCTGGGAGAATTTCCAGGAGCGCAGTACCGACTGCCTCGCCAGGTGTGGTCGCACTACGACTGGAGCATCAGCCACTGCATCCTGCGTGGTGACAACCGTCCGATTCAGCTGCAGGCATGAATGAGCCGCTACCCGACAGAGTTGTTCTGGCGGTGATCGCCTTGACCATCGTGCTGGTGATCGGCATGGCGTTTCTGTTTCGTCCCGGCTCCGATCAGGACCGCCCCTTTCTCTGGAAAGACACAACACCGCCTTCGACGATCGAGTCACCCGTTGAGGGATCCCTGGCGATCTGACCACTCCTGCGCCTCTCGGCAGAGAGACCTGCCAAAGTCAAAAGGGTCTGGTTCCTTCGAGCGCCTTGCCGTCCCCTGCCGAACCGCAAGGCCCCCGTCGCCTGCATCCGCTGCCAAGGGGGCTCGTCGAGCTGTACGGGTTGATCGCCGTGCTGGTGGTGTTGATTCCCGAGTGGATCGCCGACGGCACGCTCAATCTCGGGGAAACCAGCTCACGCTCCAACCTGCCGATGGCGTCGAAGGCCTGGAGAACGCTTCCCGAACTCCAACTGGCCTCGATGAACCTCTGCTCGCTGCGTGCGCTGGCGCGAGAACTGCGTGTTTGGGGCTATGCGAGTGAAAACCGAGAGCAACTCACAACCCGACTTCTGACCCGGATTAAACGACGCACCAGACGGGGCAATGCCCTGTGATAGCTTGCATTCGCCGTCGGGGCGTGGCGCAGCTTGGTAGCGCACCACTTTGGGGTAGTGGGGGTCGTGGGTTCAAATCCCGCCGCTCCGATTTGACGATCCATCTCCCAATGAAGACCTCTCTCCTGAGAGGTCTTTTTTTTGGGTTGATCACGACCGCAGCTCGTGAATGATCGCCTGTGATCAATGCTTGCGAAGCTCAGAACGCTTGGGATGGGTCATCACCAGATGCCGTTGCTGGTCCAGCAGCAGCCAACCCTCATCCTTCAACTGACCGATGATCCGGGTCACCGTGACCCTTGTGGTGCTCAGGGCATTGGCCATATCTTGATGGGTGAGCCGCACAGGCAATCGCAATCCGTGCTCACAGGGCTGTCCGTAATCCACAGCCAACAACTCCAGAAAACCGCGAACACGTTCTTCGATGCGACGGAGACCCACCACAGCAAGCAGGTGAGTTGCCTGTCGCTGCCTCAACATCACCGTGCTGAGCAAATCCTGAGCCAACCCAGGAGAGTCATGAATCTCCTCAATCGGGATGCAAAGCAAATCACAGTCGCTCAAGGCGATGGCTTCAAACGCAGGCACATTGCTCAGGGGCTCACCGAATGATTCATTCGGCCCAGCCAGGCCCAACATCAACTCATCACCATGCACCGTCAGCGCACCCAGCCTGACCATTCCCCGCACAACGATCCACAAGCAAGATTTGTGCAGAGGAACTGTGCTGCCGGAGGAAAGATGAACCAGATGGCGTTTTTGGAAATTGGATTCCAATCCCCGCCGAAAGGCATCTGACGAATGAAACGTCTTTTTCGGTGCACTGAACATGGCATCAAGCGTGTCCTAAATAACACTATTAGCCTTGCCTGAAGCTAGTCACCAAGAGCCGGCAAACAGATGCTTATGAGGCGCTTAAGACCAGTCAATGCTTTGATTAATTGCGTAAACGAACACGCTTAGTTCTATTAACAATAGAGCACTAAATTGCAATCTTTGCAACTGCAGCTCGCGCTGTTTCAAGGATGAGGCCACGCAATGGAATCCATCCATAGCCTGCGGCCTCACGCTGTGCTTGATCACTCAACAGGAACGTGATCACTGCTTGAACAGCTTCTGTACTTTCTCGATTGCCTGAGCGGTAAGCCAACAACCAGCTGAGGCGTGTAATCGGGTAAGCACCCTCGGCGACGGGATTGGGGGCAAAGCCAGCCAGATTGAAATCCAGAGCAATGGCATTCAAAGCTGCCGCACCTGCTGCAGGTGAAGGCAGCACGAATTCACCTTTTCGGTTCTGAACTGCAGCAGCTCTGAGTGAGTCTTGCATCGCCGAACCAGGGAGATAACCCATCGAGCCCTCCTGTTGAGTCAGACGTTCAGCGACCCCGGCAATGCTGCGTACAGCCACGGCATTGCGACCAGGCCAGAGCACGATGTTGTCGACTCCAAGCGTCCATTGGGTTGAAAACAGTTGCATGGACTGCGTCAACGCCAAAGTGGCACTGGATGCATCAGCCGGGTGGATCCAAGCAATCGGACCTGACGCACAACCGAACCGCTCCCAGTTGGTGATTTCGCCCATGGCCAGCAGCACGAGCTGCTCCTGGCTGAGCTTCAAATCACAACCTGGCTTGTTGTAGGCAATGGCAATCGCCTCACCCACCACTGGGATCTGAACCACTCCCTGTTTCACCTTGGCCATGTCCTCTGGCCGCATCGGTGAATCCGAGACTCCGAGATCAACACGCTGAGCCGTTAGGCCAAGGCGCCCAGACGCGGGGCGACCAACCTGGTAATCAACCCGTGGACCGCCAGAATCGGACAACTGAGCCAACAAGCGCTGATACAGGCGCTTTGGGGCGACATCACCAGACATCCTCAGACGTTGCGCCGATGCAGCGGACAATCCGGTGGCCGTTACCAAAGACAGGGATGTGACGAGACCCAGTCGGAGGCCTCTCATACAAATCCGCATCAGCATGATCTGAACCAATCAACAGGATTTATCAGCAGCACAGCCAAGCGATCAACATCTCGGGTGCAACAACCAAAAAGCACCTTGGGCGCCGAAGATTAACTCCGGTGATCAGAAGACTCACGGCAACGGCAGGGCAACCGCGTAGACACGGCATAACGCGTAAGCCAGCGATTCACGCGTGAACGCTGCCCGACTGGCACCTCTTTCAACAGCTGTGCCAGTTCCAGCGCTCCAAGCCGCTTGAGCTCCCGCACATCCACATGCCAGAGACATTCGGCCTCTCGAATCAACCTCGCCCAGGTCCGCACCTGCTGCCATCGCTGCAGGCGTGAACGAACCGTGAGTGAAGGCTTTGCAAAGGCCATGGACCCAGCCTGGCCAGCTGAATCCATCCCGTGGCAAACCTCCCATGAGGCTTCGGACTGCTGAAGCAAATCAGCACGCCATCGGTATGGCGTTGTCGACGGGAACCACAGGGAAGGCGAGCTCCTCAGCTTCCCTCTCCGAAAGACGCCTAACCCAAGCCCCTTTCACCGGATCATTCCAGCGGAATCCAGCCTCTCGAGCGAGATGCCTGTCGTCGTATGACACCTGAGCGCGCATCAGACAACGAGGCTCGAGCCCGCGTTCGATCAGCAGCTCCAAATCATCACAACGGCGAAACACTTCGGCCAGGTAGAGACAATCCGTCAGGGCACGATGGGCTGCCCAAACCGGGACGCCGTAAGCCAAGGCCAAATCAATGACCGATGGCCGCGCCCTGAGCTGTCGCTCCGCAGGCCAGCGAACATCCTCAAGCGTGCACAACCAGGGGCGTGATGCCGGGGGCAGCACCCCCTGGCCGAACCATTGGCGATCGAAGGCAGCGTTGTGTGCCACCAGCAGATCAGCACTGCTCATGAGCTCCTGGAAATAGGCCAGACCCTGTTGCCAGGGTTGTGGCATCCGCGTCACTGATGCAGGAATGCGATTGATCGCTTCTGCTGGATTGCTGTCGACAGGAAGCAGAAAGGACACCTGGGCCAGCACCTGACGTGATGACACGGAGAAAAGGATCGCCCCCACCTCGAGGCATTGATCCGTGTCCGAGTCAAGGCCCGTGGTTTCCGTGTCGACAATCAGCAGCTGTTCAGAAACATCGCCTTGTTTCCTTCGGGAATTAGGCAGTGGAGCGGCTGCAGGTTGATTCAGCTGGCGATCTGGAGCGGCTATGGATTCGGGTTGCCGCTTAGCCAGAGGCTGATCAATGGGAGGATCGGCAGCTTCAGTCGGCGTTCCCAAGACCTGAAGCAGATCCAACTGACCGGGCACTGGCGGGAACTCGCTCATGGTGAGGAGGAGGGAACGATGGGCCAGCCACCATTCTCTCGCCATCGCCGACCACTTCCTAGGGTTTGTGGGAACCACGACCTCCCATGGCTCTGAAGATCGGTGACCCGGCTCCATCCTTTTCCCTGGAGGATCAATCCGGTGAGACCAGACGCCTGGATGACGTGAAAGGTCGGATTCTGGTGCTGTTCTTTTACCCCAAGGATGAAACCCCCGGATGCACGGCTGAAGCCTGCACGTTCCGGGATCGTCACAGTGAGCTCACCCGACTGGGTGCGGAAGTGTGGGGCGTGAGCGGCGATGACGCGGTGAGCCATCGACGCTTTGCGCAGCGCTACAACCTCCCATTTCCTTTGCTGAGTGATCGCACACAGTCGCTGCGTCGGGCTTTTGGGGTTCCCAAAACCTTTGGCCTGCTGCCCTCACGCGTCACTTACGTGATTGACCAGCAAGGCGTGATCCGTCACGTGTTCAACGATCTTCTCGATGGTCCAGCGCATGTGAAAGAAGCCGAAACCATCGTCCAACAGCTGGCGAAAGGGTGAACCGCTGGCAGCGTCGCGATCAATGCTGGTGCCTGTGGCCATCCACCGCCATCCGAGGCGTGGTGGAATTTGTTGGAGGCAGCTATCTCGCTGCCAGTCCCCAGATCAGTTACAAACGGCTGCTGGAGTCACTGGCTGCTGATCAACTGGCCATTCATGCCTGGAGCTATGTCCCCGGTTTCGACCATCAGTTGCAGGCGCGAGAAGCCTGGCAACAGTTGCGTCAATGCCGTCAGAGCCTCGAGCAACGCCTGGGGTATCCCCTCACAACCCTTCGCCTCGGTCACAGCCTGGGCTGCAAACTGCACCTCTTGGCACCAGATGGGGGGCGGGGCTGTCTGGGCTTAGCAGCTTTGAGCTTCAACAATTTCAAGGCTGATCGCTCGATTCCGTTGCTGGGTACCGTCGCCCCAGCCCTCGGGGTGGTGACGGAGTTCAGCCCAGGGCCTGAGGAAACCCTGAAACTGATCCAGCGCTACTACCTCCAGCCCAACAATCTGGTGGTTCGGTTCGGGGATGACGCATTGGATCAAAGCCCGGATCTTCTTCAGGCTCTGCAAAGCCGAGATCAGGATGCCAGTGAATTTCTGCAGATGTCTGGAGATCACCTCACTCCCGCCAGTGCTGGCCTACGCCAGGGCCTGCTCGGTGACTGGGCCGATGACCCAGCGAAGAAAAAGCGCATCCGCAGACTGACGGATGCGCTGTTGGCGAGGATCTGATTCGAGGCTTAGGCCCGAAGCCGATCCAGCACAGAGCGATCCTCGAGGGTGCTGGTGTCGCCACTGACTTCCTCACCGGCCGCCAAGGCACGCAGGATGCGCCGCATGATTTTGCCGCTGCGCGTCTTGGGCAGAGCATCACTGCAACGGATTTCATCCGGCTTGGCAATCGGGCCGATCTCCGCTCCCACATGGGCACGCAGCTCGGCGATGAGGGCATCGTCGGAATCACGACCCGACTCCAGCGTGACGAATGCAACAATGCCTTCACCCTTGAGGTCATCAGGTCGTCCAACCACGGCCGCTTCTGCAACAGCTGGGTGACTCACCAGTGCCGATTCAATTTCCATCGTGCCGAGACGATGACCTGAAACGTTGATCACGTCATCAACGCGACCCATCACCCAGAAATAGCCGTCTTGATCGCGACGAGCTCCATCGCCCGCAAAGTAGATGTGACTGCCATCCGCGGGGCGGATGTGCTCCCAATAGCTCTCGCGGAAGCGTTGAGGGTTGCCGTGCACGGTGCGCATCATGCCCGGCCAGGGACGACGCACCACCAGGTATCCACCTTCATCAGCGGCGCAGCTGTTGCCCTCGGCATCGACCACATCAGCTTCGATGCCAGGCAACGGCAATGTTGCTGAGCCCGGCTTGGTAGGAGTTGCGCCTGGGAGCGGACTGATCATCACGCCGCCGGTTTCGGTCTGCCACCAGGTATCGATGATGGGGCAGCGACCACCGCCGATCACATCGCGGTACCACATCCAAGCTTCCGGGTTGATCGGCTCACCCACGGTGCCGAGCAGACGCAGACTGCTCATGTCGTGCTGATCAGGCACCTCACGACCGTTCTTCATGAAGGCGCGGATCGCCGTCGGAGCGGTGTAGAAGATCGTGATGCCGTGCTTCTGAATCAGCTCCCAGAACGCACCAGGCTTCGAGGGTCGTGGAGCTCCCTCGTACATGACAGTGGTCGAACCATTCGACAAGGGTCCGTAGACGATGTAGCTGTGTCCGGTGATCCAGCCCACGTCAGCGGTGCACCAGTAGACGTCATCCTCACGGATGTCGAAGATCCACTGGAAAGTGAGATGGGCCCAGAGGTTATAGCCGGCAGTGCTGTGCACCACACCCTTGGGCTTGCCGGTGGATCCCGATGTGTAAAGGACGAAGAGACGATCTTCACTCGCCATCGGCTCGGCGGGGCAATCGCTGCCCTGCCCATCGACCTGTTCATGCCACCAAAAGTCACGGCCATCGACCATCTCAACAGGCTGTTTGGTGCGTTGCACAACCAGCACTGATTGAACAGACGGACAAGCACCATCCGCCAACGCTGCATCGACAGCTGGCTTGAGTGACACGGGCTTGTCCTTGCGGAATCCCCCATCAGCCGTGATCACCGCCTTGGCTTCACCATCGATCAAACGGTCTCTAAGAGCTTCGGCGGAGAAGCCACCGAACACCACCGAGTGGGGTGCGCCGATCCTGGCGCAGGCGAGCATGGCAATGGCCGCTTCAGGCACCATCGGCATGTACAGCGCCACGAGATCTCCCTTGCCAATGCCCTGGGCCTTCAGGGCATTGGCGGCCTTGCAAACCTCAGCGTGCAGTTCGCGGTAGGTGAATTTGCGCACATCACCGGGCTCCCCTTCCCAAATCAGCGCTGTCTTGTCCGCGCGATCCGTTTTCAGGTGCCGGTCGAGGCAGTTGTGGGAAATGTTGGTCGTACCACCCTCGAACCAACGGGCGAATGGCGCATCAGACCAGTCGAGAACGGTGTCAAAAGGCTGAAACCACTCCAGCTCCCGACGGGCTGCATCTCCCCAGAACGCATCTGGATCCTGTCGTGCGGCTTCGGCCAATGCCGTGTAAGCATCCATGCCACCAATTCGGGCGGAACGGGTGAAGTCGCTCGGTGGTGCGAAAACGCGTTGCTCATGAAGCACGCTTTCAATGGTGGATCCTTCGCTGCTCATCGGGGGTGTTCTAGTCGGGATGCAGGCTGTGACTGATTGCCGCTGACATCAGGTGTCAACAAGTGCCGGCAGATGCTGAGCAGCTTTCACTGATCACTACGCCGGTCGCAACGCATCACATCGGGATTGCCCGTTTTCGCCTAGATCAAAAGATAGATGCCACATCTCAGCCAGACAGAACCTTGGCTCAAACCTTTTCGAAGCACGACCTCCTGAACGGGGGTGAGAACCGATCAGACAGAAGATCAGTCCGCCTGGTCTGAGGTATGACGAAGGGCTGTTTCTTGCAGCTGCTGAACGGCGCAAATGGCCTCATGGGCAGGCCAGCCGTGCCGATTCATCAGCTCTTCCACCAGGTAGTCAGGCGAGTTGGAGATTCGTGCATTCAGTTCAGCAATCGCCCTATGATCCCGCGCTAAAGCGGAGAGCCGAAGCGATCTGAGTTGCTTGACGTTCGGCTGTTTCATGCATGCACTATGCAGGACTGCCTCCTCACAAAAACAAATCTTTCCCTTAGGGTCTCAACCTGTCTCGCCGGACTCATGTTGCAATCCCTGTTCTCTTTGGTTTTTGCGGCGGTCATGTGGGTCCAGGTACCGCAGTGGGCCAATGACTGGTCTCAATGCTCTGTGGATGCACCTGACGTGGATTGCCATTGGTACGTTGTGGCTCCTGACAACACCTTTGGCGAAGGGTTCAGCTGGGACCACGCACCTTGGTTCAGCGCGGAAGGTCTTCAAGATGTTGCCAACTTGAAAAACACCATGAAGGGCATCCACCTCAATGCCACTTCTGAGACTTGAGGCTGAAGGCAGCATCACCAACAATTGATGGGTGCATCCTCACTTTTCAGCGTCATCGCTCAACTGACGTTTTTGGTGGAGCAGTTTGCGAAGCCTGTACAGATTCATTTCGTGCTCCCCGCTACTCCAATGTTGAGGGAAGGCGACTCGAGCTTGAAGCTCCGAGATTTGATTGTTGAGTTCTCTCGTTGGGTCCTCAGACCTTGGAACGCTTACAGGATGGACGATCGCGGGCCTCAGTGCCATCAAAGCCTCCGTGACATTGATCTTGAGGATCTCGGCAGCATGAAGAGCCCTAGTCAGGCCTTGCAGGACTTTCCGGAACGTTGTTGAACGCTAGGGAGAGATCCAGAATGAAGCTTGTGCCCGGTGGGAGGGGGTCGCTTGTCTGATCAGCAATGGTTTGAGGAGAATTTCCGCCAACCGACCAGCGTCACCAGATCCTTGAGGGCTAAGAACATTTCGATCGGCTGCTGCAAGCAGAGATGCCCAATCTGAACCGACCCAGCGCAGCGCCCCAAGCCTGTCTGTTTGATCTGGATGGATTGTTGCTCGATACGGAGCCATTGCATGCGCGTGCCTGGTCCGAAGCAGCTGCTTATTTCGGCACCCAACTGACCACTGCACAACTGTTGAGCCTGCAGGGCCGCCGCAGACTCGACAATGCACGCCAGGTGTGTTCCTGGCTCGACTCATCAGTCACCCCAGATCAACTGTTGATGGTGCGTCAACCCATCGCCGTGAAGTTGCTGCCCTACGCCTCAGCCATCGACGGGGCAGAAGCCTTGATCAGCAGTGCGCAACGCTTCCACATCCCGATCGCCCTCGTCACAAGCAGCGATAAACCATCGGTGATGAACAAAATCACCCATCACCCCTGGCTTGGGCCATGGATGACCATGGTTTGCGGTGACGATCCCGAACTGAAGGCCGGCAAACCGGAGGGCGATCCGTATCTTTTGGCTGCGAAGCGGCTGAACGTCCAAACCGAGCACTGCTGGGCCTTTGAAGACTCTGAAGCGGGAACTCAGTCGGCGCTCACCGCAGGCTGCATCGTCTGGAAACTCATCAACGCCGGACCTCTCGAAGTCCCCAAAAAATCAATCCCTCAACAAGCAAACGGCGATCGCTTGACCCTGATAAGCAATTTGAACCAAGCGTGTCAGCACCTTGAAACGCTCATCAGCACAAGCTGATCAATACAAACGGCTGAGCACAAAATCAGGCAGTTCGATCAAAGCTGTTTTCGAAGCGGAGTCCGGCAACCAAGTCAACGCTTCCCGGGATTCCTGCGCGAAAGTTTCAGCCAGCTGACGGGTGCGGGCAATCGCATCGGACTGGCGAATGAAGGCCAAGGCCTCTTCAAGATCACCATCGTTGCTGAATTCACGCTCGATCAACACGCCCATCGAAGGGTTCTGCTCCAAGGCGTATAGCGCCGGTGCCGTTAGATAACCACTGGAAAGGTCACTGGCTGCAGGCTTGCCGAGCTGCTGATCATTGCCCGTGAAATCAAGGATGTCGTCCACCACCTGGAAAGCCAGACCCAGCTGGCGTCCGTAGCGATACAGCGATTCGAGCTGAGGGTCTGTACATCCGCTGAGAACACCGGCAGCCCGAGCGCTGTTGGCCACAAGAGAGGCGGTTTTGCAGTAGCTCTTTTCCAGATAGGACTCGAAGGTCTGGCCCGTGTCGTAGCGGAACAGCCCTTGTTTCACTTCACCATCAGCCAGATCCATGATCACTCGGCTGAGCAGTTTGACGACATCCAGATTGTCGAGATTGGCCAGATGCCAGCTGGCCTGAGCGAACAGAAAGTCGCCAGCCAGGACAGCGACGCGATGGTTGAAGCGGCTATGGACAGTTTCAACACCTCGGCGTGTCGCGGCTTCGTCGACCACGTCATCGTGAACCAACGAGGCCGTATGGATCATCTCGGTGATTTCGGCCAGCCTTCGATGACGGGGAGTCAGCTGGCCGTCAGCGGCTAAAGCCCGTGAGATCAACAGAACGATGCCGGGACGAAGCTTTTTCCCTCCAGCACTGAAAAGGTGCTCAGCGGCAGCTTGAAGGATGGGATGTCCGGCGCCGATCAGGCTCCGAAGATCGCTGAGCAGGATCTCAAGATCCGCCTCAACCGGCTGCAACAACTCGGTGACGGTGGTCATGAATCCCCTCGGTGCGGAGATCCTAGAAGGCATTGACCGATCACTGCAGACCCACCAGCTCGACCCTCGGCCGTTGCCCCAGCCAGGGGGTGGCACGGTCTGCAAAGCCATCGGCATCCGCAGTCACGCAGATGCGTGTCTCTGTCAACGCCAGAGGCTGATCCAATCCGCCGGGGATGGGCGTGCCCAGTAACGCGTCCAACTGGCTGGCAACACCAAGCGCTGGATCAATCAGACGAATGGAGTCCGGCAGCAGATTCGTGAGCAGCGGCACCAGCAACGGGTAGTGGGTACAACCCAAGACAATCGATTGCACAGAAGCCTCAAGCAGCGGCTGCAGGTACTGAACGGCCGCTTCGCGCAGCGCATCCGAGCGCAGATCCCCTGACTCAATCAGCGGAACGAAATCAGGACATGCCTGCTGCACCACCAGGGTTCCGGGATGCAGGGCCTCAATGCTTTCGCGGTAGGCACCGGAGGCCACCGTGGCGGGGGTGGCAAGAACCCCGACACGCGATTCGCGCACCATTGCCGCAGCGGCACCGATCAGGCCCACAACCGGGACGCCAGCCTGACCTTCCGTCACTTCTCTGGCCAATGCATTGGTGGTGTTGCAAGCCATCACCACCGTGGACACGTTCTGTTGACGTAGCCAACCGACCACTTCGCTGGCGATGGCGCGGATCTCTGATGGCGAACGGCTGCCGTAGGGCACCCGCGCCGTATCGCCGAGATAGATCACGGGCAGGGAACCATGCCGCTCCAGGACACGGCGGAGCACGGTGAGACCTCCCAGGCCGCTGTCGAACAGGCCAAGACGAATGCTCATCGCAGGCCCTGCAGATACTCGAGGATGCCGGTGGCGATCGCCAGTGACAAACGACGCCGATGTGCTGGATCGGCCAGGCGCGGCGAATCGATGTTTCCGGTCACAAATCCTGTTTCCACCAGGGCCGAGGGCATGGTGGTGCGGCGGATCACGAAAAAGCGGCCCTTGCGAACACCACGGTTCGGACTGCCGGGCGACACATTCAGCACCTGCTGCTGAATGTGGGCAGCCAGACGCGCGGAGCGCGGATCAGAAAAGTAGAAGGTCTCAATGCCGTTCACCTCGGGGCGCGACATGCTGATCGCATTGGCGTGAATGCTCACAAAGGCCGTGGCACCGAGGCGGTTGGCCAGAGCGACGCGCGGAGGCAAGTCCACATCCACTTCAGCCGTTCGCGTCAAGGTGACCTGAACACCCTTGGCTTCCAGCAAGCGAGCCACTTGCAGGGAAATATCCAGGACAATTTCAGCCTCACGAATGCCTCGAATTCCCACGGCCCCAGGGTCAGGTCCACCGTGGCCCGGATCGATGACCACCCGATAACGGCCGCGCGGCACATCAGGAAGCCCCGCCGCATTCACAGGCGTTTTGGTGGGTTGGATGCGCACGCCGCCCCACTGACCGGAACTGGCACGGTTCAGATCACCTTCGCCAATGGTGCGCAACCCCCGGGTCGGCAGGCCCTCAAACATCAACTTCCAACGATCTGGTGACGTGCCGATCAGCCGAAGCTGCCCCGGATCGAGTTGAACCCCAGGCTGAAACTCCACCACCAGCCGAGTCGCGCCCGGATTGGGCTTGCCCAGACGGACCTCACGAACGGGGCCGGAACCGCGCAGTTTGCGAGGTCGACTCAGCTCCCCTGGGAAATCGATCCAGACCCTGGGCCCCCGGCCCGCTTCACCCGCTTCGAAAAAAGCATCCAGGCGTGCACCCGTGGCCGTCCGCAGCTGCAACACACCGTCGCTGCCCAGTGACCAGGCCGCCAAAGCACTGGCAGCACGGGCTGGCAAAGACCACAACAATCCTGTGGACTGCACGGCAGCAGCGACCAGCAGAGCACTGAGACGACGGGGAAGCCGAGGCATCAGGGTCAGAACAAGGCAGTTCTGCGGTGCTGCAGACAGGGCATCTGCGTGCGGATGCGCTGGAGATGATCAAGATCGACCGGGGCAATCGCAGCACCGGCACTGACCCCGGCATCGGCCAGAACCGTTCCCCACGGATCAATCACCATGGCGTGACCATGGCTCTGACGGCGCCCGGCATGAGTTCCTGTCTGGGCGGGTGCGAGCACATAGGCCGTGTTTTCAATCGCACGGGCCTGCAACAGCACCTGCCAGTGATCCTTGCCCGTAAAGGCCGTAAAGGCGGCGGGAATCATCAGCAACTCAGCTCCTGCTCCGATCAGATGTCGGTAGAGCTCAGGGAAGCGCACGTCGTAGCAAATGGACACCCCCACCCTGCACAGTCCTGGCACATCCACCACAGGTGGCAGTTCAGCCCCGGAACTGAAGCCTGCGGACTCCCGATAGGAACTGCCATCAGGCAGGTCGACGTCGAAGAGGTGGATCTTGTCGTAACTGGACAAAATCTGACCATCACGACCCACCAGTTGGGCCCGCTGATAGGTGTGCGCATCGTCCCCGACGGGAACAGGGAAGCCTCCGCCAAGAATCACCACCTGGTAGCGGCGCGCCATGGTGACGAGAAAGCGCGAAGCCTGTTCCGCAAGAGTTGGAGCAATCTCCAGCCGCCGCGCGTCATCACCGATGAAGGCAAAGTTTTCGGGCAAGCCGATCAGCTCAGCGCCACGGCGTGTGGCGAGATCGATCTGTTCCTCGGCAGCGGCGAAATTGCGCTCGGGATCGGAGCTGCTGGTGAGTTGCACGGCCGCAGCCAGGAAATCACGCACAGAGGTCAGAGTTCAGTCGCTGAAACTGTATTGCTGATCAAGCAACGCGTGGTCAGACACGAATAGCTCGTAAGACACCGGGCTCCACCTGCGTGGGCACCACCGGCAACTGATCCAAGCCGGCACAACAGCTGAAATCGGCATCGTGATTGCCCAGACCCATCAGGCGCTGACCATGAGATGCCGTGCGTAAACAGGCCTCAGGGTCATGCTCCCACTGCCTCCACAGCGCCAGGGCAGCCTGGAGTTCATCGTTCGCGACAGCGGCACCGGCCTCCACCAGCAAGGCAGCGAGAGCACCGGCGGCCAGAGAGTCCTCCAAGGAATAGGTGCCTTCCCAGCCACTTCCCAAGATCAGGATTTGCTGATGGCGTTCCTGAAGCAGTCGCTCCGCAACGGCACGTCGATTGGGGAGTGACACCGTGAGCAGGCAGGACACCCCTCGGACACGTTGCAGAGCCCGCGTTCCATTGGTGGTGCTCATGAATAGCCGCTTGCCCTGCACCACCTCGGGAGTCACCGCCACCGGTGAATTACCCAGGTCAAAGCCTGCAATTTTGCTGCCACCGCGTTCACCCACCAGAAGACGGCGCTCGGCAGGCCAGGCATCGGCTTCGGCGCGCAATTGGTCGAGATCGGCAAACGCCTGCACGGCCTCAGCGCCGTTGTGAAGGGCCCAGGCGATGGTGGTCGTGGCCCGCAGTACATCAATCACCACTGCGGCATCAGGCCCATCAGCGGTCCCGACGGACTCGGGCACATCCGAGGCCACGTGGAAATAGGAAACCTGCATGGCCACGGTCACGATCAGCGTGCGTCACAGTACCGAGATCACGGCCCCCTGAGGTGTCTTACTGATGGCTCTGTTCAGCCCCGGCCCGGGCACCCGGGATCTGCGCGCTTTTATCCAGTTGCTGGAAGAGCGGGGACAGCTCAGACGCATCACGGCCCCCGTTGACCCCGATCTCGAACTGGCCGCCATTGCGGACCGGGTGCTGGCCAGCGGTGGTCCTGGTCTGGTGTTCGAAAACGTGATCGGTTCTTCCATGCCGGTGGCCGTGAACCTGCTGGGCACCGTGGAACGCGTGGTGTGGAGCATGGGCCTGGAGCACCCCCAACAGCTCGAAGAACTGGGAGAACGGCTGGCTCTGCTGCAGCAACCGAGACCGCCGAAGGGTTTGGGGGAGACCAAGCAGTTCGCCCGGGTGTTCTGGGATCTGGTAAAAGCCAGACCTGATCTGGACCTTCTTCCTCCCTGCAGACAGCAGGTGTTTGAAGGGGACGCGGTCGACCTGAACAACATTCCTCTGATCAGGCCCTGGCCCGGCGATGCCGGCGGTGTCATCACCCTGGGACTTGTGATCACCAAAGACCCCGAAACAGGGGTTCCGAACGTCGGGGTGTATCGACTGCAGAAGCAATCGGTCAACACCATGACCGTGCACTGGCTCAGCGTTCGTGGCGGTGCTCGCCACCTGCGCAAAGCGGCGGCCATGGGCAAGAAACTGGAGGTAGCTGTTGCCATCGGCGTTCACCCCTTGCTGGTGATGGCCGCCGCGACTCCCATCCCGGTGCAACTGAGTGAATGGTTGTTCGCGGGAATTTATGCCGGTGAGGGCGTGCGGCTGAGCCGTTGCAAAACCCTGGATCTCAAAGTGCCCAGCCACAGCGAAGTTGTGCTGGAGGGAACGATCACTCCCGGAGAAGTGCTCCCCGATGGTCCCTTCGGTGATCACATGGGGTTCTACGGCGGCGTCGAGGATTCGCCCTTAGTGCGCTTTCACTGCATGACGCAGCGGCGCGACCCAATGTTTTTGACCACGTTCAGCGGCCGCCCTCCCAAGGAAGAGGCAATGCTGGCGATCGCCCTGAACAGGATCTACACGCCGATTCTTCGGCAGCAGATTCCCGAGATCAAGGACTTCTTCCTGCCCATGGAAGCCTTGAGCTACAAGCTCGCCGTGATCTCCATCGACAAGGCCTATCCAGGGCAAGCCAAACGCGCAGCCATGGCGTTCTGGAGTGCCTTGCCGCAGTTCACCTACACCAAATTCGTGGTGGTGGTCGACAGCCACATCAACGTTCGAGACCCACGCCAGGTGGTGTGGGCCATCGCCGCACAGGTGGATCCTCAACGCGATCTATTCACCCTCGAAAACACGCCCTTCGACACTCTGGATTTCGCCAGCGAACAACTGGGGCTCGGCGGTCGGTTGGCCATCGATGCCACCACCAAGATCGGACCGGAGAAAAATCATGAGTGGGGCGAACCGCTGAGTCGGCCTGAGGAGCTCGAGCAGAAGGTGACGGATCGCCTTGAGGAACTCGGGTTAAGTGACATCAGCAACCAGGAGCCGAATCCAGAGTTGTTCGGCTACCTGCTGGATCAACTCATTTCCAACCGGCCTGGGCCATGAGCCGAATCGCCTGGGGGTTGAAGGCGCTCAGCTGAGAGACGGTGACGTTGTCGGGCGTGAATTTGGTCATGCCCTTCAGGTAAGTCGACGAACCCACGCCACGAAGGGGAAATTCATATGTCGGTCCAGCAAGACCAGCGCTGCCATTGGGCGATGCCAGAAATTCAATCAGCTGAATCGCTTCAGGTTTGTTTTTGGCGTAGCGAGAGACGGCTGCTGCACTGATGTTCACGTGAGCAGGATTGGGCATCACGATCGACACCTGGCGCGCAAGCTGCTGATCTTTGGTGCCATTCACACCTGACAACATGCGGGCCAAGTAGTAGTGATTGACGACGCCCACGCCACACTTGCCTTGGGCAACCGCACGAATCAGCCCAATATCTCCCGAGAAATAGGGCTGCGCGACATTCGCTGTCACCCCTTTCAACCAAGCCTTGGTTGACGCTTCACCTCTGAGTGCGAGCTGATCAGCCACTAAGGACTGGTTGTAGACATTTTTGCGATTCCTGAGGCAGAGCTTGCCCTTCAAATCCGGGGATGCCAGCTGGGCATAGGTCCGCACCTTGGCTGGATTTACGACGTTTGGATTGACAACAATCGCCCGAACCCTGCGCGTCAGGCCGAACCAACGATTGCCCGGATCTCGATAGCGAGAAGGGACCTCAGATTTAAGTTTGCTCGATGCAATCGGCTGAAACAGACCGGCTTTTGCCGCATTGTTGATGCGCGCGGCATCCACAAGGATGATCACATCGGCCTTCGTGTTGGAGCCCTCACGCTTAAGACGTTCAACAAGCGAGATCCCCGAGGCTTCAATCAGGCGAACCTTGATGCCTGTTTGTTCTGTAAAAGCCTTATAACTCTGCCGGTCCGTATTGTAGTGACGCCCTGAATAAACACGAACTTCCCGTGCATGAATCGATAGCGGCATGAAGGCGAGCGACGCGAGCAGGGAGGCAGCGAGAAACTTCATAAAACACAAAAGCCCACCCAATGCTGTTCACGCGACGACCACACGTCGTGTGCAGCCGATACGGGCCACATGATCATTTGATACCAATGCTTGCTCTGCCATGAATCACCTCAAACTTCCACTACTTTCACGAGAGCAATGCGAATCAATCATCAACCTGCTCAATCAAGCTGAATGGGTCGATGGCCGAACCACAGCTGGCGCTCAAGCGAGCACGGGAAAGATCAACAAACAAGTCGAGCATTCATCACCAGAACGCATCGAAATTCAAACCATCGCCCAAACAGAAATGTGGAAGAATCCAGCCATTAAAAGCTTCTGCTTGCCACGAAAACTGCATCGTTTTCAGATAAGTAAAACAAGTAAAGGTGGTGGCTATGAAACCCATGTCGACAACGCCTACATGAGCAGCGGAAGAAGCGATCTCTCCTTCACACTCTGCCTTTCCGATGCCAACAGCTACAAAGGGGGAAGTCTTGAAGTTGATAGCATCAGCGACTCCACCGAGCTAGCGCTTCAGCAAGGTGAGATCGTGATTTACCCCAGCACGACATTGCATCGAGTCAAAAAGGTCACCGACGGTGAAAGAATTGTCTGCGTTGGCTGGATCGAGAGTTACATCAAAAGCGAGACCGATCGCGTCACTTTGTTTCAACTCGACAGTGGTGCACGTGGACTGCTCGCCAAGCACGGACGCAGTGATGAATTGGATCAAGTGTTTCTCGCGTATACAAATTTACTGAGATCATTAGGAACCTAGAAGACAGGCACCTTTCACCCTAAAATCGTGGGGATAACGTTGAAACAATTGCCTGCGATGAAGCGCTCCACAACCCTTTCTATTTTTCTTGCGGGTGCCGCAGCACTCAGCAGCGCAGTCACGACACCTGCAAGTCTGGCTGATACCGACACCCCTAGTGGTGGCCTCACTGAATGGAGCACTGATCAGGATCTTGATGCTGAAGCAGTGAAGGATGCTGATGCACAACGAGCAGCCGACAAGGCGGCGGAAGAGGATATTTGCATCCCAATTGGTGAAGGAGAGAACTGCTGGTGATTCGCTAAAACCAGCCAAGAGTCGAAAAAAGGGGGTTCACACCCCTCTTTTTTTTGCGCATAAAAAAACTCCCTCATTGAGGGAGCCGATCCAATACTTGAAAGGACCTTCCGATCAGAACTTGAAGGAGGTCTTCACCAGATAGCCAAAGGTGCCAAAAGATTCAGCACCCTTGCCACCGTAGCTGTCATTGGTGCCTGTCAGTTCACCGAATGGACGGGAGACATAGAAGGCGGCCGGAGTGACTGAGATGTTGTCAGTCACCTGGAACTGATAGAACAGCTCCATGGCGTAGTTACCATCATCGGGAGTACCACTATCGCGAGCTGTCTCGAACTGAGGCTGGCCAATGGCAAATCCCAGCAGGTTGCCCTTGATGAAAGCATCCTTCCAACCAAGACCCACCATCCAATCTTGCGATGTTTCCTTCGGGGAAATCTCAAATTCAGTCAGGTCGTAATCATTGCTGTTGAACGATGTCAGACCCCAACCAGCACTGATGCTGGGAATCCAACCCGACTCCTGAGGCTGCCACCAGGCACGCAGAGCAACGGCGTTGGCATCTTTAAAGCCACGGGAGAAGGAGGAGTCACTGCCACCAACAACGGTGGTCGAAGCACCCAGAGGGGTTCCGTAGCCAACCGTTGCACCGTTTTGAATGTAGGCATAGGCCGCAGAGAGAGACCACTGTGGGCCGCCATAAGCCACCTGCGCCAAGAACTTACCCCTGGAGGCATCGGTGCCAATACCACCTTTTTGAGGATCTGAGCTTGCACCCCCTTTAGCGGTGTAATTCAGAGAAATGCTGAACTTGGGATCGAAAGGATTGACGTTGCTATTCGGTTTCCAGACGACACCAGCACCGGGAGCTGTGGAAGCGCCATAAACGCCGTAATAACCACCAAGCTTGAACTGCTTGAGAATCTGGCGATACACACTCGGAGCAGCACCGAGCATGTAGTAGTTCTCAATCAGAGGACCAACAAAAACCTGAAGGTCATCACCGACTGGGAATTGATACCAGAGCTTGTCGACCTTGAGGGTGTTGCCAGTTTCCTTGGCTACATCCAACTGCGTTTGGTTGCCGGTGTAACCCTTACCGGAGAAAGCACCCTCGCCGAAGTTACCAGCGCGCAGACGGGTATAAAGCAGATCCTTACCCGTGAAGCTGGTGTTGAGATTCAGGGTGGTGCGGTAGTTGAAAGTGACCGCATCTTCACCGCGATAGTCCTTGCCTTCGCCCAGGTCGTAATCCTCACCGGTGTAGCTGACGCCACCCATCACGAAGTCCACCTTGCCTCTCAGCTTGGTGGTGGTGGAGAACTGGGTTGCTTCCAGTTCGCCCACGCGCGCTTCCAGACCGTCCACGCGGCCCTTGAGGATGGCGAGCTCCTTTTCGAACTCCTTCATCAGGCGCTTCAGCTCATCGGTCACTTCGGTGACGCGGTCGAGACAAGCGTTCAGCAGTGCGGCCGCTTCAAAGCGGGTCATCGCACGGTTGCCGCGGTAGGTGCCGTTGGGATAGCCAGCGACGCAGCCATAGCGCTCGATCAGGTTGCTCAGAGCCTGATAAGCCCAGTCCGTCGGATAGACATCAGAGAACTGAGTGATGCTGGTGACCTGCTCGAGGCTGCTCCCTGAAGAGCTCGAGGCGTAGTCGGCAACACCGGCAACGTTGACTTCAGTCGCACCGGCGGCCACAGGAGCCAGAAGACCCAGGGCAGCGGGAGCAACCAGCAGTTGCTTGAAAAGTTTCATGGAAGCCCTCACACCGAGAGAAGAGGAAGAGGCCTTTGACCTCGAGGGCATTCAAGCGGCTGGACTTGCTCGAATGCCACACAAAACGAAGGCGCCAAAGGAGCAAACCAACCGAAACTGCATTCGATCACACCATTTCACCGCTGAAAAGCCGCATCACCACTTGATCGAATCGCGAACCCCGAGCATCACGAGTGTCAACTCGAAAAGTGGACCCAAATTGAACCAAAAGCTGACAATCAAGAGCTCTTGAGATGCAATTTACAGCTCCTTAAAGTTTTCATTACCTGGACTAACCAGCCCTTAACCCTGGAGATGGAGAACAGGCAATGGCTCCCAGTGGTTGCGCCAGATCCATGACCAGAACTGAAGGCACACTGATCAGACATTGCAACGCGATCAGGGCGCATTGCAAATAACATCTGCCCCTTTCTCACATCAATGACTGAACCATCAAGAATTCAAACCCACCACACTTAACAGTTTGTTGGATAGTTCTGCAGCAGCTTTCAAGAGAGGTAAATCGTTGGGATTGATTCAGTCGGTCACAGCCAAGTTGAGCAACACTCACTGAGACAGCCAACGGAATCGCAAGACAAGCAAATTGAATGATCGGCTCTTGGTTCAGCAGTGAGAGTCACGGCACTAACAAAAGCCTGGATCTGAAAAATTGATTAATGCTCAAAACTCCGGACTACGGCCACTCCATTGAAGGATGAGCCAAGCCGAGGAAAGTCGGGCACAGGTGACTGAATAGACTCGCCTCACATCTGTTCAGACGCTGTGCCGGGAACCACTGAAGAGGCCCGTCCACTCAAATCCGGTGGCTCCCTCAGCGGTCACGTGAGAGTTCCTGGGGATAAATCCATCTCACACCGTGCATTGCTGTTCGGTGCCATTGCTGAAGGACAAACAACGATCGAAGGTTTGTTGCCAGCGGAAGACCCGATCAGCACCGCTGCTTGCCTGAGAGCAATGGGGGTGACCATCAGCCCCATCAAAGATGGAGAAACCATCACCGTGCAGGGGGTTGGCCTTGATGGGCTGCAAGAGCCCTCGGAGGTGCTCGATTGCGGAAATTCCGGCACCACCATGCGTCTGATGCTGGGTTTGCTGGCCGGCAGGGATGGCCGCCATTTCGTTCTGAGCGGTGATGCATCCCTGCGCCGGCGACCCATGCAACGGGTCGGCCAGCCCCTGTCCATGCTTGGAGCCGAAGTCCGAGGCCGCGGAGGCGGAAACTTCGCCCCGCTGGCAGTCGCTGGTCGCAAGCTGAGAGGGGCCATCGTCGGTACCCCCGTCGCCAGTGCGCAAGTGAAGTCAGCGTTGTTGCTAGCGGCACTGACCGCTGATGGGGCGACCACCGTGATCGAACCGGCTCATTCCAGGGACCACAGCGAACGGATGCTGAAAGCCTTCGGGGCGGACCTCGAGGTGGGGGGAGAAATGGGGCGTCACATCAGCGTTCGGCCAGGCGCAACCCTCACGGGCCAGCATGTTGTGGTACCGGGTGACATCAGTTCAGCAGCCTTCTGGCTGGTGGCCGGTGCTTTGGTGCCCGGCGCCGATTTGACGGTCGAAAACGTGGGCTTGAATCCCACCCGCACTGGAGTCCTCGAGGTGCTTCAGCAAATGGGAGCACAGATTGAAGTGCTCAATGAGCGGGATGTCGCAGGGGAACCTGTAGGTGATCTCAGAGTCACCCATGGCCCCCTCAAGCCCTTCGTGTTCGGGGAGGAAATCATGCCCCGCCTGGTGGATGAAGTGCCGATCCTCAGCGTTGCAGCATGCTTCTGTGACGGAGAAAGCCGCATCACGGGCGCTTCAGAACTGCGGGTCAAGGAAACAGACCGACTGGCTGTGATGGCACGACAGCTCAAAGCGATGGGTGCCGACATCGATGAACACGACGATGGGCTCACCATCCGGGGTGGCCGTCCGCTGAGGGGGGTATCCCTCGACAGCGAAACTGATCACCGCGTGGCCATGAGTCTGGCGGTGGCGGCATTGTTGGCGGAAGGTGATTCAACCCTGATGCGCAGTGACGCCGCAGCCGTGAGTTACCCCACGTTTTGGGATGACCTCAAAAGGCTGCACCGTTGAGCCACCCGCTCGGTGAGCTCAGCGCGCTGCAGACAGCAGATGGAAGCCTGAGTCTTCATAGCGAGCGATTTGACGAAGCCTTTCACAGTTCCGTAGGCGCGCTCGCTGAAGCAGAAGCCAAATTTGTCCGACCATCCCAACTGGAACGGTTTTGCGGAGCGGGCAGCTTGCGGGTTCTCGATGTGTGCGTCGGACTCGGATATAACAGCGCCGCAGTGATGAACGCACTGCCCAAGCAGAATGCACCAGCCCTTCAATGGTGGGGACTGGAGTTGGATCCACGCCCTCTGTCTTTGGCGCTGACTCACCACTCTTTTTGCACGCTCTGGTCCCCAGAAGTGTTGAGGCGACTCGAGCAGCTCAACAGGAACAGCAGCTGGACCGACAGGCAATCAGAGGGAACCGTTCTCTGGGGCGATGCCCGAAGCACCGTGAAGGACCTTCCTGAGCAGTGGCAGGCAGACTTGATCCTGATGGATGCCTTCTCGCCCGGGCGATGCCCTGAACTCTGGAGCGAAGAGTTTCTCGGTGCCCTCGCCAAGCGACTGGCCGCTGGAGGAAGGCTGTTGACGTATTCCAGATCGGCGGCGATCCGAGGGAGCTTGCGTCGCGCTGGGCTGGAGCTGCGCTCCTTACAACCAGCCCCTGGACAACGGCTGGAGTGGAGTTCCGGAACTCTGGCCACAAAACCGGGTGGACCAAAACCTCTCGCCTACAGAGGCCCCGGATGGAACCCGCTGTGCACGATGGAGGAAGAACATCTCAACACCAGAGCAGCGGTGCCCTATCGAGATCCCGATGGTCACGATGATGCAAAGCAGATTCGGATAAGACGTGTACAAGAGCAACAAACTTGCAGAAGTGAAAGCACCAGCGCCTGGCAGCGCAGGTGGCGCAACAACATGCTCAAATAACGAGTGATCAAGAGATCATTCAATCTGCTGTGAATTGAAGAACGGCTCAATCATGAGCAGAACTGGTTGTTATCGGATATTGAAGGATTTCAAGTTGGCTTGGAGCTTGAGGGTAAGCCTGTCCAAAGGCAACACCCACAACAACGGAAAGACTCACAACAATGATGGAATCGGCTGCGAACGAGATCACATTCTTGAAATCTTCCATGAACATGTCCTGTTAATCATCACAAGATGCCCCAGACTGATGATGCATGTTGTGATCGAGATTATTTCACTCTGTGATTTTGATCACAGAGCTCATCAAGCGCACGGCTTGGGGTGCCTTGCCTCGACACCCGTTTCATCACCGAGCGTCCCTAAGCACGCTGTAATAGATCAGACATTCTATTTCCGTTCAGGGCTGTAATTTAGAACAACCGTTGGTCGATGCTCGAATCCATGAAACGCTACGCATTGATCAATATCTGCATGATCACAGGTCTCATTGCCTTAGGAATGACACAGGGATCAATTCCATCCGCCCAAGAAGAACTCACGACCGAAGTGCGCTGACCACTTGCCCACAAGATGTGGCGTCCACGATTGCTGCTGTGGCAACTGCACATGGCTGAGCAGCGCAGACTTGTCACGTTTTCCAAAACCATTGGAGATCGGCAAGACGCAGGCACGACATGCAGATCGATGGCCTCAAGGCGCCGCGTTTGGCACGCCGTTCTGACTTTCGGCTTTTTCCCCTCAGAAGGCAATGCGCGATTTGACCGATGCCAACACGCGCCTCAAGGGTGGAAAGTAAGCCCAACGAGATCGGAGGCGTCCATGCAAGACGACGGTCCAACACAGCAGAACAAAGAAGCAGACTGACTTTCTGGCCCCTGCTCCAACAGTCTCAACAACGATCCGGGTCGGTCCTTTGGTAGGCACGCAGAGGTAAGCCACGCCAATCGACGCTCCACTTGCACCGCCCGAGGTGCCCTCGGAGAAGACGACCCAATTCCTAGAGCGCATGGCCCCAGGGCGCCTCAAGCCAGAAGCTTCGACCCTTTCTGTCGTTCCAAACGTGATGGGTTGAACGATGCACAAACGAGCGCGCTAGGCCGTCTCTCCTATCCAGGAGGGGCGGCCTCCCTCTTTGGCCTCTGTTCTGCGATTCAGGGCGCAATCGCATAGCCCTCCTGTTACGACCTGAGCACCTGAACAGTTGCAACCCTTGGGGATGGCTACGACATGGTTGTTCCCTTATCTTTTGGGCTCCCATGCAGATGTATCTCGCGGATTGCGTTTTCCCTGAGATTGAAGGCCAACTGGCTGCTTACAAGAGCTTCTGTGAGCTGTGGGATTCAGGCGAAATGGCAAAGCTGGACAACTTTGATGGCTTTGAAATGTTGTTCCGCGTGCACGCCCCTGGCGCTGGCCGAGTGACCATCCTCTTCAAAGCTGAAAGTGATGCTCAAATCTTTGAGCACTTCGCGCCATGGCGTGCTCAGTTCGGCATTGAAATGGACTTCACTCCTGTAATCGGTTGTCAGGATGTGGTTGATTACCACAAGAAGCTTTTCGCCAAGATGTCCTAATCGTTGTAAGCATTTTGCACTTGGGGTCAGCGTCGAGCTGGCCCTATTTTTTTTGGCCATAAAGATGTTCGTACTCCAAGGGTCACCTGTTGGGGTTGGCTCTTTTTCTATGTCGTATGTCCGAGCTAGGACAAGCTTTCTGACCGTTCCGCTGCAGTTCCACTGATGGCAACGCTTGAAGAGTTCAAGGCACTGCGTGATGGGGTGCCTACTGCGGTGCAAGGTGAGCTGTACAAGCTGATGACCGCTGACCCTGATGCCTCGATTCGCCGCATGGTGAAGATCGCTGCAGAGAAAGGGATGACGGTGACCTCAGATGAGGTGAGGGGCTTCCTCAGGCAAATGAACGACGACGACAAGTGCGATGACAACGAGCTGAATGCTGTAGCTCTCGCTGCCATGGCTGGTAGTCGAATGAGAAGCAATCACATGCGCCCATGACGAGCCCTGGGGGCGTTGCCCTGGCATGCGTCCGATGAGGGAATGGC
This sequence comes from Synechococcus sp. NOUM97013, assembly GCF_014279815.1. Taxonomy (NCBI): domain Bacteria; kingdom Bacillati; phylum Cyanobacteriota; class Cyanophyceae; order Synechococcales; family Synechococcaceae; genus Synechococcus; species Synechococcus sp. NOUM97013. The sequence goes on along the minus strand of NZ_CP047941.1, from coordinate 1,042,728 downwards.
TCTTTGGTGGCTCACCCCAGAGCGTTTGAGTCGTTGCAGCCGCTGCCAGCCAGACCCAAGCCCGTTAGCTGACAATCGGCTTCAGCAGACATCCAACACTGCTATCAAATCGCTATTGATTGTCTGTTGCCTGTTATGGCAAATGCCAACTGGTTCTACTACTTCGATTCGGATCCCTTTTCAGAGACGACGCCAATAGAGAAAGCAGAAGATTGTGATTGCGATAAGCCAGGGACCCCCACCGACTCCCTGATCGGGCCTCTTGAAAGCTTCTTTGGCAAAGAGGCAGAAGACGACGAGATCATTGGTGCCGAAAGCCTTCCGACCACTTATCAAGGACCTGGTGTGAGATGGCAACCTGAATGGTTCCCAGATGGCGCACGGAGAAATTTCTTTGATGCAAACCTGAGCTGGGCGGACCTTAGGGAGGCGGACCTGAGGAATGCGTTCCTAATACATGCGGACCTGAGGGAGGCGGACCTGAGGGGTGCGGACCTGTGGCGTGCGGACCTGAGGAGTGCGGACCTGAGGGGTGCGGACCTGGAGCGTGCAGACCTGAGGGATGCGGACCTGTGGCGTGCGTTCAATTTGGGTCAAGCACGTAATGCATTTTCGGCGATTTATTACCGAACAACCTGCCCGGACGGCAGCATGAATATCGGCACTTGGCCTTGTTTTGGAGATCAGCTCATTCCTGCCTGAGCATTGACGCACTAGGGCTGAATACTGCTGCCGACCGTTGCTATGACAAGGCTGTAGCTCCACGCCCTCCAATGTCAGAAGAGCAACTCAGAGCGTTCCTGGAAAAAGTCAAAGGAGACACTGGTCTTCAGGAGAAGCTCAAGGCAGCTGCTGATGCCGATGCTGTTGTGGCGATGGCAAAAGACGCTGGCTTTATGATTTCAGCTGATGACTTGAAGAAGGCTCAATCAGAAGTCTCTGACGCCGAACTAGAAGCAGCGGCTGGTGGTATTTGGATTATTAGACCATCGGAATCGGAATTATGTCAATGAAGTCAGCATTAGTCCCGATAAAAAATAACAAAAATCTTTGAAGCCCATATACGATGTAGCAGAGGTGCCACACGCCCGCACTTAGCGGGCTTATTTATTGCCAACTGACATTGCTGCCGACTGTTGCTATGACAAGCCTGTAGCTCCACACCTTCCAATGCCAGAAGAGCAACTCAAGGCATTTCCAGAAAAGGTTAAATCTGATACCGAATTGCAGGAAAAGCTCAAGGCAGCAACCACTCCTGAAGCTGCTCTTCAAATCGCCAAAGAAGCTGGATTTTCAATTACCGCAGAAGATATTCAATCAATGCAATCGCAATCGGGAGAAGTGTCAGACGATGAGCTGGAAGCTGCAGCTGGTGGCGGTCATTTAAGCGTCTTGGAGGTTGAGATTTTTGGGTGTTTTGATTTACCTATGGCTGGCTACCCAGGACAGCAGGATCGCTGAGAGACTAGTGGGGAGGTGCAGCGGCGGTTTTTGAGATCCTACGCTCCCAAAGCCCCTGCATTGACAGGGGTTTTTATTGCTTCAATCGTCTGATTAACCCCATCAATCAGCCGTCAATACCTGGCACCATCGCCCGCATTTAGCGGGCTTTTTTATTGTCTGAATTCCTATTCAGAATTGATCCTTGACAACCACCGCAATTCATAAAAAAGAGCCGACCACCCCCGTGGTCGACCTCCCAACCCATTTGGAATCCACTCACCGTGGACCCTTTTGTTCTGGCATAGGACTGGGAACAAATACCTGAGAAAGACCGCTCATTGACTAATGCTCATTAAGGTCTGCTCACAACGGGAGCCCACGTGGCAGCCAAGCAATCCACAACACAGCCCAACGCCAGGTGCTGGGTCTGGTTCCGTGGTGGACTGGGTGTTGATAGCGAATGGATCGGCGGTTTCCAGGGAGCCCCTTCTGTCCTGGGCGGCGTCCGTATTGAGCGTGGTGATTACGTCCCTTGCAGGGTTGCTGACTGGAGGGTCACCTTCAAGGAACCAGAGAACATGAACGCTGGACCTGAGGTCCCTGCTAACGCCCAGTGGAAGTTGGTGCCCACTGACCCTAGATAGCGGGTATCACTTAAGGAGTCTTTGAGGCAGAACCCAGTGAAGACAGGAATTCTCCTTGCCCTATGGGCACTCGTATCAGCTCCTGCAGTAGCAGTAGATCCAGTTCCAGCTGTAAAGGGTTCGTTTGTCAGCATTTATTACTTCCTGAATTCTGAACCCAGCACAACAACAGGTAATGATGCGACTTGGAACTCAGAGACAAACACCGTCACTTTCTACGAAGTGTTTAGCAAGGGCAACTTCAAAGGTCGCAGAACTGACTATCAGTGCAGGGGGCGAATCTTTTTTGAGATAAAGGATGGAACACCTATAGAGATAGGGCCGATGTGTGATACGAAAATGTTAAATGGTTTGCCAGTAACCACCACTGTCACAGACCCTGATGATGGTTTCGTGCACGTCAAAACAACCTTCCAGTTTTAGTAGGCGGAATCGCAACACTTCAAACCGAAGGCAGAAGGCAATTGCATTGGTGGATTGTCTCTTATGGGGCTCCAAAACTACATCCCCCATATGAGGATACCGATCACATACAGACTCCTAGGCTCCAGGCTGTAGGTCAGTCTGACTCTGCCTCGGTCATCACGGAGTCGATCCAGTCCAGTCTTATCACCTCCACTGCCGGTTTCCCCTAGGTCTCGGCGACCAATGGAAAGCCAGGGCTTAAGCCTCTGGGGGCATTGGCTCGTTGCGCTGAAACCAGTTCTCCAAGATGTAGAGGGTCATCAAGATGTCATTGGTCCTTGGGTGTCATGTGACTATCTAAAGCATTCCCCTTTCTCCTTCAAACAGGACAAAGCACGGTGTTCAGCATGATCCATCCACAAACAAACCCAATTCCTTTACCTAGACTCTGAGAATGAAACTCCCACTACTCATCACAACCCTGCTTCTTACAACATCACCTGCGCTTGCTGATGACTTTTTATACCTGAAATGCGAAGTAACTATCGAGAGAACTGTATTTGACTGGAACCTCGGCGAACAGATATCCAAAAGGGAGACAGATGATGTAATCCATTACAAAATCGACACCAAGGAGGATGTAGTGTTTGACTCAACTGAACCAGAGGTTGCAAATGAATTCACGACGGATATAAACCAAAGGCAAATTGCTTGGAAAACAGTGAAGGAGAGTGGAAGTATCTATGAAGAATACACAACACATCTTCAATACGAAACTCCAGGAGGAGTAGTTGGAACTATCTACCAAAATGATAGAGACCGCTTTATTGAAGACTCAGGCAGTTTCCGCGGTAGTTGTGAAGCATCAAACAAATCTGCATACGAGGCTCCGCAGAAAGAGGTCTTTGAGTAAAAGCGCCTCAAGAGCACTTGCATGCCTGATTCAAGATCCTTCCTACCTTAGGAACAGCGGACACCTAAGCAGATGCCTCTCCATAGATCCCTGGCAGCACTCGCACTGGCACTCTGCACTTTGAGCACAACGGGTTGCGGGAATACATCCATAACCTTCGAGGGTCCATCGATTAAAACGCCTTGGTTCAATTTCCCTTCAAAGGAACTGAACCCTTTGCAAATAAGCGGTGAAGAGAAATGGCACTCAGGTGACTACCAAGGTGCACTAGAAGATTTCAACGAACTCATCAAGGAAGAACCCAATAATGGGTATGCATACTTCTCACGAGCATCAGCGCTATTAGGGTTAAATAAACCACAAGAAGCGCTGGGTGACGCCAACAAAGCAATAGAACTTGATCCAAACATCCCAGAGGCGTATGAAACGCGTGGCGTTGCAAAGGCAATGCTGGATAATCCAGGCGGTGCAATCCTTGACATGAATAAAGCAATTGGCCTCAATGAAAACTTTACAAGTGCTTATAGCAACCGAGGCGAAATGAAGTCAGCGCTTGGGAACTATGATGAAGCACTTATCGATTTGAACAAGGCGATAGAAATAGATCCCAATTACGAACGCGCTTACCTACATCGCGCAAAGAACTACAACAGGCAAGGCAATGTCACTGACGCCTGCAAAGACTTCAAGAAAGCAGCATCACTTGGTGATCCAGTGGCAATCGGAATCCTTGAAAGCAATCCCGACGCCTGCAAATAAGTCAGCATGGAATGGTATGAGTTTTGCGATGTCGACTAGATTGTGTGCTGGAGGCTAGGCATCGGCAACCAGAACCCTTTTGGGTATTGGTGAATATTCTGATGACTCGACAGCAGGGACTGGTGATGTTGCAGCAGGTGCTCTCTACTACAACACAACTTCCGGTGACTATCGTCTAAAGCCCTGATATCAGATGTGGAGGATTCCACCTTCATGACGAGGAATATTCATATATGACTCTTCAACGTAATGGGGATATTTCTCGCTCAGGTAGTCAGGAAAACATTGATTCTACTCTACAAAACTATCGTCAAGGTCTCGATGCCTTCTTCTAACCACATTCTTTCTTGTATCCGATTTGCTTGATATGTTAAAACCATATCCCTAGTCTTTGGAGCACAAAAGTATTAAGTTATTTCTTTCTAGGGCCGTAAGCCATAAGTGCGGGTAGTGCAGATACAGGTGCCAGGCCAAGCATTAAAGCTTTCAGCAACAGTGCTGGATAACCTTCCAAGCTGTTTGAACCGACCTGACCAACAGGAATCAACGCGATCAATAACACCCAGATAAAAGCACCAAGACAGATCCCCAAGAAACAAAGCAGGTCGTTTTTGCCGAACCACGGCTTCTTTTGACCTAAAAACCCAACTGCAAGGATGGAAACACCGAGACCACCCACAACCGCAAAGAGAAGTGGAGGAAGAAGGATTACTGCAAACATTAAACCTTGATTACTCAAAAGCTCATCCTAGAGATCCAGGGTTGTGAAGCAACCACTACCCGAATGTAGACACACAAAAGGGGACTGACCTATAGAGGAAATTCAATCCCCCCTCTTGTGTGCCAATAGCCCAACCCTGGATTTGTAGGCGTCATATCGTGATAACCACTGTTATTTAGGTGATCTCTAAACAAGTATTGAAATCAGTAACTCACAGACAACTCAAACCCCTCGTCGTCGTCCTGTTGGAAACCATCGAATGGTAACCGATCCAGTACAAGACATTCTGAACACCTGGAAGAGCTTTCTGACTGATGTCATCCGAAGTCGCGAGTACCGGGACTATCACTGTCTCCAATACTTTAAGTTAGAAGAGATTGAAGACAGGAACATTTAAAGATATAAAGCTGTTCTCATCAAGAAGCTGATTAACCAAGGAGCTTAGCCTAGTCTCCTGGATCATTCAGATGAAACTCGCAAGACATAGATTCAGGCCACCAAGAGAGCCAAACCTTGAAAACCTACTGAACAGAACCTCAAAGATATTAGAGGATAAAAGAATTGAATGGATGATGTGTGAAAAAATCAGCTTCATGGAGCAACCGGATCTACTATGTTCTTTTTAAATAAAATGAACAGCATCAGCACAAATTGATACCAATGGATAGCAAATTCGAGCAAGCCTCCTTCTGCCATAAGATGAATCGGCGTAAGGAACCAACATAAAATCACAAGTGCTGTTGGAATTCCCGCAGCACTAGACCGTCGAAAGAGCAGTAAGTTTTGAGGGATACTGATCAATTGAAGCAACAGAATCGTAGTAGCAGAGGCTGGCATTTCATCCATGCCAGGCAAGTTCCACGCGATGGGTGCATAGACACATATGGTAAGAAGATAGCTCCAAACAAAATTCTTTCTCCCCATAGGCCTAGAGGGATTGAATTTATCCTTTAGATACTGCACTATCTGCATTAGATGTTTCGAGCGATTGAGCAAGCCTACTTCAAAGTGCATCAAAATGATCCAATCATTTGGTGAGGATCCAGGGTTATTGAGTGACTGATCAACGATGGACTGATTGAAGAGAGATATAGGAAGTTGGCCGAGATTCTATAGATCGGGATTAACCTAACAAGATGTGTGACAATTTCATAGAGAAGCATCGTGAGTGAGACCCTGAGTTTTCGTCAGGAAAGATTCATACCTCTTCATTGCACGTCTCCGAACCAAGTGATTCCGTAAAGCCTGCGGAAATAATTCCAATGGGAATTGCAATAACAGCGATTCCGCAAATCGCTGTCAAGGATGCAATGATTTTCCCTAATGCGGTAACAGGATAAGTATCGCCATAGCCAACGGTAGTAACAGTGATAATCGACCACCAGAGACAACGAGGGATAGAGCCGAACTGCTCATTCTGGATGCTTCCTTCTGCCAGGAACATCAAAATACTGCTGATAGTGATGACAATACCTGAATACACAGCGGAGATGAGTAATGCTTCTTTCTTCGCGGCAATCGCCCGATTGAAGTACTTAATGCTTTGACGAAAACGTTTTGAACGACCCACACGACCGATTCTGACCAAACGAACGATCCTGAGTAAATACAGTTCAGGCGTAATAAAACCGAGGATGGTTGGAGCAATGGCAATCAGATCCAGGATTGCTAAAGGCGTCAGCGCAAAGTCGCAAGCACCACGAAGGCCTCGTCTTGCACCTTTCTTCAAAGGTGCAACCCACATCCTGGAGAAATATTCGATCAGGAAAATAACTGCAACTGCAATGTCGAGGTTGACGAGCAGATCACCCTGTGAGGATCGAACGACGGGCTCAGTCGCAACAATCGCCAGAACAATCGAGAAGCCGATCAGCAATCCCAGGACCTGCACAGTCACTGTTGCTTTGCGCTTGTCCTCCTCGCCATACAACGCTTGGAAAAGTTTCTCTCGAAATGAGCTCACGACGAATCGACGCTATCCGGATTCATCTTGTCTGCACGGATCGCCTGATGCCAGCACACATCAGGCCGATGCCAGATGGAAAACGAATAGTCCCTGAGGTGGGCTATTCAACATGATTGAGCAAACACATACTCACGGGCATCGATCAACCCCCAGCCTCCATCCTGATCCAAGTCATCGCATGACTGGTCAGACTCCAATCCACAATCAAGCGCACCATGCTCGGGCCAATCAGCAGGAAGTGCGCAGCTCAGCAGTCCATTCACCGGGACAATGGTCAAGGCAGAAAGCAAAAACACAACTGTCAGCTGAGTTGGGCGAGGAATCAGCCAGAAAGGTTCAGATGGTCACATGCATTGGAGCGGTGGGGGAGCACGCTGGTGAAGGTGCTGGACATTTCAGCCATGACATTCACGCTCTCTGGCTTTGATGCCTGGACCTTTCAGATCGTGTGTTGCGGAAGCCTCCTCGTCCTCGAAGCACTGCGGCGCGACGGTGAACGCCTCAGCACGGTGCTGCAACCGATGGACTGCACTAGGCAGCGGGCCCATGCCTTGATCCGGCAACCCAGTTGCACCCTCCTCGGTCACTGAACAAGAGATCACATGCAGTTCTGGGCTGCGTCAGCAAGTCCCGGTAGATTCCGGCCGTTCCGCTTGTGTGTTCATGCTCGCCGTCGCCGTTCTGGCCGCAGGAAAAGGCACGCGCATGAAAAGCGCCCTCCCCAAGGTGCTGCAGCCCTTGGCAGGGGCCACCCTCGTAGAACGCGTCCTGGCGAGCGCCCGCAACCTTGAGCCAGAGCGTCGGGTCTTGATCGTGGGCCACCAGGCCGAGCGGGTCGAACAGCAGCTGAGCCACGTTGAAGGACTCGAATTCGTGTTGCAGCAACCGCAAAACGGCACCGGACATGCTGTTCAGCAGTTGATGCATCCTCTGGAGGGATTTTCTGGCGAATTACTGGTGCTGAATGGGGATGTGCCGCTGTTAAGGGCCGAAACCATCGATCAGCTCGTCAGCACCCATCGCAGCAGCGGCGCGGACGTCACCTTGTTAACCGCCCGGCTGGACGATCCAACGGGATATGGCCGTGTGTTTGTGGATGGCGAAGGCTGCGTCAGCGCCATCGTTGAGCATCGCGACTGCAGTGAGCAGCAACGCAACAACAACCTCACTAATGCAGGCATCTACTGCTTCAACTGGGAGCGCCTCGCCGCAGTCTTACCGCAACTGAGCACCGACAACGACCAGGGAGAGCTTTATCTCACCGACACTGTGGCCATGCTCGAACGGGCCATGCATGTGGAAGTGGCCGATGCTGATGAAGTGAACGGCATCAATAACCGACGCCAACTGGCGCAGTGCGAGGCACTCCTTCAGCAACGGCTTCGAGACCACTGGATGGATGAAGGTGTCACCTTCGTGGATCCAGGCAGCTGCACGCTGAGTGAAGACTGCCGCTTCGGTCGTGATGTGGTGATCGAGCCACAGACTCATCTGCGAGGAGTCTGCAATGTGGGCAACAACTGCAGGCTTGGACCCGGCAGTTTGATTCAAGACGCTGACATCGGTGATGGCGTCACCGTGCTGCACTCCGTGATTCAGCAGGCGTGCGTCGGTCACCAGGTGGCGATCGGCCCGTTTGCTCATCTCCGCCCTGCCGCCAACATCGGCGACGACTGCAAGATCGGCAACTTCGTTGAAGTGAAGAAGAGCACGATCGCTGCTGGCAGCAAAGTGAATCACCTCAGCTACATCGGCGATGCCGAGCTGGGTGAACACGTCAATGTGGGTGCCGGCACCATTACCGCCAATTACGACGGTGTGAACAAGCACCGCACGGTGATCGGCGCGCGCAGCAAGACAGGCGCCAATTCCGTCCTTGTCGCCCCCGTCAGCATCGGGCAGGAGGTGACGATCGCTGCAGGATCCACTATCACCAAGGATGTCAGTGATGGATCTCTCGCCATCGGTCGCGCCCGCCAGAACGTGAGAGAAGGCTGGAATTCGCGCAGTGCGCCATCCGGCTCCTGACGACTGTTGTCAGCGCCGAACAACCATGCCGTCCAACCTCGTTCTGAATGCCGACCTCAGCGTTGCCCCGGCACTTCGAACCTGGATCGGCAACAACCGAGAGCTGCTCAAAGGGTTTGAACTGAGGATCGCCTCGGATGTTCTGAGCAAGCTGAACAGCTATGGGGAGCTCGGACAACTCAAGGTCACCCCATCCCGAGCCATCGTTGAGGGTGGCGACATCGAGCTGGCCTCAACGATTCTCGAAGGCGACGTCAGCGGACTGATTCATTTCCCGGCGCCCAGCGGTGATCGAGCGGGTGATGTCTTAACGGCACCCCTGCTGCGCGCTGCACTGCTGAGCAATCTGCCGATCGCTCTCAATCCGGCCAGCGCTTCGGCACTGGTGCGCGGCATCAAGGGAACACGGCGGGGCTATCTGATCTTCAATCCGATTTCGGGACAAGGGGACCCCGTCAGTGAACTCGCAGAGATCCGCAGCCATCTGGAACCCCAGATCATGCTGCAGGTATGGATGACCAAACCGGAGCTGGATCCGGGAGAACAGGCCCGTCAACTAATCGAGGAAATCCGAGCCTTCGAACGTGATGGGGGCGGCGAGTCGATTCTTATTGCCTCAGGTGGAGACGGCACCGTTGGTGCTGTGGCCAGCGCCTTGCAGGGCACCGGCATTCCCCTGGGCATCATTCCGCGCGGAACAGCCAATGCCTTCTCGGTCGCGCTAGGGATCCCCACAGGACTGAAAGCAGCCTGCACGAACCTTCTGCTGGGCAACACCCGTCAAGTGGATGTGGCGCTCTGCAATGACACACCCATGATCCTGCTGGCCGGCATTGGCTTTGAAGCAGGGATGGTGAATAAGGCCAGTCGTGAACTGAAGAATGTCTTGGGTCCGATGGCTTACATCTTTTCCGGTGCCAGGCAGCTGATGGCCCAGCAGCCCTTTGATGCCCATGTCGTCATCGACGGCGAAGCGATGAACGTGCACGCCAGTGCCATCACCGTGGCCAATGCCGCACCGGCCACATCAGTAATGGCACAGGGCTTCGGGCAGGTGATTCCCGACGATGGTCAGCTGGAAGTGATCATCGCCTCACCACGCGGTCGCATGGGTGGCCTCTCGATGCTTTCCAGCCTGGCTCGCTCCGCCATGCTCAAGAACAGCGCCAACAATGCCGACATCCTCTGTCTGCGGACACCGCAGCTGAGCATCAAGCTGCCAACCGCACAAACCATGGTGGTGGATGGAGAGATCACGGAAACGGAACACCTGGAGGTGTCGGTGATCCAGGGTGCGCTAACCGTCGTCGCGCCGATTCGCCTGACCCCTTGAACCTCGCTTCCGATCCACCAATCACACGCAAGATGGCGCGGATGGCGACTCGCATCCGACAGGGGCATCCTGCGATTCAATCCCGCAACATCGACCAGACGCGCTTGGTGCTGGACTCGACCAATGCAGGAACCCTCGATGAGGGGGGCTTTCATTTTCTGGTGCTGGGCGACAGCGGCACCGGCCGCCATCGACGCCACAGTCCACCGCGGCACGTGGCCGAACGCCTGCTCGAGCACAAAAGCGCCGCGGCCTTTCTGCTCCACACCGGAGACGTCGTCTACCTCGTCGGTGCTGCCGCTCAGTACCGCAACAACTTCCTGCGGCCCTATCGCGAATGGCTCAGCCATGGCGAGCAATGGCAGCAACTCAGCCCACAGGGCCTGCTGTTCAACCAGCCATTTCTGCCAGTGCTGGGCAATCACGACTACTACGACCTACATCCTCTGATCTCGGCCGTAGCAGCGATCACTCTGCCGTTGCGTTCCCGTCTTCAATGGCTTCATGACGTGGACACCGGCTGGCAAGGGTCCGATCAAGGCGGGGCCTTTGCCCAAGCCTTTCTGGATGTGTTGTCGGACATACCGGCCAATCAGCTGGAAGCCCATCTCGACCACCACTACACCGCCGAATGGGATGGTCAGCGCTGCCTGCGCTATCAACCGAATCTCCATACCCGTCTTCCGAACCGCTACTACCGGTTTCGCCACGCCGGTGTCGACGTGTTTGCCCTCGACTCCAACACCCTGATTGCTCCGGTGACGTCGGCGGGCGATCGTTGGTTGCTGCAACAGCGGCTGAAATCACTCGAGACCGAGCAGCTGCGCTGCCTGAAAGCCCTCTCCAATGCAAGTCAGAACGAAACTGAGCGTGATGGCTTGCTCGAAGACCTGGAAACACTTCAGGAAGAACAGCTGGATCTGCAGCGACGCTTGCAACCATCGCAACCGGTCGACAGCCAACAACTCAATTGGTTGCGTGACGGGCTGATCGCGTCGCACCGAGACTCCCAGGCACGCGGACGAATCCTGACGCTGCATCACCCGCCCTACGTGACGGAGCGAACCAAGTGGTCTCAAGCCGACACGTTGGCGGTTCGCCATCGATTGCGAGCTGTACTCGATGACGTGCAAACCCAACTGGAGGGCGAGGGAGAAAAGTCGCGCATCGTTGATCTTGTGCTGAGCGGCCATGCCCATTGCCTGGAGGTGCTGCGCACCCACGACACCGGGCACGGTGATGCCCACACCAACTGGGTGGTCTGCGGTGGCAGCGGTTACAGCCTGCGCAACCAAAGAAAGGAAGGTCCTGAGATCAAAGAAAGCGAGTCTCAAGGTGAGCAGAAGCTGATGGCCCGCAGCGAGCTCTATATCGGCCGTGGCTGGCCACAGGCTGAGAGCGGCGGCGGGGCGGCCTACAGCGCGCTACGCGTCGACATCAGCTCCGGTCGTCCGCTGAAGATCCGTTTGACGCCGCTGGTTTCGAGTCGTCAAGACCAGGAATGGACCCAACACGCGATGGACACCATCGACCTGCCGCTGTAGAGGAAAAGCGGTGCCGTTCAATCCACGGATTCTCTTCAGACACCTCTGATGGTCAGACGTTGAAACTGCGGGAGCTTGGGTGCATTCAGTCTGCAGAGCCATGCCGAACAAGAAGCGCTACACGGTGCGCTATCGCGATGCCGGCAGTCAGCGAGTGGAAGAATGTCTCTATGCAGGCGATGCATTTGAGGCCAGGGTGCTGGCCATGGAGGGCATTCCCTTCATCAAAACTCATCCAAACGCCATCGATCTGATCCGCTGCGAGGACGATCAGACCGCGCGGATGACGGCGTGACGGCGCGCCTTAAAGCGATGGCAATAAAGGCATCAAACGCTCCAATGCCACACCTCGGCTGGCCTTGAGCAGCACGGTGTCGTGGGGGCGCAACCAGCGTCGCAGTGGGTCAGCCGCCTGTTCAGGAGCATCCACACGCTCAAAGCAGCCCAGCGACGCAGCAGCGACCTCCATGGCAGCACCCTCAGCCCCCGATGCCACAGCCACCAGTCCATCCAGATTGAGCGCAACGGCCCTCTCCACCACAGCCCGGTGAAGCGCAACACTGCTGTCGCCAAGTTCAAGCATCGTGCCAAGCACAGCAAAACGGCGACCGGGCTGCTGCGCCAGCAGCTCCAGCGCCGCCAACACTGCCTCAGGAGAGGCGTTGTAGGTCTCATCCAACACCTTGAGGCTGCCGACGCTGAGACGGCGGTTGCGTCCACCCGGCACCTCCACCGCAATGGATTGAAGCTCCGTCAGCGGCACACCCAATTCAGCTGCAACCGCGAGCGCCAGCATCAGATTGCGGGCGTTGTGCCGACCGTCCAGAGGACAGCTCACGCACACACCATCCACAACGAGCACCCCCGCGGTTGGATCGTGAACACCGACCCAATCGGCGGCGGGTAAGGCGCTGGCCTCAAGCCCCACCACATCAGGTCCATCCAGTGGTCTGTCGCCCTCCAAGGCCACACGCACGATGCGACCTGTCCAGCAACGCGCCAAGGCATCCTCAAGAAGCGCATCGCCTGCTGGAATCACCACAACCCCACGAGTTGCCAGAGCAGACGTGATCTCGCACTTGGCTGTGGCAATGGCAGCCCTGCTGCCAAGGCGACCGATGTGGGCCGTGCCGATGTTCGTGATCACAGCAATGTCGGGTTCGGCGCAACGCGACAACCGCTCAATCTCACCGAGGCCGCGCATGCCCATCTCCACCACCACCGCTCGATGGTGAGGCTCAGCACCCATCAAGGTGAGGGGCACACCAACATCGTTGTTGTTGTTGCTGATGCTGGCCTGCACTTCGCCCAGGGGGCGCAATGCAGCACGAATCAGCTCTCGCGTGGTGGTCTTGCCCGCTGAGCCCGTCACCGCCACAACCCTTGCAGCCAGCTGACGTCGATGCAAGGTGGCCAGTTGCTGATAAGCCCAGAGGGTGTTTTCGACTCGCCAGTGCAGCAATCCATCCGGCAGAGGCTGATCCCAGTCGCTTGCCACCAGGGCGGCCTGGGCACCCAGCTCTGATGCGCGCTCCAGAAACGTATGACCATCGAACCGTTCACCCCGAAGCGGAATGAACAGAGCTCCAGCCTGGAGTTCACGACTGTCCGTACAGACCGGACCCACCGCTACCGACAGGTCTGGATGCTGACCGTTTTTGAGCACCGGCGGCCCCCAGAGCTCTGCGAGCTGGGCAAGCTGCAGCGTCATCACAATTGCGGCGGATCGAACATGATCATGCCCCCACCGACGCGAGCTGGCCGCGCCAGTAAACGGTGATCCGCATCTTCCAGGGAGATGTCGTCGTAGCCCTGATCGTCGAGCATGTCCCACCACATCTCTGCAGAGCTTCGGCGTGAGGCCGCGGACAGGCCCTCCCACAACACTGCATCCAGCACCAACACGGCAGCGTTGCGCTCAGGCAAGGGGCGTGCCGCAAGCAACAACCCCTCAGGGACTGAGACATCCGCATCAGCCTGAGCCAGCAGGCTGAGCAACGGGTCCACCTGAAGAGTCGGTGGTGGCGATGGCTGCGGTTCGGGGGATTCAGGCTCGGCAGGAGCCTGCTCAGTCCTCAGCGACGGTGGATCCAGCTCCTTCGCCATGGGTTGCCCAGGGAGCTGGGGTGCCTCCAAAGCTGGTTCAGGGTCTGCCCGGAGGGTGCGAGCCTCAGGGAGCGGTGTGGTGCGAATCGTCTCGATGCCCGGTGCCGGTGTGTCGTCAGTGGCCTGCAAGGCCAGTGTCAGCTGGATCACGCCCAAGGCCGCAACGATCAGCGTCAAAGCGAGCACCACCGGCCAGAACAGCGGAGCCAGATCCGTGGGCCAAAACCCCGGGGTGGACAAATCCCCCTCTCGGTTGCGGCGCCAGAGCTCTTGTAGACGCAAGCGCAGGTCAGCAACAGCTGCCGGAATGTCCTCCCGCAGTGCCTCCCAGGGACTCTGGTAAGGCACCGGTAGAGAGCGCTCGTCAGACGAGGACGGATCCGGCATCACTGGGAAAGCTCTGCTCGTCCCACGTTGCCCGAGGACAGCGTGAGACGACAGGGGTCAGGTCTCATTTTCTCGATTGACGCAGGAGGCGCGCCAGGGGATTGCGGCTGTTGCGTTCAGAGCTCTCTTCGGGAGCAGCCTTCTCTTTGGGAGCATCCTTGCTGGCTTCAAGCGGCAGGGCTCCATTGCGCGAAGGGTCTGCGTCTTGTCCCTGGGAGAACTGTTCCACTTCAGCAGCGTCCGGTCCGGGTTCCTTGATTCCGCAGACATCCCGGTACATGCGGTCGTACTCCAGCGCTGAACGATCCCAGCTGTAGTCCTGGAGCATGCCGCGACGTTGCAGCTGCATCCAACTCTCCTGATGGCGGTAAGCCTCCCAGGCACGCACGAGGGCGGTATAGAAATCCACCGGCTCGAAACGGTCGAAGCAGAAGCCTGTACCAACCTGGTTGCGCGGGTCATGGGGCGGCACGGTGTCGACCAGACCACCGACTTTGCGCACGACCGGAACGCAGCCGTAGCGCATCGCATTGAGCTGACTGATCCCGCAGGGCTCGAAGCGACTGGGCATCAGGAACGCATCACTACCGGCGTAGATCAAGCGCGACAGGGCATCGTCGTAGGTGAGGAACACCGACACTCGGCCAGGATGGCGGGAGGCGAGCTGCCAGAGCCCTGACTCGAGCCCACGATCACCGGTGCCAAGCACCACGATCTGGGTATCGGTGTAGGCAAGCAGTCGATCGGCGACCTGCAGAAGCAGATCGACACCTTTCTGATCGACGAGTCGGCTCACCATGCCGAGCACAAAGGCGTCGTCACGCATCTCCAGGCCCATGCGCTCCTGCAAGACCTTTTTGCACACGGCCTTGCCGGACAGATCCTGAGCGTCGTAATTGGCAGGCAGGGTCTTATCAGTGGCTGGATTCCAGGCCTCCAGATCGATGCCGTTGAGGATGCCGCGCAACTTGCCGGAGATGTAGTTCAGCAATCCCTCAAGCTTTTCGCCGTATTCAGACGTGCGGATCTCCTGGGCATAGGTGGGGGACACCGCATTGACGCGATCGGCGTAAAGCAATGCCGCGGCCATGGTGTGATCACCCTGCATGTACCAGGGGCACCAAGTCATGCGGTCCAGCTTCCAGCGCCAGGGGCCCTGGTATTTGAGGTTGTGGATGGTGAAGACCGTGCTGATCTCAGGGTCTTGATGCATCCACACTGGAATCATGCCGGTGTGCCAGTCATGGCAGTGCAGAACCTGCGGCTTCCACATGTTCCAGGAGAATTCCGCAACGGCACTGGCAAAGAAGGTGAAGCGCCAGTCTTCGTCTTCGCCGCCGTAGATCCGCTCCGGATCGAAAACAGGGTGGCCCACCAAATAGAGCGGAAGACCATTGGTGGGGTGCCGGGTTTCGAACACCGCAAATTCAGTGCCCATGGTCTGAGCACGCCAGATGGGCTCAGGCGGAATGTCGAGCTGGCTCCAGAGCTTGCTGTAGCCGGGCATGATCAGCCGCACGTCGTGATCGAGCGCAGCCAAGGCCGGCGGCAGGGATCCGACCACATCGCCCATACCGCCAACCTTCACCATCGGTGCACATTCGGCGGCGGCAAACAGCACACGCATGGACGATCAAACCCGTTCGGCGGCGCGACTTTAAGCGCAATCGCCTGGGATCAGAAGCATTACGGCAAGACGGTCACGGGAGTGCCAACGCGCACCATTTCAAAAATCTCCTGAACGTTTTCCTCGTAAAGACGCACACAACCGTGGGAGACCGCTCGTCCCACCGTCCAGCGGTAGGGCGTTCCGTGGAACCCAGCCACCGTGCAGCCCTCAATATCGAGGTACTGCTCGCCATCCCAACCTTCACGCCCCTTGCAATCGCGATAGAAGCCAATCCAACGGCTGCCGAGAGGATTGGTCGCATCCTCAGGACCACGTTTCTGGCCGCTCACTGGATGGGTCCAGACCGGCTCCTTCACCTTCTGCATGACCCGAAAACGCCCCGCTGGGGTTTCCCAACCCACCGTGCCAACAGCCGCGGGGAACCTCCGCGTCAACACACCATCGTTGAGCACCAGCAGTTGGCGGTGCTGACGATCCAGCACCAGCTGCAACCCCACACTGAGCCGCAGATCATTGGGAACCCTGGCCATCGATTCCGCATCGGTCACCGGTTCCGCCAGGGGGGGAATGGGGTCGGGTTCGCGCTCGACCGTCTCAGCCAGCACTCCACTCGGAGTCAGGCATGCCAACGCAGCAAGAGCGGACAGCCCAAGCCATGAACGATTGCGGACAGACATTCTGATGCGATTGCACACCCCAACCGTTATCTAGCTACGGCAACCAGGGTGAGGACGAGAAGTCAGGATCTCGTTTTTCCAGGAAGGCATTGCGTCCCTCCTGCCCCTCCTCCGTTCGATAGAAGAGGTGGGTGGCTTGTCCTGCCAACTCCTGGATGCCGGCCAAACCATCGGTTTCCGCATTGAAGGCGGCTTTCAGGCAACGAATGGCCGTTGGACTGTGTTGCAGCACCTCTTTGGCCCAACGCACGCCTTCAGCCTCAAGCTGCTCAAGGGGAACCACCGCATTCACCAGACCCATCTCCAGTGCTTGCTCAGCGCCGTAGCGGCGGCAGAGAAACCAGATCTCCCTCGCTTTGCGCTGTCCGACCACCCGAGCCAAATACCCGGCGCCGAATCCTCCATCGAAGCTTCCCACCCGCGGTCCGGTCTGCCCGAACACAGCGTTGTCCGCCGCCAGGCTGAGGTCACAGAGCAGGTGCAGCACCTGTCCACCGCCGATGGCATAGCCCGCCACTAATGCGATCACCACCTTGGGAAGGCTGCGGATCAGACGCTGCAGATCCAACACATTTAGGCGTGGCAGTCCCTGCTCATCGAGGTAACCACCATCGCCGCGAACGCTTTGATCACCTCCGGCACAGAAGGCATAGCCGCCGTCATCCGCGGGTCCGACCCCGGTGAGCAGCACCACCCCGATACTGCTGTCATCACGGATGCGCGCGAAGGCATCGCAAAGCTCAGCCACGGTGCGTGGGCGGAAGGCATTGCGTTTCTGGGGGCGATCGATGGCCACACGGGCGATGCCTGGCTCGGCGCGATCCAGCCGGATGTCCTCGTATTGCGTCCAGGGATGCCAGATCACACCAGGATCGCCGGGAAGCACAGGGGATGAGACCGGATCAGCCATGACGAGGACGTCGATCAGCCATCCGTTGTACCCCCCCGCGCTGATGCGTTGATGAGCGCATCACGCCAATGGCGACGAAGCTCAGCATCGTCAACACGGTCGGTGCAGACCCGCAGCAGCACGGTGGACTGCTGCGCCAAGCCCCACTCGAGCGCTGCAGGGAGATCATCCAGACAGCTGATCTGCCTGCCTGGCACACCATGGGCGGCAGCCAGAGCCAGCGGATCGCAGCGTTGCGGCATCGCAAACAGTTGATCGAACGCAGCAGGCGATGTCGCAGGGATGGGCAGCTGGCCGAAGATGCCGCCGCCACCGTTGTCGATCAGCAGCACCACCAGCGGCAGCACCGATGCACTGGCCAGCAACCAACCGTTGCTGTCGTGCTGGAGGGCCAGATCTCCGCTAATCAACAGAGTCGGGCCAAGAACTTTCGCCAACCCAAGCGCCAGCGACAACGTGCCATCAATGCCGGAGGCACCACGAAAGCTGTAACAACGACGTGCGCCGATGTCGGCTGCGGCAAAAGCCTGCCAATCCCGCACTGGGCTACTCGCTGCGAGCATCACTGGCAGCCGCTTCGGCAGACAATCCGGCAGAGCAGTCATCAACGCTGGCTCGCTGATGGCGCCTGCAGGAGGCAGCAGCGATTGCAGCCTGGTGTGAAGGCGGTGATCGGCTTGCTGCCAACCGCGGAGCAGGTCAGCAGAGCGCTGCGGTGCAAAGCGAACACCATCACGGTTGGCCTGCCACCAGCGCGCAAGCCCATGGCTGTCTTGGTGGCTGAGTCCGAGTGGGTCGAGGCAACGGGCGTCGCCCTCTGTGATCAACCATTGCCCCGAACCCTGAAAGCGCAGCCAGGCCTCAAGCCGGCGGCTAGCCGGAAGAGGTCCGAGGCGCAGCACCTGAAGGGAACCGAATTGATCACCGAGATCAGTGGGCAGCAGTAGATCCCAGTGGCGAATCAATCCAGAGAGCTGGTAAGGGACTGCAGCCAGCGGATCCGCCAGCAGCGGCCAGCCAGTGCGGTCCATCAGCTCTTGCAAGGCCTGCTGGTAGGCCGGCAGATCTGCAGCCAGTCCCCGCCATGGACCTGCCACCACCACACCTGGGCGGGACCAGTCGGGACCTCTCAAAACGCCAGAGCGATGTGGGGTGATGGCCGGGCGAGACAAGGGCACCCGGGCATCGCTTGGCATCGCCATCCTCGACCAGAGCTGCTGCTGTTGCTCTGCACTCGGATGCAGCGGCTCCTCAAAAGGAAGATTGAGATGCACAGGACCGGGGGGTTGGAGTGACCGCTCCCAGGCCTGGGCTGTCAAAGAGCGCAGCTCCTCAGCAAGCAGTCCATGCAAACCATCGACGGGACCACTCGCCATCCAACGGCAGGCACTGGTGAGAAAGTCCTCCTGATTGACCGTCTGATTGGCGCCACAGTTCTTGAGACGTTCCGGGCGATCGCCCGTCAGGAACAGCAGGGGAATGCTGGAACGGTCGGCCTCGACTGCTGCGGGCAGCAGGTTGGCGACCGCTGTGCCGGAGGTGGTGATCACGGCCACAGGCCGGCCTGAAGCCGCTGCCAAACCCAGGGCGTGAAACCCTGCTGAGCGCTCATCAATGGCCGTCACCAGATCCAGCAAGCCCCGCTCAGCCAGTCCACCGGCGGCGAGGGCCAGCGGTGCTGATCGGCTACCAGGGCACAGCACCACGTGTTGAAGACCAAGCTGCTGGAGTTGCAGCAACAGTCGGATGGCTGCTCTCAGGTTGTCGGTGGCGAGGCTCAGGCCAGACATCGGTGCTGATGCGATCCTCGATCAGGCACCACCACCTTGCCCAACCAGGACCCTTGATGAGCGATCAGTCCACGCAATCGAATCAACACCGCGGTGGCTGGCGATCGCTGCTGGTGTGGGTGCTGCTGGCTCTGCTGCTGCGCTGGCAGGTGATGGAGCCACGCTGGATTCCCTCCGGCTCGATGCTGCCGACCCTGCAACTGCAGGACCGAATCCTGGTGGAGAAACTGCGTCCACGGCTTGAGCGCCTGCGGCATCAAGCCTTGCCGCTCAACAGCGTCGTGGTGTTCCGCGTCCCCGAACAGCTGGTGCAGGCGGGCTATGACCCAGACGCAGCCTTGATCAAACGGGTGGTGGGTCGACCGGGTGACCAGCTGGAGGTGAAAGAGGGACAGCTGTTTAGAAACGGAAGCCTCGTTGAGGAACCGTGGATCGCGGAGCCGATTGATTACGCCATGGCTCCCGTTGAAGTGCCCCAGGGTGAACTGTGGGTGATGGGAGACAACCGCAATGCCAGCCTGGATTCTCACCTTTGGGGCCCGCTGCCAGAAGACGATGTCATTGGCACCGCGGTTTGGCGTTATTGGCCCCTCCAACGGTTCGGTCCAATACGGTTCTCCCAACCGTCATCAACTGTGACGATGAGCCCAGCTGCGATAAGGTCTGTGACATGACGGAGCGGTGGGATGTTCAACCCTGAGTTTTTGACCACCGACAACCAAGACGGCCAGCCTGTGAATGGCTTGATTCAGTACCTCCAGGATCAATCTCCTGATGTGCTGCAACGGGTCGCTAAGTCTGCAAGCAACGACATTCAAGACATCATTCGCCACAACGTTCAGGGCTTGCTGGGCATGCTCCCCGGCGAACAGTTTGAAGTGAAGGTGACGGCCAACCGCGACAACCTGGCCAACATGTTGGCCTCGGCGATGATGACCGGTTATTTCCTGCGCCAGATGGAGCAGCGCAAGGAGCTGGAGGAAACCCTCTTTGGTGATGACGACATGGTCATCGACGACGACATCAAGCTCTGACTTGAGCCGAATCGCTGATCTCGGCTAGCGGGGATTCTGAGGAACCACACCGAGATCCAGCAGTTTTTGATCAATTCCCCCCAGGAATTCCCAGTTGCCATCACTGGGAGCCCAGATTCTCGCCTCAATCTGTTGGCGAAGCTCAAACACCACTTGCGGCGTGAAGGCCAGCGGAGCTGAATAGTGGGCTGGAACCAGCCACCGCAAATCCAGCTGTTGCTCGAGCTCCAGCAGCCACTCCAACAGGGCTTCACGGGCACGCGGCAACACAAGCCGTTCCAACACAGGTGCCACCTGCAGTTTGGGGCTGTGATCGCCGATCAGAACGGCCGCAGCGTCCTGCCAGCCCGGTGTCCAGGCGAAGGGATACAAACCGAAGTGAGCCCGTGCTGAACGCAACCCAGGCTTGAACGCCTGGCGAATCACATCAAGAATCCCAGGCACCTCAAGGGGTTCCGGACGCAGATACGAGGCAAACAGCACCAAGCGCGCCCAGCCCCTCTGCCTGTTGGCCGGTGTGTCAACCAACGGTTGATCACCCCGATCACGGGCGTGAAACAGCAAGGGAGCGGGATCGGCATCAAACACAGCGGGAGGTTCGGCAGCAATGCCCACCAGGGCATCGGTCACCAGCAGGGCACCCGAAGGGCGATGCAGACAGCTGATCTCCTGAAAGCGACCAACGCCCAGATCAAGAGGTCCAAGGGAGATCCAGCGGCAGACATCGCCATGGGGAACGCCATCGTCGAGCAACACCTTGGTGCGACGGGCCGGCACCCCAAGCCATGACAGGGGTAGCTGCAGCGGGAAACTCCACTGGCCTGGACACACCCACACCTCCGCATTCGGGAAAGCGCGGGCCAGGGGACCAAGGGGAAGCTTGTGCTCCAACCCTGAAGCGGTGGGAAGGACGATCGTGCGCACCGATCCATATTCAGCTTCTAGAGCAGCAATGCCAGCGCGAAGTTCCCGTGTCGGCGGCAATGGATTCACCAGCATCAAGCCGCCTGGCACCTTCACCACTGTGAGCCGAATCGGCACGGCGACGTAATACACCCCCTGAAGCTGCTCGAAGCTCCAGACCTGGCCAGGAATCAGCTCTTCAAAGTGCGTGGCACGGCGGCCGTAGGGATACAACGGCAGCAGCGGCCAAAAACCCCAGTACTGATCAGCAGGATTTACACCAGCTCCAGCCACCGAGATCGCCCTTTCACTGCCGTGATTCTGCAGGCACCCGTGGTTTAACGAGCCTCAGAAGGCAGAAGCCATCGCCCATAGGATGCATACAACGCCGGAATCACCACCAACGTGAGCAGAGTTGAGGTGATCAACCCTCCGAGCACAACGATGGCGAGAGGCTGAAGGATTTCATTGCCGGCGCCAAAAGCAAGCGCCAACGGCACCATGCCAAGGGATGAGGTCAGTGCCGTCATCAAGATCGCATTGAGCCTTTCGAGGCTGCCGTTCCGGATCAACTCCATTGGTGGCTCACCGTTTTGATGACGCCGATTGAAGTTGTCCACCAGCAACAGGCCATTGCGAACGGCCACTCCGAACAAGGTGATGAAACCGATCAAGGACGCCACCGACAGCACCCCACCACTGATCAAAACGGCGACGAGCCCACCAACCAGGGCCAAGGGCAGATTGATCAGGATGGCCACCGTGGCCGGCCAGGAACGCACCGCCACCAGCATCAAACCCGCAATCACCACAGCGGCCACAAGGCTGTAGAGAACCAAGGCACGGGTTGCGCGTTGCTCTGATTCGAATTGACCTCCGTAGCGAATGCTGTAGCCAACCGGAAGCCGGATGTCCTTGGCCACCTGGCTGCGAATGTCGTTCACCACAGGGCCCAAAGGGCGGCCGGACACATTGGCCGACACCACGATCCGGCGAGCCACGTCCTCACGGTTGATCTCATTCGGGCCACGGGTCGAGGCCACCAAGACGAAATCGCCAAGCGGTTTGAGCACGCCGGAGGCGGTTCGAATCGGCAGGCTTCGCAACGCATCCAAATCACTGCGTTGCTCAGGAGGGAGCGTCACAACCAGGGGATCACGGCCACTGGCGGGCTCAGCTGGACTGATGCCTGCACCGTGCAGAGCAACGTCGATCGCTTCGGCTAGCGAGGCAAGGCTGACTCCGTCCTGCAGCGCCCGTTCACGATCAAGCGTCAGCTGGATCTGGGGCACAGGCAGCAGAGGCTCAAGCTGAAGATCGACCACACCTGGCACATCCGCCACCACATCACGAACCTGTTCACCAAGACGGCGCAGTTCATTGAGATCAGGGCCGGAAATCTTGATGGCGATGGCACTGCGTACGCCAGAAAGCACTTCATCCATCCGATGGGAGATGAACCCACCGATGTTGGGGGCCACACCAGGCAGCGCGAGAAAGGCCTCACGGATCCGCGTAATGGCAGCCGGGCGATCAGCCATGGCCTGATCACTCAGTTCAAGATCCACATGGGCGATGTTCACGCCCGCACCATCGGCATCTCCTGGGGCGCGCCCGGAGCGCACCTGAATCCAGTCGACATCGTCGCTGGACTGGAGGCGTTCTGAGAGAACTGTGCCGGCGCGGCTGGTCATCTCGAGCGACACACCCGGGTAGAGCACCATCGAGTTCACCAGGGATTGCTCGCGGAACTCCGGCAAGAACACCCGCCCAAGCCCAGGGAGAATCAAGACAGCCGCCACCACCGTTGCCAGGGCAAGGGCCAAAACACGGCGCGGCGTGGCCAAAGCCAGATTGAGGATCGGTGTGTAGAGCCGTGCTGCCGTGTGCTCAATCCAAGAGCTTTCAGCTGGCAGCGGAGCCCGACTCAGCAACAAAGCACAGAGGGCTGGTGAAAGGGTGAGCGCCACCAGCGTCGACGCCACAATCGACAGCACGTAGGCAATGCCCATCGGCATAAAAATGCGCCCTTCCACGCCCGTGAGCGTGAAGATCGGGGCAAACACCACCACGATGATCAAGGTGGAGAACAGCACCGGCTGACGCACCTCAACTGACGTGCGAAACACCACCTCCAAAGAGTCTTGGGGTGAGGGCAACTGGCGATTGCGGCGCAGGCCCCGGTAGCAGTTCTCCATGTCGACGATGGCGTCATCGACCACCGACCCAATGGCAACCACCAAACCACCAAGGGTCATGGTGTTGAGCTGCAGCCCGAGCCAGCGCATCAACAACAAACCCACCAACAACGACAACGGAATGGCGCTGAGGGTGATCAAGGCTGTGCGCCAATTCATCAGAAACAGCACCAACACGGCCGCCACGATCACTACGCCGAGCAGCAGTGACTCACTCACATTGCGGATGGCAATGTCGATGAACTGGGCCTGCCGGAAGGTCTGATGCACCTGCACACCCTCCGGCAGGGATGCATTGAGCTGTTCAACCCGTTGTTCCACAGCCCGCGTCAGCCGCGGGGTATCCACATCGGGCTGTTTGTTGATCATCAACACCACAGCGGGCTTGGCATTGAATGTGGCTTCCCCACGCCGCATGGCTGAACCGGAGCGAATCTCGGCAACATCGCCTAACGAGCTGATCTCACCAGTTGCTGAACGCACCGGTGCCCGTTCCAGATCAGCACTGCTCGTGCTGAAGGTGGGAGGAAGGATCAAACGTTCTTGACCGCCAGCAACCTGAACACCACCGCGGCCGTTGAACAGAGAATCGCGAATCGCCTGAACAACATCAGCGAGAGCAAGATCGCGCTGCTGCAGTGCCGCAAGGTTCAGCTGCACTTGTGTCTGCGGCAGGTCACCGCCGTAGATCGTCACCTGGGCTACGCCAGGGATGGCAAGCAAAGCGTTCTCATAGGTGGTTTGAACCAATGAGCGCAGTCGCAATTGCTCATCTGCCGTCGCCGAATCCGGCAGGGTGAAGGCTTATTGGAGAACGGTGCCGAGGGGCGAAAGCGGTGGGGAAATGTCCGGCGAATCGGCCGAGGCTGGCAACTGTGTGCGGAGCTGCTGCAACCGTTCAGACACCAACTGGCGGGCGTTCTGCAACTGCGCGGCATCGCGGAACACCACCTGCACCATCGAGAGGCCAGGTTTGGATGCTGAGCGCACCACCTCCACACCTGGCAAACCATTCACAGCTGCCTCAATCGGCGCACTGATCTGCCGCTCAACCTGCTCCGGTGCCAAACCAGGAGCAGCTGTTTGGATTTCCACCTGCGGCGGCGCGAAGGGAGGAAACACATCCAGGGGCATCTGAACAAGGTTCAGAACACCCCAAACACTGATCAACAGCGAGCAGAAAACAACCAGCCAGCGGCGCGCAATCGAAGCACGCAAGATGGCATTCAGCAGCCTGGTCAACATCGGGGTGTCCGATCAGCTTTGCTTGGATCCAGAACCACGGCTGCGAAGGCTCAATCCCACAGCAAGGATCACGAGCACAGCAACACCAACACCTCCCGGGAGTAGCCATGCCGGAGTCCTGGTTTGTGCCGATTGATCGTCAGCCTGAGCTGGCTTGGCCGAAGCGGTGCTTGCTGGGCTTGCCTCAACAGGAACGCGATCCTTCTTCTGAGACTCGGCATAAAGCGAGAGAGCACCTGAAACAACCACCTGTTCATTGGCGCTGACGCCCTCCAGAACAACCGTGCGATCTCCCTTTACAGCTCCAAGAACGACGAAGACCGGGTCATAGGTGTTGCCACTGCGAACGAACACCAGTGATTTTCCATTTGCATCAACGATGGCAACAGTCGGCAGTGTCAACTGCCCATCAAGCTCGCTCTGCGGTGCAGCAGTGGTGATGCCCAAGAGCTGATCCTGCTCAGGCGAGGCCTTCACTTGACCGACCTCGCCGTTCTGAACGAACTCATCGCCATGGCCGGAATGGCCCAGCGCGGCAGGGGTAACAACAAAGCCCTGAACACCACCGCAGAGCATTGCACAGCTGAGAACGAACGCACGCATGCGCTCAAAGAGCAGACGACGCCCAATTCTCGGCTGATTGATGGGACTCAACAACCTGCGAAGGAAACCTCAGTTGCACATCGTCAAATCCAGTTGCACAAGATTCCAGGGACAACTCATGGACAAGCCCCTCAGACCTATTCCTGCAACTGGGAGCTAAGTGGCAGCAGCGGCCAGAAACCCCAGCGTTGATCAGCAGGATTCACACCAGCTCCAGCCACCACACTCCCCATCAATGCAGTGATCCTGCAGAGGAATGGATCAGGCCAGCGGCGAACCACTCCTTCGGCGCCGAACAGAACCACCCGAAGGCAAAACGACTGCTGAGCAGATCACGACATCCCAAACTGTCAATGGTGCCGTTGTCACATCGAGGACAACGGTCTCGGCATGTTGGGCCAGTGGTTAATGGGGAGGCATCGGAATGAACAGTGGAGGATCCCCTGGAAAATTGTTCTGGGCCAGTTTTTCAGCATCAGGCCGGAGTGGCAGCAGGTAAACGAAGAACGAGTCCCGTCGCTCGACGGGGTTCTGTTCAGGATCAGGACCATCGGCGATGGCATAGGTGACGTCGACGCGAACATGGAGGTAGCCCGGAACCAATTCCGTGAATTGCGCCGGCAGCTCGCGCAGTTCAAATTGCAGGACTTCAGGTTGACGCAGCTGCACAACTCCACGGCTGGCGTCACTCCAGGTGGCCGCAAAAGGATTCCATCGGTTGCCCTGCTGGACGTAGATCTGCACGTCTAAGGGCAGCAGATAGAGCGACTGCAGAGCATCAAGGTTCTCCACCGCGATCGTGCCCCGGTACCCATTGGATCCCATCCGTTCCACGCTGGTCAGTTCAGCGGAGAGACCACTGAAAGCCAAACGCTGAATTTGATTGCCAGCTTGGTGAGCCACCTCCTTCCGCTGCTCAAGAGCACGCGTTGCCAACCCGGTGGCTCCCGTCAGTGCCATGGCAACGGTGAAGCCTCCCAATAGCAGACGACGTCGCTGCGGATCGGCAACATCCTTGTGAACTCCATCGGGGTGTTTGGTTGCTCTGGCGGGTGCAGGAACACAGGCGCTGCCGGGCTCGCGCAACACACCTTGATCCAAGATCAACATGCGATCACAGCGCTTCGCCAACTCCTGGTTGTGGGTCACCATCACCAGTGCCGTGCCTGCGCTGGTGCAAAGCTGCTGTATGCAGCGAAACACGTCTTCTTCGCTGGCTTCATCCAGGTTGCTGGTGGGTTCATCAGCTAGCAACAGCCGCGGTCGAGCCATCAAGCCACGAGCAACGATGGCTCGTCTCTGCTCACCCCCGGAGAGCTGAGATGCCAAGGTGTCACGCCGATGCTCGAGACCCACGGCCTTCAGCCCATCCAAGGCCATGGCCTGAAGGTCTAATTGGCCGTCCTTTCCGGCCAGTTGGGCCGGGAGCATGAGGTTTTCAAGCGTGGTGAAGGCCGGCAACAGGCTGGTGAACTGGCTGACAAACCCGATGGGACCGCGCCTTAACCGACAGCGCTCAGCCGTTGTGAGGCTCCACAGATCACAAGGTTGATCGATGTGCAGCGTCACTGTTCCCGATTGCGGCCGGCACAGTCCCGCCAGCATGGCCACAAGCGTGGACTTGCCAGAGCCTGATCGACCGAGCACCGCCACCGACTCGCAGGCGGCGACGTTGATGCTGGCATCGAGCACACCAACAGTGTCGTAACGACGCCGCAGACCGCTGGCCTCCAGCACACACTCACCCATCGCTCTGCACCAACCGCAGCGGATCGGAACCCACCAACACCAACGCCGACAGCGCCGAGGCGATGGTCCCAACCGCGGTGATCAAAAGCCAGATCACAAGCCCATCGCGAACCAGTTGCGCGGGGGAGGGATGGGGCAACGTGAGACCTGCTTCGAGCAGGCGCAGTGCAAGCAGTTGCTCCAGCGGCTGACGCAGGAGCGAAGCGAGCCCGATGCCCAACCCACTGCCCGCAGCGCAAAGAAGACTGGTCTCAGCGGTGAGTAACCCCATCAACTGCCGAGGTGTCGCCCCAAGACTGAGCAGCAACCCCAGCTCTTGCCGCCGTTCAGCGGCGATGCCAAAGCTGTAAAGGCTGATCAACAGCAAAACGCTGCTCAGCAAAGGGACGCTGAAAGCACTCACCAGCTTCAGGCTCAACTGCCCCCCCTGGCGCACCATCGCCAGCAGGGTCCGCCCTCCTGTCACCGAGGCATCAGGAAGTTGAGCTAACAAGCTGAAACGCAATCGCTCAATCGTGAACTCCGGAGGCGCCTGCACCAGCAGACCGTTGATGCCGAGGGTGTCCGGATCACCACTCGGAACAAGGTTGTTGAGATCGCGGAGTGTGAAAAACAGGCCATGCTCGTGGGAAGGAACACCGCTTGCTGCCAAGTGGCCGTAGATCTGGAATGTTTGCCCCTGCAAGCGAAGTCGATCTCCGAGACGCCCCCGCAATCGGTGGCCGAGAATCACCTGGCCATCTTGAAAGTCAATGCCACGCTGCTCATTCAGCCAGGGCTGCACAGTGCTGTCGTGCTCCGGGTCGATTCCATAGAGCGGGATGCTGGCCCCGTGAGACAAGCCCATATTGGTGGCGAACTCGGCATCGCCTCGCACAGCGCGTTGAGTGCTCAAAAGGATCGACGGCGGCAGTTGCGCTGCGGCCTCCAACACCTCCATTGGCAAAGCAGGCGTATCGGGCTCAACAGCCAACAGCGCTTGCGTGAGATTGACCTTGGCGGTGCGATCGACCACCAGCAAGTCGGCGCCAAGACGCTCGAAACCGAGCTCCATGGATTGCTGCAATCCCCCCAGATCGAGCACGCTGAGAAACCCCATAGCCGCCACGAGTCCGACCGCGGTGATCAACACCATCGATCGGACCAGGCGGCGGCTGATGTTTCGGAGAACGAGTCGTACGAAAAACACCCGAGCGACGTTCACATGGCGCAGGAACGGGAGAAGGGCAACTGGTTCACGCTGGTCGGCACCAGGGTGAGGTCGTGATGACCTCCAGGGTTGGGAATGAAGCCCACAGGCTCATCCTTCTCCACATCCAACACAAACACCCCTGAGGCGTAGCGCTGGAAACCACCCACAGCGACGAGGAGAAACTTTCCGTCTGGTGTCACCGTGCAGGACTGCATGTCTTGCGTGATGTTCTGCAGTTCTTTGATCGGAGTCCAAGTGGCTGTATCCACCACCATGATTCCACTGCGACCTGGTGCAGGATTCAGCACCACCAAGTACATCTTTTTGCTATCCGGAGTGAAGGCCATATGGAAGGGGCTTGGGTAGCGCTTCCCCCAGGTGGGATCAATGATCTGCTTGATCTTTTTCCATTGGGTGGGATCAGGATCTGAGCTGTCAAAAATGCCGACGCTGTTCTCAAGTCCGTTATTCATCATCACGAGATGATTGCCATCGGGTGAGAAGCCAAGCTCATGTCCTGGTGAATAGACCTTATCGATCACCACCTGCCATGTGTCTTCATCAATTTGTTCAACGGGGTAGGTGTCTGGAGACTCGCTCGGGAAGGCGCAGTAGGCCACAGGCGTCATCCCATTCTCGACCTCGTGAATCACACACCCACCAAGCATTCGAATGATTTCGGCTCCCCATTTCCCACTGGGATGCCACACAAATGCGTCAGCACCTGTGAGTGCTCGCACATTCGGTCCGGGGATTTTCCCTTCCGGCACGAAGAGTTCACCCATGGGAACCATTTCCCAGTTGATCTTGATCCCTTTCGTGCCACGAAGATCAAATTGATCCGTCAGCGGGTTGGGTTTAATGCGGTGGATCTTCAAAACACCACCACCACTCCAGTTATCAGCCAGATCGGAGGAACTACCCTCCCAGTCATAACGGAAAGCTTGAAGAACCTTGGTTGAAGCGCGATCAAACCAGGCAAAGATATCCTTCTGACCATCGGAGATGCAGTAACTCTTCGCATCGGAGGGACGAATGGTGGTGTGCACTCCCAAGCCAAGTCCAGTGGTCTCGGAAATGTTCTCCTCCAGCTCCATCACATCGCCATTAAAGCGAACGCGGTACATATTGAATCCGGGAGGGGGATCGGTGACCGAGGTGGGCATCCCGTAGATCAGGGAGTTCATGCCGCCCTGGCAGCTGTTGATGAACTCAAACTCCTGATAAGGGTTCTTGCTCGGGAAAGCCTGAATATGGTGACTGATGGGGTTGTAATCCCCATAGTTCCAATACCAGAGTGATGCCAAAGCACGGCCAGTGCCGAGATCGAGCAGATTGACACCTCCACCCATCTTCTGCGGCATCACAAGAATGCGATTGCCCAGGTCGTAACCATTCAGATTGAATTTGAGATCACTGATATTGACAATTTCACGCTCAACCTTGAGCCCCTTGGGTGTGATGTAATCCTTCGGGCGTTCGGTGACACGCACCCCCTGGTCGGGGACGAGCTTGTGAGCATCACCGGTCGTGGCGCCATTGCCAGTCGCCGTCGCCGAAGACGCCGCGTCAGCAGCTTTTGCACCTCCCGTCGTGAGCAGTCCCAGCATCGACAAGGCTCCGAGCTGAAGGCTCTGGCGCCTGCTCATACCCGATGACTGCTGTTCGGACTTTGTCATGGCCTGAATGCATCAAAACGGTGTTGGCGCGACACCAACGCTTCAAACCTATTGAGCGCTTGAAAAGGCGTCAGTAAGTAGGAATGCCCTCTCTGCCAGCCGGCAAGGAGCCATGCGGCTGCGTCAATCACATCATTCGTTGGTCAGCCCAAGCCGTATTCGATCACTGGATCCGTCCGACACATGGTTCGAGCCAGGACCAAAACAGTGGCTGCTCCTGATCACCACAATCTCAACGAATCGCCCTGAACAGTGAGTCTCGTGACTGCACAAACCGCCGGTCGATGGCTCGATGAGACGACCCGCCTCAGAATCGAGTCATGGTTATTCAAAAAGGCCAAATGACACCATCTGTGGTGACTTACGCCCTTGATCGTCTCGCTGATCTCGGCATTGGCCACGTGTTTGGAGTGCCAGGTGATTACTCCTTTCCCATCAACGATGCAGTGGAGGTGCATCCCCGGTTGAGCTGGGTGCCATCAGCCAATGAGCTGAACGCGGCTTACGCAGCGGATGGTTATGCCCGCCGTCGAGGGGCTGCCGTGGTGTGCACCACCTATGGAGTTGGTGAACTGAGTGCACTGAATGGCCTGATGGGAGCCATGGCAGAGCGTCTACCCGTGTTTCACCTCGTGGGAACACCGAGCCTGAGGATTGTGCGTCAAGGGCTGATCTGCCATCACACCCTTGGCGATCGTGCCTATGACCGCTTCGAAGCGATCTCCGCCTCCGCCAGCTGCGTCAGCGCAAGGCTCACACCCGACAATGTCGTCGTCGAATTGGAACGCGTGATCGATAAGGCCTTGGAGGAATCCAGACCGGCTTATCTCACCTTTCCGATGGATCTGGCACTCATGCCCATCACCGGCACGCCAATTCAAGGCTCTCCGATTGGAGCGATTCATCAGCACGCCAGTGTTGAAGGAGAACTCGAAGCAGTACTCGATCTCCTCGAAACGCGGATCAGGGCTGCATCCAAGCCGGTGGTGCTGCCAACCATCACCTTGAAGCGTTTCGGACTCGTCAAGACCTTCGAACGCTTTTTGAACGCCTCGGGGCTGGCCTATGCAACAACTCCCATGGATAAGGGACTGCTCAGCGAAGAGCACCCCGCCTTCTTGGGGATGTACAACGGTGCTCGGTCAACACCCGCAGCCTTACGTGGCGTGGTGGAAGACGCCGATCTTGTCGTCGACTTCGGCGGGTTGGTTCTGGAGGATCTGAACACAGGGCTCTGGAGTGGATCACTCGATCCCAAGACAATCATTGCCATGCATGCCGACTGGGTCCAAGCCGGCCATCAAGTGTTCACGAGCG
The DNA here is from genome assembly GCF_014279815.1 of Synechococcus sp. NOUM97013. Lineage (NCBI taxonomy): Bacteria > Bacillati > Cyanobacteriota > Cyanophyceae > Synechococcales > Synechococcaceae > Synechococcus > Synechococcus sp. NOUM97013. The sequence goes on along the minus strand of NZ_CP047941.1, from coordinate 1,011,552 downwards.
TCAGCATCAGTGATGTGCTGATAGGCATCACCAAGCGTTTGGAGCAATCATCAACACGACACTGCCTATGGGATGACCATCGCCCCGTCCATCCCGATCCGATCCTTCCCCTTCAGGGAGAGCAGCATCAACCCACCGATTCATCGAGCTTTTATCCACGCCTGCAGGGATTCCTTCGGCCCAACGATGTCCTGGTGTCAGACACAGGCACCTGCCTACTGAAACTGAATGCCATACGACTACCGTCAGGCGTCGACATGGAAAGCCAAACGCTCTGGTCTTCAATTGGATGGGGCACACCGGCAGCGCTGGGCTGTGCGCTGGCAGACCCCGAGCGACGCGTCGTACTGGTCACGGGTGATGGAGCCCACCAACTCACGGTGCAAGAAGTGGGCGTCATGGGATTCATGCAGATCAAACCTGTCGTGATCGTGCTCAACAATGGGCTCTATGGGGTGGAGGCCTTGATCAGTGAGACAGGGCATGCCTACAACGTGTTGCCAGCTTGGCGTTATGCAGACATTCCTGCAGCACTGGGATGCCAAGGATGGTGGTGCGGAAGGGCGACGACCGTTGCTGAACTGGAGCAATCATTGGCCGCCATCAATGCACATCAAGGAGCTGCCTATCTTGAGGTGATGATTCCTGCTGAAGAAAGTCAACCTCTCGCCGAGGAGGTCATCGAAACCATGCATCAGACAACAACACCTGATGCTTCACTGCCTTCAGCATCGAATGGCAATGAGGGCGCCTTCTGAACAAGCCCCCCTCAAGTCATCCAGGCCTACAAGGAGCAATTCATCAAAACTTCTACGGTTGAAATATTGTCAAGACAAAGGTCGCGAATACAAAAAACGAGAAACTATAAAAATCAAGCGACTTCTGCAAAAACTAAGCCTTAATCCTGATCGAAATCTTCGTCAGAAACGTAAAAAGGTTCACTCGAGCCAGGCTCGTCATTACTCAGAACCAACGCTTTCAGAGAGTCGTCGCTTTCAAAGACGAACAGACTTTCTTCATCGGGATGAATCCCCTTCATCTCCGGATGATCATTCACCAGCCGGTCCAAGCGACGCCGTTCTTTCCACCACCCGGACGCTTTTTCGGAGAGGTGAATCAAAAGAGCGAGGTTCACCAGCACCAGAGCAAGGAGTTCCATTGCCTGCATCAGAGATCACCCGACGTGCAGTGACCCTAGCGAGGGTTTCAGGTCCCGCCTGTGCCCGATGCTGCCGGAGCTGATCGCGACTGGGGTGGACGGGCCAGCGTCCAGCAGGCCATCATGAGAATGATTCCCACTTCCAGAGGAAGGTTGGCGTATGGGTCAGGTGTGCCTGGTTTCAGGTCCTCCCGGATGCGGCAAAACCACATGGGTGCTTGAAACCTTGAAACAGCACCAGGGAGCTTGCGCTTTCCTGCGCCTGGAGGGAGATCGTCTTGAGGGTCTGGAACAAGGTGTCGATGGCGGGATCGATCTGGCTTGGCTCAAGGATCAGATCCCTGAACTGATTGCGCTAAAGCCATCTCCAGCCGGAGAGGCGCTCCACCCTGAGGCCCCACTCACCTTGATCGAGGTCCAACAGTTTCGCGCTCCAGAAACGCATGACCTGGATGGCTTCTCAGCCAGCATCCGTGAGCGATTGGATGCACTCAACCTGCAACCGGATCAGATCTTGCACTTCGGCCGGGATTCAGTGTTGCCCACTCACGACACTCTGGAGTTCTCCAAACTCGAGGCTTGGCACGTCAACCTTGAGCGCATCGTCTGGGATCCCAACAGCCTCAGCAGTTTCTGGTTTGAGCTCGTCAATGGGGCCTACGGCGATGTGTATCGCGCCAAGGGCTTGATGAATCTTCCGGATGGTCGAGCGTTTTTCTGCAACTGGATGGTTAGCCAGCAGGAGTCACAGTTTCTGCCCTTGAACAGCGTCGCTCCTGCCTCAGGACGACCAGAGCGCCCCTCTGCCTTGGTCGTCCAGGGCAAAGCGCTTGATCCAGGTGGAATCCAATCCACGATTGACGACTGTTTGCTCAGCGATGACGTGCTGGCCATGCAGCAACACCAACTCCCCGAACCCTCAACCCAAGGCTGATTCACCATGAACCAAGCAGTGATCTCCTGCTTACACGCAAACCTGGCGGCTCTTGAGGCGGTGCTCGCAGACATCGACTCTCAAGGAATTCAAACCATTACTTGCCTGGGCGATCTGGTCGGCTACGGGCCACAGCCCAACGAAGTGGTGGAGCTCGTGAGAGAGCGGGGAATTGCGTCCTGCCAAGGCTGTTGGGACGAAGACATCATCGATGGCTTAAACGCCTGCGAATGCAGCTATCCCTCCCAATTGGCGGAACGCCGCGGTCACCGAGCGCATCACTGGACAGCCGCAACCCTGACGGAATCCAACAAGGCTTTTCTGGCCGAGCTACCCATGACGCTGCGCAGAGGAGCATCACTGTTTGTTCATGGCAGTCCCAACAGCCAGCATGAATACCTGCTGCCTGACATGAATGCGTTCGCCGCGCTGGAACGCGTGGAAACAGCAGGAGCGGAAACCCTGTTTTGCGGGCACACCCATCAGCCCTACGTGCGAGAGCTCAGTGGCGGCAGCATCCGCGTCAGAGTCCAGCAAGGAAACGAGAACCAACCAGTCAGGGATGAGGAACTCACATTGCCAATGCGCCGCATCGTCAATGCAGGTTCCGTCGGTGAACCACGTCATGGAAGCACCAAAGCCACCTATGTGATTCACAACGACACCACAGGAGAAGTCAGCATCCGCGAAGTGGCGTACGACGTCGCCAAAACATGCCGCGCCATCGTCGATGCAGGCCTACCAGAGGTCTTTGCCTGGAGGCTCAGCCACGGCTTTGAATATGCCGAACGAGCCGATGATGCCAGCCACGTGTGTGAGCGCTGATGGAACGCTGGGCACTGGTGAGTGGTCTGAACGGAGACCTTGATCTGTATGAGCGGATCCAACGCGACCTCAAACGTCAGCGTGGCGTCGCCAGCTTGTTTGTGTTGGGTGACCTGGTGGGAGCCCACCCGTCTTGCAACGGTTTGCTGGAGCGGTTGAGGCGACCCAGGCCAAGTGATCTTGCGCCGGACTGCATCTACGGCTGGAGAGACGACCAATTGTTGGCCGAGTGCGGTTACCGCGGTGAGCGCAAGGCGGATGACTTGAAACAACAAGAAGGTGAGGCTTCCGTGTCCAACTTGTTGGCAGCCGTGGATCCCGACCATCTCGATTGGCTGGCATCACTGCAATTCGGATTCATCGAACTCGACTGCGCGCTCATCCATGGCAGCTCAGCCGATGTGGCTGATCGCCTGACGGAAGCCACTTCACCGCTGATCCTGATGGATCGGCTCACACGTCTCGACGTCAACCGTCTATTCACAGCCCGCAGCGGTCGTCAATTCCGGCTGGAGCTGACCGGCGGTCAGATTCAATCCAAGGTGACCGATCACAGCGGTGAGCACAAAGCCGAACAGGCCGTGCCCAAGCGCAGCGTGATCGGCATTGGAGGAGGCGATCACTACACCCTCTATGACCCAGCCACAGATCACCTCGCGTTCCTGAATGTCGACCCGAGTCGCGCTCAAAGCGGTCGAGGGTTTGGTTGAGCCAAACGGAGAATTCCGCAGCCCATGCCCAGAGTCAGAGCAGCCAAGGCAAGATGAGGATCTAGACGCCGTCGAACTCTGCGAGGGCTCTTAGAGATCACTGTCTTGAGATCATGGCGTTCTCCCCATTGGTCCTGTCACTGATTGCCCTGTTCCTCAGCGGTTCTCCAGGCCTCACCCACGGCAAAGGGTTGTATGCCACTGAAGCCGAAGCCCAGGAACGCGCAGAACAACTGGGCTGCAGCAGCACGCATCAAAACAACAATCGTTGGATGCCCTGTGCGAATGAACAGGAACTGCACCAGCAGCTGCGAAAGCAATGAAATCAAGAGCGACGTCCCAACGCCAAGCTCGAAAGCTGCATCGCTGGCTCGTCCCGATCGCGGCCCTACCGCTCTTGATCACAGCCAGCACAGGTTCGATCTACAGCTTGTTGCTGGAGCAGGGGATTGATGCTTTCTGGTTGCTCAAGCTGCACACAGGCCAGTTTGGCTGGATCAATCTCCAACCGGTGTATCCCATCCTGCTCGGAGTACTCACCATCGTGGTGACTGCTTCAGGCCTCGCCATGTTGTTGAAGCCGCAGCGTTGACGTTGAACTTGCGGCTGCGATCTCAGTAGCGATCAAACAGCGCCATGCTGCCGTCATGGGCGATGGCCATCACGTCAAAGCGCTCAGCCTTCACTCCCTCCATTTCCATGCCGGGGGAACCCATGGGCATGCCTGGCACCACGAGCCCTCGAATCTCAGGACGCTCAGTCAACAACCGTTGAATGGAAGCGACGGGTACATGCCCCTCAATGACGTAGCCCTCAACAATGGCCGTGTGACAGGACGCGCGATCCGGTTCGATGCCGTGCTGCTCCTTTACACCATCGATGGCTTCCGTCACCTGGTCATCGATGCGGAACCCAGCTGCGGCAAGGTGTGATCCCCACTGGGCGCAACACCCACAGCTGGCTGAGCGATAGACCGTGATTTCTGGACCGTCGGCATGGGTCGTGTTGGGCATGGATTCCGGTCCACCGCTGGTGCCATGCGCCATAACGGGCGGGGAGGACCAAAACAACACCGAAAGCATTAGCGCCCCAACCCCGCCAACCCATGCCCATCCATTGACAGGGTGTGATCCAATTTTTCTATCGCTCGACAATCTCATGACAGAAACCACGGTTCTGGACTTCAAGCTCAGCACCACATTCGAAAGCTATCGCGCTCACATGCATGCGCCAGAACAGCAAGCCATGTTCAAAACCATGGGCGTCAAGATCTTCTACATCGGTGTGAGTCATGACGATCCAACCCGAGCAACTGTGATGTTTCAAGGCCCCGAAAACGTGCTGTACGACATCTTCATGGCACCTGAAACCAAGCCCATCGTCGAAGCATCAGGCCATGTCTATGACGGCACCGTGATCACCCGCTGGATGGCTGAGTAGAGAAGGGCAACGGGTACCACCGCCGGAGGCCAGGGCTTGAGTCATGGTTGGTCATGAGTGAGCGCTTGGCTGATGCGGAGGTAGGGCTTTAAATACACCCACAACACGGACGGCGCTCCTCGGCAGAGGAGCGTTTTTTTTGTACGCATCTCGGCTCGTTCACCTGCACATGTAGGCAATGCAGCCAGGCATTGCTACCTACACAGAAGTGAATTGCCAGACCATGGCTTTGAACCGCATCGCCGGCAGCATGCTTGCCATCGCAGCAACGATCACCCTCTTGGGAGGTCCAGCTGCAGCCGAGCCAGCACAGCACTGCGAATCCAATGTTGGTTCTCCAGACACTCTCAAAGAGCTGAAGCATGGTCTGGTGGAGGGTTATCTGCCCCCCAGCTCACTTCCCAATTCACTTGAACTGCTGCCAGCTCCACCCAAACCCGGCTCCACTGCCTATGCACTGGATGTGGAAACAGCAGAAGCCACGTTTCCGCTGCGGGGCACACCGCGCTGGGAGCTATCGGCACGTGATGCCAACTTGAATTTTCCTGCTGCCGCATCCATCTATTCCTGTGCCTTGGGTGTTCCCATCTCCAAAGAGGAGACACCGCGGCTTTATACGCTGTTGCGTCGGGTGCTCACCGATGCCGGGCTAGCCACCTACAGCGCAAAAAATCACTACCAACGCCCACGCCCCTTCACGGTCAACAATCAGCCCATGTGCACTCCTGAGGATGAAAAGGGCCTCCGAAATGATGGGTCTTATCCCTCAGGTCACACCGCAGCCGGCTGGGCTTGGGCATTGGTCTTGAGTGAGGTGGCACCCGAACGGCGAGATCAATTGGTGGCCCGCGGAATCGAGTACGGCAAAAGCCGTAGCATCTGCAATGTGCACTGGCTCAGTGATGTGCAGGCCAGCCAAATCATCGGCTCGGCCGCTGTGGCACAGCTTCACACCGATCCTGTGTTCAGAGCCGATCTACGTGCAGCAGCATTGGAAGTGAAGGCGTTGCGAGAACAAGGACAGACGCCTGATGTCACCTATTGCTCACTGGAGATCGAAGCTTTCAAGCAATAAAAGAGCAAATAAAACAACCAGCCATCCGTTCTGGATGGCTGGTTTGCACCCCTAATAGGGCGCTGCTGAAGCCTCAGTCAGAGCACTTGCATCCACAGGAACCAGTTCCATGACAGGGCTCATGGTTGGGATGCCCCGTTGCACAGGCATCCGAACAGAAGCTCTGACCCTCCCGTACAACAGCTGTGGAGTGCTCGACTTCACACACGCATTCAGGACAAGCGCAACGCATGGAGGGAGACATTATTCAAGGCAACGATCAGACGTCATCATCAATATCGCATCGCCAATTGCAAGACCAAACGCACCAATCAACACAAAACACGAGAATCATTCTCATACAATTCGATCCCTGAAGGGCTGCCTCACGCAGGCACAGCCAAGAACCGATGCGAGAATGATTCTCATTTCTTTTTCCAGCGAATCGCCTGATCTAGATTGGCTAGATGAAAGGATTTGGCCGCAAGATTGAGATTGCCTGGCACTACACAACGGCCACTCGATTACTTCCCTTAATCAAGACACGCGCGCTCAAGCCATTGTGCATCGGTTTGGATCCGCGAACGCAACCGGTGGTCTGGTTCACCAAGGCAGAGTTCTATGAACCAATGGCCTATCCCAGCTGGGCCGATGCCAACGGCATCCGCAGGACGATGGCCTCTGAACAAGAAATTGCCGACAGATCCAATGGTCTCTTACGCGTAGGGGTCGCGGCCGACGATGCCTGCATCAAACCGCTGCGCCAGTGGCGCGAAAGACGCGAACCAGGGGCGCAACACGCCATGGATGCGATGTTGAATGCCGCCAGAGGCCAGGGATCAGATCCAGATCAAGACTGGCTTGTAAGTTTCAAACCAGTCAGCCAGAAACGCTGGCTTCACCTTCAAATTGCTTTCCCAGAAGATGTGGATGAGCAAGGTGTCAAAACCTGGAGCGAATGGGACCTCAGGGCGCCATACACCAAAGAGCTTCTGAAACTGGATGCGGAACAACGTGCTTCGGTCGGCTGCGATGAAGGTGAATCCTGCCTTTGCTGCGAACCCAATCAGGCTTGGACCAACAGCAACCCACTCATGCAAAACCTGGAAGACATGATCAACAGGTGAGTTGAATTTGTTGTCCAACAATCAGGCAAAGATCATTCAGAACGATCAGGCAGCACCGACGCATGAAAGTTCCAAGCTTCACGGTCTTCATGCCAAAGCTCCCAAGTCATCACCGTCCCATCGCGCAGAACCAAACGTCCACCAAAGCCGGCAGGAGAGGGTTGATACAGGTCGACCATCTCGGAAACAGGAGCGCCATCACGCGTCAACAACGTGGCGACGCGCTTGCCGAGACGCTCGGACAAGTCCTGCCGAAGATCATCAATTCCCATCAAGCAGGCACAGAGAAGTCGAGCACTAAATCGCCGAGATCATCGCGCCGAATCACGTAAGCAAAACCATCCAAGGTTCCGCGCCAAATGCCGGACACCTGATCAGCCTCAGCGCCGACACTGTCTTGAACACGATGGTCAAACAGCACGGCAAAGCAATGGGCCGCCACTGTTGCTGCCTGAGCTTCATCCATCTCGTCCAGCTCATGGGCTTCAACGGGACAACCGTCGAGCAACTCAGCATCAATCACATTGCCCGTCCCCACATCGGCAACAAGGGCCTGGAGTCCAGCGAGGCTTTCAGCGTCCAATTCAACAGACAAGACAGGTCCCGGATTTTAGTGAGAGCAAAGGATATTCAGCCGAAACCACGACGATTTTCGCAGCACACACCATCCCGATCAGCCTTGATCAGGAATCAACTTGAGTCAGGAGAAAGAATGGGGCCAGCGACAAACCGCCCATGGCCACTGTGTCCTGCCGTTACACCGGCAACCTTCACTGCGAAGCCATTCACACAGCATCGGGGGCTCTGCTGAGCACGGATGCCCCGATCGACAATCAAGGACTCGGCGAGCAGTTTTCTCCAACCGATCTGTTGGCCACCGCACTGGCCACCTGCATCCTCACGATCATGGGCATCACGGCAAAAAGCAGGGGATGGTCGATGGAGGGAACCCAGGCTGACGTAGAGAAACGCATGACCCAGGAGGGACCTCGCCGAGTGGAGAGCCTGACGGTGAATCTGACGCTTCCCACCGGACTCAACAGCGAGCAACGCTTATTGCTGCAGCGGGTGGCCGCCCAATGCCCGGTCAAACGCAGCCTGGATCCACAGATCGACATCAACCTGAACTGGAACTAACGACTGACCTCCAGGAGGCGGCTTGTGATCCAGGAGCTTTCCATCAAGCAGCTTTTCATCAAGCAGCCATCAATCCTTGGGCCAGAGCCGATGGAACAGCCGTGTCCACACTGAGGATCCGCTCTCCCAGATGCGCGCGTTGGGCACCCATAGCGCAGGCCAATTCAATCTCGAAAGGGACAAACCCCCCCTCTGGACCGATCATCACAATTGCTGGCCCGGGTGGTGTGTGACTCAACGCCAGAGGCGCACCATGATCGGCGATCCAGCAGGGCCGACCGGCACAAATCAAAGACAACTGATCCTCAACGAAGGGGCGAAAGCGCTGATGGCGATGCACCTCGGGTTGAATCGTGTCGCGCGACCTCTCCATGCCTGCCAACAGCGCTTCTTCAAGCTTGTGATCCGCAAGCAGTGGACTTTGCCAGTAACTCTTATCCACGCGGGCACTGTTGATCAGATACAGATGTCCAACACCGAACTCCGCAACGGTGCGCAGAATGCGGCGCAGCATTTTGGGACGCGGCAAGGCCAACACCACATCAAAGCGGTGCCGCAACGGAGGTGGATCCGAAAGCTGCACCGACAGCACGACGCCAGCGGCATCGATGGATTGAACCTCGGCACGACCTTGGTTCCCCGACAACAAGCCCACGCGCAGCGCATCGCCCACTTGGGCCCGAAGCACAGCGCGAATATGGTCCGCCCGCCGATCAGTCAGACGCACCAACCGATCGCCTGTCCAGGCATCATCGGCGCGGAGCAGGATCAGATTCATACCGATGTCATCGACAGACAGCGTTGATGGCAGCGGAGGCGGTGCAGCTGGCCTTCAGCGATGGGCCCTGCTCAAGTCCCTGGCGCAACGCAAACACGACACGCTTAGCGATGCGATTCAGCGTGGCATCACGCTGGTTGGGGTCACGCAGATTCCGCTCCAGGGCACCATCGAGCAAGCCGATTTCCAACATGGAGACACCACGTCGGGGAGCACCGAGCATGCCTCGATAGTCGTAGGGATAGGCACCAAACTCTTTGGCTAAGGCTTCATCCATCACCGAAAAACCAAAGGCAACCGCGGGGATGACCCCCGGTCCGATGCCGTGGGGTGCATACGCGTCGTAGTGAATTTCAAACGCATAGCCACCTTTTGATGCATGCTCATATCCCACCGACCAGTTGGTGCGGGGATCCTTTTCGTTGCGAATGGTGCGCACACCCGGGTCGTAAAAGGTGATGTCCAATCCCTGCCGGGTGCCTTCCGCCACCACAGCCTTTGCCGTGAGCAGATTCCAATACAACTCATCAGTGATGCCTCTCTGCATCGGAGCTGCACCTGCGACACCAACAGCCTGACCTGGAGTACCGGAGCCATACATGCGCTGCGAATCCGCATGACCGGCAAGCACGAGAATCGGCACACCTTCCTTCGGCATTCGATCGCCTGTCCAGTTTTTGCCGCGGCCTGGAATGCGTGGAACTGGTGGCAGCTGTGGAACCAACCTCTGCTCTCTGACGGGTTGCATGCTGTCGAGCAACTCCATCAGACCCGCCGCTGAGACGGGCATGGCCACCAGCGAGACGAGCCCCAACAGCAAACCGATGCGTCGCATGAGAACCGGAATGGGTGATTCATCGTGCCTGGAAGTGACCCATCCGTCACCCCTTGAAACCCGCGACGGCGAAGCCAAAGCCAAGCCTTGCTAACCAGAAAGAAACGACACCCCAACACGCCATGGCAGAGACCATCAGCTTGCTCACAGCTTGGCGCTGGCCCATTGCCGTGATCCTTTCGACGCTGGTGGCCAGCAGAGCCGTAATTGCAGTGGCACGTTCTGGAATCCGCGTCGAAATTTTCACGCGACAACCCATCCTTATTGGCACAGGGCGCGCTCCCCTGAGAGCGGAGGTCGGAAAGGTGCGGATTTAGCCCTGAGCGATTGACCGCGGGGTCAACCCCGACCGCACTTGCACTGGCCGCCTTTCCACTTCGAGCACTTCGACTTTTTGCACCCTTTTTTCTTCTGAGGCTGGGTAACCGGCACGGCTCGCCTTAATGCGAATGCGTCTCATTCTATAGCGATCATTCCCGAGAAACCAAGCAATCACTGGTAAATCGAGCAACGAAGGTACATTTGATACAAGGGCAATCCACCACCTGCAGCAGCCAGGCAGCTGCTCAGACCCTGCATCGAGGCATGCAAAAGCGGACCGCCACCCAGATCCACAAGGGAAATCCAGCCGATCAACCGAGCGAACAGCGCATCGGTCCCCAGGAACGACGAGCCACTTCGCTCAGAAAGGCCACAGACATTGGATCGAGGCTCGCGTGCCGCTTGATCTCTGCGACGGACCGCTGCAGCTCTCGAACTCTCATCGCCAGAGAACGCTGCTCAATCCTGAGACGGTCAACAAGACAACGGCTCAGCGCATGACCACACTGATACTCAATTTGCAAATGACGACGACGACACTGATCAAGGTCACGACACAGCGCAACCATTAAATTCTCACCACCCAAACGATTCATTGGCATCAGAGGTGCGAGAAGGGTGCCGAGTTGATCATGTCGACGGAGAAATTCATGGTGAACTCGCCGCCTGAGCAATTCATTTCATCGAGATTTCGCCACTTCGACACTTGACGGGTTGTCGTCACCCGGGTTGCACCGATGAGCTCGCCAAGACGGTCATGGGTGAGGCGAAAGGGCAGCTGGAAACAATCGCTGCAGCGCTTACCCAACCGGTTCACCAACAGAGCGAAGAGTGCATGAAGACGCTTTTCAGCTTGACCGTAATGACGAATGCGAAGCAGCTGAAGCGTCCACTCATTCACAGCATCCATCCCAACCTCCTGATCGGAGGCGGCACTGCGAGCAAGACGCAGATCCGTCAAGGCCTCCACGCAGATGCCCTCACTGCAGAGACGATCGGTACGCAACCGATCTCCTGCCTGGAGGAAAGCCAAAGTCATGCCCTCGGTGTCCTCACAGGGGCAATACACCCTGCAAAAACCCTCGTGCACTTCAAGGATGCTGCCCTGACCCGCCGATGCCGGGTCGATCAGCACGGTCTGATGCCGCGGCATGGACATCAGCGCCACGGGAGCGTCAGGCAGAAATCGGTAGGCCGAGAGGGTCATGGATGACAGGCATCCTGCTATTGAGAATCGAGTGCAACTATAGAGGGAAAACGGGGCTTGCTGCAAGCGATTCTCAGCAGCAGTTGCAATAAGCGCACAGCCAAGCCCCCCTGACAGCAACACAAACGCGTGATCTATGCATGGGCACAGGCATCTAAATGCAAGGCCTGCTGCGGGATTCGAACGACAAAGCTGCTGCAATCGCCCTGTCAAACCGCATCCACTCCCAACCCCACAACATCAAAGAATCGAAACGCTCAACAGGGCGCTTCTCGAGTGCTTCTGTCCCTGAAGACCCAATCCGCAGCCAGACGGAGAGCGTTGGTGGGCCATTCGTTCTCAACAGCGATGAGACCACCTGAGCAGCATCACCCCAGCGAAGAGCTGGGCACGCGCTGATCGCAGCAGCCCAACCAACTCCAAAACCAATCGAAGCGGTCAACATCAGGATTCTTAAGTCGTTCAAGAATCAAAAAAAAGAAAGGTGATTTCATCACCAAGACGAAGCAATTCATGAGCCGTAAATCAAAAATCCCTGGAAATCAAGACTGCAACAACGACAGCTAGTCATCGCGATAAAAAGAAAAGAAGAATTTGATGCCGAGCCATCGTGCTACAAGTGTCTGTCTGGTTTCAGCGGGGATCAGCCGCTGATGGAAACGGGGAAAGCACGGTGAAAATCCGTCACTGTCCCGCAGCTGTGATGCTCCCCCATTGGTGGAGAAAGTCAGAACGCCCGCCAGAAATACAACTCGACGAGGATCGACTTGCTCTCTTTGCATGCACCCAAGACCTTGAAAAGGGTCAGCGCCATTGCACTTCCTGTTGTGCTGGCTGCATCACTTGCCGCTCCCGCAAGCGCTCATCACCCCTTTGGCATGGGTGACAGTGCCAACCTGTCGGCTTGGCAGGGGCTGCTGAGTGGCATTGGCCATCCCCTGCTGGGCCCTGACCACCTGCTGTTTCTGGTGGCCATTGCCTTCATTGGTCTGAAGCGCCCCCTGGCCTGGGTGCTGCCCCTTCTCGCCGTGGGCCTATTCGGCAGTGTGCTGTCGCAATTCGTTCCTCTTCCTGAAGCCATCGCACCCTGGGCAGAAGCCCTGGTGTCCCTGAGTCTTGCCGCGGAGGGCCTGATTGCACTGACGGTGCTTTCCGCAGCATGGCTGCTGCCGCTGATTGCCTTGCACGGCTTCCTGCTTGGCAGCACGATTGTGGGGGCTGAAGCCACACCCCTCACCACGTATTTCCTTGGACTTCTTCTGGGGCAGGGAGCTCTGCTGCTTCTCGTCACCGCTTGGTCGAAAGGGCTAATTGAACGCTTGGGAGTCCAGGGTCAACGCCTTGGCGCCGGCATCTGGATTGGTATTGGCTTGGCGTTTTCCTGGGTCGCTCTCGTCGACTGACGATTACATCCATCCAACGGATCAGAGATCACTCAAAAGTCCTGCCAACGGGTGTTGGCAGGACTTTTTTGCGTCCGACGCGCCTTCCAAACGAAATGAATGCTGAACACTTGCACCCACACACACACCAGGGCAAGCAACCATCAAAAACCAACTTTTAAAACCGAGTCAGACAAAGCAAACTATCCTTCCAGACCCATCAAGCATCAACAAAAAACCTCGATCAACCCCATCAAGAGGTCAATCGAGGTCGCGTCTCTTTAAGCAGTCGAGTGACTTAAAAAGTCACGGGAGTTCAATCACCAAATCAAAAATATGGCGGCAATCAGAATGCAATCGTGACGCCTGTACCCACATGATGCTGGAAGCCAACGCCCCATCCTGAACCACCCTCAGTGCTGTAAACGGGTTCCCAATGAGCGAAGAGAACAACATTTTCAGCCACTGGATATTCCAACTCAATCTCACCACCCCAGTCAGTGCGCTGAGACAATCCTGAATAATCACCAGGCATGTAGAAGCGAGGACCACCGGACAGGGTGATGTTCAGAAGGTCGATGTTGAAACCAAATCCAGGCCACAGGTCGGTGTAGTTCCCGATGTAGGTGCCATCCGATTCCCAGCCCGTGCGGTTTTCAACCGACACAAAAACACCGTCAATCACATCCTGAAGACCATCACCCAGAGCGAAATTCACATCGCCATCGCCAAAGGCGTAGACCACCTTGGCACCCACCTCATTTTTCAGACCAGTGCCGAAATCCTCGCCTTCGCCAGTGACGTAGTAAGGCATCCAGGCGAGGGATAACTCCAAGCGGTCGTTGGGTTGGTATCGGGCTTGGAGATACCCCTTGATGTCCGTGCGACGGAATGGAGCCCCTGATCCATGGCCATGGCCTGCATGACCCGCGTGGTCGTCATGGCCATCGTCGTGATCCTCGTGATCATCATGCTCTTCCGCATGATCTTCATGCTCGTCGTGATCCTCGTGGCCTTCGTGATCACCATGTTCTTCCGCATGGTCTTCATGCTCGTCGTGATCGTCGTGGTCGCCATGATCGCCCGCATGTTCCTCATGCTCCTCGTGATCATCGTGGCCTTCGTGTTCATCACTGCCTTCGTGAGCATCGTGATCGCCGGACTCCACGTGAACACGGCCATAGAAATGTTCCGCTTCTCCCCAGACAAGCGCAGGGCCAAGAGACGCTTCAATGGCGAAACTTCCCTCATTGGGAAGCCCCCACTCCAAAACAACACCGAATTGCCCATCGATGGCGTAATGCTCAGGGTGCCCCTCCAGATTGTTCTCAAAACCTCCATGCCCCTCGATCGTCATCACAGGAATGGCACGAAACTCTCCGGGAGGCAAAGGCTCTTCGCCGCCGGCGGAACCATGAGCACGAACCTGCTGGAGAGCTGAATCTCCGGCTGCAAGCAGGGCCAAAAAAGAGGCAGCTTTCAGCAACTTGAACTTGAAGCTGTTCATCACAAAAGAGGGGGAGAAGTGGTGGGTTTAAAAGTGCTCTTTAGTCAGCGAATCGCAGACCAGCGCTGTTGAAGCTGCGCTGCAGCTTGCTGGTCACAGCGTCCTCCCTGAGCCACCACGAAGGTGCAGACATTGCTGGTTGCCGTTTGGATCAGGCTTTTGCCAGGGGCCAGGCCGTCAGCCACCAACGCTTTGCTCGCCAAGGGAATGCCGCTGGCACGACTGATGCGCCGCATGGTTTTCGAAGGAGGTAGGGATTCCGGAAAAATCACCTTGGTTCCCGAAGCTTTAATCGCTTTGCTGATGGCGTTCAAGCTGGAGGGGCGCATGCGCCCGCCTGTGGCGTACTCATCGATCACTGGCAGCTCACGAATGCCATAGCGTTTCGAGAGAAACGAATAGGCACGGTGCCCCGTCACCAGAACCCTCTGGGGCTCGGGAACCGTTGCGACCTGTTGGGCCGTCCAACTCCCCAGAGAGTTCAACACCCCAGCCATGGCCGTACGCCGCTGGTTAATCGCTGCGATTTGCTGACCGCTGAACAAGGGCTTGAACTTGAGCACGCTGACGTTGGCCATCGCCGCGACGTTGGCCGGGTCATGCCACAGGTGGGGATCGTTCTGAGGATTGTTGGGCAGAGCGATCTCACCCAACGACACCACGGGACCACCCGCTTTGACGCCTTTCAATGCCGGCGTCAGGTTGTAACCGTTGAGAAGCACCAGATTGGCTTTCCCCAGGCTGGTGCGGTCTGCCGGACGCAAGGCCAGGGTGTGGGGATCCGCGCCGGCGGGGATCAAGCAGATCACCTTGGCGTCGTTCGCCACCAACTTCTTGGTGAGATCGCAAAGGATGCCATCCGCGGCAACGATGGTGGGGGTGGAGGTCGCCGCTGCCAGCAGCACCCCTGCCGCTGAGGTGATGACCGCGACAGACATGAGAATGATTATCACTCCACGAATGATAATCATTCTCACGGCGTCGTCCAGCACGCTACGAATTCGCTGGCCTGAGGCGAGGTATGCACAGCAGCAGCATGCAAACCACGCCGATCAGAGGCCCTGGAGGCAGATTCAGCGGCACAGCCAGCAAAAAGCCAACGGCGCTCAACGCCAATCCCACCAACGCCGACTGCAGCATCGCGGCCCGCAGACTGCTCACCCGCCAGAGCCCTGGCAGCACTGGGGCACACAGCAGACCGATCACGAGAATCACGCCCACGGCTGCCATGGCGCTGACGATCACCATGGAGGTCACCAGCGCCTGCACCAACTGCAGGGTCTTCACTGGCAAGCCAGCGGCAACGGCTCCATCGGGATCCACCCCAACAAACACGAGCTGGGAGTAACGGGTGAGCAGCAGCAGCAGCAACGCCGCCGCAGCCACCAACACCCGCACCAAGTCGTACCAATCGACGATCAGCAGATCACCGAACAACAGAGCTTCGAGATCGAGGCGCAGGTCCAGCAAAGGGATCAACAGCACCCCAAGGCCCAAGAAACCGGCAAGCACGGTGTTGATCACGGCTTCCTGTCCAGCCGGTTGCGCTCGCTGCATGCGCTCAGACATCAAGGAGCCCAACAAACCACTGACCACTCCGCCAATGGCAGGGTCAATTCCCATCGCCACAGCGACTGCCACACCAGGAAGAACAGCGTGTGAAATCAAATTGGCCTGCAGCACGCGCCGCTGCGTCACCAGCAAGGTGCCAGTGACGGGACACACAATGCCCACAAGCAACGCCATCAGCAACGGAATCAGCCAGAGATCAAGCGCAGTCATGGCATTGCGCTCCTGGATTGATCTGCTGGCCCAGCAACTGGCGCACTTGTTCAGGGGGACCATCGGCCAGCACACGGCCATCCAGAACGATCACCCGGTCGTAGTGATCCAAGGCCGTGCCCCAGTCATGACTACTGACAAGCAGGGTCTGCCCCGCATCGGCAAGCTGACGCATCAGTGAGAGCAACTGATCGCGCGTTGGCGGATCAATGGCCGCACAGGGTTCATCCAACAGCAGCACACGCGAGGGCTGCACGAGCGTCCTTGCCAGAAGGGCCCGTTGCTGCTGGCCTCCAGAGAGTGCATCCAAACGTCGGTCGGCCAGGGACCCAAGGCCGACCCGTTGCAAGGCCGCATCACGATCGCAACACGCAAACGATCGACGCGACATCGCTCCAAGCGCCACGAACTCCCGCACGGTGATGGGAAACGACCAGTCGATCCGGCCGCGCTGAGGCATCAACACCACCCGATCGCGGCACCCCTGAATCGGCATCCCATCGCAGGCGACCTGTCCAGCAGTGGGGGTGAGACGCCCCTGCAGCAAGTGCAGCAAGGTGGACTTCCCGGCTCCATTGGCACCGACAAGCGCCGTCAGCGTTCCGCTCTGCAGCGTGAGCGACACATCATCAAGAACGGTGCGCTCGCCGTAGGCCACAGTCAGGCCCTGCGCAACAAGGGGGGCAACCCCCATAGGGCATGAGAACGATTCCCACTCAACCTATCGAGAGGGGGAGGAAACGTCAGTGAGCTCTCCGCCGGCCGGCAACCAACGCGCCAGCACAGCCGGCTGATTGAGCACCTCGAGCTTCAGGGTGCCGGCATCGATCAAAGCCACCCGGCCATCGGCGGCATCCGACTGTTTCACCACGGTGAGCAGACGGTTGCTCACCGGGTCGTAATCGAGTTCAGCTCCTGACGTCAGACGCCATGTCCCCAGGGACACACTGTTGAGTTGGTTGCCCTCGCTATCCAACAGCAGCAAGCGATCATCTGTGCTGCGGCCCGCTTCCCTGAGCACCACCCACAGCCGGTCCCCCGCGGTGTTGCAGGCCGCTGCCATCACGCCGGCGTCGCCTAACCACACTTCACGCGGCGGTCGAGAAGGAATCACCAGCTCAATGGATCGCCTGTAATCCGGCCAATGACGGATCAACAATGCGCGCCCGGAACCGGAACAGAATGCTTTGACCTCACGACGTCCAGGCAAGGACTGTCGGGTGGATGCCGCATCGCGAGCATCAAGCGCCAGCAGTTCCAACCCGTCGTACGACGGCATCACCAAACCACCTCCATCGGGAAGCAAGCGCAAGGCACCACTGGGTTCAAGATCCAGGACACGCGTCTTTTGCTGCGCCGACTGAATCCAGATGCGATCGCTGACGGGATCGAAGCCCCCCAATTGCACCAGCAGATCTCCGCGTTGGTTGCTACTCAAATGAGCAAACAACAACGCCCCCGATGCGCCGGATTCAAGCTCCTCCAGGGATCCAAGCTGCGGGTCACGCAGCCCAGTCCGACGGGCACTCAAGGCGCGCTGATCCAACGCACGCAAGAGCACGCGCTGACGCGCTTCATCGTCATCACTGACTAAGGCAACACCCGCACCATTGCCAAGCGGTTCGATCTGAAGGATGGTCTGCTGAGCAGGGGCCAGGGCCTGCCACTGCCCATCTCGCAACTGCATCTGCAGGCTCTCACCCTCCTCCGAGGGCACCACAGCAAGGAGATGAGGTCGCGGGTCCCACCAGAGTTGCTGGGGAGGCAACGACAGCTGCCTGAGATCCCGGCCCAACAGGTTCAATCGCAGAGGACTCTGCAACGCCTGCCCTGGAGCGACCAGCAGTCGAAGTCGGTCCTGAACGCCAAACCAGCGGTGAGCGACATCAGGAAGCAACCCACTCTGAGCAACAGAATCTGGATTCATCGGCCGGCTGAACACCACGTCCAAGGCCGCCGCTCCGGATCGAATCGGCTGAATGCCCACCGACTGCAAGCGAGGCGGTCGTCGCAACAGAACCTGCTGTTGCACAACAGCCAGCGCGGATAGAGCGGCAAGACACCCCAACAGCAGACGCATGGGAGCGATCGGACGCGGTGACGTCATGGCTCCAGCGGCCTCTCTGGACGGGGAATCTCCTCAATGCTGGTGGGCTGGACCACATTCACTGGCACGCCATCACGTTCCTGCACGACCAAGGTTCCCTCGATCTCAAGCCACTGATCCGCTTCAGGGTTGGCATCCTCCGGCCAGAGAATGGGAATCCCTGCCGGTGTGGCATCCGCGAGGCAGCAACGCACCGTGAGGCGGGCCAATTCGGGAGTTTCTCCAGGACGCTTCAGCACAAAGCCACTGATGCGCACCGGGTCACCCGCATGCAGTTCAGGATCGGGCTGGCTGCGCAGCAACCGCACCCATTCCGTCAGCGTTCGCTGTTCAGGCGGCAGGAAAAAGCTGAGTTGAGGTGCCTCCGGAAGACTGTCAGGACGACTAGCCGCCAGATCGCTGAAGGACGGTTCAGGAGGCACCACCAGAATCGCGACAGCCACCAGACCTGAAAACAACCACCCCCTGGATGCCATCACGTTGCGTTGCTTGATGGCCCAGCGCAACTGCAGGACGGACAGAACAAGCAACACCACCCCGGCAATGCCAACGACGGGATGAAAGGCCGCATTCAAGAGGAGATCAAGTCGTCCCGAAAGCGTGCTCCACAACAGCACCCATCCCCAGAGCCCCACAACCAGGGGTGGAAGCAGAGGAGAACGCAGAAATCGCGGCTTTCGTGTCATTGGGGCCATCACGACATCACAGCTGAAGGAGATTCACCCACTGACCGATCAACAACACCATCAGCGAGGCTGATGCCGCGGTGATCGCGATGGCTCTTGGCGTCAGCAACACCGTGAACAACCCAGCAAGCTTGAGATCCACCACAGGCCCAAGCAACAGGAAGGCCAACAGAGCCCCGGGGGTGACCTGAGCGGCAAACCCAAGCGCCAGGAAAGCATCGACGCTCGAGCAGACCGACACCACCAAAGCCAGGAGCATGAGCGCAATCACCGACAACGTCGGTGCACTACCGAGGGCCAGCAGCCAACTGCGCGGCAGCCAGGTCTGAACCAACGCAGCCAAGGCACTCCCCAACACCAGCAAAGTGAGCAGGCTGAGGAATTCTCGGGTGCTGTGCTGAATCAGCAGGCGGGGACTGATGCCTGGAGTGTCGTCCCGTTGCTCAGACGAAACCGGAGCAGATCCCAGCACCCCGCCACGACGTTCGAGCAGGCCAACACTGGACAGGGGCTGACTCATGCGGCGCTCTTCCAGCAACGCCGTTTCCAGCAGCTTGGCTTCGGGTAGCAACCCCAGAAGTGCACTTAAGGACAGCGCGATCAAAAAGGCACCAGCTGGCCTCGCCCACAGCAGCCAGGTCTTGTCAGGGAAGGCAGCCCAGGTGCTGGCTAACACAATCGGGTTGAGAACAGGCGCCGCAAACAAAAAGCCAAACCCGGTGCCCAGCGGAGCACCACTGGCCAGAAGACGTCGTGCCACGGGAACGTTGCCGCATTCACAGGCCGGCAAAGCAAAACCCAAGAGAGCTCCAACCAGTGGAGCGAGCAGAGGATGGCGTGGAAGACGCCGCACCCAGGTGGACTGGGGGACAAGCCAGCGGGCCAGCCCAGCAATGGTCACCCCCAGCAACAGAAAGGGAAGCGCCTCAATCAGCAGGCCTTGAAAAATGGCCCATCCGGTAGCGAGACGCGTCATT
The DNA here is from genome assembly GCF_014279815.1 of Synechococcus sp. NOUM97013. NCBI lineage: Bacteria > Bacillati > Cyanobacteriota > Cyanophyceae > Synechococcales > Synechococcaceae > Synechococcus > Synechococcus sp. NOUM97013. Next base: position 991,584 of record NZ_CP047941.1, on the reverse strand, counting down.
GACCCGAAGGATCAGCTCCAACCGTTGGAGAAATGCTGCTCAACTCCAGCCCTTCATGGACTGATCTTCAACGTAAGCAGCAACATCTTCGATTTCCTTCTCACTCAAAATGTCCAGGAAGGCGGGCATCGCATTGCGGCCGTAAGTCACCTGGGCAACGATCGCGGTTTCATGCCCCTTCAGATAGTTGGGGAGGTAGGCCTGAAGATCATCCTGGCTAAGGGAGCGTTCGCTCTTGAGCACATTGGCGCCACCCGCATGGCAAGCAGCGCAGTTGAGATTGAACAGCTGACCGCCACGGGTGAGATCAGCGGCCATCACCTGAACCGGAGACCAAAAACTGATCAGAAGAGCGAGAGCAAGCGAAAGCAGGCAGCGCATAGCCATCGACATCAATGAACCGATTATTGGCTGATCCTTCCCCGCTCTGCAGCCATCGTCACCAACGTTGCATAAACAGGCAACTTGATCTCTTGTTGTGTCTGGCCCTTACCCAGGCTGAGGCGCAGTCTTGGGAGCCTGAGACAAAAAAACCTCAACTCCCGGTCATCCAGGAGTTGAGGTCGATGGGTCGCTTTCTGAAAAGCGTTGATATCAGTGACTCAGTGCTCAGCGCAAGGCATCCACATGTCTCCCATCTGGTGAGCGCCTTCACAGTCGAAGTTGACAGCAGCAGCTTCGGCTTCAGAGCGGGTGGTGAACATGGTTTTCTGACCCTGAGCTGTCGCAGAGGGATCAACGGTCAGCAGTGTTCCGGTGTGGTCGTCGCCGGGAACGTGGTGAGCGCTCACCGACTGTGCTCCCACAAGGGTGAAAGCAGCTGCAACGGCCAAGGAGCCCCGGATGATGGCACGGTTGGACAGGAGCATCAGGCTGATCAACAAGGGGGTGATGCGTTCATTCTCCACCATGGGAGCGGCCTTTGACGACCGGTCGGTCATCAGCGGGCATCGAAGGGTGCTGAGGAGTGATGCAGCACGATCTCAAGCTGACCGTCACGGTCACGCAGATAGGTCAGCGTCTTCTCCACCAGCGCACGTTGCCCATTGGAATCTTTGAATCTGAACAGACCCATGGTGTTGGCCGTGTTGCCCATTAGTTGAATCACGTAGTTGTCCACCTCGCAGTCGACCCAATGGCGATAGGTGGCAAACCCTTGATCACTTCCAAACAGTGCAATGGATGGATCCGGACCGACGAAATACGCAATGGCTCCTTCTCTGGTGGTCCGGAACGTTTCAGGGCCTGTTGTGTAAGTGGGTTTGAACGCGACGGGGCCAATGTCAAAGGCATAGGCCGTATCAATCACAGCCGCCGCCTCAACCTTCGCCGCCTCGAAACCTCCGGTTTGATATGCCGCGCTGATGGTGAGCAGAGCATCACACCACCCCTGCTGAGCCTGTTCAACCTCGCTCTGCATGATCTGAGTGTTGAAAATTTGAACCTTGTCGGTCTCTGCTGCCACCGGCGCTGCAAACAGAGACGCCACGGCACAGACGCTGCCGATCCAGAAGGAACGCACCATTTGAAGTTGAAGGGAGGGGGACGATAAATCGTCCTTAGCCACGGTCCAATCCGGCGGCAACCGACGACACGTTCATGGTGAGGAGCGGCGCAGAATCCCATGCTGCGGAGCCAGCAGAAACGCCAGCAAAAACAGTCCGGTCTGCACCAGCACGATGCAACCAGCGGTCGAACTGTCGGTCCAGTAGCTCACATACACACCAACCAAACTCGACAAGACACTGCTGCCAATAGCGAGCCAGGTCATGCGATCAAAGCGATCCGTGAGCAGGTAGGCCGTCGCGCCTGGAGTCACCAGCATCGCCACCACCAGAATGATGCCCACGGTCTGCAAACCGGCCACAGCAGCGAGAGACAACACAGACAGCAGCAGGTAGTGAAGGAAACCGGTGTTGATGCCGATCGAGCGAGCGTGGGTCGGGTCGAAACAGAACAGCAGCAGGTCTCGCCGGAAAAGCAACAACAACGCCACAACGGCGGAGCAAATCCACCAGGTCTGACTGATGTCTGCCGCTGAGATGCCCAGAACGTTTCCGAACAACACGTGGGTGAGATCAATGTTGCTGCGGGTCTTCGAGACCAACACCAACCCCAGCGCAAAAAAGCCTGTGAAAACCAAGCCGATCACGGTGTCTTCCTTGATCCGCGATTTCTGCTTCACAAAACCGATCGTTGCCACCGAGCCGACACCGAACACGAAGGCACCAAGTGAAAACGGCAAGCCGAGGGCATAAGCCAGCACGACTCCTGGCAGCACGGCGTGGGAAACAGCATCCCCCATCAGGGCCCAGCCCTTGAGGGTCATGTAACAAGAGAGCAATCCACAGACACCACCCACGAGTGCGCTGATCAACAGCGCACGCACCATGAAGTCATGGCGCAGCGGTTCCAGCAGCAACTCCAGCAAATCCGAGATCTCAGTTCACCACCATTGTCTCAGCAGATTGCGCAAGAAAGACGCATGGACCACGCCTGATCGAACACAACTGTCCTTCCAATCACTGCGGATGGCCACGCAGCAGATCAGGCGGAACACCACCAAATGCCAGCGACAGGTTCTCGGGAGTGAACACTTCGGAGGTCTCGCCGTAGGCCAGCACCGTCTTGTTGATCAAGACAACGAGATCGCAGAAATCACGCACGTGACTGAGGTCATGGGTGGAGATCAGAATCGAGCAACCCTGACGGCGGAACTGCAAGAAGAGTTCCGCCATCAGCTTTTCTGTGCGAACGTCCACGCCATTGAAAGGCTCATCGAGCAACAACACCGAAGCGCGCTGGGCAATAGCGCGGGCAAGGAAGGCACGCTTGCGTTGTCCACCGGACAGTGCGGCCAGAGGTCGATCGCGTAAATCGAGCAGATCAACGCGCTCCAGTGCGGCACGAACAGCAATCCGATCCGACTGACGCGGGATTCGCAAGCAATTCATGGCGCCGTAGCGCCCCATCATCACGACATCCCAGACGGAAACGGGGAAATCGCAGTCGATGCCCTCACTTTGGGGCACGTAAGCAACAGCCTGCTCCCGTTGTGCTGCCGCCACTTTGACCCCATTGATGCGAATCCGACCTCTGGAAGGACGCACAAATCCTGTGAGGGCCTTAAACAGCGTCGATTTGCCTGCGCCATTCATGCCCACCAGCCCGCAGATGCAACCAGCAGGAAGGGACAGGGACGCGTCGTACAGCGCGACGGAGCCGTTGTAGTCGACGCAGACCTGCTCTGCTGCGATCCGGATCGTCATGGGGTTGGATCGGCGGGGGAGCCAAGACCAGCTCGAATGAGTTTCACATTGTGGCGATGCAGATCGAGCAGAGTGGGAGCTGGACCGTTGTCATCTGACAAAGAATCAACAAAGAAACTGCCTCCGAAGCGACTTCCCGCGGCTCGGGCAACCTCACGCTGCGGCTGATCGCTCACCGTGGTTTCGCAGAACACCGCTGGCACCTGATCCTGTTTGACGCGATCGATCAGCCTGGCCATCCGGCGTGGCGTGATCTGGCTTTCCGCGTTGACCGGCCAGAGATAGGCCTCTTGCAATCCGTAATCCCGTGCGAGGTAGCTCAAAGCACCTTCACAACTGACCAGCAACCGTTGGCTTTCAGGCAAGGTCGCCAGGCTCTGGCGCAACTCCGCATCAAGGGTTCGCAGACGGGCCTTGTAGAGCTCACCGTTGCTCCGATAAGCCTCAGCGCCCTCAGGGTCCAATTCAGAGAAAGCCAGCACGAGTTGATCGACATAGTGCTGAGCCGTCTTGGGCGACATCCAGGCATGGGGGTTGGGGCGCCCCGCATAAGCATCCTCTTCAATCAACAGAGGTTGGAGTCCATTGGTCAGCGTCACAGTCGGAACCTGGCCGGCAGCAGCTGTAAACCGCCTGGCCCACAGTTCCAATCCCAAACCGTTCTCGACAATGAGATCGGCTCCGGAGGCCCGCTCGATGTCGCTGGGCGTGAATTCATAGCCATGAATTTCAGCACCAGGCTTCGTAATCGACTCCACCTGCAGGCGACCTCCCGCAACATTGCTCGCCATGTCGGCAAGGATGGTGAAGGTGGTCAGAACCTTCGGGCGAGCATCAGTTGTGGCGTCACGATCAGTGGAGGGAACACGATTTGGTCCTGAGCAGGCCATCAGCAGCGCCAGCAGTCCAACAACCACGGCGGGAAGGGGCATGTGACGCGTCGCCAATCAGTAAAGCTCCCGGATGATGAATGGCAAGAACACTAGGAAACCAATCTCTTGCTCTAGGGCAGGGCGGAAATCCCATCAAGCGGCAGCCAGAGCACAGCCATAACCACAAAAACCCAAAATTCTTCGGAACTCCAGGCTTCGATCGGCGAACCAATCCAAAGCCTAAAACAACTTCCTCACCTAAATCTTGATCGTATGTGCTGATTGCTTCCTCTATAAAACCTTAGACCAGCAAAGCTTTCCAGACTGGTGCAATGAACAACAACGCGGGAAATAAACCATCAAATACTCAACACAACATGACCGGAATAACAAGAAGACAGACGACTTCAAAAACAAGAAAAAAGTGTTCGGCACCCCAATCATCCGTCGCGTAATCATCATTCACGCAGGCTCAACAGAAGCACAGGGTTTTCATGGATTGAGACCGAGAAAGGGATGCCCCAACCCTTCACGGACTCCAAGCCAGGAAGAACCATCAGGCCTTCGTTGAATGGCGATGACAAAGGGGCCGATTGCTGACTGCAAAACCGACGCAAGACCTCTACGGCCAGCAGACCAAGCGTCCAAGAGCAACTGGCACAGTGACAGTTTCCTCGCGATCGTCTGCGAGTGAGGAACGCGGTGGGAGCGCGCCGTCGAAACAAGGCAAGACGTTTGCGGAACCACCTCAGCCACCCCCCGCCTTCGGCAGGGGGCTTTTCTTGCAAAAACAAGAAAAGACAATTTCAGATCGTCACACACTAGATCTAGTGTTGCCAAGTCAACTTGTCGCGCGCTGTGCTCACCCTGCACCCGCACAAACTCCCCCTTCACACCACTGGAGACGCTAGATCTGGGGCTTGCGCAAAGCCGCACACCAGACCTATTGATGGTGTGGTGAACAGAGCGCATTTCGTAGTGCCCTGTTGACTGTCACGGGCCGGGTGATGGGAGCTTTGGCACCAGTTTTCAACCCTCTGATCTTCGATCGGAGGTTTTTTTATGGCGCCTGCACCGCTCCGAGCAGTAACGAACGTCGTCCCAGACGTCCTTCCATTTCTTGCGCCATTGAAACGGCCTTCCACAGACGGGGCAGATCTTGGTGGGGCGATCACTTGGACGCATCCAGGCCGTTGCGACGTAAGGGGTAGACCATGATGGCCAGCCTCGGCAAGCAAAAGAGTCTCGCCCAAGGCAATGCCAGAAGCGTCAAGACGCCATGGCCACCCAAATCCGAGATGAAAAACAACAAAAAATGCTTTGAGGCAAAAGTCAACGAGGCATTTTTATTAAGCAAAAATAAATACTTATTTGCGAAACAAGAAGCCCATGTCTCAGGATCCCACGTTTGTCATAAATTGCACACATTCAGCGACGAGGTGAGCATGACAAGCCACGAGTCAGCACCAGCCTGTTTCATGCACTGGAGCGTTCAACGCGTCACCAAGCACCTCTATTCCGTTTCCGCGACAACCAACGGAAAGGAATACACGCATGTGGGCAATTATCGATCTGTCGAGGATGCCAATCGTGCCGGACGCCGTTATGTGTCTGCCCTGGCACACGGCCTTGGGAGCGAATCAGCTATGGCCTCTCAAGCCCTGGCCTAAACACAATCGACGAAGCCTGCCACCCACCATCCGCCTTGGTGGCATGCCTATGGCATCCACAGATGGATCAATTCACTGATCAACTGATCTACTGAATGTTCCGCACCAACGACAGACGTAGTTCAAAGAGCAGGCGTTAAGTGAGAGGTTCCTAAAAAAACGGCTTAACCGTGCGATCTGCAACAAATTGTTTGTTTTCTGCCGATACCTTGCAATCACTCCCTCATGGAGATCGACATGAACGGCAGCATTCAACTCACCATCGAGCAGCGCTTTCAGATCGAACAATTCAATCGCACCCTGGAAACGACAACCGACCCTGAACAGCTGCGTCAACTAGCCAGACAACTCATGAAGGCATGGCAAACGCAAAAGGCAGCCACCAGCTGGGTGATGAAGCAGGGGATTCCACCGATCAACAGCACTGATTGCTAAAGCACCAGACGTCAGCACAGACGCAAGCCCACCACCTCCAGAACCTCCGTTCTCCCAGAAACACTGATTAGAGGCCGGGGAGCCCCGCTCTCCTCCGACGGGCACTAGGGTCATTGAACTCTGGTAAACAGGATGGTTGAGCTGTACCTCAACGCCAAGCTCCACAGCAGCATCAGCGTCGACGCCTATCGGTCTGTCTTGATGCTTCAAGACCTTGACGACCAAGATCTCAAGTTAAGGACTGATCTACTACGCCAAGTTGACAAAGGTTCCATCAGACTGATCGGTTGATCAGATCATTTTTTGTTTGAGCCCAACGACCCACGTTTTTGGAAAGCAATCCTCGGACTGGTGTCCCTCTTAATAGGTTGCTCCCTGACATGGCTCATTCTCCATGTCTGATCCAGAACTTCAACAAGCCATGAAGACTCATCCAGCTGTCGCGATCAGCTGACGAGTCTTCGCCCGCGGTCTGTGTCACCACACGCACGAGCAATGTAATTATGCATGCATAATTCGCATTATGTGCCCTACGTCACATTGTTTTCGGATCCATTTATTGAATCAGCACCCACAGAAGCGACGCAATTGCCAAACCGACACCGGCCGTCAGCACTGCTAACAACACCGCACTTCCGCCAGCAATCCACAGCAACTGACGAAAGGTCTTCGGAAACAGAAGATGCAGGGTCAGACCAAAAGCAAGTGGCCATAACGGGGGGATCACCACACAAACTACGGTTAACGCCACCAGCTTGCGCCGATGTTGTTCTTGCTCTTGCTGAGCGACAAGCACCTGCTCCTCTGCGCGCTGCCGTTCAAGACGTTCATCATCGCTGAGCCAACGACCTAGGTCCTGGGCCTGGGCCAAGTCCTGTTCCAGTTGTTCTCGAGAGATGGGATTCACCATCAAGCAATTTTATTCAGTGCGGGTTAGACGCATCACGCTTTCTCCAAGAGCGCTCGAGCGACTGTCTTGCCTGATCCGGGTTGAGCTCTGCCAGCCGTTGCTGACTGCGCAAGCGAGCACGGAATGGTCCTGTGATTCGCCAGAAGCGCAGCGCACTGGCAACAGCCACTACAAGCCAAGCCACAAGAATCCAGCGCGGATCATCCCAATGCATCACAAAGCCTTCATGCTGCTAGCGATCGGGAACAAGCAAAAAGCTTTCCCCTTGAAGGCCCATCATCTCTGAGTGAACTGCCCCGGTGACGGCTCTGCAAGCAATCCGAAACGACAAGGGAGGACAACCATCGGCATTCCACAACGGCCGAGAAGCCCAATGGCCAAAGCTCAGAACAACGCCAAAAGCACGCAACAGCCTATTGGGACAACGATTGAATCAAAAGCAACCCGTTCGACTGGTAGCCACAAATCAATTAAATTGGATTTGAAATGCAGATAAACCCATGGCCCGGCGAATCTCATCCATTCTCATCTTGTCCGTCATCGTTGTAGGTTGCAACGTCAATGTTGACAGCATTAAGGACTGCAAAGACAAGGATGGAAAGCCTTTGCCTGAATGGCTCTGCCGCGTGGACGAAGCCCCCGAAAAAACAGAAGAGTCATGAATGAATCGAATCCTGATTAAATTTAAATCACCAATCAATCATCTCACTAGAAGCAACTTTTTGCAATCAAGCCACACTTCATGTCTAAGGAAATACCCGTTTAGGCGTGGTTTTCTAATTGCATATGCATTCCGAGAAAATCATCGCCCAGGCACATCCGAATATCAACCAACCAAATCCAATCCATGAAATATTTATTTCTCTTGATTATTCTGTTTTCAATTGCTGTAATTGGCGCTTTTCTTTCCGGGCAAGAAGAAACACCTACAGAGAATCTTGACAATGTGAAGATTAGAATGGAGCATTTGAAGCACGCCTGACTGAGTGCAGGCTGACTCTGACCGAGCAGAGAATCTCATCCCCGAGATCAGTAAAGGATTGAGCACATCATTCAGGGGCAGCACAGACAGTCATGATTGAGCCCCCGGAACGATGACCTTGAGCCAGCAGATCGACAACCGCGTTGTGTTCATCTGCCGGGATGATGAAAGCGCCTGGAGACCCAACGGCATTCAGGGCGCTCCGATCGGGTCATACACCACCAGCATTGATCCGATCACCAAGAAACTTCGAAGCGAACGCGCGCAAGGGAACTGCTTGCATAGTTTCAGCCACCGCAACGACGGACGCTTCATTGAACTGTCGAGCGAGGGGAGAGGCGTGATCGCCATCGACACCATCGACCCTCCACAAAGCACACTCGCGGTTGTGCGTCTCGTGACGTCTGGCCAGGACGTTGATTTTCACCTTGTGGAAGGAGTGAATGCCGAAGACCTGAGGGCTTACAACTGGAGTCTGGAGGGCAAGGAACGCTTTCAGATGTACCGGTGCCCAGAGCCTCCGCCGCAATGGAGCAGCACTGCAGAGGAATGGCGCAGTAGTTCCACTTACCAGACCTATCAACAACACTTTTCTCAAAAATTGGAGGATGCATTCGCTGCAGCAATCCAGGCTTTATCCATCCACATCAGCGCAGATGCCCAGAACGCATTTGACGACCTGATCGCCACTGCCTGCCGCGACAATCCCGGCTGGTTCTGGGACATCCGCAAGGCCGCAGCTGTTTATGCCTTGACGGGCACATTCAGCAAAGACGCCCTCAACCGGATGGTGTATCTGGTGCAAGAGGGTATTGATCCTGAATCCCTGTCCTTCAAGCTCACACCCCAGCAGACCATCAAAGCCCTCTTCGATCACTGCAAACATGCAGCAGGAATGCTCAGTAACGAAGAGATCTGGGACACACAAACTCGCTGTGATCTGCTGTCAACCAGCGAGCTCATGCGTGTCGTGCAGATGAAGGCGAAGCACAAACCGTTCTTCTACCGATGGCTGTGGCGGATGGATGGCAAGCCAGACCCTGTACTCATCGAAAACCCAGATCTCTACGAGCTGTTCCGTGAAGAAATCATCAGCGATCGCCACAAGGTGATGGCAGCTTTTGGCAACAACGGCGCACTTGAGGTTGACTACCGCGATCAGGTCATCAACTCAATGATGAGGGATGACGGTTGGATCCTTGAAGAAACCGATCGGTTTGAAGAAGAGGAGCAACGTCGAAAACGCAACAACGCCTGAAGCCAACAGCAGTGATCGCGACTAGCTTGCTGATGCAATCACTTTGCGGCTGAGAGCCGTCGACGTCATGGATGGTCGCGTGCTGATCGGTGTGATTGGTGTGTTGCTGCTTGCCGCAGCGGCCTATGAATACATGCTGCTTCAAGGGTTGGCATCCGCAGCCTGACCAACGATCAGGATGGCTCTGCTTCGCATTTGTACTGCGTGATGGTCGATCGCCTCTGGCGGAAATCGGGGTGGTCCAGATCCTCCACCTGCCACCACCAACGTCCATCGGTGTAGCTGGGAACCCCTGCGTTGTTCGTACGCGGTAACTGGAGCGTCATACCGCGCCAAGTGAGCAGAATCAAATCACCGGGTGAAGTGCCATCGCTGATGTTGGGAATCGGTTCCATGGTTGTGCCGATCGCATCACGGCCCAGATGAATCGTTTCTGCGGTGAGTCGATCACCGTCACAGATCCATGCCGCCGCCACGGGCTCAGCTTTGAAACCCAGCCAAAGCGAACTCAGCAGCAGAAGTGAAAACAGCCCACGCGAAATCCGATTCAACAGCTCTTGACCACGCTGATCCACAGGAGAACGTTGGAAACGTCAGAGTGACAGCGTCGCACCCCTGCGCAGCAACGCACCCATGCTTCCACCACTCATTCCGTTCTGTCCGATCAGTGCAGCCAAGATCGCAGGCCTGAAAGCCACCGTGCTGCTTTTGCTGGTGATGCTGATGAAATCCAAATTACTGCGGGTGAAAATGTCGTTGTTGGGCTCCTTCCTGGGGCTGATCATGTTGACCGGTTTTCTGTTGAGCACCGGTCTTCTGACCCTGGTTGCCGGTGGTGCCGTGGCCTACGCCGCAAGTCAGAAAAACGCATGACGCCTTCCGCACCAGAGACTTCTGCCCAACCCACCAAAAAGCAGGTCTTAGCGTCCTCCGCCGGCTGGGTGGCTGTGGTCTTGAACGTGATCCCGGGTCTCGGTGCCGGGTATCTGTACCAACGCCGTTGGAAGGCGTACTGGATCACGTCCGTGCTTGCCACAACGTGGTTCCTTGCAGGCGCCGTCCTCGGCCAAAATGCTGCTACAGCTCTTGAGACGCGCAACCAATGGGTTGGTCTGCTCGGCTTAATCGCGCTTGCTGCGGTGACAGCGACTGAAGCCGGTCTGGCCGTCAAGCGTGTGCGTGATGCCAGCTGACAACAGCAATCAGTCCAGAGAGATCCTCAACTTCTGGTTCAACGAGTCAAAACCATGGCAATGGTTCCGGCGGAGCGATGCACGGGACTTGCAGCTGCGTCATCGCTTTGGGGCCTTGTCCGAAACAGCACAGTCGGGCGGTCTCAAACATTGGGAAGATCATTTCGAGTCAGCCCTGGCACTGGTCTTGCTTCTGGATCAGTTTTCTCGTCAGATCTGGCGAGATGAAGCGCAGGCCTTCAACGGTGATGCACGCGCACAACAGTTGAGTGACCTTGCCCTGAAGAAAGGCTGGCTGCAGCAAGAACCCCTGAAGGCACGGCGTCAGTTCTGGCTGATGCCCCAGCTGCATGCGGAGTGCCTGATCCGCGTGGAACGCGTCATCCCGCTGATGGAGCAATGGGTGGATCAGGCGACGGCAGATGTGGCACGTCGCAACCGAGAATGTCTCCTCAGACATGGGCGGTATCCATGGCGGGATGCAGCTCTCGGACGCTGAGTGGAGACAAACGTCGAGCCATGCCAAAACATGACATCAGTCACCAAACAATCGACTGTGAGCTCTGTAGGACTTCAGGGCCGTTGCACTACCGCGTGCGAACGCAAAGGCTGAAGACGTGGTTGATGGTTTGCCCTGAATGCTGGCCGAAGCTGAAGTCCCAACCGGGTTACCAATATGGCGGCACCCGGAAGGCCAACCGGCGAAGCCGCAATCGCTGAAGGCTCAATTCACCACAATTCCCCGGCCGCGGTAGAAGGCGAACCGCTCACGGATGCGCTCAGCATCAGGCTTCGGGGAGTCGTAACTCCAAACCACATTGGGAAGCTCTTGACCTTCCACCACCACATCCCAGTAGCGAGCCTCACCTTTCCAGCCACAAACTGTGGAGTGCGAGGACGCACGAAAAAACTCCGCGCGCATTGCTTCGCGAGGGAAATACGGATTCCCATCCACGACCACGATGTCATCGCTCTCGGCGAGAACCGTTCCATTAAAAATCGCCTGCATCTTGCCTGTCAGAACTCAAATGATTGTGACGCAGGCCGCTGCGCATTCAAACCAGGACTTCAACAGTCCGATCGCAACATGCAGCGGTCAAGAGCCAAAACATCCGCTTCAGCTGGCCTTGAGATAGACCTTGCGACCTTTGGAGTCAACTTTGTAACGACCACCACGCGGACCGATATGAATGACCTCGGAGGACGAGACTGCTAGTTGGCTGGGTACTTCAGGCTCCTCGGCACTCTTTTGAGAGCGTGGAGGCGCATCTTGCTCAAGTGGTTGAGCACGCAAGTTTGGAGCAGCTTTATAAATATTGAGTCCGAACTTTCGATACAGGAAGTCAGCAATTCGCATGACCGATCGTGAGAGCTACAGGTTCATTGTCCAGCAATGTCAAGGACAATAATCTGTTCAACCGAGATGCAAAGGCTTTGAACGGAATGATGGGAGGAATGCAGCTCAACCAACCAACGTCCACACACACGGAACAACACAGGCAGCTTTAAGCACGCAGGGTCACACCCATGCTTTGGTCACTTCAGAATGCTTGAACTTGATCAGCGCCGAATGCATCGACTCGTCCCCCTCCTATCCCTGTGCTGCCTTTTGCTGTGGCCTAGTGCCGCCATGGCGAACAACATCACAATCACGATGAACAGCATCAGCAATCAAGGCATCGGCGAGTCGATCGGAACCATTCAGGCAGAGGACGGACCCGACGGCTTGGTGATCAGACCCTCACTTCAAGGCTTGCGCGAAGGGGAGCATGGATTCCATCTGCATGCGGGTGAATCATGCGAAATCGCTCGGAATGATGAAGGGATCGCTATTGCAGGGCTCGCAGCCCTTGGCCACTGGGATCCCGATCAGACCAATACACACCAGGGCCCGTTCGGCGAAGGACATCGCGGTGATTTAAGCCGGTTGATCGTGGATGCAGATGGCGTCACACGTACCGATGTCGTTGCACCTCGACTTAACACCGCAGACCTCTCAGGTCATGCGCTGATTGTGCATGCCGGGGGCGACACCTACAGCGATACACCGTCGCTTGGCGGTGGCGGTGCCCGTGTCGCCTGCGGTGTGGCGAATTAACACCACATCCGATCAGAAGCTCTCCTGGCTTTGACCGGCAAAACGGCCCTGGTAGTGCTCTTCTCCATCCAGCGTCTGAAAGATGAACTGACAGATCGCCGTACCGGGATGCACAGCCAACGGGGCAGGCCCGAAATTGCTCATTTCGAGCACTTGCTGGCTATCAATGCCAGGGCCCATGAATGGTGCACTGATATGAACCATCAAGCCGAGCCGAGCAAAACGACTCCGTCCTTCTAACCATCCACAAAGACCCGGGCTGAGGCGTAGGCGCTCCTGAGTGATTCCAAGAATCGTCTCCCCGGGCATGATCAGAATGTGATCGCCATCCTTCACATCAACCTTGTCGGTAAATGAGCGGTAATCGGTGTCCTCGTCCACATCGACCACTTCATGAACCTTCCGGAACACCCGAAAGCTGTTGGCCAGGGTGAGATCAACCGAAGCGGGGCCTACCTTTGCTGGATCAAAAGGCGAAATCGTGATCGCACCACGATCAATCGCGCTCAAAATGGCCTGTCGTCCCAGGACTGCCATAAGACCCGAAGCAAGGTTTTTCAGGGTATGGGTGTTCTCCGCTGAGGGCCAGCACAACCCAACAAGGCGTCGCTGTCATCAACCCTGAGACGTCACGGACGCGACTTGATCAACGTTGCTGCGATTCCCGGAACGCCTGGAGTTTGTCCATGTCCTTCTCCTCATCGATGGTGTAATCAGTGAGGATTAACGCCTTGCCAATCGTTCCAAGCGCATATTCGATCCGATCCAGCTCAGCGCGACCCTTGGCATCCGATCGCGCTGCACGGATCACAGCCGGGGTGAGTTGGTCTGACAAAAGCTCGATTGCATCCGCAATGGAAGCTGCTTGCAGAAGAGGATCGATGGAATCCAAGGGATCTCGCGGCAGCGACGCTGCATGGATGACTGCAACCATCCTGCATCGGATCAACGCGGTCTGACCGAAGATCATCGGGTGGTTGCTTCCGCACATGTTCCTCAATGCGTTTGATCTGGAAACGAGCAACGGCGCACGCAATCTGGAACTGAGGGCGGGCTTATTTCCCGAGATGGGTCTGGATGTGGATCTGCTCGCGATCTCGGCCACTGACCTGGATGAGGAGAGCCATCACAACAGCTCGATGATGGAGCTGCAGAGCAGTTTTGGCCTACAGCTTGAGAGCATCCCCAAAGCTGTGGACCTCAGCGGAAGCCTGCTGAACAGCTGGGTCAGCCAACCGCTGAAGCTGCATCCAGTGGCAACCAACAAAGACGGTCGAAGGACCAGCAGCCATTTTCAACGGGTGGCTGTCGTCGCTGCAGGTTTAGAAGCAGGTCCTCAGGCCAACAAACCATGGGATGCCTTCAACCGCCTGTTTTCACTGCTGGCGATCCTGCCGATGCAGGGCATTCGTTGCCACACCGTCGCTGCTCCGTTATTTGGCCTGCACCCGACCAGCCATGAGGAAAAGCGCGATTACTCCAGATTGCTGGAGCTTTGCCGCCAGGGCTTCCGACATCTGCCCGAACTGCACCGCTTGATCCTGTTCGACGCTGAAGATGCCGTGATGCGACCGCTGGGTCAAACCATAGACTGTGCCATTCAAAGGCAGGATCCCCATCACACACTGATTGAACGCCCCAATGACATGGCGAGCCTTGAACAACTCCGTCGGCTGCTTAGGGGACTCCTTGACGATGAAAGCCTGCAACCACTACGAATCACACCTGATCTCAGCGAACTTCTGCGGCTGCTCGAAAGCGATGAGTTCTCGCCCATCTCACTCGGGATGCACGCACGACGACTGCTGGAACGATTGGTCAGCCATAACTTGCGATGCCATGGTGATCATGAGCTACGCGGGCTGAATCAAGGGATCCAACAACTCAGACTCTTAGGAATGGACCCCTGGCTACTGAGTTGCATGCACCAGGTTCGGACCTTCGGGAATTGGATGGGACACCCACAGGACGCGGGTAGCAATCGAAGAATCGGACAGCACGATGTGATTGCCATGCTGTGTTCTCTGCGACGCGTTCTTTCAGAATACCCATGGATAAAATAGAGCTTTATTTCAATTTTCGATTAAAAAAAGCAGCTTCAACCTGTATGGATAATCGGCACAAAAAACCACTAAGTACGGGCGATAGTGCCAGGCATTAAAGGCTGATTGATGGTCTTTTTGGGGTGATTGAAGCAGGCTTGGCAATTGTCAATACGGCATCAGGATCAGTCGCTGCTTTGAGCTTCTCCTTAAGAGCTCCATCAGTCTTGAAGGCTTCTTGGAGTGCCTTGAGCTGCTCTTCTGATGTTGGAGGACCGGAGAAATACAATCAATCGATAGCAGCGGCTTGCATCAATGGCAGACAAAAACGATTCATAAAATTGGGATTACTTCAGTCATGCCTAAGCTTCAACCAAGCCTTTATCGGTTTTGCCATCGATTCCAAGCGCGTCGATGCCAAGGAGTGACATCATGTGGTGGTTCTGGGTCACCACGCTGACTTCGCTCTAACCGATCAATCTCCTTACGCATCTGCCGCAGGACAGGGATCAACAGAACTGCAGCAATCAATCCCACCACCAAAAGAAGAGGGATCAAGGTGATCATCCATATTGTCGCGATCACCAACACACCCAATCCAAGCAGCTGCTGAAGCCACCGAGGCCGACTGCGGCCTGGAAGACGCTTCATCCGCACCTCAAGCGAAGGGTCAAAGCTCTAGCGCTAATGAGGCATACAACATTAGTTGTATTCACCGGGCGTTTCCTGCTTGGAGACGGTGACACGCCCCACCTTCTGCCCGGAGAAGCGAAGCAACTCGTCGCCGGCAAACTCATAACCCAAACCAGTCGCAATTTTGGCCACATCATCGGCAGTCGCAGCCGCCAACACACGAGCCTTGAGATCGGGATCGTCCTGCATGCGCACCAGAAACGCCTTTAGCTGTTCAAGAGCCATGGTGAGTCGCTACTGCAATCCATCTTCTCCTAAGCAAGAACCATAGATCCGGCCCAAACGCGGAAGCAGCTCAGAGAGCTTCTTTAACTGCTGAGCAAAAGCATCAGCAACCCATGCATCAACAATGCTCATGCCTACGGATTCATTCCTGTAACGCTCTTTGATTTGATTTCAATCGCCGTGGCAAAATTAGTGGGAAAATCACGAAACATTTACCATGAGCACCGAAAAGCTTAGAGACGAAGCTCTCGCTCGCCTCAAACATCGAAAAGGCCTGAAAAAACAGTTCAAAACTTATGTCATCACAAACTTGACGCTGATCGTGATCTGGGCGATGTCAGGTCAAGGCGACTTCTGGCCGGCCTGGTCGATTGCTTTCTGGGGGCTAGCCCTGGCTTATCAAGCATGGTCTTTTGAGCATCCTGACAACCCGATCAGCGACCAAGATATTGAGCGTGAAATGGATCGCATGCAGTCCTGAAACAACACTTGAATCACCACATCAAGTCGACATTGATAAATGGTGGTAGCCCCCACAAAGCCGTCATCATGGTCGATCTGATTGAAGACTGAGCAATACCTCATTCAGGAGAATTCAAGCCCAACCCCACTCGATTCAGGACTCTGATGCTGTCGTAGCGGCATCCACAATTGAATACTCGATGCGTTCGTCCGAACAGCAAAGATCTGCATAAAAGCGTTCCAGGACGTCATACGCCTCGTCGTAATGACTGAAGTGACGACGTGTGATTGCATCCTGTTGGCCGTCATCTCGCACGATCCTGATCGACTGCATGGGGTCGGGCATCACGGCATTGGTCGCGGCATCGAAAACTGATTCTGGGGTGTATTCCGTCCAGGTGTCTCCCCTGAGCAGTGCATGAGCGGGATCAAGGCCACGCACAGGTCATAGAGCTGAAGTTCGCAGCACGCAATGACGGGCCGATGTCAAGAAAGGTGAGCCCATGGTCTTCACCCGTTGCAAGCTAAGGGCAAGTGCCGATACTGCCTGCACACCCTGATGGGGCCAACGATGGAGCGGTGCATGACTCAACAGCTCTACAGCGTGCGGTTTGAAACAGAAGGCGCGGATTTGTTTGTTGAACTGGAAGCCGAAGCAGGCCTCAACCGCCAACACCTACTCGCAAGGGTCGTTGCGACTCTCGAGGACAGACACGGGATGGAAACGATTCCCAGCAGTGAACGTTTGGGGGAGGTGACCAGGGTGATTCACAGCGATGGATCCACCCTGTTGGCCTGGCTCTGCATTTCCGGCAACAACACCCGACAGGCTCTCGATGATGACGGCCTGGATGAGATCCTCACCTGCCTGGCATTCCTGCTCTTTCCTCCTGTAGTGGAGACCAGCGTGGCGAGTCGAGACAGTCTTGCCATGGCTTTGACCTGATGCGTTCAGTAGTAACGGCCTGGGTATTCACCAGGATGATCGACGCGAGTGACACGAACACCGGGTGCATGGCGACGCGACAGCATCAACAGGTCGCTTCCTGAGACGGCATAGCCAAGCTGCTGAGCAAGCAAAGCCACTTCATCCGCGGTCACCGCGGCCTCAACCTGCACCTGGAGCACAGGGTCACGTCCCAGATGCTCCAGAAAACGCTGAACAGGCGTCTTGGTCACGAGGTCACGCCGGTGAAAGAAAGCAATTCATGATCGCCTGTCGGAGAAAGAGGCTCAAACCGAGCCAAAATGGCGCTGAATGGCACACGATCGTGGAGGAATGATCAGTTCTCTGCTCAACATTCTGTGGGTGGTACTGGGCGGCCTCGTGATGGCCATGGGCTGGTGGCTCGCAGGCCTCCTCTGTGCCATCACCATCGTTGGACTGCCGTGGGCGCGGTCATGCTTTGTGATCGGGCGTTTCTCGCTTTGGCCTTTTGGGCAAGAAGCGATCAACCGCAGAGACCATTCAGGCCGCAGCGATCTAGGAACAGGTCCACTGGGATTGATCGGCAATATCATTTGGTTCCTTGTGGCGGGATGGTGGCTCGCCATCGGCCACATCTCTTCAGCGCTGGCCTGCTTTATCACCATTGTTGGAATCCCTTTCGGAATTCAACATCTCAAGCTCGCATTGATTGCCCTGGCTCCGGTTGGAATGACAGTGGTTCCCGCCAGACGTTGTGAGCACTGAGCGCCAATCCATCAAAGCTGTCTATGCCGATCCGCAGGTAGACGGGATGGAGGACCTTTACCAAGCTATTGCCTCAAAAATGAGCCTTCAGCAAAACTTCGAGCAGGCCTATGCCGAAGTCATCGCCTCTGGCTACAAAGCCGCAAAAACATGGATTCGTTTCTGCGTAAAGAGCAGCAGCCGCTTCCAGACACAACCCAAGAAAGAGGATTTTCTTGCCGTCTTGGAACAGCACTGCCGGCAACGCATGGAGTGATCATCCGCCCCGCTCTTCATCCGTCAAATACTCCTCAACGATGGGAGAACAAGCGCCACGCTCGAGGGCCGAAATCTCCCTTTCAATATTCTCGATGAACAGCTGATTGCCGTTGCGCCGAGCCACATCCAACACGATGCGCAATCGCTCCAGTTGAGACTGCTGATCCTGATCCATCCAACAGAGACTCCTCTGGTATCGAGCCAATCATGGCGAGCTCAGCGTCAGCATCCACGAACACAGGAACCGCTGAACGGTAGGGACCGCTGCACCAACCAAAGGTCAAGAGCTGTAAACATTCATTGACTAACGTGCCCGAAGAGCATGCGATTTGGAGTGATCGGCTGTGGCTACGTCGGCATGGACACTGCCATTCGCCTCAAGTACGCCAACCACCACGTCGTCGGCACGACACGCTCCAAAGCAAGACTTGGAGAGTTGCAGGAGCTTCTACATAGCGCTCACCTCTTAGATATCACCGATGCCACCCTGGATCTGAGCTTTACAGAGCGACTCGACGGGCTCTTGATCAGCGTGGCACCGACCATGAAAGGAGAGGGATACAGCAGTGTGTTCGCCCGCGGAATTCGGAATCTCACCCACGCGCTGCGCCAACGACCAAGGCAAAGTCCTCTTCACATCACCTACATCAGCAGCGCCGGACTCTACGGAGACCAAGGGGGAGCGTTGGTAACGGAAGAGTCAGCCGTAGACGCTCACTCGCCGGTCAATGCATTGCTGGGAGCAGCCGAAGAGCTTGTCTTGAATCTCAGCAGCGACAACCTCAAAATTTGCGTTTTCAGGCTAGGGGGCATTTACGGCCCCGGACGAGACATGGTGTCCATGATTCGTCAAGCGGCTGGTCAACATGTGCCGAAGTATGGAAATGCAGTCACGGCCTGGAGCAACATTGTTGACATCACACGGGGAATTTATTTTGCCTACGAGCGCCAATTGGAAGGGATTTACAACCTGGTGGATGACATGCAACTCAGCCGCCGAGAACTTTCAACGATGATTTGTGATCTTGATGGACTCCCACCAGTGCTCTGGAGTCACACCCCATCACAAACCGAACGGAACATGAATGCCCGCGTCTCCAATTCAAAGCTAAAAAACGAGGGATTCCAGCTGATGTCACCATCAATGCTGATTCCTGTCGCAGCTCCGTAACGGCATCACCAATCCAACAATGGATGATTCACATCATCTATTGCTCACAAACAAAGCAATTCGTGGCAATGATTGCATCTCTCCAGGTTGTAATTTCATCATAACCGAGCCATCAATAATCAGACCAATGCAGAATCGAAATTCAAATTCTAACCGCCGAAGTCAAACCAAGTCCCAATTCTGATCTTTATTGCTATCGCAATCAAACCGATCAACTGATGGTTCTGCGTGGCAGCCTCGACCTGATGATTTTGCAGAACAAAGCTTTCGAGTGCATTCATCTCTGCGACACAGATCGTCTTTGGGTCAGGATCCCGCCCTGCATCCCCCATGCAGCGATCAACCGCACCAGTGAAAGCGTGGGGTTGGTGAATGCCATCCAACGCCATGGCCCAGTTGATCCTCGCGATTACAAGGCTCGACTCATCCCGAATTTCCTCCAGCAAGAGTGACGAAGGCTTCACGCGTCGTAAGTCACAACCGAGGCAGTGACTTCGATCAATGGAAACG
Source organism: Synechococcus sp. NOUM97013 (assembly GCF_014279815.1). Lineage (NCBI taxonomy): Bacteria > Bacillati > Cyanobacteriota > Cyanophyceae > Synechococcales > Synechococcaceae > Synechococcus > Synechococcus sp. NOUM97013. The sequence continues at coordinate 971,843 of NZ_CP047941.1, read as the reverse complement.
GATGCAGACCTTTAGATGGCATGAGGTGGATCATTTCGAAATCAGATCCAGCCAACCACAGCTGACGGGGAGCCTGTCCACATCCCAGGTTGTTTCGGTCAACGACTTGACGAGATGCTTGCCCTTCTCAACCAGCACCACAGCCGCAGCCGAGCGCTCCTTGCCATTCTTGGGAGCTATGAATGGGATCTATCGATCCATTAACCAATCATGCGTTTGCGCACCAACGCATCCCAAACCGCCGTTGGCATGAAGCGCTGCACTAACACCGACTCCGATTCCCGACCGCATCGATAACGCGCTTTCGGACGATCGGCTTCCAAGGCAGTCACAATCGTGTTGGCCACAACATCCGGGGACGACCCCTTTAGGAAACCCTCGGACCATCCAGCCGAGACGTTCCGCATCATCGAACCCCAAATCGGGTCTGCGCAATGCTTTTGCATTGAGTCATCAGCGACCGCTTCAAAGCCCGTCCGAATCAGACCGGGCTCCACAAGCACCACCTGAACACCAAAACGATGCATTTCCAGCCTCAGCGCATCACTGATGCCTTCGAGTGCATGCTTGCTTGCGCCGTACCAACCTGCTCCAGGAGTGACAAACCTGCCGGCGATGGATGACACATTGACGATTCGCCCAGAGCGTTGCTCTCGCATCTGAGGGAGCAACAATTGCGTCAGACCGATCAGCCCAAAAAGATTCACTTCAAACATCTGGCGAGCTTGATCCAGAGCCATGGTCTCCACAGGTCCGACTTCACCGAATCCCGCATTATTGACAAGCGCATCTAGCACTCCAACGCGAGTGGAAATGGCATCAGCCAATTGGCGCCGTGAGGCCTCTGAAGCAACATCCAAAGGCAGAACCTCAGCACCACGCTGGCGCAGTGATTCCATGTTCTCCAGTCGGCGAGCAGCGGCAAACACGCGCCAGCCACGATCCAATAACCGGTGGGCACTTGCGAGGCCAATGCCGCTGGAAGCTCCCGTGATCAACACTGTGCGACCAGAGCTCGTCATGAAATCCATGGCAATGGAGTCTGTTTGAAGGAGTGGATGGCAGGAAAGCCGCAATCAACGGTGACAGGCAGCTTTGAAGCGATCCGAGATATTGCTGCGTCCATGCTTGCTTTTGCGACCAGACACTCGCCGCCGCCAAGCACGAAAAGACGCGCTCTTCAGTTCCGCACGCATTAGAGCGATGACAGCTGATTCAGAAAGCCCAAATTGAAATTCAATGGCTTCAAAAGGAGTTCGATCTTCCCAAGCCATTTCGATCACCCTGTCGATGTCTTGCGTGGACAAAAACTGCGACGACATTGTGAAGGGGAGGAACGGGGTCAGTGTTCGGGTTGCTCGAAAAGGGCAACAGCTCGGTCAAACTCACTCCAACGCATCTCCTCAATGGTGTCTTTGGCCTCGAGAAATGCAGGAGCAGACGATGAAGGGGATGTTCCTTCAAGATCTTTCGCTGTTGAAGGGAGAAGCAAGGTCATCAGCGGCAGCCGAGGAGAGCGCTAAGCGTCAAACGCAATGTAACGAAATATTGAGCCACGCCGAAGCGGTCAGCAGCAAGCCACCACCACCAACCACCTTCCTATTGAGAATGAGTTGCACCAAAGCCAAAACCATGCTTTATTGCAAGTGAATCTCAAGAGCAAGACCATGGTTCGACTGCATGGCGATCGCAGCTCTTTGCTGAATGCACTGATGCGGGCGACTTCACGGCACAACCGCCTTCAAAGCCAGGCTGCTCATCACTCGCTGGCGAAAAACCGCGACCATGACCTTTCAAAAGCGAGAGGCCCGAAAAATTGACAAAGATGCAGCGTTCTTGAAGCAGCGCTCCTAATGTCAGACCATCAGAAATTCGTTCTCCCGGAGGAATTGCGCAATGACTGAAGGAAAGCACAAGTTTGAGGAGTACGAACTCCCCTACGGCACCAACGAGAAGCACTCTCCCGACGAATTCGACCCCAAAAAAGATGCGGGCGTCAACAACCCTGAGAGCCGTCACCGTGACAAGGTGCTCGACCAGATCTGCGATACACACCCCGGCTCCCCTGAGTGCAAGGTCTTCGACGAATAAGGCGGAGACAGACGGCCGAAGCACACCTCTGGGGTTCTGACTCGAGCATTCGCTTGGTCGTCAGCTCCCCGTCGAGGGGAGTTCTCATTGAGAGAGGTCCTCTCGTCAACCTTTCACCAATTGCGCAGCGAATGGATGCAGGTTCTTCAGACATCCTGCATCACAAGAACGTTGTTGAACCGAAGCTTGAGCGTGATCAGAGACTGACTGGCTTGAACGTCAATGGTTCTTGTTCATTCGAGCGAACCCGCGGAACAAGGTCCGACATCGACCACATCATGGAGGTACTACTCCACGATGAGATTGATCGATCTTGAGATGCTCTTTCGGTGTACCTCGGGTTTTGAACACTCATCGCGTCACCCTTGATGACGGTGGTTGCTTGGCATGGAATGACGATCAGCAGAAACCAGGAGATGCACGTTGCATTGAAATCTGCCTGATGGCTTGCCGTGATGATGGATCCCAGATCAGAAGCATCCAACGTTCGTTCGTTACAACATGATTGCGATATCACACACTATTAAGCAGGAACCAAACGACCCTCAATCATTGATGTGGTCTGAGCTTTAGGAACCCTTGAGCCCGCGTGTCGAGAATGAATGCGTTCCTTCGGGCCACTTCATAAGAAGAATGGAAATCATCGAATCTTTACACACGTTGAGCTATCAAGTGAATTTCCATTGCCACTTGAGCGGCATCCCATATTCAGGCATAGGTTGTAGGAAAGGCCCGATCGATGCAACCAGCGCTCATTCCTGAGAACGAGCAAGAGCGCTTGAAAGCACTGAGTGAATACAGAATTCTCGGGACGCGGCCTGAGCAGTCCTATGACGACATCACTCGTATGGCGTCCTTGGTATGCCGCACACCGATTTCCTTGATAAGCCTTGTCGACTCCAAGCGCCAGTGGTTCAAATCAAAGGTCGGCATCACCGCAGACGAAACGCCCCGCGATTGGTCCTTCTGCGCCCATGCCATCCATAACGACCAACCATTGATCGTGACCGATGCACTCAAAGATGAGCGATTTGTCGATAATCCGTTGGTTTGTGGCGATCCAAAAATCCGCTTTTATGCAGGTTTTCCGCTGAACAACGATGAAGCGCATCGGATCGGCACACTGTGTGTGATCGACCGAAGACCCAACCATCTCTCTGAGGATCAGATGCAGATCATGGAGGCGCTGGCGCGCCAGGTCGTGGTCTTTCTCGATCTGCGCAAGCGTTCGATCAAGTTGTTGGAATCGTTCTGCTCATCAGATAAGCCCCCTGGCATGATCTCCACCTGCAGCTACTGCCGCAAAGCCAGAGATGAACGAGGACATTGGATTTATCTGGATCAATTCCTCTCTCAGCGCACCAATCTGAATTTTTCCCATGGAATCTGCGACAGCTGTATTGAAGAACATTTCCCTGAAGTGGTGGAAGCCTGGACCACCGGACTCCACACTTCAGAGCATGAGCTTCACCAGGCATCCCAAAAGAATCCACGGGATCATGTCAGCTGACGTCCTTTCCAGGTCCAACCACGCCCTGTGAGCGTGCGCCACACAGAGACCGGGCCAATCGCACCAACGAGCAAGCCTCCTGCTCCCATCAGCCACCAGTACGTGAGCGGCATCTCGAAGCGTTGACAGTTCCAACGACGAATCAAGAACTGCTGAACGATCGCCGTCACCGAAAGGATCACGGAAGCAAACCACCAGACTGCGTGGGAAGGGATCAAACTGAGCAGCAACAGTGATGCGGGCAAAAGCAACCAAGGCAGGCTGAACATCAGCACCACCACAGCCGATGCACCAAGCGCCTTAATCGGGTCACCATCCAAGCCGAGCAACCAGTTTTTAGTCCAGCCTTCCCACAGCGAAGCGAGGTCGACATACATCCGTAAATCCACTGCATCAAGACCCAGCAAATAACGCAAACGCAATCCCTGTCGTTTGATCAGCCGAGCCAAAGCGAGATCCTCCACGACTTCAGCGGCGAGGCCTTGATGACCACCGATCTGCTCGTAAGCGCTCCGTCGAAACAACATGAAGGGGCCTGCTGCGAAGGCCACATCAGAGTCAGGATCGTTCGCGGCTTCGATTGGAAAACCAAGCCCCAGCAGACTGGCCATGATTGGCTGAACCATCCATTCAGCAAGACAGCCGCACCGCAAACGGGGGGCAAGGCTGAGCAAATCAGCCTTGTCGTGAATGGCCTGATGCAAGGCGCGATGAAGAGCCTGCGGTCTTAACTGAACATCAGCATCAAGGAACAGCACCCATTCGGCCTGGACCTGCTGCATGGCACGGGCACAGGCCCAATTCTTGCCGACCCAACGTTCACCGTCCGGACGCGGCCCAGCCTGCAACAGATCAAACCTGGAAACATTGGCATCCAAGGCTGAAACCGTGAGTTGAGCCTGTTGAATCGTGTTGTCAGTAGAGGCGTCATCGACCAGCAACACACGCCAGTCGCGGCAGGGAGTGGCACTGCGGAGAACACTGGTCAGGCATGGTCCAACGTTGAGAGCCTCGTTGTAAGCGGGGATCACCACACAAATCGATGTCTCCGGCACATCAGCCTCAAACGCGGGTTGCAATGACGGTGCAGCGGCAAACACACGCATCAAGCCAAGCTGCAAGATCAGAAGCCCGATGCAGGCCGCGACCAACGCAGCGGTCAACAGCAATGCAAAAGGAAGCAGCGGGGTCAAGTGATCGGCAAGCACACACACCCCAGCAAATCACCTTGAGGACGGGGCGGGCTTCTTCATGATCGGGACGATCGCAACAGTCCTGCCCTCAGTTGAGCAACACGGCACCGGTGGCCAAAAGGTCCTGACGGCAACGACGCAGCCCCTCTCGACTGACGTGAGCCACCTGAGCACAACCATTCATCCAAAAGGGAACCGCCACCAGATCACCGGAGAATGCGCTGAGCTGAGGTTCAACACTGGAGCCCAGAGGAGGCAATGGAGCAGGCATGAACGCGTTGCGAATGCAGGCATGACACCGCGGCGTGCATCAAGCAGATGTGTGATCAGCGACCAATTGAACAAGCCATTGAGATGGTGGACGGTGAACGGTAACCATGGCAACGGTTCACAAGACCAATTGGAAAGAATCAGCCGAATCACCCCCCAAGGTGGGTGTACAGGCAGAGCAAGATTGTTAGCTTCGTTTGAGGTCCTGACAGTGTTTTGAGCCAATCCTCGACGCAACAACGACAACTGGTCTCGGGCTTATCGATCTACGGTGCATGGCAACTGGTGAGCTATGGAGTGGAGGTCAAATCCACCGGTTTGATGTTCAATCCAATGGGTCAGAAACCGAGTGGTTACGTTATTTTCACCCCTGAGGGTCGTGTTTCATTCACACTGACAGCTGAAAATCGGCAAGCACCTGAGTGTGTCCAAGACAGTGCCGATTTGTTCAACAGCATGATTGCCTACACAGGGACGTATCAACTCGATGGCAATCAATGGGTCACCCGTGTGGATGCTGCCTGGAACCCTCAATGGGTCGGAACAGAACAAACCCGCTACTTTCTGATTGAGGGCGACAAACTCGTGGTCCAGACGCCTTGGCGTGTGATGCCAAACTGGCCAGAAAAAGGGTTAACACGGAGCATCGTCTGCTTCCAACGCTGTCAAAGTGATTTCAGGAATTAATCGAATCATCTGTGTTGCCACCGCAGGCATGTCGTGGCTGATATCCCTGAGATTCCGCCAGATACCTCAGATACACGATTTGGTGCCGGTCGGGAAGGCCTGCAGCAGCAATCAGGCCTAACCAACCAAAGATCAGCCCCGCCCAGAACCACTTCATGCTGCTGCGAGCTTTCTGTGCAGCGATGGTCTTGGCAAAACAGGCGCTGACCACATGGGTCACCACAACAACCACGGGAAACAACCAGTCCATCCAGAAGGCAACAACTCTCCTCCAAGGAGATAGCAATCCCAAACGCGAGTGTCAGTCTTGTACAAGCGGGCTGCACAAGGAAGAAAGCTCGCAGACTGTGCTGATCACGACGAGGGAAGTAGTGGTTCGTACATCATCAACGCATGATTCTCAACCAGCATTTGCTCTGAGATCACCCCACGTTGATCATGCTCAACGCGATAAATCTGGTTATGCCTCGAATAGCCTCCCCAAATTTGTTGCTTGATTGCATGCGACCGTTCCTCAACAGAATAGGTCGACTGATAATCAAAATCACAGTAGAGCGCTCCGTTTAGGCACGTTGGATCAAGCCAAAGACGGAGTGAAAAACAATAGGGAGTTGTGTTGGTGATCTGAAGATCGATGTAGTTATAGGCGAGCGTCGCTCCGGCACCAAAGGGCACTGATCGATTGAGATCTGGAAAAACATCGTAACCATGGCGCCATCGTTCAGTGATCATCAAGGGACTGTGAGCCGCGATCCAAAAAAGAAGATTGCCAAGCTGACAAAGACCACCTCCAATCCCTTCAGCAATCACCCCATGGCGCAACACCAATCCCTTCAAATAACCCTTTCTCCGCGTCGGTCGCCCCACAAGTTTCCAAAAAGAAAAAGTCTCGCCTGGGCGAATCACGATCTGATCAATGCGAGCAATCGCCAGCTCCAAATTTCGACGCTTATTCAGCTGCAAGATGGGATCAACACCTGGCAAAGGCCTCAAGACAACTGAACGATGCTGGAATTTCATGAACGCAGGACATAATGCACTCCGCTGATCAGCCCAGATGTTCCAAGATCGATACCAACGCAATTTGCGTTTGAGAATAAAGAGCTCCCGACCGACCAACCGTCGAAACCACCAGCGATGAACGGGGGAAGGGATTTCAAACATGCTGAGATCCCGCAGGTCATGCTCACCTCAACAGCTTATTGAGCTCAGCAAATCGATCCAACGTGAAATCACCTGCTCTCAACGAGAGCCAAGATCACCGTTGCGCATCCGTCTCCCTTGCGCGCTCAGAGGCCCCCTGCGACGACGCTGAAAATGAGTCTTAAATCCCCGACGCGACTTTTCGCAAGAGGCCAGGAGGTTGACCATCATTTCAGCATCATGCGCTGACAACTCCCCATCCTCACCCCACTTCAAGCAAGACAGAGGCGCCACAATTCGTTCCATAGCCGTCATCCGTGCGATCCCATATCAGGCACCATAAAGTCAGCGGACTCACACAAATAGGCAGAAAGCCTGAAATTTAGAGCCGCAAATAAGTACTAATACGCATCCATGACGTGTTTTTCGGCTTGGTGTCAGCGCTTCGGTGAAATCATTCCATCCGAATCATGTTCGGCATGCCCTCGACACTGGCGAAGGTCACCAGGCTGACGACAGGCTCATCTCCCTGATTGACCACGTAATGAGGTTCACCGGGGTGCCCCTCCAAAAAGCCATCTCCAGCTTTCACCACACTGGTCTCTTCCACACCATCAACAACCCGAACATTGGTCAAAGCACCCTTCTCCACCAAAACCACGACAGGGGAAGGGTGGGTATGCAAGGGGATTTTGGCCCCGGAAGGAAGCGTGATCCGATAGATCCTCATTTCCGGCGTGCCAGCCGGATAAGCCACGACCCTTCCACCCAAGGTGCGACTGGAACTGAACAGTTCCTGCATCACTGGCTTGGGAGTGGCCTGAACCGCACCAGCCGAAAGCAGCAACAGAGAGGCTGCGAGCCCCGAAAAACGGAAGAGCATGGCGGATGGCAATCAATCGGATCGATCATCCAGCCTGACACCAGAACAAGGGTCCCAGGTGTCATCGATGAACGCTTCCCGGCAGGGCGACGAGAGAAGCCGATCGCCTGTGAAAACGCAATGCCTTCACAGGCATGACCTTCAAAGCGCGTGCACTTAGAAGGCTTTTTGATTCAACGTTTTGAGAAAAGCCTCTGGTCCACTCTCCAAGGGCGGCAGCTCAAAAGAAGCCTCACGTCCCTCAAGAGCCGCATTCAGCGATTCGATCATCTGAGTGTTGCCACTGTCTTTAATGGCATTCAGCGCAATCTTGAGTCTTTCTTCACGGCTCCCTTGAAGCGGAGCAGCGGCAGGGGAAGCCCAAGCGCTGTAGTCAAACCCACCACCTGCACGCACGCTGTCCAGTTGTGCGGCGAGATTCTCCCAGAGCAAAGGCATCGCTTGAAAAGCAACGATCGATCTTGATTGTCGACTCAATACAAGTTGCTGGCTGATGAACGAGATCATTCCTTACGTTCGCTTTGATCCATCCATCAGACTGATGAAAAAAATGCCGTTTCTCATCCATTGAATTGAGAAGCAGGATCATCAGATTCCCGCCACCAATATCAGTGAAATGATACAGATTGTCACCTCAATATTTTAAAAAAGTTTCGATCGTTCACAGCTGCATGTAGGCAACAACCATGTCGTCAAGTGCAGTAACGCAAACTGGGATTTGCTCACCTCACTCTTGGGAGGGAAACACTTCACTCGCAGGGGGGAAGCGGCATAGCCAGGGATTTGGAGAGTTTGAAGACAGCTCAATGGTTCAATCCCATGATCTCTCAATCTCCATCAACATCCTGCAAAAACCAATCCACCCTTCATCGCCGTCGCGAAGCCCGCAGAGCACTTCCGCGGACCATTCTTGAACGCAACGACGCTGTTCTCAAGCACCTAGGTCTCGCCCACCTCGGTGCTCAGCGTCAACTCAACCGAGGCGATGGCGAGCGGGACGATCTCATCCAAGAAGGGCGAATGGGCCTGATCCGCGCCCTCGATCGATTCGAGCCGACGCGAGGTCATCGCATCAGCAGCTACGCCATGCCGAGAATTACGGGCGAAATCCTGCATTACCGGCGTGATCGCCTGCGCACCCTGCGCGTTCCCTGGCGCTTGAACGACCTGCATGCCAAGGGAATGAGACTCCAAACGGATCGAATACAGCATGGCCAGCAAGCCTTGGATGCAGCAGGCCTAGCCGACGCACTTGGTGTGACTCCCCAGCGTTGGCAACAGGCCTGCATCGCCCACCAGCATCGTCATCTGGTGTCGTTGCAGGCACCGAAACAGGCAACGGTCACAAGCCCCCATCCAGTCAGCACACATCTCGAGTCACTCCCAGCCCGGTCAACCCATCACAACGACCTTCAGCTGTCATGGCTGAAAACAGCTTTAAAAAGCCTGGACCCTGTGCGCAGACGCTGGCTTTGTGCGCACTGGATCGACGGACTGTCCATCACGGCGATCGCACGCCTCGAAGGCATCGATCGACGCACGCTGCAACGCCTCCTAAACGACAGCCTCCGCGACCTGCGGAGGCAAGCGGTCGCGGCTACGAGCTAAGACCAAGCGGCCATGCCACAAACATGGCCAGGCCTGCAGCCCAGGCCGTCTGCAAACCATTGACGAGCTCATTGCTGAGCCAGGGCCAACGGCCCTGGCCAACAGCACCCAAAAGGCTCTCGAGCAGGGTGGCAATGAACCCAACCACAACCACAACTGCAGCCGCTTCAGCGGAGGGGATCAATCCCAAAGCAACCATCACCAGGGTCATCAACAGGCTGCCGAGGGCGCTGGCAGCCGTGCCCTCCAAGCTCACCGCACCTTCGGTTCCGGGCGGCACCGGTCGCAAACTGGTGATCAGCAGCGTGGTTCGCCCCCACCGCTTCCCGATCTCACTGCCGAAGGTGTCCGCCAACTTGGCGGCAAAACTGGCAGCGAAACCAATCAGAAGCCCCTGGGTTGGGCCCAGGCGCGCCGCGATCAAGAGGGCCAACACCAGTCCGGTCAACGCCGACCCCCACACATTTTCTGGCCCTCGACGACCACCGCGCGCTTCTGCCAAACCGAGATCCTGCTTGCGTGCAAAACCCAGCTTGGTGACGAGGGATCCAAAGGCCAGATAAGCCACCACAGCCAGCCAACCGCGCCAACCGACAGCTCCCCAGAGAACGGTGCCGAGGATGCCAGCGTGGCACCATCCCGCTGGCGTCAGCAGGGGGAGACGCTGAGCCAAGCCAATCAAAACGGCGTTGAAAACCAACGCCGTGATCCAGATGGAAACACTCTGAGCGGGAATGGCCGCGGACGCGAAAAGCATCAGGCTGTGTTGCACTGCTCTAAGCATCGACGCTGAAGGGGGCTTTGCCGCGGATAATCAGCTCAGGTGATTTCCCCTCTCCGGCATGGTGCTGAACCGCAAGGGCTTCTTCCTCGAGCTTGGAGAGCCGGACCCCGCTGTCGCAGCCAAGTACGCAGAAGCCAACGCTGCCAGGACCAAAGCTGCGGCGAAGGAGAGCAAAAAACCATCGACTGCTTCCGCGACCGCGGAGCCTGTTCAAGCCGACAAAGACCAACCAGCACCGGGCCCAACCAGCACCGAGGTCAAACCATCGCTGACAACGGCGGAAGCCATTGCAGCAGAACTCGCGGCTGCAGAGGCCTCCAAGCCCACAGTTGAACTCGTCAATTTCGCGCCCGACGCTTTCACACCCGGGAACGCAGTGCGCCCTGGCAAGCGCCGGCCTGGAAGCAACCTGTCGGGGTTTCGCTCCATGGCCTCCGAGCTGTTCAAGAGCAAGTAAGGCCGACAAGCCTCAAAACCCCTTCGGCGAAGGTCGTTGGCTGGACAGCGACACGTTGCCCATCGGAGCGGCAGCGCTTGAAGGGTTGGCTGCTTCTCTGGCAGCAGCACCTTTCTGATGAGGAATCGCCATGGCGTTGAACGCCAATGACCAGCGCTCACCTTCACCCCGAAACGGCATCACGGAATGGGGTTGCCAGGCAGGAAAGACATAAAAATCCCCAGGCACGGGCAGCATGTATTGGGACATCCCCGTACGAAACGACTGGATATGCCAGTCCTCGGGGCCATGAAAACAGAGCTGGCCATCAAAACTGTTGCCATTGATCTGGGGGGGCACCTTCAGAAAAATCACCCCTGAAAAACTGCCGCCATGGGTGTGGATCGGGTTGTAGTCACCAGCTCGCTGGCAGTTCAACCACAGATCCACGGGCTGAAGCCTGTAGCGCCCCGGAACCCAGGGGCCACGCCCTTGCGGTGGCTGTCGATCGATCACATGACGAATCCAGCGTTCGCAGGCAGGCAGAAGCTGCTCATTCATGAGTTGCTGCACTCCGGGCAAATCCGGGGTTAGCTCACGCTGCTCACTCAACTGGCCAGCAAGCTTGGCGGATGCATCAGGACTGTGATGCGGCGCTGTCATCACTTGCTCGCCGAGCGCAATCAGCTGCTTGAGCAGAGGATCCGGGAGCTGGCCCTTGAGGATCGAACGCGGAAACAGATCAAGAACGTCCACAGCCGTCTCTGGTGCTGCAAGTCATCGTGCCAGCGACTGAGCAGGACAACCGTTCAAGTTGATCGAGCCACCGATAAGAAAAAGAGCTTTCGCACGAAGTGACAGGATTGTGAGATAAGGCGTTAACCGACGTCTGCCAACCCTGCCCAGGAAGGTTTTCGTGAACGGTCCAAAGAGCCTGTTAAGCCGGATTGGACGCCGCTTGCGCAAGGCATCCGCTTCGAGCGAACCATCAGCGACGAAGTTGCAAGGGCCGTCGTCGCTGTTTCGCGCTCGCTCCATAGCGGCGAAACAACCACCCATCAGTGTGCAAACAACCTTGCTGCGGCGCATGCACGTCAAGGGGCGTCCACTGATGAATGCCTTTCGTCTCGACGGCATCAAGCGCTGAGCGTTCGCCAGGAGCAGAGGGCACTGACGCCGGCGACCGCCGCAGTTGAGCTGCGCAGAATGGTGTCCCCGAGCGTGACCCCAATCCAACCGGAGGCGAGGGCTTGGGCCACCTCGCCCTCACTCCAGCCCCCCTCAGGTCCGATCGCCAGCCAGATCCGCGGTGCTAGCGCTGCAGCCTGATCGAGCCATGCTTCCAGATGAGGACAACCAGCATCCCGGGTGACGGCAATCAGACGCAGGTCATCTGAAGCTGGTGTCATCCACCACGCTCCGCTCACCAGACGGGGCTGCAGGTCCGGCATCCAAAGCCTTTCGCTCTGCTCAACAGCCTCTTGAAGAATCACGCCCCAGCGCTCGGGCCGATGCTCCGCCTGCGGCACACTGCGATCAGCCTGGAGGGGCTGGACGTGATCCACACCCAGTTCGCACGTCATGCGCATCACATCGTCCATGCCGCGACGAACCAGCGCCATGGCTAAGCCCAGCTGAGGCATGGGCTTCAGCTCCGTTCCATGAGGTTGTGCACGATCGCTGGTCAGCTCCAACTGATCACCAGCGATCAGCAGTGCAGTCCAGAGATGTCCGCGGCCATCCACCACGTCCACCTGGCCACCAGGCTTCAGACGCAACACTTTGCGCAGGTAGCGCACTTCCTGGTCATTCAGATGGAAACAGCGATGCTCCCCAGAAGGGGGAAGCCTGCTGGCATCAATGAGCAGGCGTCGTCGTTCAGCCACGACCGCGATCAGCCCATGCCTGGAAAAACACTGTCAGGGTGTTCTTCCACAGGCCAGTCTTCGTTCGCACCACCGATCAGAAGTTCTTCCAGTTGAACCAGGTCTGAATCCAGCTGCCGCAGGGCATTGATCAACACATCCAGCGCGATCCCATCACTGGTCCCGAGGTCAATCCAACACCGTGCCCACTCCTGCTGGTACTCCAGCTGCCCCATGTTGTGCATCAAAGCGGGCATCGCTGAGCCCGCATCGTCGTTCTCGTAGCTCATCCAGCTGAGCTGATCGCCTTCCTCATGCACCTGAAGGTTTTCAGCGTTGAATCCCCCCAAGCGCCCCAGCACATACCAACTGTCGAAGATGCCATCAACGTAATTTCGCTCTCCCTGGCTGGGGACCTCAGCGAAACGCAGCCAGATCCAGCAATTGAAAGGATCAATCTCTCGAAAACGAACCTGCATGAGCCACCGGCATCGATGACATCATCGCCGCCAAAGGAACGATCGACCATGCTGGAGCGCCATGGCAGCCCCCTCAAGGGCATTCGATTGGAATGCTGGAACTGCACGATGTTCACTACAGGCCGGCCACCGCAGAACAGCTGGTGCTTAACGGCATTCAGCTGAAGGCCTCCCGTGGGAGACCCTTATTGATTTCCGGTGACAGCGGCAGCGGCAAAACCAGCCTGCTGGATGTGATCAGCGGCATGGCCAGCGCCAACACGGGACGCATCTGCTGGCAGGAAAAAGTGCTGAACCAGCGACAACGGCGATGGTTATGCGGGGTTGTGTTTCAGTTTCCGGAGCGCCACTTTCTGGGCCTCACCGTGAGCCAGGAACTGAAACTGGGTCATCGTCGTCTCAGCAGCGAAGACCAGGCTGCAGCCCTACGTCAGGTGGGCCTGAGTGGGGTGGACGGACGTCAGGCTCCGGAACGTCTCAGCGGCGGACAGCAGCGACGATTGGCCCTCGCTGTTCAGCTGCTGCGCAAACCGGATGTACTGCTGCTGGATGAACCAACGGCTGGTCTTGATTGGTCAGTTCGCACTGAAGTGCTGGAACTCCTAGACCAGCTCAGTCGCGACCGCCTGCTGATCGTGGTGACCCATGAACCGGAACTGTTTCATGGCTGGAACTGCGATCAACTGCGGCTGCACAACGGCCGCCTACACGCTCTGTCACCATGACGCCTGATTGTTGAAGCGTCATGGCTGATCGCCTCGTGCGGGCCACCGCTGCAGGTGGGGGAATCAGACTGGTGGCTGTCACCACCAGCGACACCACGCGCACAGCTCGAACCCGCCACGGACTTTCGTACCTCACCACCGTGATGCTGGGACGTGCCATGAGCGCCGGCTTGCTGCTGGCCAGTTCCATGAAGGTGCGCCATGGACGCGTCAATCTGCGACTGGGCTCCGATGGCCCCATCAACGGGTTGAGTGTTGACGCTGGTCGTGATGGCCGCGTTCGGGGATACGTCGGAAATCCGTCTCTCGAGCTGGACCCCATCGTGGGGGCAGATGGTCAAGCAAGCTTTGACTTCGCTGGTGCAGCGGGCACGGGCTACCTGCATGTCGTCCGCGACGACGGCAAAGGGGAACCGTTTAGCAGCACGGTTGAGCTCGTGAGCGGAGGCATCGGTGAAGACGTGGCGTCCTATCTGGTGCACTCGGAACAAACACCGTCTGCTGTGTTTGTAGGGGAAACAATCAACAGCGAAGGCTTGCAAAGCAGCGGCGGATTGTTGGTGCAAGTGCTGCCAAAGGCTGCAGAAGAGCCTGCACTGGTGGCCCTGCTTGAGGAACGTTGCCGAGAGATTCAAAACTTCAGCCAACAGCTGCATGCCTGCGGCGACCATCCCGAACGATTGCTAAGGGAGGTGTTCCCAGACCTCGATCCACAGCCGATTCCGAGCAGTGAACCCATGCAGCCGGTGCAGTTTTTCTGTCCCTGCAGTCGCGAGCGCAGCCTGGGAGCCCTCACCCTGCTGGGACCTGAAGAGCTTCAATCCATGCTGAAGGAAGACAAAGGCGCTGAGCTCACCTGTCACTTCTGCAGTGAGGTGTATCAGGTCACCGAAGCAGAACTGCAGGACCTGATCAACGAGATTTCAGGTTCAAGCCAGAAATAGAGCTCCCACCAGAAGCACCACCAGAGCGGGCAGTGCTTGCCACTGCTCCACCGACAACGGCAACGCAGTCGAAGCCATCACCATGCTGAGCAACGCACCAAGGCTCAAGCCAGCGATGAGCAATAACAATGTCCACCCCAATGAGCCGAGTGGGCGACGGCCGCGTTTCACCTGGCTGATGAACACACCAATGGTGGAGAGTGCAAGTAGGAGCTCCACGGTCAGTGGAGCGACCAAAAGCAGCAGCAATGCCGCTGCACCTGCAAGGCACCGCACCGTGAATCCCTGACCTTCCACCAACTGAAAATCAGGCATGACGCCTGAACCACTCAGGGAAGGCGTTGGTAGAGAGAAACTGCGAAGACGCGTGAGCAACGCAGCCGGACCGTTGGAGGATTGGAGCGATTCCGTCGATCCCTGCTCACGTTCAATCCGCGAGGCTGTGACGGCTTCAGAACTCACCCGACCCGACTGACGATCACGAAGACGCGCCATCAGCACGGCGTCGTAAGCCGCTTCCACGCGCGCTTTGGCAATGGCGTCATCTCCGCAGCCAGCAACAACACGTTCGCGGGCCCTTTGAACTTCTTCAAAGCCTGCATCAGGACTAATGCCGAGCAGAGAATAAGGATCCTGAGAATCCGAATCCTGTCCTGGATTCAACCCTGCAGCCATTGAAGCGTCGATGTTCTTCTTCAAGCGTATCGACAGACTCCTCAAATCGAGCCCAAAGGAGGAATTATCAATTGAAAAGCGCAGGATGTTTCGGCAAGACGGTGCTTAGAACAGCGGCGGGCCATGCCGAAAACCCTGCTGCCGCTCAAAACGATGCCGACAGCGCGGTACATCTGCGCTGAGCAGAAGCTGACGGTGCTTAATCAATGGCATCTGAGGGGGCAGGTGATAGCCCTCGAGTACCTCCACATGATCACGATGATCACGGAAGCAGATGTAATCCGTCCCTCCATCAGAGCAGGGGCGAAGCAGCCAGAGAGTGTCCATGGCAGACCGCTGGAGGTCGACAGTCTGGCGATTGCGATCACAAGGTGCGAACCAAAGCCTCTGAGCGTCTGACATTTCAAATCCAATCGCGACATGACTCCGCGCGATCGGAAGACGCACACCAGGAGTCGAGACAGCTGAAGCAGTGGAAAACGAGTGACTCCTCTTGGCAATTGTCTGCATGCAGACCAACAATCACCGTCGGACGACCGAGCTTGAAGGAATAGACCTCCCACTTCATTGCATTGTCATCAGTGCGCCGGGCATCGCCAAACGATTCCAAAGAGGTTTCGCATGCCTGTCGGTGTCATCAACTTCCATGGCGTCGTGCGTGAGATCCAGGCTCGAATTGAGCGAAAGCCCCACAGCAGCATTGAACCTGATCAAGGGCCTCATGGTGCAGGGGAGTTCAATCAAGAAGTCAGCCCATGGTTGGTGCACATGGCGTCCGTGATCCGACTAGCCGCTGAGACCTTCATTGCAACAGCAGAGAGACGCGTGAAAGCGTGAGTGATCACATCTCAAAGCGAACGCTTGCTCCAGTCACGCTCGCCTTCAGCCAACAGCGAACCACCAAATCGGTTCTCAAACAGACGAAAATTTCCCTAACACGCCCATTCCTGATCAAGCCAAGACGCTGAACACAACCACGCGAAGTGCAATGCAACGCTCTGCCTATTGGACGCGGATTGGACTCACTGTGATCAGAACAAAGGACGCTCAGCCCCTGAGCAACAACACGCGCAGCATCGAAGAGAAGAATTGATCCAGAAAAGACGGATTGAACAGTTGACGAACCGATGGGCGTAATGCATAAATGAATTGAGATAGGGACTATCAATGCTCACCGGATCTGATCTTCTTGCCAAGGTTAAAGAGCTTGGCGATGTGTCCAAAACCGATTTGGCCACCGCTTGCGGCTATGTCACCGACAAAAAGGATGGCGGCCAGCGAGTGAACTTCACTGCTTTCTATGAGGCTCTGCTGAGCGCCAAAGGCGTGGAACTTGGTGGTGGTTCTGCCGGCATTGGCAAAGGCGGCCGCAAGCTCAGCTACACCGCAAAAGTGCAAGGCAATGGAAACCTCTTGGTTGGCAAGGCCTACACCGCCATGCTCGATCTCAATCCTGGTGATGAGTTTGAAATCAAGCTTGGCCGCAAAGCCATCCGCTTGATCCCTGTTGGCGGCACCGACGAAGAAGGCGAAGAGTGAAAACTGCTCAGCACTCAAAACAGCAAGTGCTGAACATTGACTCCAATCGAAAGCCCCACTCAATGAGTGGGGCTTTTTTGTTGCCAACGACCGATCGAAGCGGCTTGGCCTTACCGATGACGATGACCGGTTAAAGGCTGATCGGCTCTACTCCACTCACCACAGGTGCAACAGCACTGAGCTCCAAATCAGGATGTTCCTCGTTGAGCTGGTTGAGGTTCCAATCGTTCTTGAACAGCAGAACGGGGCGATTCCAAGCATCCCTAACGGTTTTGCAATTGAAGATCCGTCCCACCTGGTCGAGGGAAGACCAACCACCCGTCACCCATCGAGCCACTTGAAATCCCAGTGGCTCGAGCCGCGTTTCAACGCCATATTCGTTTTGCAACCGGTGTTGCACCACCTCAA
The DNA here is from genome assembly GCF_014279815.1 of Synechococcus sp. NOUM97013. NCBI lineage: Bacteria > Bacillati > Cyanobacteriota > Cyanophyceae > Synechococcales > Synechococcaceae > Synechococcus > Synechococcus sp. NOUM97013. Next base: position 954,603 of record NZ_CP047941.1, on the reverse strand, counting down.
GCTGCAACTGACCAACCGCCGCGAGAATGGGATCGCGCTTGCTTTCATCGGTGTCGTACAGGATCTGCACCGCACCTTCCTCACGCAGTTCATTCACGCCTTTGCGGAAATTCTTGAAAGCGGAAGGATTGGGGTTGCGCAGCCAACTGAAGATCTCAGGGCTGAAGCATGGAATGCCCTCGTACTCAACTTTCGTTCCGGTGTAGAGGGTGTCCCCGATCGAGAACATGCCTGGGTTGTTCAGACCAATGACGTCACCTGGATAGGCATCTTCCACAACGGCCCGGTCTTGTCCAAACAGTTTCTGCGGGCGTGACAGACGAATCGCCTTACCGGTTCGGGCATGGCGCACGGTCATGTCTTTCTCAAATCGGCCACTACAGACCCGCACAAACGCAACACGGTCCCGGTGACGGGGATCCATGTTGGCTTGCAATTTGAAAACAAAACCACTGAAGTCCGGCCGCAGGGGATCCACAGGGCCGTCATGGCCATTGCGTGCAACGGGCTTCTGCGCCATTTCCAAAAATGCATTCAGGAACGGGCGAACACCAAAATTGGTCATCGCAGATCCGAAGAACACCGGTGTCAGCTCGCCGGCATGCACCAACTCCAGATCCAGTTCCGCACCTGCCGCCTCCAGCAGATCCATTTCCTCAACCGCCTGCTCCAACAGATCTGCTTCAACAAGATCGAGCAACTCAGGGTCATCGAGTGACAGGTGCCGTTCCTCCGATTGACGGCCACGTTCAGCCCGCGAAAACAAAATCACCTCGCGAGTGCGGCGATCGATCACCCCACGGAACTGTTCACCACTCCCGATCGGCCAGTTCACAGCCCAAGGTGTGAGCTCTAGCTCAGACTCGATTTCATCGAGCAATGAGAGCGGGTCACGACCGGGACGGTCCATCTTGTTGATGAACGTGAAAATGGGGATCTGCCGCATCCGACAGACCTCAAAAAGTTTTCGGGTCTGAGGCTCGAGTCCTTTGGCGGCATCCTCGAGCATCACAGCATTGTCAGCAGCGGCCAGAGTTCGATACGTGTCTTCTGAAAAGTCCTGGTGACCCGGAGTGTCAAGCAGATTGATTGTGTTGCCGGTGTAATCGAACTGAAGAACGGTCGAAGTGATGGAGATTCCGCGCTGTTTCTCCAGCTCCATCCAGTCAGATGTGACTTTGCGTTGTTCACCTCGTGCTTTCACAGCACCGGCCTGCTGAATGGCACCGCCGTACAGCAACAACTTCTCTGTCAGCGTTGTTTTGCCAGCGTCAGGGTGGGAAATGATCGCGAAATTGCGACGACGTGCCACTGCATCAAGCAGCTCACGTCCATCTTGAAGTGCTGATTCCGTGCTCATGGGCTGCGCTGATCGACACCAGCCTGACAGCCCGTGATCCAGCCACACACTTCCAGGTATCGGTCCTCGACCTCCAGCACCTGGAGCTGGGACAGACCAGCAAGCGCAAGCTGCGCATTCACCTCTGCGACGGTGAATGCCGCATGCAAGGAGGCTCGGTAATCACGTTGAAGCACCTCAGGTGCATGGGCCACATGCTCCCGGCAAAGTTTTTCAATGCCGGCCTCGCTGTCTGGACGCTTGAGATCCCGATGCAGAACGAGGCAGCGCGATGAAGCAAGACATTTCACCGATGACCAGAGATGCATCGGTTCATGGAGATGATGGAGCAGGCTGTTGCTGACCACCAGATCCGCCTGGATTAAAGACGCTGGCAAGGGCAGTGCCTGCTGTTGATAGCGCAAGCGCTCTGACGTCACACCGGCATCACGACGCCGGGCCTCGGCCACTTGAAGCATGCGATCAGCAGCATCCACCCCCACCACAGAGCAGTCCGTCCAGCGCTGGGCCAGCCGCAGGCTGATATTGCCGGGACCACAACCGAGATCAACGAGACGCGCCTGAGTGCGGAAATGGAAATCATCGAGGCCAAGCAGTTGCTCAATCCGGTCAAGCACGGACTGATCGGAAGCGTTGAAATCAGCCGCGGCGTAAGCATCCACCTGCAGCGGGTCATTCATGACCTCAGGTTCAAGAACACGCGGGATCATCAGGTCGTCGGGTTGGATTGCAGTTCAAGCGTTTGCGTGGGGTAGGGAATCTGGATCTGATGATCCGCAAGAACCTCAAGAATTCTGCAATTCAACCGGTGGACACTGTCTTCGAAAGCGTCATGCACCAGGTGGAGTGAGCGAATTTCCAATTCATAGTCGTAGCTAAAGGCTGAAATTCGTACGAGTCGCGCTGCCTCAAACTCAAGTTGCGCGTCTTCGCTCACAATGTCTTTCAGCAACTGAGGGATGAGTTGCAGTTGGTCGGGAGTGGTGCTGTAAGAGACACCGACAACAATCTCGCAGAGTGAAATGCGTTCAAGCACTTCTTCTAGAGCCACCAGGAGTTTTTCACGCACCTTCAAGAACGGTTTCCATCCGTGCAGTTCCACCATCACAAAGACGATCAGTTGACTAGTACCGTCTTCAAGTGACTCCAGACTCACAACTGGCTCATAGAGTTCAACTTCTTGATCAAGAAAAGAAGGCGACTCCAAAATAGTCTTTGTAATTCGAATTAATTCCTCAAGCTGGAACGGAGACATTGGATCTCGTATTGGCAGCCTGAGCTCAAGCCCCTGCATTGGCTGACGCTCAACACTCTGGCCCCGCCTTGAATAATTCACAATGGTGGCTTCATCGGCCACGGAATTGGGAATCGTGACGCGACTTTCCAGGGTCTGGAGCTCCATCGAGCGAAGACCGATTTTGGTCACGAATCCAATTTTTCCGTCTACTTCGCAAAACTCACCGACCCGAAGAGGACGATCGGTCTGAATCGACAAACCCGCGAAAAGATTCCCGATCAGCTTGGTGGCACCAAGACCAATCGCGAGGCCAGGCACTGCCGAAAAAGCAAGCACAGTGTTCGAAGGCAACCCAAGCAGCAACAACAGGCGGTAAATCAAAACCACAGAGATCAACATCCCCACTGCACGACTTGCAGGCATTACAAAGCTCGTAATGCGACGAAGCTGAATAGGAGAACGATTACGCCGAATTTGAGCCATGAACTCGGCAGCACTACGCCCCAAGGCCTCGAACAAGAAGAAAACAAGAACGCTTGCCGAGACATACCAGATCACGTAAAACACATAAATCGCGACCACCAATGGCGTGCCAGTGAAATTAATAACATTGTCAACAAGCTGCTCCATTAGGTAAGTCGTAGGCAATACAGGAGCGACGATCAGAACACGCCTCCAAGCCAAAGTATCAACACTAAAAAGACGTCGATTCATCGACTCATAATCATTTTCATCATCACCAACTTCTTGATACGACTTAAACAGAAGGCGCATCAAACGCAAACTGATGTAGGCGTAAATCAAAATCAGCAGAACAGCACTGACGATCTGAAATAGCGTTTGATCGCCAACCGGCCACTCGAGCCAGGCCCTCCAACCAAGCGGAAGCGACAAATACCAGTCAGGAGGAACAAGAAATCCAGGCGTGTAGATGAAGTCTGAATAAAAATTTGGTGAAGCATACGGTTGATCGACTCTGGAAACATCACGGATCTCTTCATACATCGAACGAACAGACGAAACGGTTGAAGCAGAAAAATAAAAACTTTCATTTTCTGGATCACCTTTGATGTCAGAGGTGAGGGTGATGGCCGTACCAGGAATACGCCATGAGGCTGTCGGATTGGATCGCGAGTCATTGCGATTTTTCATTCCCGCCTGATCAGGAATATGAATTGGCTCTCGACTATTGGACAAGACATAATCAAGAACCATCTTTAACTGAATCGCCGCCTCATCGGCCATATCTTCTCGAACACTTTCTGAGAAACCACTCGCATCCAAAGCATCGACCGCCAACCCGAACAGCAGATTCGTGTCGTCGATGGCTTCACGTCGCATCGCCTGGCCGGTGGAGGCGGAAAACCCAAGCAAATCGGCACGCAAGGCCACGTCGGACATCACGGCATAGAAATTGAGCAACGTGGCTTTCGGGCTATCCCCCACCACGTGATCAAGCACCACCTCATCCCAGGCTGCCGCTTTCTCGACCAAGGCCTCATAAAACGGCTGCTGCTCGATGGGAATCACAGCGCTAGATAAGGGTTGATAGTTCTCCTCATTTGCGGATGAACCGGCCAGCGCCGAGGGGTAAGGCCATGCCGTCACGAAGCAGATGAGTAGCCCAAGGGCAGCGAGCAAACCAGGACGGAGAACTCGGCGAAACATCCCTCGTGTCAAAGCCCGGGGGCTGGCCATGAATCCCGATTCAGACGATGCGGGCATGGTGGCAGCGACAGAAGCCCACAGGCAACGACACTGCAGATAGTGCCTTCAATCACTTGCGACCCCCATTGCTGGCGTTAGGGTGCATTCACTGACCTGTCTCAAAACGTGACCCTGTCTCCAACTCGCAGTGGCACCGAGGACACACTCAAAGCTGTGTCCAGCAACGGCGATTTCCCTGCCACTGCACCTGCTGCCAACCCGGTTTTCTACCGGACCTACAGCCGTCGCAGCAGCACGGGACGCGAGAGCTGGAGCGAAGTGGGACGTCGCAACCTTGGTGGGTTGGAGACGCTCGGTCGTCTCACCGGTGAGGAAGTCGCCCTGCTTGCCCGCATGCAAGCCGAAAAAAAGGCGCTGCCTTCAGGACGTTGGCTTTGGATCGGAGGCACACCCTGGATTGAACGCCAGGACAATTTCTCGGGTGCCTACAACTGCACCTCCACAAATCTTGTGGATTGGGAAGCCTTCGGTCTGATGATGGACCTGGCGATGATGGGGTGTGGAACCGGGGCCATCATCGAGCCCCACCTGATCGAACGCTTACCGGTGGTCACCAACCCCATTGAGGTGCTGGGGGTTTCTGACATCGGCGTGACACCGGCTGGTCAGCGCCAGGAGAAGACCACCTACACGATTAACGAGGACACTGTTTCCATTCGTGTTGGCGACACCAGACGCGGCTGGGTTGACAGCTATCAGTTGATGCTTGAACTGAGCAGCGACGAGCGCTTCGCTGGTCGCACGGTCAAGGTTCAAGTTGACCTCTCGGATGTCCGTCCTGTTGGGGAAACGCTTAAGGGATTCGGCGGGATGGCCAACCCTGTGAAGCTGAAGGATCTCTATGCCAGGGTCGCTCGTCTGCTTGGCAAGGCCGTTGGGCGCAAACTCACGTCAGTGGAGTGCTGCCTGCTGATCGATGAAGCGGCTGTGACCATCGTCGCGGGCAACATCCGGCGCAGTGCGGGCATGCGTCAGTTCGCTTCCGCTGACACCAGCGCTGCAGGAGCAAAAGACAACCTCTGGCAGCAAGACGACGAAGGCAACTGGCGGATTGATCCTGAGCGTGACGCCTTGCGCATGGCCAATCACACCCGCGTGTATCACACACGGCCTAGCCGTGAGGTGCTGCTGGAAGCGGTGACCCGCCAGTTCCATAGTGGTGAAGGCGCTATCCAGTTCGCCCCCGAGGCCATCGCCCGCTCCAACGCGGACCTGCTGAGCACACCCGAGCTGCGCCGCGAATTCATCGACATCTACTGCGATCAAGGCAAAGAGGAGGCTGGCCGTTGGCTGAACCTCAACCACGGCCCCATTGCTGAGGATGAGCTTGAGCATCGTCTCGGCCGCTATGGCCTCAACCCATGTGGCGAAATTCTCGGTGCGGATTTCCACTGCAACCTCGCCGAGGTGCACCTCAATCAGATCGATCCCAGCGACGACGAAGGTCAACGCGATGCCTTCCGTGCAGGAGCCCTCTCAGTGGCGTGCCTCCTCAATCACCAGTTTGAAGTGGAGCGGTACCGCCAGAGCCGGGCGTGGGATCCCATCGTTGGTGTGAGCTTCACCGGACTGTTCGACTTCTTCGTGCATGCCTTCGGTACCCCCTGGTTGCAGTGGTGGGAAGCAGGTCGTCCCAACACCGAAGAAGGTGTTGCGTTCAAACAGCGTGAGGCGGAGTACCTGAGTCGCTGGAAAGCGACCGTCAATGAGGCTGTCTGGGAATACTGCGATCGCCACGGCCTGCGTCGCCCGAACCGCTGCACCACCGTTCAACCCGCAGGCACCAAGAGCCTGCTCACCGGTGCTGCTCCGGGCTGGCATCCCCCCAAGGCCCAGCGTTTCATCCGCCGGATCACCTTCCGCAAGAACGATCCCGTGGCCATGGCTTGCATGGATTACGGCTACACCATTGTCCCCTCTCAGTCGGATAAAGACGAGCAGGGGCGCTTGCTGGACGATCCATTCGATCCTCGCTGCACCGAATGGCTGGTGGAAATCCCCACCGAAGTCAGCTGGGCCAATCTGCCCGGTGCCGATGCGGTCGACATCAATGCCTTCTCCGCGATGGCCCAGTTCGACTTCTACATGCAGGTGCAGACCCACTACACCGCACACAACACTTCAGCCACGATCGAATTCCGCGAGCACGAGATCGAGGAACTCACCGATGCCCTGCACGGAACCATCGAGAGAGGCGAGGGCTACATCTCGGCCGCACTGCTTGCCCGTTTCGATGCCAACGCCACCTTCCCGCGTTTGCCTTTCGAACCGATCGATGCCGAAACCTACGAGCGGATGCAATCCGACGTGATGCAACGCCGGGTGAGCTCCGACTTCTTCGAAGCGCTTCAGCGCTACGACATGGGTGAGATCAGCGAGGCTGGACCAGCTGGCTGCGATTCCGACAAGTGCCTGCTGCCACTGGCGAAGCCTGAGAACTGATCACGATGGAGTCGCCCCAAGGGGCGGCTCCTTATAAAGTGGCGTCACGGACCGCAGCAACGCACCGCAACCTGGAGAGGTGGTCGAGTGGTTTATGGCTCTGGTCTTGAAAACCAGCGTGTCTTCACGGGCACCGTGGGTTCGAATCCCACCCTCTCCGTTTAAAAGCCCAGTCAAAGACTGGGCTTTTTTGTGTTCAAAAGCCCTCGCAGGTGGCATTCAGTTTGATCACAGCCAATGAATGCAAACGATTCTCTAAATATTCGCTGGGATGAACATCAGGCACGACTGTTGCCTCGTGATGTCCAAACGGAGCTCTATAACTGCTTTTCAAGTACGCATGACCAGCGCAGAACAAGCGGACATTACGGCTCCCCTCGATCCGAATGAAAGGCACATCGCCATCTTGGCCTCTGTGATGGGATCAGCGCAGTTCAGCGAACCAGTCGATGCATCACTTGCATTCAATGAACACTGACTGGACATACATACCGAGGGAACACCCTCGATTCATTGGCAGGATGATTCATGGATTAGAACCATCCTGACCAAGCTATCCGAACCATCCGCTATCGCATCAGCGGCATCATCAACCAGTAACAGAAACTAGTGACGACAAAAGCAATCGCAAGCGAGGTAGCGGTGTAAGTCATTGGTTGGCCTCCTTCTTCGGTGTGAGGCGATACGCAGCCAAAGACGAGGAACCTACGAGAAGCGAAAGAATGGCAATCGTGATCATTTCCATTGATCAAGAGCGATGAAATCTCTTGATAATCGATCAACTTGATTAAAAGATGCAGCAATCACAACCAACAGCACTGGTCGAGAATATCTACCTATACCAATTCAGCATTCATCAATACCATTCAAAAAAGCATTTTTCTGAAGCAAGCAAACGTCTGAGCAAGACACCGACTGGTGTGGATTTACCAACATCAGTGGACATCGTCGGTCTACCTAGGACATCAAGAAGTCAGAGCAGGCTTGAACGGATGGCACGCAAACTCCAGCTCCCTCTCTCGCAAAGCACCAGTTCAAGCACGGCCGCATGGGCTGCACTGACCTTTGCCTGCATCACAGCGCTTGCAACCTGGGGGCTGGCCAACGCGTATCCCGGACTTTGAGCCTCAATCGCTGATCGCTCAACTGAGGCCTAGCGACAGAGGCCGGAAACAGGTCGAGCGGTCAATGATTGGCCAATGTGCACGACGGTTGGCGAATCAGCTCGTGAATACGCGTGCGCGTACAGTCCATCGGCTGCAGGATCGTGCTGAGCAAAACCCCATCGCGTTCAGCTTCAAGAACCAACAAGCTCCCACAGAAGACCAACTGAAACGTCCAGGAATCAAAACCGACAAGTTGAAATTTCATCTTTCTCTGAACACCAACAGTGAGCTAATTGCTCAAAAAGGTCTGAGCTGCATTGATAATGCAAATCAGCAAGACAAGCAATCAACGTGATGCACTCAGCATGCTTGAACAGAGAAGATATCTCTCTAAAACGAAAGATTCTGATTGGGATCAGGTGTTTATATCAGCACGCACGTCCAAAAATATCAGAGGACAAACCACAATTCTGGCGTATCAACTGATTTGAAGACAGGGTTAAACCCTTGACAGAAGAGGGGGTTGGAACAGTCTCCCCCTCTTCTGACCTGATGAATCAGTACTTGACCATGCGGTAGGTCTTGGTCAACTGTTGGCGAGCCGCCTCCACATTCTCTTGATAGGTCTTGCGCTCAAAAGACAGCACTTGAGCCTTGGTGGGTGTTTGCGCTGTTTGATAGCGAATGCCGCGATAAATGCAAGTCGTCATTGGGTGGGTGGGTGGGGGGCCGAATGAATCAACGACAACAACATGACATTGGGCCATCAGCCCGCAAGTGCTTCTGTATCAACAAGTGCACGAATTTGGAATTTTTTTTGGAATTTCGTATCTCGTGGATACGCTTTTTATTCAGATCCTTGAAGAAAGGTAGTGACATGCTGAGTCGCCATCAGTGTCGTTGACCAACCGAGCCAGGCACGCGAGCCAATAACTTTGCCCGATCAACAACGATCCACGCGACGGTCCAACCCTGTTGTCATGAGCGAAGCACTCAGCGGCGTCCAGCGACCAGAACACAACCAAGAAGAACAAAGCACAAACAAAGTCCACAACCCATTAGGGTCAAGTCCATGACAAAGGAACCATGACCGTCAATCGACTGGTTGTGCTGATCGGCAGCATTCTTGGCCTGATTGGGATCGTCGCTTGGATTGGTGAGCTGAATCTTGGGCTTGAGGAGTCGGCGCCAACATCCGTGGAGCAGCCGAGTAATTCCCAGCGCCGCGACTAAAGCGAGTCCAGGGCAGTCAGATCCGATCAAGCAACACTGGGCATGCTCGCCGTGACGTCTGATGTCTGTACGGCAGGCAACCCATCGTGATTCGAAGTGGAGTGGTTCATGCATCCATGTGGATTCAGCTGCTCATCAGCCCACCACGAAGGAGGCTCAAACAAGAGATCCGACAACAACGTGATCAGATTGAACCGAACGCAGAATCATCAAGATGATGTGATCCCCCTAGGGATGCCATAACAAAAACTCCCATCAGCAAGGGTTACCGATGGGAGCCCATGAGTCATCAGGCGTCAACGGAGATGGCATCAGAGAGCCACATCAGGCGCCTTCAACGTTCACATCGGAACTGGATCAAATACGAAGGTGGGCTGACCAGGACAAAGACCGTTGATGGGGTCCTCAACTGAGCCGTCAGGCATCACGGTATTGCAGAAGATCGTCGACGCATCCGTCAAGGCACCACGAAGATCGGCGTCAGTTAAATCAAGGTTGGTCAGGTTCGCCCCACGCAAATCCGCGCCACGAAAATCACAATTGATGGCATTGGCGTCTGTGAGATTCGCACCTCTGAGATCCGCATTCCTGAAATCCGTGGCCAGTAAGTTGGTGAAGCGAAGATCAGCATTTAAAAAACTGGCGTCCACGAGATCAGCGTTGGCCAGACTGGAGAAATTCCAGTTGGTGTCGTCAAAAACAGCGCCCTGAGCTGAAGAACCTGAGATCGACCCATTGACAAAGTCAGCACCAATTGCAATTAGGTCATCCAACTGTGATGCGACAAACGATGTTCCACCCAGATCAGCACCAGTGAGATCAACATCACGAAAATCGCTGCCGTCGAGTGAGAGATCACTGAGGTTGAGCCCAGAGAGATTGAGTCCACGTGCACTGGTACCAGAGACCAACTCCAGGCCGCCAAATCTGGTTCCATAGGCGAACCGTCCAGGTGTTTGCTCTTGCAGTGCGGCGGTGTAGACCACACTGTCAGGATCCACTTCCAGAACCGAGTCTTTCGCACCAAACAACACCTGATCCTGTGGATGATTGAAAGAGCTCAGAACGCTGCCATTGGGCAGGATTGTTTCATCAAAAATCGCGCCTTTGAACGTGTCTCGATCAAACTTGGTCCCATAAAATGTGCATCCGCTGAGCACAACACCTTGAAAACTGGTCCCGCGCAGGTCGGAGAATTGAAATCCAGTGTTCTGAATAATTGAATCAGTGAAATTGGCGTTCCTCAGATTACCGAAATCAAAAGTGCTTCCAACAATTTCGGCGCCACGGAGGTCGGCACTTCGAAGATCAACACTGGCGTTATCCATCAACACCATCTGAGCTGCGCGCAGATCAGCTCCCGCGAGATCCGCCTGCGCGAATGACGTGATCGACAACAAGGCATTCCGAAAGGAGACATCACTGAAATCTCCGTAAGAAATCGAACCCGCCTGCAGGTTCACATCATCAAGATTGCTCCCGGAGAAATCACTGAATGCAAGGAAACCTCCTTGGAGATAAGCCCCCTTCAGATCAAGGTTTTGTGCCTGCACGCCAGGTCCAATCGGTATGCCGTCAACAACTTCTCCGGCCTGAATCTGGGTCCCAGAATATATTTCGATCAAAAGATAGTATGGATTTGTAGGCTTCACAAATATGGGAACTTCTCTGGACATTCCAAAAAACAAAAAGCTTATTGAGTATGGCCAATGTATTGCACTTCAGCAAGAGTGCGACACGAGATAGTGATGCTGTTCATCGGATTCATTGAATCCGATGAACGCGCGATTAATTACCAATCGTGACCAGGGCTTCTTTGTTTTTCCACCACACCCAGTCGCGAATTGGCGGTGTGTTGCGCAGCTGTTCCCGCGTCAGACCTAGCCCCAGCTTTTGAGACGCGCCCAGCAGCACGTCCAGCATCTCTTCACCGTCCGTGCAGTGTGCAAGAGCCTCGTTCGTTTTTTTAGCGCCGTCGAGCGCTTGCACAAGCAACTGAACCCGGCGCAAGGGTGACAATGAACGAGGGTCCATGGCTCGGCTTAGCGGGGCTTTAACGTAGTGGATATTTCTGAAAAGCCTCGCCAGGCAGTTCAGATCCTCCGGAGCGAAGCAATCGCAATGGCGTCCCCCCGCGGCCACCACTGGGTGATTGGCGACGTTCACGGTTGCGATGACGCGTTGGAGCGTCTGCTGGCGGTGCTTCCCACCACGGATCATTTGGTGTTCTGCGGTGATGTGATCAACAGAGGCCCGAACATCGCGGATTGCATCCATCGCGTTTGGAATCTGGTGAGCAGTGGACGCGCCACCTGGCTGCGGGGCAACCACGAGCAGACCTTGATCGACAGTCTCAAGGCAGGGCCAACAGCAAGCTGCGCTGATCTGCTGACCATCGAGACCTACCGCCAGCTCGGAGAGGAACAGACGCGGGAATGGTTGCAACGACTCAGCACACTTCCAAGCGTGTATCGCGGCCATGGATGGGTGGCCACCCATGCCGGTTTCGACGAGCAAGGCCAACCGGATCTGGATGTGCGTGAGTCGTTCTGGGAGCGTTACGACGGCCGTTACGGAACAGTCGTGGTGGGGCATACCCCCCGACCTGCGGTGGAACATCGTGGCCAGATCGTGATGATCGACACGGGCGCGGTCTATGGAGGCTTGCTCACAGCGTTTTGCCCTGAAACCCGTGCCGTTGTGCAAGTGATCGGACAGCCCGAGGACCAAGCCGTCCATCGCCCACAGCGGCCCCTGACCACCGGGGTGCCTTGCTGAAGGTTTACCGCAGCAATCGGGCAGAGCTGCTGGCCCAGCTGCTGGCCCATGAGCTGAGGCTTGACGCCCCGGGGCCCTTCGAACAACTCGAGGTGGTGGTGAACACCTGGCCCACAAGCCGCTGGCTGGGGGAGCAGCTCGCCGCCGTCAATGGCATCAGCGCCTTGGTGCGTTTCCCTTTCCCAGGAAGCCGGCTGCGGCAACTGGTGCACGCCGTGCTCAGTGCCGACGAAGCCAGTGACGATCCATGGCGCGCGGAACGCCTGGTATGGACCGTTCTGAAAGTGTTGCCAGACCTGCTGGAGCACGACAGTGCCGCCAGCCTGCGTCAGTGGTGGGAACGCCATCACAGCGCGCCTGGACAGCTCAACAGAGACCAATGGCAACTGGCGCGGGGCCTCGCCGATGCGATGGACGACTATGCGCTGTATAGGCCGCAGGAACTTGCCGAATGGCTGGCTGGTGAGAGCGGCACAACGCTGCCTGAGGGACTGCAATGGCAACCCGTTCTGGCCCGGGCCATCGCCAAGCAGTTGCCCTGCCAACCGTTTGGCCTCCAGGTGCAACAGGCGGTTCTGAAACTGCGCAATGGCCAGCAGCCGGCTCAACCTCTGCCGCCCCGCCTGCGTCTTTTCGGCGTCAGCAATCTGGCGCCGGTTCAGGTGAATCTGTTGCAGGCCCTTGCTGGCCACATCAGCGTGGAACTCTTCCTGCTGACCCCCTGCCCGGATCTTTGGCAGCGCTCGCAACGGCGCCGACGTCAGCTAGGCGACAACTGGACGGACTCACCGAATGGTTCTTGGCTGATCGAAGCCCCACGCCTGGAGGGAATCCTGGGCCGCATGGGAGCTGAATTCCAGCTACTGCTGGAGGGCAGCGGTGACTGCATGCTCGGCAGCTGGGAGCAGGGCGATCTCTTCGCCGATCCCACCGCCATGAACAACGGTGATCCCGCTGCTCCAACCCTGCTGGAGCAGCTGCAGCGCCAGCTGGCCGCTGGAGAGGCTGAGCCAAGCCAGCTGTTCATGCCTGAGCGTGATCAATCGCTCCAATTCATGGGCTGTGCAGGACCCTGGCGGGAAGTGCAGCTGGTGCGTGACCGCATCCTCGGCTGGATGGCTGACGATCCCACCCTTCAGCCCCGCGATGTTCTGGTGATGACACCCGATGTGGAGCGTTATGCACCGCTGCTGGCCTCGGTGTTCTCCGATCAGGATGCCACCGGGGTGGACCTGCCCTGGCGCTTGACCGACCGCAGCCAGCAGAGTTGCCCAGGGCTGCAGCAGGCTTTCATGACCCTGCTGCGTCTCAGTGCCGATCGGCTCACCGCCAGTGGACTCGAAACCCTGCTGGGCAATCCGGCGCTGCAGGCCCTGCAGAGCATCAGCTCCAACGATGCGATGGCCATCACCTCAGCGCTGCAGCGCAGTGGCTTTCGCTGGGGCCTCGATGCCAGCGAGCGCAGGGGAGACGACAGCCACAGCCTGCGATGGTGCCTCGACCGCTGGCTGCTGGGCCTCACCCTTCCAGAGCAACCGGGACTGGCCTTGGGTGACTGTGCACCGGCATTAACCGATGTGAGCCTTCAGGAGCTGGAACTCTGGTGGCCCTTACTGGACCGCCTGGCGGCTTGGATCAGCCGATTACGCGTCAGTGCGCCATGTCCGGTATGGGTGGAACGTCTACGGGGCCTGCTTCAGGATCTGTTTCTCGACGGTGGAGATTGGGACTGGGAATGGCAGGCGATCCAGCAAAGCCTGGACACCTGGCAACAAAAGGCAGCTGATTGCTCCCTGCATTTGGATGTGGCTGTGGTGATCCAAGTGCTGGAGGAAGCGCTCTCCGCAGACAGCGGCCGGTTTGGCCATCGCAGCGGGGCCCTGACCGTGAGCGCCTTGGAGCCGATGCGGGCCATTCCCCACCGGGCGATCGTGCTGATGGGACTGGACGCCGCGTCGTTCCCACGCCATCAGGAGCGGGCAGGTTTTCATCTGTTGGAACTGCAACGGCGACTCGGCGATCCCAGCAGCACCGATCAAGACCGCTACGTGTTGCTGGAGGCGTTGATGTCAGCGCGGCAACACCTGCTGATTAGCTGGAACAGTCGCGATGAACGCCGCGGCGACGCGCTTCCCCCTTGTCCACCCGTCCAGCAGTGGCTGAGCCTGCTGGAAGAGCAGCTGGGAACCCAGGCCATGGAGGAGCTGAAGATCGAGCCACCGGCCAATCCGCTGGATGCTGGCAATTTTCAAGCCACAGCCACAACGGCTGCGATCTCTCGCGACCGTCGGCTGCTGGATGCGCGCCGAAACCTCGAGGTGCAGCTGCAAGGTCAACCCCAGCGGCCCAGCTTGGGGTTGGCGATGCCCTTGCAATGGCGACAAGCGGAGATGCAGGCCAAGGCTGTGCTCAAGCCTGAAGCGATCGAAACCCTCAACCTTTGGCTGCACGCACCTCAAAGCGACTGGCTCAAACGGCAGGGCATCGAAGCGGGCGAATGGTGCGATGCGGTCGACGATCTCTCGCCTCTGTCGATGGACGAGCTGAATCGCCATCAATTGATCAGGGAACGGTTGGCCGAACAACTGGATCAGCTCGCTGACCATCCAGACACACGCTGGGAGCAGCTCGACCACGTGGACTGGCGGGCGCGGTGCTGTGGCCAGGGCCTGATGCCTCCAGGCGCGGCGGCACAACTGGATCAGGACAAGCTTGAACAACGCTGGCAGAACCTGCAGCAAACCCTGTTCAGCCTCGGCCCGGTGCATCACCGCCAGTCAGATACCACTCCGCTAAACACCAGCCAACTGATGGCCGGCGAGATTGCCGTGCACATCAGCACGTCGAAACTGCGCGCCAGAACGCTGCTGCAGGCGTGGCTTCAGCATCTCTGCGTGCAGCTGGGTGATGCCCCCTGCAGCAGTGCCGTGATCTGCAGGCCTGAAGGCAGTGCCAAGGCGGATCAATTTCAGATCGCGATGCGCTGGCAGACGATGACACCGGACGAGGCGATGCATCAGATCGGGATGCTGCAGGGGCTGGCGACACAGGGCATGGAGCAGTGCTGGCCCGTTCCGCCAGAGAGCGGCCTGGCGCGAGCCCTGTCGCTGGCGAAGGGCAAGGACGCCGCGAACCGGGCTTTCACCAATCGCTGGCAAGGGGGCTTCAGCCTCTGGGCGGAGCGCGATCAGTCCGAACTGAGCCTTTGCTTCGGCGACGGTTGTGACGCGCAACTGCTGCTGCAGGATCCAAGGTTTGAAACAGCCTTTGCGGCGCTGTATCAGCCCTTGCTCGAGGCCCGCTGTCGATGAGTCCGAACGCAGCGGCAGCCAACCAGCGCTTTGACCCCAACAGCTATCCCCTGACGCCTGGGGTGCGCC
Organism: Synechococcus sp. NOUM97013; assembly: GCF_014279815.1. Lineage (NCBI taxonomy): Bacteria > Bacillati > Cyanobacteriota > Cyanophyceae > Synechococcales > Synechococcaceae > Synechococcus > Synechococcus sp. NOUM97013. Next base: position 939,339 of record NZ_CP047941.1, on the reverse strand, counting down.
TGCTGGAAGCGAGTGCAGGCACGGGAAAAACCTTCGCTCTCGCACACCTTGTGCTGCGACTGGTGGTGGAAGAGCAGCTGCCTCTGGACCAGCTGCTGGTGGTGACCTTCACCGAAGCCGCGGCCGATGAACTACGCGACAGGATCGGCCGCCGTCTCGATGGCGCACTGCAGGGCCTGCTGCAACGGGAGAGCAATCAGGCAGAGCTGAACAGCACAGATGCGGTGCTGGCGGAATGGCTGGAGCGGCACGGGCACAACTCCGGTCAGCGCAGGACTCTGGCGAGCCGGTTGCTGGAAGCACTGGAAGCCCTGGAACGCGCAGACATCACCACCATCCATGGGTTTTGCCGGCGCACCTTGCGCCGGCAGGCCTTGCAGAGCGGACAGGCTCTGGAACTGAGCCTTGACGACGATCCTTGGACCCTGGCCCAGAACGTGGCCCATGACCTCTGGCGAGAGCACGTTCTCGCACTGGCCCCAGGCGATCTGGCGGGATTGCTGAAAGCGGGGCTCAACGCCGATGCATTGACCATGCAACTGCAACGCTTGGATGGAGACTGCGCGGTGAGCATCGGCTCCGACGCGGAGCCGATCGAGGCGGAGCAGCCCCTGACTGAAGCCTTTGAAGGGTGGATGCAACGGCGCTGGAGTCGATTCTGCGAACAGTGGAGGGACGGCGGCAGTGCCTTAGAGCAAGCCTTCCGAGCCTGCGCCGCCGAATGGCGAGACCATGGCTGCAAGGAGACCAAACCCTTCAGCCCGAAGCCGAGGAAGGATCGCAGCCAGGAGCTCGATACCTGGCTTCAGCACGTTCTCGTTTCAGAACAGGAACGTCCAAGTTACGCTGACGTGCGCAGTCAGGCACTACTAGGGAGCTACTTTCATCCCGGGAGCTTCGAAAAAACCGCTCGCGCCTGCGGAGAAACCAACCCCAGCACCCCCGCACCGGATCTGCAGGAGGCCATCGCCGATCTGTGGGATGGTCCCGCCGAGCAGACCTGGCGACTGTTGCTGAGTCGCGGGCTGCAGCAGATCACGGAACGACGCCGTCAACGGGGAGTGATCGGATTTTCAGGTCTGCTGGATGCCCTCGACCCCAAACAGTCGGCACATGCGGGCGCCTGGATCCAACCGCTGCGAGCGCGCTACCGCGTCGCTCTGATCGACGAGTTCCAAGACACCGATCCACTGCAATGGAGGCTGATGCAGACGGCCTTCAGCACGCCGGAACACCTGCTGCTGATGGTGGGTGACCCCAAACAGGCGATCTATCGCTTCAGGGGTGGAGATCTCAACACCTACAAGCGCGCCCGTCGTGCTGTGGAGCGCATCGATGACTTGCTCGACAACCGACGCACCACATCGCCCCTGATGGAGGGGATGAATGACCTGATGGCTCCTGGACTGCAGCACTCGGAACTGCACGTGCCGGCGGTGACCCCTCGAGCCTCCGTCAGCCCACTGCCGCTCAGTGAGGGAAACCAATCTCTACAGCTTTTTGAGATCAATCCTGAAGAGGATGCAGAACAGACCAGTCGAACAACGCTTGAGGAGCGCATCCCGGCCATCACCGCTGCGCTGATCCTCACGACCATGTCGGACGTGCCGGAGCTCGACCCGTCGGATATCTGCATTCTCGTCAGCCGTCATCGCCAAGCCGAGGCCATTCGCCGTCAGCTGGCGGCATCGGGATTACCCAGTCGTCTGGTCAGTCAGGGGGACGTGTTCAGCAGCCAGGGCGCGACAGACCTCCAGACGTTCCTGGATGCCCTGGCACGCCCGGCGCACTCCAGCGGACTGCGCGAACTGGCCGTGTCGTCCTTGCTGCAATGGCGCCATGACGACCTGGACGTCGCGGAGAGCAACGGTCGACTTGACCAGCTGGCGGCCCAGATTCAGCAGCTTGCGCAGGAGCTGCCAACACTCGGGTTAATGGGGTGTCTGGCCCAAGTGATAGACGGCCAAACCGTGGCCGATCTCTCCAGCCGCGGCCGGCTGCTCGGAGACCTGCAGCAATGCGCACGCCTGGTGCAGGACGCCATGCATCGCCAGGGCCTCGATGCCGCCAGTGGTGCGGACTGGCTGCGACGACAACGCCTGCATCCCCCGGACTCCGTTCCAGACGAACGTCAGCCCTACAGCGATCTCGCCGCCAGCGCCATTGCCGTTGTCACGGTGCACCGCAGCAAAGGGCTGCAATACCCCGTGGTGATTTGTCCTTACCTCTGGGAGGCACCCTCACCCGCCAAAGGGCCGTTGTGGCGCAACCAAGCGGATGAGTCCACCAGCGGCTGGTGCGTGGCGCTCAACACCCACTGGGGAATGGGCCACCGTCTCGCCATGGATGAAGCGCGAGAACAGCGCGCTGAGGCTGAACGCCTCGCCTATGTCGCCGTGACACGTGCGGAACGGCATCTCGTGCTGTTCCAGGCCCAAGCGGCCCAACAGGACGGCAACCCGCTCGCGCCCTGGCTGGAGGGGCAGGCGGAATCACCGTCCCCATGGATCAGCGTCCATGCTGCCGAACCCTGTCCTCAGCCTGGTCGCTGGCGTCCACGCGTCAGCACGCAGGATCTGGAATGCGGCCCCATCCCCACCCGAGGCTTCGACCGCAGCTGGGGCCGGAGCAGCTACTCCGCCTGGATTGCCAACCACGCGACCCCTCCCATCAACCGCCAAGACCCGCGCAGTGTCGAAGAGGGACGCGATATGGATGCCCGCACCGGTGACGACCTCAGCAGCCTTGCTGCTGAAACACCCAGCCCTGAAGGCGATAGCAAGGACAGCCCCCTCGGCAGCTTTCCCCGTGGTGCCAACGCCGGGGACTGTCTGCATCGCATCCTCGAGCAGATTCCCTTCGAGCAACCGGTTGCGCGACCCGAGAACGAGGAACTTGTGCAGCGCGAACTGCGTCGTTCCGGTCTCGACACCGACCTGACAGGTGCCGTTCTGGAGGGACTGACCACCCTGCTGCAGACACCGCTCGGCGGTCCTCTGGGAGACCTCCGTCTCCAGGACTTGCATCCTGGCCGCCGCCTACATGAACTGAGCTTCGATCTACCGGTGGCACACCAAGGACGAGCCGTTCGCCCTCAACATCTCGCAGCAGCCTTCTGCACCGAACCCAAACAGCGTTTCGGAGCGGACTACGCCAACGCCCTGGAAGAGCTTGCGTTCATCAGCCGCGGCTTTCTCACGGGCTCCATTGATCTGGTGTTCACCGATGGCGAGGATCTCAGAACCGCACGCTGGTGGGTTGCTGACTGGAAGAGCAACTGGATCGGCGAGCGCGACAGTGCTGGACGCCCCCTGCATTGCGGTCCACGCCATTACACCCAGGCCGCGATGGAGGATCAGATGCGGCTGCATCACTACCCGCTTCAAGCTCATCTGTATCTCGTCGCCCTACACCGATTCCTGCAATGGCGACTGGACGACTACCAGCCGGATCGCCATCTGGGTGGCTACGCCTACGTGTTCCTGAGGGGAGTCTCCCCACAGCACGGAGGCGGTGTCGTTCTCGAACAGGCACCCCTGCAGCGCCTGCAGAAGCTCGACGCTGTGCTGCGAGGTGACGCGTGAGCCAACAACCGCTGGACAACGCTGCAGCACAAGCCCTCAGCCGGGGACTGATGGCGATGCTGACCCGCCGCCGTCCCTTGCCCAAGCAACTGACACCCCTAGAGCAGACAGCGCTGCAGGATCTCGTGCAGGCACTCACCCACGCCCTCGGTCGCGGTGAAATGAGCGTGAACCTCGGCGATCGTGCGCCCGAGCCCGAAGGCCTGTCGGCCGCGGGGTGGCCCTCCACCCACCGCCAGGCCCTGGACCGCAGCGGCTGGCTCAGCGAAGACCCCGCCCTGATGGTGTTGAACGGCGACCAGCTGCTGTGGCAGCGCTGGCATCAGGGCATGACCGCGCTGGAGAACTGCCTTGTGCAGCGAAGCCGGCTGAGCCCCACGGGACAGCGTTCGACGCACCAGCCACCACGCCACAGCTCCCTCAGCTCCCACAGCAACAGCAATGCGCAGCTCAACAACGAACAGCAGGCAGCGGTGGAAGCCATCAGCCGTCACCGGCTGGTGTTGCTCAGCGGAGGTCCAGGCACGGGCAAAACCAGCACCGTGAAGGCCATGTTGCTGCGGGCGATCCACGACCGTGGTGAGCTGCGCATCCATCTCGCCGCACCAACGGGCAAGGCGGCCCGCCGCCTGCAGGAGGCCGTGCGACGCGATCCGACCACCGCCGGACTCCCCTGCACCACGCTGCACCGATTGCTCCAGTCCAGACCGGGAGGATTCGGCCGCAACCGCAGACACCCCTTAGGCCTCGATCTGCTGGTGGTGGATGAGATGTCGATGGTGGATCTCAACCTGGCCCAGGCACTGATGGATGCCCTGCCTGACAGCGCACAACTGGTGCTAGTCGGCGATGAAAATCAACTTCCACCGATCGGGGTGGGCGCGGTCTGGCAGAAACTGCAGTCAGAGGGCCTCCACCAGCGATTCGGGCAGGCATCCATCCGTCTCCAAGCGGTGTACCGCAACCGTGGCGATCTGGCTCGTTTGAGCCACGGGCTCTGCCAAGACGGGCCGGACGCCTTCTGGCAAGGCGTATCGGCACTGGATGACGCCTCGAACGTCAAGCCGATCCTCACGCCATCAACGCGACTACCCGACCCCGTGCTGAAGGCCCTCCATCAACACATGAACGCATTGAGAAAGGCCTCTCAGGCGCTGAGCATCTCCGCCGAAGGCGAGCCTGACCCGCACCAGGCGCATGCACTGCTGGAGCAACTCGACTCCCTGATGGTGTTGTGCCCACGGCGTCGGGGACTCTGGGGTGTCGAGACGCTGCACCGGCAGCTGGTGGCGGGCCAAGGTCCAGACGCATGGCCGGAAGGACTGCCGGTGCTCTGCAGTGACAACCAGACGGAACTAGGGCTCGCCAATGGTGATCTCGGAATCTGCATCGGCCAAGGCGCCAGCCGCAGGCTGTTGTTCCGCTGCAGTGATGATGCGGGCAACAGTTCCTGTCGCCTGCTACATCCAGCGCGCGTCAAACAGCTCCAGCCCGCCCTGGCGCTGACGATCCACAAAGCGCAGGGGAGCGAAGCGGATGACGTGATCCTGCTCTGGCCACCCCAGGACGATCGGCCGACCACATCGCTGCTTTACACCGCGATGACCCGCGCGCGTCGCCATCTGACCATCGTGCGACTGGCTGCCACGGTCACTGGAAGCACAGTCACTGGCAGCGACGCTTAACAGCGGCATCCTGGAGACATCGTTCAACAGGGGAGCAAGACGTGACAACACGGGTCGAGCGTCCCTGGGGCTGGTACGAAAACCTGACGGAAGGACCTGGCTACAAGGTCAAACGTTTGCTGGTGAAGGAGAACGCACGGCTCAGCCTGCAGCGGCATCGCCATCGCAGCGAGCACTGGGTGGTGGCGGCCGGTCACGGGTCGCTCTACTGCGACGGCAAATGGCTGGATGCAAGCGCTGGCACCACCTTCGAGATTCCCGTTGGTGCCCTTCATCGGGCCCGTGGAGGTGTGGGCGATCTGTTGATCATCGAAGTGCAACGCGGCACCGTTTTGCGGGAATCCGACATCGAACGGTTGGAAGATGACTTCGGGAGGGTGATACCTTGACTCTTCACCTTTGAACAGAAGGCAAGCAATACAGCGCGGCATTTGCCGATTGGACGTTGCAAGCCTGATTTGAAGGATCAATCAGGCGGCAAGCCTCTACGACATGACCCAGATGCAATCGCAGGCCACTGAGCCCTGCGCCGTGGATCTCACTGTTTCTGAACTCCCCGAGTCCGCGAAAGCCGAGAGCGAGTCGGAACTGTTCACCACCGTGATCGAACCCACGGTTGACACCAGCAGCGCCGAATCGAGCAGCTCCGACACCAACCAGGACGCTGCTGAAGTATCCGGCTTTGCCGGCTTCGGCTTCAGTGATGCACTGCTGAAAACTCTTGAAGCCAAGGGATACAAGGAACCTTCACCGATTCAGAAGGCAGCCTTCCCTGAGTTGATGCTGGGCCGCGATCTGGTGGGACAGGCCCAGACCGGCACCGGCAAGACGGCCGCATTCGCACTGCCGCTGCTGGAGCGCCTGGAAGGCCGCAGCCCTGACCCGCGGGTGCTGGTGCTGGCCCCAACCCGCGAGCTGGCCATGCAGGTGGCTGATTCCTTCAAGGCCTATGCCGCGGGACATCCTCATCTGAATGTGCTGGCGATCTACGGAGGCTCGGATTTCCGCTCCCAGATCCACGCCCTCAAACGGGGCGTCGACGTGGTGGTCGGCACCCCAGGTCGGGTGATGGATCACATGCGCCAGGGCACCCTGAACACCTCAGGACTGCGCAGCCTGGTGCTGGATGAAGCCGATGAAATGCTGCGCATGGGCTTCATCGACGATGTGGAGTGGATCCTCGATCAACTGCCCGAAGAGCGTCAGGTGGTGCTGTTCTCGGCCACCATGCCGAATGAAATCCGTCGACTCTCCAAGCGTTACCTCAGCGAACCTGCTGAGATCACGATCAAGACCAAGGATCGTGAAGCGAAGCGGATTCGACAACGCTCGATCACGCTCCAGAACTCACACAAGCTGGAAGCACTGAACCGTGTGCTGGAGGCGGTCACTGGGGAAGGCGTGATCATTTTCGCCCGCACCAAGGCGATCACACTCACCGTCGCCGAATCCCTGGAGGCCGCTGGCCACGACGTTGCGGTTCTGAACGGCGATGTGCCTCAGAACCAACGCGAACGGACCGTGGACCGCCTGCGCAAGGGCACGGTGAACATCCTGGTGGCCACCGACGTGGCAGCCCGTGGACTCGACGTTGATCGCATCGGCTTGGTGATCAACTACGACATGCCCTTCGACAGCGAGGCGTATGTGCACCGCATCGGACGAACAGGACGCGCTGGACGCACCGGCGAAGCCATCTTGTTCATCACGCCGCGTGAACGTCGCTTCGTCGGCAACCTCGAACGGGCTGTGGGGCAGGCCATCGAGCCGATGGACATCCCCAACAATGCCGAGATCAACCAGAGCCGTCTGGATCGGCTGCGCGGTCGCCTCAGTGAGCAAGCCACAGCAGAAGCCAATGAAGAAACCGAGCTGCTCAGAGAGCTGATCCAGCGCGTGGGTCTCGAGCATGAGCTGGGGATGGAACAGCTGGCTGTCGCCGCCCTCAAAATGGCTGTCGGTGATCAGCCATTGCTGGTGCAGGGCGACGAAAGCTGGCTGAAAATGCCGATCCGAGGCGATCGTCGCGACGACCGTCGTGGGGATCGCGGCCGTGATCGCCGCCGCGTGGATCGCGAATCCCGCCCTCCGGAAGACAACATGACCCGCTACCGGGTTGAAGTCGGCCATCGCGACCGTGTCAAACCCGGCAACCTTGTGGGTGCGATTGCCAACGAATCAGGGCTTCAGGGCCGGATGATCGGACGCATCCAGATTTTCGATAATCACAGCCTTGTGGACCTTCCCAAAGGGATGCCCGAGGATGTCTATAACTCTCTCCGGCGACTGAAGGTCATGAACCGGGAGCTCCAGATCACCCAAGCCTCCTGAACGCAATGGTCGGCCGCCTTTCGTTGATCAGCATGGCTCTCGGCCTGCTGATCACACCGTCTCTTCCTGCCGGGGCCGCGGAAGGGGAAAGCACCATCACCCGTCTGTGCCTTGCTGGTTTCCATGCCGCCATGGCCCAGGCTGGCGAGACACCGCCAGAAGGCATGGGTGATTTCACCTGTAACTGCTTTCTCAAGCAAGTGAATGAGGGCCGTTCGATCCAGACGGCGCAGGAGACCTGCAAGCAGAAAGCCGCCGAGCAGTTCAAGATGTGATTCATCAGGGGGCTGGGTTTGGCCCGAAATCGTCAGCAGCCCACGGGCGAGATCGCCCTTCGAGTGCTGATTGCGTCAAAGGTCACTCGTCAGATCGCCCCCACCATCCCCCTGTTTGGCTCCGACAGGGCTGTAGCTTGGAAAGGTTCAGCATCAACGTTCGGCTCTGATCGGCTCGCTCCCCCAGGCTTCAGCTTTTTGGCTTCAGCATCAAGGACTTTCCTTTTCGGACCACGGCTTCACTGATCACACCCCCCTCGGTCCCAACAGGAAATGACCATTTACATCGGCAACCTCTCCTTCCAGGCTGAGCAGGAAGACCTGCTTGACCTGTTCAGCCAGTACGGCGAAGTGAAGAGCGCCAGCCTTCCCCTCGACCGCGAAACCGGTCGCAAGCGCGGCTTTGGCTTCGTCGAAATGAACAGCGATGATGATGAGCAAAAAGCCATCGACGATCTCCAGAACGTGGAGTGGATGGGTCGCATGATTCGCGTGAACAAAGCCACCCCTCGTGAGCGCACCGGTGGCGGTGGCGGCCGCGGTGGTTACGGCGGTGGCGGCGGCGGTCGCGGTGGTGACGGCGGCTACGGCGGTGGCGGCGGCAACCGCTGGTGATCTAATCACCAAGGGGAGTCAGCTCAGAGAGCTGGCTCCTCCACCAGCATCAGGTCCAGTCGTTCATCACGACTCAGGGCTCGCTGAATCAAACGCCCACTGACGTCCAGGGGTTCGGACTCGACGAGTTCGGGACGCAGCATTGGAACATTGCAACGCAGATCGTGGCGGTGACGTCGAGCCAAATAGCGGTGGAAGCGATTCATTGCGCGTGTTCGGGCCATACAAACTCCTCAGCTCCTGATTCCGGTCTATCGCCTCTGACGGGTCAGAACAGTGCATCAGCAACACAACGCTTGAATAAACGCCTGGACAACCAGCGCGGATGGCCTCAGCAAACGTTCAAGCCAAGCTTCAAACCAATGCTCAGGTCTCGAGCACAACAGCTTCGCCGCTGAAACGACTGATTCAGCACCTGCGGCCTTACCGACGGCGGGTCTGGCTCGCTGCAACCTGCTCCGTGATCAACAAGGTGTTTGATCTGGCTCCACCGGTGCTAATCGGACTGGCCGTTGACGTGGTAGCGGAACAGGACACCTCCTGGCTCTCCCAACTTGGCGCCACCACGGTGGCCAGCCAGCTGATCACGCTGGCGGTGCTGTCGTTTCTGGTGTGGACAGCGGAATCGTTGTTCGAATACCTCTACGGAATCCTCTGGCGCAATCTGGCCCAGAGCGCGCAACACAGCCTGCGGCTGGAGGCCTATGACCATCTCCAGAAGCTGGAGATGGATTTCTTCGAACGGGACAGCAGTGGTCGACTGCTCACGGTGTTGAACGATGACATCAACCAGCTGGAGCGGTTCCTCGACCATGGGGCCAACGAACTGCTGCATCTGATCACCACAGTGCTGCTGGTGGGGGGTGCCATGACCGTTCTGGCTCCGAAGGTGGCCATCTTTGCCTTCCTGCCGATTCCAGTGATTCTCTGGGGATCGCTCCGCTTTCAACGTCAGCTCGCACCGCGGTACCGCGAAGTGCGCCAACGGGCCGGAGACATGGCCAGCAGACTCACCAACAATCTGGGAGGCATGCTCACGATCAAGAGTTTTGCTCGGGAATCCTGGGAACTGGAACAGCTCAGGTGCGAAAGCGAGGCCTACAGACAATCCAACCGTCAGGCGATTCGCATCTCAGCAGCATTCATTCCACTGATCCGCTTCGCCATCCTGTTTGCCTTCCTGGCAATTCTGCTGATCGGAGGACTGCAGGCCTTCAACGGTGTCATTGGGGTTGGCACCTACAGCTTTTTGGTCTTCATCACCCAGCGCCTGCTCTGGCCGCTCACCACCCTCGGCCGCACCCTGAACGAATACCAGCGCTCCATGGCCTCGACCAATCGGGTGCTCGACCTGATTGACACCCCGGTGCTGATTGCCGGAGGAGAACGGCGCCTGAATCCACAAGACATTCAGGGAGAGATTCGCTACGAGTCGGTCTGCTTCGCCTATCGAGACCGTCCGGAACTGCTGCAAAATTTCAATCTGAGCATCGCAGCGGGTCACACCATTGGCATCGTGGGCGCCACCGGCTCGGGCAAGAGCTCTCTCGTGAAATTGCTACTGAGGCTGTATCCCCTCAATCGAGGCAGGATCCTGCTGGATGGCATCGCCATTGACCAATTGCAGCTTGGCGATCTGCGCCGTGCGATTGCACTGGTGAGCCAAGACATCTACCTGTTCCACGGCAGCGTGGGGGACAACATTGCCTATGGCGCACCGGATGCGACAGCATCAGCCGTTCGCGAAGCGGCACGTCAGGCTGAAGCCCTCACATTCATCGAAGCCTTGCCGCAAGGGTTCGACACGGTGGTGGGGGAACGCGGACAGCGCCTCTCCGGTGGCCAACGTCAGCGCATCGCTCTGGCCAGAGCGATCCTCAAAGATGCACCAGTGCTGGTGCTCGACGAGGCCACAGCCGCCGTCGACAATGACACCGAGGCGGCCATTCAGCGCTCCTTGATGCACATCACGGAGAACCGCACCACACTGGTGATTGCCCATCGCCTCAGCACGGTTCGCCATGCTGATCGCATTGTTGTCATGGATCACGGAAGGATCGTCGAAGACGGCACCCATGACCAATTGCTGCATCAGGGCGGCGCCTACGCCGATCTTTGGCGCGTGCAGGCAGGGTTGCGCCGAGATGAAGCACTGACCCTTTGATGATCCAACCGTTCGCGGCGGCAGCACCGGGGCATGCGTCGCTGGCGCAGCTGATTCATCAACCCCTGGGGACGTTCGCCCTGCTCGTGGCGCTCGCCATGCTGGTGCCACCTCTCTTCCGGCGCACAGGACTTCCTGACCTAATTGGCCTGCTCCTGGCCGGGATCCTGATGGGACCCGATGTGCTGAACCTGCTGCAGCCCGATGGTGAAACGTTGCAGCTGGTGTCCGACATCGGAGCCATTTATCTGCTGTTCATCGTTGGACTGGAGATCGACCTTGAAGAATTCAACCGCGTGCGCAGCCGATCGCTGACCATCGGCATCCTCCACTTCCTGTTCGGCATGGCCACAGGCGGTCTCATCGGTTTCGTCTTTGGCTTCCCACTAGTTCCTTGCCTGCTGATCGGCACGCTGATCGCCTCCCACACACCCTTGGGCTATCCGATTGTTCGCAGTTATGGAGCCCAGCGCGATGAAGCCGTGGTGGTCAGCGTGGGGAGCACGATCCTCACGGACATCGCCTCACTGGTGGTGCTGGCCATTGCCATCGGCCTTGGCCAGCAGACATTTTCATGGGGCAATCTCTTCGGTTTGATCGCCAGCGTGGGAATCTTCGCGCTCACGATTGTCACCGTGATCCGGATCGTCGGGCGACGAATTTTCAGGCGAAGCATCAATGACGAAAGTCGCATTTTCCTGACGATTCTGTTGATTCTTTTCATTGCATCGCTGGGTGCGGAAGTGGCGGGCGTTGAAAAGATCGTGGGTGCATTTCTGGCTGGACTTGCCGTGAATTCGGTTCTTCCGGAAGGCAAGTCGAAGCAGCAAGTGATCCTGGTTGGAGCCTCTCTATTCATCCCCATCTTTTTCATCCACCTCGGGCTGCTGCTTGATCTGGACAGCCTTGGCAGCTCGATCACCCACTTCCAGATGCCGCTGCTGATGGTGCTTGGCGTGATCGCCTGCAAGGGTTTGGTCAGCCTGATTGCAGGTCGAACCTTTCACTACAACGGCAGTCAGACGGTGATGATGTGGTCCTTGGCTATGCCGCAGGTGGCGGCGACCCTGGCCACAGCCTTCATCGGATACGAAGCGGGATTGCTCGATCGAACGGTGCTCAATGCCGTGCTCGCGATGATGGTGGTGACGGCAACCCTCGGTCCTCTGCTGACGGCACGCTCCGTGCGACAGCTGGTGGAACCCACCCGTCCGCGCGACGCAACGCCCCTGAGCGACGCACCATCAGCCATCGGCGACGACACCTCGCTGACTGTGGCGCGGCGACCGTTGAACATCGTGGTGCCGATCGCCAATCCCTCGACAGAACAAGGACTGCTGGATATCGCCTCACGACTGCTCAGTGGCGGAGCCGAGACGCAAGGGCGTCTGCTGCCCTTGGCACTGGTCTGTCCGAGCCTCGAAGAAGCCAGGGGTGGTGTGAACCACGCCGTGGCATCCGCCAGGGAACGCCTCGCGCAGGCGGCAGTGATCGGTGAACAGCTCAAGGTCAGAACCCGCTGCCTGTTGCGCCTGGATGAAGACATTGCCGCAGGGATGAGCCGCAGTGCACGTGAACAGAGCGCGGACCTGTTGGTGATCGGTGCGGGGCGTCCGGACAACCTGAGGCGCTGGTTCTTCGGCGACCTGGTGGATGGTGTCTGTCGTACGGCGCACTGTCCTGTCGTCGTGGTCAATCTTGCCAACCGCAAGGTTGAGGATCTTCAAAGGATTCTCGTTCCAATCAAAGACCTGTCCGCCAGCGCCCGAGAGCAGTTCGAACTGGCGCAGCGGGTGCTGGCGAGCACCTCACCGGATGCCGGCCTGATCACCTTGCTGCACATCGTTGATCCCCGGTTCAACCGCACCGATCGGGCAAGGATCGAGCGGGAACTACGACGCTGGCAACCGACCCATGGCCAGGGCACCAGCATCCAGATCCAGCTGGAACGGGGACCGGGTGTGGAAACGATGATCGAACGCCAAAGCCTTGATCATGATCTGGTGATCCTGCGCTCGCAACGGCGTCAGGTGGCAGGACTTCCGATCCCTGCCAGTGATCGAACCAGCAACCTGGTTTCGCTGCTGAATTGCGCTTCGATGGTGATCAGCGAACCATTGACGTGACCGCAAACCAGCGCAACCAAATGCTTAAGAAAACGCAAATACTGGGCTAGCCTGAAGTGATGGATCAAGCGAAAAAAGTTCGCCCGGGAACCCTCCTTCTCTCAGCTGCTATTGGGCTGACTGGCGGTTTCCTGCTGGCCATTCCGCTGAGCCGATCCTTGACGACAGACGCTGATGCTCCGCCGCTGCTGCCGGTAAGCAATCCCTTTTCCGCCTGGTCTGTTTTTGATAACCGCGAAATTCTTGTTCTTGGTGTCGACGAGGGTGGTGGGAACACCGATGCCATTTTCACTTTGCGTGTGGAAGGGGGCCGAACCTCCATCACGCAGATCCCCCGAGACAGCTACATCAACTCCTACAGCTTTGGGCCTGTCAAAGCCAACGCTCTCTATGCCTATGGCGGCTTGGACGCCGTCAAATCCGAACTGTCGCGGTTGATGGGGCGTCCGATCAACCATCACATCCTGGTCAATCTCAACGGCATTCGCACCCTGAGCGATCTCGTCGGTGGCGTCGAAGTCGACGTCCCCAAACGTTTGTATTACCGCGACAGAAGCCAGGGGCTGCTGATTGATCTCCAGCCAGGTCCGCAGGTGCTTCAGGGTGAAGACCTGGAGGGTTTTCTGCGCTGGCGCCACGACGAGGAGGGTGATTTAGGGCGCCTGGCCCGCCAGCAACTCGTGCTGAAAAGTCTGTTTGGCTCGATGACCCGACCGGAAAACTTGGTGCGCCTGCCTGCGCTGATTCAGGCCGCGGGTCAGAACCTCGACACCGATCTGGGTGCGATGGAACTGGGTGGACTGATCACCGCGATGGGGATCACGGAACTCGAGACTGAACGCCTGCCCGCACGCCCTTTCTACGAAGACGGCATCAGTTATCTCGACACGGAATGGCCGGTGTACCAGGGTGGTCGCGACGACAGCGATTCCAGCAGTCAGCGTCAGCAGTTCCTGTATTGATCCACCGCCTCGATCCGTGAACGGGAATCTGCTGAAACAGAGCCTCAGGCTCGGGTTGAGCATCCTGATCACCTGTGCGATCGCGCAGCACTTTGATCGCATTGCCTTCGCCTGGTATCCGCTGCTCGCAGTCACCTTCGTCATCGACGACCAAGATGAGAACAGTCTGCGGGCGGCACGTGGACGGATCCTGGGAACGATCGCCGGCGGCTTGATCACCTTTCTGGTGCACACGATCATGTCCGGCTGGATCGGCATTCTCGTGAGCCTGCTGATCACCATCCCCCTGCTGCGACGCCTGGGCTGGAGCAACGGACTGTCCACCGCTGTGGTGGTCACAGTGATGTTCCTGAGCATTGATGCTTACACCAAGCTCGATTGGACCTACGTGTTCAATCGCAGCCTCGACACCCTGGTGGGCATCCTCGTGGCGCTGATCGTGGGCCGTCTGCTCTGGCCCAAAAACAGGATGTCGCGCTTGCAAGCGGTGCATGCGCAACTGCATGCCCTCCTACACGCTCGCGTGAAGGCCCACAGCCTGGCTTTGCAGGGACAAGCAGCAGCGCCCACACCCATCGAACCCGCCTTGATCACCCGGCTGGTGCTCGAGATGCAGAGCATCCTCTCGGTGGAACAAAGTCTGGGGCCGCGGCATGTCAGGCGGCTCAATCAAGGTCGCTGGCGTCAGTGCGTGAGCCTGTGGCGCTGTCAACAGGTGCGCTGGATGCTGGTGGAGCGGCTGATCGAGCGACTGCACAAAGACCACGCAGCCAATGAACTCCCGGCCTTAGGTCGCTACCTAGGGGCCCAGCCTCGAAGCCCAGACCGCTTGAGCCTCGACTCGAACGAAGCAGGACTGTCCCTGGCGCAACGCATCGCCCTCGAGGAACAGGTGACGCGATTCGGCAGGCTGCTGAACAGCCAGCAACGGCTGGATCGGGCACGGGGACTGTGATGAGATCCTCTCCGCCAACCTCTAGACCCTGGTTCGTTCGCTCCGACCTGCGTCTCGCGCTGGTGACCGGCCTCGGGGCGGCATTCGGCTTGCTGAGCAGCATTCCCTTTGGCTACTACATCGCCCTCACCACCGCCGCGGTGCTCTCCGGCAGCTATGGGAACTCTCTGCGACTGAGCATCCAGCGCTTGCTGGGATCGCTCATGGGAGTGGTGATCGTGGTCATCTTTTCCCGAGGCCTGGAGTGGCCACTCCCCCTGGGGATCGGCCTGGCCATGGCCAGCGTGCGCCTGCTTGGTGGAGCCCTGGGACTGCAGGTGGGTTACAAGGTCGCGGGCAACATCGTGGTCATGGGCTGGCTGGTGCACAGCGCTGAAGAAACCACCTGGGGATTCACTCGACTGTTCTGGACCGCGATCGGCATTCTGATTTCGCTCTGGGCGACCCGCTACGTGTGGCCCAGCGCAGCAATCCCTTCCCTGCACCGCCAGTTCGCAGCGTTCATCGACGCGATCATCCAGGACTTCAGCCTGGAGGTGGGTCGCCTGGAAGCGGATGTGCCCACACGACTGTCGATGCAGGAACGCCGAGAGCGGCGCTCCCAGCTGCTGACAAAAATCAATGCCGTGCGAGTGCTCCAGGCCACAGCGCAAGTGGAGCTCGGTGTGAATCCCGAGATGCATCCCCTGCATCGGCTCTGGGCTGAACTGGAACTGCTGCTCTCCCAGCTGATGTCGGTGCTGGATGGCCTGCGCGGCCTGCCGGCTCCGATCCAATCGCCGCCCGCGATCAAGACGCTCCACCACGAGGAAGCACAGGTGCTCAGACAACAGATCGAGCTGCTATCGCGCTTAGCCGCGCTGCTGCGACAGCTCGATCCAGGGGCACACCAATCGCTGGACCTGGTGGGCTTGAAGCCGCTGGATCACAGCCTGGCAGCCGCGGCCAGACAGATGACCACCAACCTGGAGAATCGCGTGGGCAGCGAAGCCCTCAGCACAGTGCCAACGGCGCGCATGCGGCAGATCGTTCAACGCAGCTCACTGATCCGCCATGGAGCCTCCGTGTTGCATGACTGCCTGCCCGGCATGGCCGGATCGCAGCCTGTCACTGCCAATCGCTGAAGCCCGGTTGTAGCGGCAAGATCAGCCAAACCAGAATGCAGCTTCACTTCTTGATCGGCTCACTCATCAAGGGTTCCCTCGTGATTCCCGTGATGGGCATGCTGTGCCAAGTCGTGGCCAAGGCACAAACCCAGATTGATGCGGCTCCAAGCCTGAACGAAGGCGGCAACACCCGCCAGCTGGAGCGCAGCTGGAATCAGTTGAACCAGCAGCTCGACAGTCTGGATACGCTGCTCGGTCCGGCTCCTGCGCTTGATGCCTCCGATGACCTGCGCAGTCCCGAGCTTCCTGGCCGTTTGCTTCGGGCCAATGAACCGGCCAGTGGATCACTGAGCGACGACCAAAGCCTCCCAGATGCCCCCCTGCAACTGCCGACGGCGCAGGATGCAGCCGCCGGAGGCATCCGCGCGGTCAGCCTGGAGCAGGCGATCGCCATCGCCTTCCGCAACAGCCCCAACCTGGAGATCCAACGCAAGCAGATTGCGGCGCAAGCAGCCACGGTGGCCTCGCTGTCGGGGGCTTACTGGCCCACCGTCAGTGTGTTTGCCGATACCGAAGCATTCCAGAGCGGCAGCAGCACCTATTCGCCCTACGACAACAACACCTACGGCTTCGGGCCGATGTTTGCGGCCCAAGGGCAGGGCGAGAACGTCGCACTCACCGAGAACGGCAGCAGCGTCAGCAATTCATCCGCTGGTCCCTTCTATGTGCCCGCTGGCGGCAGTCTTGATGCGGTCGCCAATGGGGTGGATGCCGAAGCAGGACTGCAACTCAGCTACGCCGTGGTCGACTTTGCCCGCACCCCACGGGTCCGAGCAGCAGAAGCAAGGCTGGAGCAGTTTCAACAGCAATACGCCAACCAGCTCAGGGCCCTGCAGCTGGAGGTGAGTGAGGCGTACTACCAGCTGCAGCGCGATGAGCAGTTGGTGCGCATCCGCGATGCCGTGGTGCGCACTGACCTGATCGTGCTGGAAGACACCCTCAATCTCAAGCAAGCCGGCCTGGTGCCACGGGTGGATCTGCTGCGCCGCAGCGCCACCCTGTCGATCGACCAGGAAATCCTGATTCAGGCCCTGGCGAACCGTGCCATCGCCAGGCGCGCGCTCTGGACCGTGATGAATCTTCCAGCCGATGTCACACCGAGCGCAGCGGATGCGATCACCCTGGCACCTGCCTGGCCCTTGAACCTCGAGCAATCACTGCTTGCGGCCTACGACAACAATCCGGAGCTGGATGCAATCCTGGCCACAAGGCGGGCTCTGGCTCTGCAACAGAATGAGACTGCAGCGCAGCTCCTGCCCCAACTGAGTCTGTTTGCCTCCGTGGGAGGCCTGGCATCCGTGGAACGACTCTTCGACCTCTCCATCAGTGGAGGCGGATGTTGCGGCTCCACCTTCCTGCCCCTGGAACAGGTCGCTGGCTACGACTGGTCGGTCGGACTGGCATTCAACTGGATGATTTTCAACGCCGGCGCGACCTCCAATGCCATCAAGGCTTTAGCCCTGCAGGAGGACGCCGCAAGCCAGGCCTATGCGGCGACACGCAATCAGATTCGTCTTCGCCTGGAGCGCGCCTTTCTCAACCATGAAGCCAGCCTCGCCAAGCTGGTCTCGGCCCGACGCGCGGTGGGAGCTGGCAAGGAAGCCTTCCGCGACAGCTCCCTGCGTTACAAAACGGGGCTGAGCAATGAAGTGGATCTTTCAGTCACGCAGACCCAACTGGTGGAAGCGCTGGTGAATCGGTTAACGGCCACCGTGGATGTGAATGTGACCTACGCCAAGCTGCTGCGTGAATTGCTGCCGATGCCGCGGGATCCTGAGCTCGCTGTGCCAACGACCATCACTCTCGAAGGATTCTCGTCTCAGGCATTAGGGCGTGACGCCCACCAGCGTTCGACGCGATAGCCGAAAATCACCAGAAACACGACGAGCCAGAACCACAGCTCCGGTGGGTTGGCATTGAGAAGAATCACCAGGAGCACCAGTTCAGCGATCAGCCAGGGCAACTCCTGACGCAACAAGGGACGAAGAGTCATGGAAGGCGCAGAGGCTTACTGAATGGTTCCGGGCTGCCGCAGGAACGGCAGATCCCAGAGTCGATCGATGCGCAGGGTGCGGAAGCCACCGGTGAGCGAGCGCAGACCGGGAATGACGTACGTGACCGGTGAACGCCACTCCACATAGGCGAAGGTGTCGATGGTGAGTCCGTCACGGATCGGGAAGACCCCGCTGCCATTGGAGAGGGTCCAGCGGTAGCCATCGTCGCTGCGACTATCGCGATCCAATTGAATCTCGGCGCGCATCACCGGACCGTCCTTGACGAGGGCTTCGGCCAACTGGCTATTGCCGACGGTGGTGGCAATGTCCTCTCGCGTCGCGGGAAGGCTGAGCACGCTGCTGACCGTTCCTTCAATCCCACCGAAACGTCCGCGCTGGTTCCACAACGGCACCACCTCCACAGGCAACCCGATCGGCAAGCGGCGGGCATCGGCGGGCGGGAAGTAGGCAACGGCCATCAGATCACCACCGGTTTTGCTCTGATCCGCATCGGGGCTGGCACTGCGGCCGAGGGTGCCGAGGCGGTCACCGGTTTTAACGGTTTGGCCCTGGATGACCTGCAGATCCAGCACGGCGCCACTGCGCTCAGCGGTGACATTGCCATCGAAGGCAATGCGAGCCTCGGTCACGGCGATTTCGCGCTTGAGATCATCGATCTGGAAGCGTCGATCCAACCGTTCGGTCTCGATCTCCAGCTTGATCTGCTGGAAGGCTGTGATCTCGTCCTTGCGCTGGATTTTGATGTCATCCAACTGAACGCTGGTGGTGGTCAGCCCCTGTTCAGCTGACACCACAGCCCTGGAGAGCGGTGCCACCACCTCGCGCTGGGCCAGCCAGCTGAGGTTCTCCACTTTGGCGTTGTAAGTGGACTGCAGGCTGGTCAGCCGCTTCTGATCGTCATCAAGCTTGGCCAGGGCAATGTCGAGCGCCGCCTGGGCGGTTTGAATCCGCAGCGCGTCGCGCGCATTCAACTCGTCGTTCTGGCGCTCCAACTGACGCAGATTGCCTTGCTGCTGATCCAGCTGCCGTTCCAGAACGGGGAGATACAAGGTCATCAGCACCTGCCCCTTGCGCACACGATCGCCCACTTTGGTATTGATCCGCAACACCTGCCCGCCCGAACGGGCATTGAGAATGCCGGCGTTATCGGGATAGATCAGGACGCCGCGGCCTTCCACCTGCGTGGGAACGGGCCAGAACAGCAGCCAGACCCCGAACAGGCCGCCAACCCCTGCCAACGCGGCACCCACCTGGTGGTGATCCGAGAGCCCGTTCCATCGGCTCTTGAGTCGCGCAACGCGGGAAGAGGTGGTCATGGCCGTCATCTTGCTGGCGATGGACAGCCATTGCCGTTCAGCGGAGGACAGTTCTGGGCAACGGTCCGGTGATTCAGATCAGCAGGGTGAAGGAATGAATCACCGATTCGAACAGGCCCTTCACCTTGGGCCAGCGCTCTTCATTGGTGCTGGTGGCCAGCGTGTAAAGGCGGCCGCGATCCACCACCACCGTGGCCAGTTCATGGCGATCACGGTCTTGCAGGTGAACAGCGAACTCAAGGTCGTAGAAGGTGTGCCCCTCGGAATCCCGCTCGCTGGCCTCGATCAGATCGGCATCGCGCCCACTGCCATCCGGTGCGATCACCTCCCGCCGGAGCCGCTCACCAACCGCCACGGCGCTGCCGAGACTCTCCAGGTCTTCGTCGGCATTGACGTCCGAAACCACCAGGCTCACCGTTTCATCACTGTTGATCAGATCGTGAAAGACCACCGCGGGGCCTCCGGTGACCGCCACACGCGTCCAACCGGTCGGATATAGGAAGGCATAACGGCCATCAGGACTCTTGAACGAGTTCAGACCGGCAGCGGCACCACCACAGGCACTGAGCGTGAGGACACAGAGCAGAACGAGTAGGGACCGGAGTGGACGTCGCAGCATGGAGCGCATGAAGAGAAGGGCCGGATGCGCGCATTCTGCCCGTCCCATCCCCTGCCTAGATTTTCGCCAACTGCCAAAGAGCTCTGAGCGGCTTCACCCGACCCCTGGCTCGGCTGATTGATCAGTTCGAGCGATTGCCGGGGATCGGTCCCCGCACCGCACAACGACTGGCCTTGCATCTGCTCAGGCAGCCGGAGGAACAGATCCGCAGCTTTGCAGACGCACTGCTGGCGGCGCGGACCCAGGTGGGTCAATGCCAGACCTGCTTTCATCTCAGCGCTGAGCCCACCTGTGAGATCTGCCGAAACCCCGAACGTTCCAATGGTCAGATCTGCGTGGTGGCCGATTCCCGCGATTTGCTGGCCCTGGAACGCACCCGGGAATTCAGTGGGCGCTATCACGTGCTGGGGGGCCTGATCTCGCCGATGGATGGCATCGGTCCGGATCTTCTCCAGATCAGCAGCCTGGTGAAACGCGTCGCCGAGGACAACGTCGAAGAAGTCATCCTGGCCCTGACCCCCAGCGTGGAAGGCGACACCACCAGCCTGTATGTCGCCCGGCTGCTAAAGCCCTTCACCCGGGTCAGCCGGATCGCCTACGGCCTGCCGGTGGGAAGCGAGCTCGAATACGCCGACGACGTCACCCTCAGCCGGGCCCTTGAAGGGCGACGGGTTGTGGAATGAGTCGGTACTCCGCCATTCCACCGAAGGAACGCCTGCCGGAATGGCTGCGCCGCCCGCTGGGAGATGCCTCCGCGGTGGAACGGGTCCAGGGCCTGGTGAAGCGCAATGGCTTGCACACCATCTGTGAGGAAGGTCGCTGCCCGAACCGGGGCGAGTGCTATGCAGCCGGCACGGCCACGTTTCTATTGGGGGGTGCGATCTGCACCCGCAGCTGCGCGTTCTGTCAGGTAGACAAAGGCCAGGCTCCAGAGCCGGTCAACACGCAGGAATCCGAGCGCGTGGCCGATGCCGTCATCGCGATGAACCTGCGCTACGTGGTGCTCACTGCCGTGGCCCGGGATGATCTCGACGACCACGGGGCCTCGTTGTTCACCTCCGCCATGGCAGCGATCCGGGAACGCAACCCGCTGATTGCCATCGAGGTGCTGACCCCCGATTTCTGGGGGGGACATGCTGATCACGGGGCAGCTGTTTCCGCCCAGCGGCAACGGTTGCAGACCGTGCTGAACGCGGAGCCGGTGTGTTTCAACCACAACCTGGAAACCGTGCAGCGTCTCCAGGGGATCGTGCGCCGCGGCGCCACCTACGAGCGCTCGCTTGCCCTGCTCGCAGCGTCACGGGCCCTGGCACCCGACATCCCGACCAAGAGCGGGCTGATGCTGGGACTTGGGGAGACGCGTGATGAAGTGATCGCAACCCTGCGCGATCTCAGAGGCGTGGACTGCCAGCGCCTGACCCTCGGCCAGTACTTGCGTCCATCGCTGGCCCATCTCCCCGTGGATCGCTACTGGCATCCCGATGAATTCGACGAGCTGGGAGCCATTGCCCGCGAGCTGGGCTTTGCAGTGGTGCGCAGCGGACCGCTGGTGCGCAGCAGTTATCACGCAGCGACCTGACGCCAGCGATCCACAGCCCGCGCCTGCACCCGCTCACAGCTGCCGACCATCAGTGCACCGGCACCGCCCCACACCATGCGCAGGGGCAGATCCCACAGCGCTGCCTGCACCTCACGGACGGGTTCGAAGCCGCGTTGTTGGAAATAACGCACTAGGCGGCGATGCTGGCGTTCGTCATCGCGGATGGCCAGCAGCCTGGCCCTGCGGCATGGCGTGACCTCCAGAGCCCAGGCCATCGTTGCGGCCCAGATCAGGTCACCACACCCCGCAGGTGCGCCGGGAAGCACGCGCATGGTGTCGAGCTGCAAACCGTTGGCACCGCTGTAAGCCCAGGCCTTCATCTCCCCGAGCAGCTGCAGGCTCTGAGGCTGAGAACGGGCCACCACCAGGCGCAGGCTCCACAACCCCAATGGGCGTCCGACCTGGAGGCGCAACAGCAGGTCCCGCTCACGCGCTTCCTTCTCCAATTGATCCAACATCAGCTTTCTGTGGCGGGGTAGGGGCACGCGGCGGTCACCGCTGTCAGCGGCAGAAGGCCGTAGAGATGGGGAAACAGTTCACCGCTGGGAATGGCATCGGCGCGCAAGGGGGCCGTGAGCGCCTTCGGGTCAATGGTGAGCAGCATCACCGCACCAGCATCGGCGTAGAACTTTTCATAGGTGGCTGCCACCTGCTCCTGCCAGGAGAGATGCATAAATCCCACCTGGTCAACGGCCAAACCTCGGGTTGAGATCTCATAGACCCCCTCTCCCTGAGCGGCATGCCAGTCCTCAGTGAGTGCCAGATGGAACAGGGGTTGATCGGCGGGAACAGCAACGGCATCCGCGGGGAAATGCGGCTGCAGCCCACCCGAATCCCAGGGATCAGCGCGCTGCATCAAACGTTCAAAGAGCGGATCCGCGAGAAAGCGCTCCAGCCACTGGCGCAGAGGTGCCAACGACTCATCGCCATCAAACGCCTCAGGGTCCGCATTCCGCCACTGACGCACAAAGGGCCAGAGTGCCGCATCCGCGAGGGAACAACGGCCATCCAGCAACCAACCACCACAAGTCTGAATCCGGTCCGACCAGCCACGGAGGATGGCCAGACCCGCCTGATCATGCTCCTGCTTGGATTCGCCGGGGTAGCGGTCGGTGTATTTGAAGCGATCGAGATGATGCTTGAACGCGCCATCGTTGCAAGCGATCAGCTCCTGAATCTGACGCTGGTCCTCAGCACAATTCTGGCGACGCCAATCGCATGGATCGGCCTGGGCCAGAGCCCACTCCATCACCGCCAGGCTTTCGTCGATGACCGTGCCATCAACGAGCACCAGCACCGGCACGGTTCCCTTGGGAGAACGCGCAAGCATCTCGGCCGGCTTGGCCTTGAGCGCCACTTCCCGCCACTGCACGATGACTCCAGCCTGCAGCAGCGCCCAGCGGGCACGCATGGCGTAGGGACATCGCCGAAAGCTGTACAGCACAGGAGCCTCTGTCATCCCCGGGCCTCATCCAACTGCCGCTGACGCATGGCAAAACGCGCACGGTCCGCGTCCGTGAATCGATCCTGGCAATGGAGGCACTGAACACCACGCAGGTAACTCTCCAGTTGCCGTTGGGCGGGTGTC
Source organism: Synechococcus sp. NOUM97013 (assembly GCF_014279815.1). NCBI lineage: Bacteria > Bacillati > Cyanobacteriota > Cyanophyceae > Synechococcales > Synechococcaceae > Synechococcus > Synechococcus sp. NOUM97013. The sequence continues at coordinate 916,338 of NZ_CP047941.1, read as the reverse complement.
AATGGCAGACCGCAGGCATGACAGAGCCGGTGCTCACCAGGCTCGAGCTGATGATTGACCGCCACACGCTGATCGAACACAAAGCATTCGCCCTGCCAGCGGCTCTGGTCCTCCGGCACCTGTTCGAGGTAACTGAGGATTCCGCCCTTGAGGTGATGGACCTCAGGGAAACCCCGTTGTTGCAAGAAACTGCTGGCCTTCTCACAGCGAATGCCACCAGTACAGAACATGGCAATGCGTGCCGGCGAGGTCTGCTCCACCAGCGGACGCAGGTCGCTTTCTACCCAATCGGGGAAGTCGCGGAAACTCTCGGTCCCTGGATCTAGAGAGCCGCTGAAGCTGCCAATCGCCACTTCGTAACTGTTGCGGGTGTCAATCACGAGGGTGTCGGGATCATCGACCAGGGCATTCCAGTCCCTGGGCTCCACATAGGTGCCAACGCTTTGCCGGGGATCCGCACAGGGTTGGCCAAGGGTGACGATCTCCCGCTTGCGACGCGCCTTGAAACGCCGAAACACCTGCTTCGGGCTGCGACTGCGCTTCACCTGCAGACGCTCGAAATGCTCCTCTCCCAGGCAGAGATCGGCATGCAATCGATCCAGTAACTCCTGCACCCCGGCATCGGGACCGCTGATGGTGCCATTCACCCCCTCCGGAGCGATCAGAATCGATCCGACCACATCCGCGTGGCGTGCCATCAGCGGCAGATCCGCCAGCAACCCCTCCAGCCGCTCCAAATCCAGAGGCGTGAAGGCGTAGAACGCAGCCACCAGAAAGGGTGCGGCCTCCCGGGAGGCCGTCATGCGGCAGCCGTCTCCTGCCAGCGCGCCTGAACACCGGCCGCCGCCAGCAGAGCGCGATCGGCCTCCACAGCGGGATTACCGGTCGTGAGCAGCGTGTCGCCGTAGAAAATGGAATCCGCACCGGCCTGCAGGCAGAGAATCTGGGCCTCGCGGTTCAACTGTTCACGGCCGGCGCTGAGACGCACACGGCTGAAGGGCATCAGGATGCGCGTCACGGCCACCATGCGGACCAGTTCCAGGGGGTCCACGGAAGGAAGCGATTCCAGCGGCGTGCCCTCCACCGCCACGAGGCCATTGATCGGCACGCTCTCGGGATGCGGGTCGATGCAAGCCAGCACCTGCAGCATCGAGGCACGATCCCTGAGTGACTCGCCCATGCCGATGATGCCCCCGCAGCACAGCGTCACACCGGCACGACGCACCCGCTGAAGCGTTTCAAGCCGCTCCTGATAGGTGCGGGTGGTGATGATCCGGTCGTAATGCTCGGGACTGGTGTCGAGGTTGTGGTTGTAAGCCGTCAAGCCCGCTTCAGCCAGGCGTTCAGCCTGGTCGTCGGTGAGCATCCCAGCAGTCACGCAGGCTTCCAGGCCCAGCTCCCGCACGCCGCGGACCATCTTCAACATCGACTCAAACGCCGGACCCTCACGGATTTCCCGCCAGGCCCAACCCATGCAGAAACGATCGGCTCCGGCATCGGCGGCAGCCCGTGCGCGATCGAGCACAGCTTTCACTTCCAGATCCGGCTGGCCGGTGACATCACTGCTGTGATGCATCGACTGCGGGCAGTAAGCGCAGTCTTCCTCGCATCCACCAGTCTTCACGCTTAGCAGAGAGGCCAGCTGGACCCGGTAACCGGGATTGGCTGCGCGATGAACCCCCTGGGCACGCCAGAGCAGGTCCATCAGGGGAAGCGTCAGGAGGTCTTCGATCTCCTCCAGGCTCCAGTCATGGCGAAGGTCCACCGTGTCCGTCATCGAACCAACCACCGCTTCTGCAGCCTTCAGGATCCCAGAGCGTGGGTCTCCACCGTTTGCAACCCACCGAATCGGCGCTGACGACCCTGGTAGTCCTCGATGGCAGAGCGCAGGGCTTCCGCATCGAAATCAGGCCAGAACAGATCCGTCACATGAATCTCGGCATAGGCCAGCTGCCAGAGCAGGAAATTGCTGATGCGGCGTTCACCGCTGGTACGGATCAGCAGATCGGGATCGCGCTCACCCGCCGTGAACAACTCTGCGGCCAGGGCCTGTTCATCGATCTGAGACGGCATCAGCTCGCCATTGGCGACACGTTCCGCCAATCGCTGACTGGCACGCACCAGCTCGCGACGACCGCCGTAGTTGGTGCACACGTTGAAATGAATTCCTGTGTTGCAAGCCGTGCGCTCCGTGGCATCGGCAATCAAGGCCTGCAGCTTGGCGGGAAGGGCCTCCAGGTCGCCGAGGAAACGGATTCGCACCTGCTCGTGTTCCAGAGCCTGCAACTCACGCTGCAGCACACTCTCGAACAGCGTCATCAAAAAGTTCACCTCATCGCCAGGCCTCGACCAGTTTTCGGTGGAGAAGGCGTAAGCGGTCAGGGCCTCAACCCCCCAGTCACTGCAGAGCCTGAGCGTTGACTTCAAGGCCTCCACACCGGCGCGGTGCCCCATTACGCGCGGAAGACCGCGGGATTTGGCCCAGCGTCCATTGCCATCCATGATCACGGCGACGTGAGCCGGAATCCGATGGGGGTCAAGTCCTTGCGGACAACACCGTGAGGAGAGTTGTTCCGCACTGATGGCCAGACGACGGCTCAAGGCAAGGATTCCTGAGTGCCAGAGTTCACGCTACGCGCAGATGGTGATTTCACCGGCGCCGATGACACAGAAGAGACAATCAGTTCCGTGAGCAGATCTTGCAAACGGGAGCTGGTGATCGGTCGTTCCAAACGCCCCTGATTGGCCAATGAGAGGGTTCCTGTCTCCTCAGAGATCACTACACAAATGCAGCGATCGAAGCGTTCGGTGATCCCGAGCGCTGCAAGGTGACGGGTTCCATAGCGACTGATTCCCTGCCGTGACAGGGGCAGGATCACCCCCGCCGAGACGATCCGGTTACCCTTGATCAGCACCGCGCCATCGTGCAGCGGCGTATCGGACGCAAACAGGTTGAGCAGCAGTTCACTGCTCAATTGCGCATCGACGGTGATGCCAGGATTGAGAAAGTCCTCAGGTCTGAGGTCGCTGCCGAGATCGACCACAATCAGCGCGCCTCGCCGACTCTTCGAGAGTCGACCGGCCGCATCGGTGAGCTGCGCCACCGTGCTTGCCGTGGAGCGCATTTTGCTCTGCGGATTGCCAAGCAACACCGCCAGACGGCCAGTGCCAAGCAACTCCATCAGCCGTCGCAGTTCCCCTTGCCAAAGAATGGCCAGAGAGAGCGAGCAGGCCAGCACCAACGCATCAATCAGTGTTGATGTGAGTGGCAGATTGAAGAAGCGTTTGACGAACCACGCCAACGCCACCAGAAATAGATACCCGCGCAGCAGCCAGAGCGTGCGTTGCTCGTTGACGCGGGTAAACAGTAAAAATCCAAATAGTGAAGCGCAAAGAACGTCAAAGAGCAGGCGCAGTTGCAACACCGCCAACACGTTCAATCACACCCCGAAGTCTCCTCAGACTACCGACGTCAATCGTTCGGGCAGCAGGTCGTAACGGAGTAAATCCTCCGGCTGCTCCCGGCGTTGCACCAGTTCCGCATGACCGTCGTGCACCAACACGGCAGCTGGTCTGGGGATGCGGTTGTAGTTGGAACTCATCGAAGCGTTGTAGGCGCCTGTTGCAAACACCGCCAGCACTTCGCCGCTGCTGCAAGCAGGGAACGCAAGATCCTTGAGCAGCACGTCCCCCGACTCACAGTGTTTGCCGGCGAGCGTGACGGTCTCCTCGGCAGCAGCCAGGGGTCGGTCCACCAGACAGGTGGTGTAAAGCGACTGGTAGGTGATCGGTCTGGGGTTGTCGCTCATGCCCCCGTCGACGGAGAGATAGGTCCGCACACCGGGAACCACCTTGCGGGAACCGACCGTGTAAACAGTCACCCCTGCTGGCGCCACCAGGGATCGGCCCGGCTCGCACATCAGACGCGGCAGGTCGAGGTTGCGGTCACGGCAAGCCGTGGCAACGGCTTCCGCCACCACCTTCACCCAGGCATCGATGGACGGGGGATCATCGCTGGCGACATAGCGAATACCGAGGCCTCCCCCGACGTTGAGGTCGCGCACTGGATGGCCGAGCTCACGGGCCAGGCGCAGGGCATCGGCCATCACCGCAGCGAGATCGCGATGGGGTTCCAGCTCGAAAATCTGGGAGCCGATATGGGCATGCAGGCCCTCCACCCGTGCCCAGCTGGCGTTCTGCAACTGACGCAGTACGGGCTCCAGTTGATCGGGATCGAAACCGAATTTGCTGTCGAGATGTCCAGTGCGGATGTATTCGTGCGTGTGGCATTCGATCCCCGGGGTGAACCGGAGCATCAGACGAGCAGGCGCGCCTCCAGCCGGAACAATTTCCTCGAGTCGATCCAGATCGTGCTGGTTGTCAGCCACCACCATCACGCCATGGCGGTAAGCGAGCGCAAGCTCGTCCACGGATTTGTTGTTGCCATGCAGCACGATCCGCTCAGCCGGCATGCCGCCATCCAGCGCGGTGATGAGCTCTCCGGCCGAGACGGCATCCAAACCCAACTGTTCGGACGCCACAACAGCCGTCAACGCCAAGGAACTATTGGCCTTGGAGGCGTAGATCGCCAGGGAATCGCCTGGGTAGTGACGCTCCAGCGACTCGCGATAGGCCTGGCAGGCCTGACGGATGCTGGATTCATCAAGAACGTAAAGCGGCGTTCCATACCGTTCAGCCAGCTCACTGAGCGTGCAGCCACCCACCGCCAGACGGCCCTGGTCATCAAGCTCAGCCGTGATTGGCGCAAGGTTGCGGTTCGGACTGTTCTGATCGCAGCCGGATTCGTAGGGCTGGGGCATGAAACCTTGAACGCGCTCGGTAGGCAATGTAAGGAGGCACCTCCTCGGGACAGCGCAGGCATGACAGGTGAACGCGGCATCGTCAACCGCGAACTAAGCAACGGCGACCTCTCAATCCGCGAACTCGACAGCGGCGATCTCGAGGGCTGCATGAGCCTCGATCACCAGGCACTGGATGATTTCTGGACCCGGGAGCAGTGGGCACGGGAGCTGGCCGATCGCGATCGACTGGTGCTGGGGGCAGTCTTGGACCACAAAACCTTGGCGGGCGTGGCCTCGGCCTGGCTCGTGGTCGACGAGCTGCAGATCATGGTCGTTGCCGTCGCCCCAACCCATCAGCGCCAGGGCATTGGTTCACGACTGCTAGGTGCACTGATGCACCTGGGCCAGACCCGTGGAGCACTCACAGCCACCCTCGAGGTGGCATCAACCAACTCGGCAGCGCAAAAGCTTTACGACCGCTGCGGCTTCGCGAACTGCGGCCTGAGAAAGAGGTATTACAGCGATGGAAGCGATGCCCTGTTGCAACGGCGACCAATCAGCATCGGGTAGGGATTCCCGCACTGATCGAAATGAATAAAGGGATACATTTCGGCATTGTTTAATACTTTCTGAAGCAACCAACCCCCGGCAGCACTGGGATGTGAGTTGTGCTCGATGAAACCACAACAGCCCTTCAGCCCTGATAGGTTGGTGCTCATCAGCTGTCGGCCTAAACGATGTTTGAGAGGTTTACCGAGAAGGCCATCAAGGTGATCATGCTGGCCCAAGAAGAGGCTCGCCGCCTGGGTCACAACTTCGTTGGCACCGAGCAGATTCTTCTTGGCTTGATCGGCGAAGGAACCGGGGTTGCCGCCAAGGTTCTCAAGTCCATGGGAGTCAATCTCAAGGACGCTCGGGTTGAAGTCGAAAAAATCATCGGCAGGGGCTCTGGGTTTTTTGCAGTCGAAATCCCCTTCACACCGCGCGCCAAGCGTGTTTTGGAGCTGTCTCTCGAAGAAGCCCGTCAACTGGGACACAACTACATAGGTACAGAACACCTTCTTCTTGGTCTGATCCGGGAAGGTGAGGGCGTCGCCGCACGCGTTTTGGAAAATCTCGGAGTCGACCTGGCAAAGGTGCGTACTCAAGTGATCCGCATGCTCGGCGAGACCGCTGAGGTCGGTGCTGGCGGTAGCAGCGGATCTGGTGCCAAGGGTTCCACCAAGACCCCCACCCTCGACGAATTCGGCAACAACCTCACCCAGCTTGCCAGTGAAGCCAAGCTTGATCCCGTCGTCGGACGTCACAACGAAATCGACCGGGTGATTCAGATCCTCGGCCGCCGCACCAAGAACAACCCAGTGCTGATTGGCGAGCCTGGAGTCGGCAAGACCGCTATTGCCGAAGGTCTCGCACAACGAATTCAGACAGGAGACATTCCTGACATTCTCGAAGACAAGCGTGTACTCACTCTTGATATCGGTCTTCTTGTAGCAGGCACCAAGTACCGAGGCGAATTCGAGGAACGTCTCAAAAAGATCATGGAGGAGATCAAGGCCGCAGGCAATGTGATCTTGGTGATCGACGAGGTGCACACCCTGATTGGCGCTGGTGCCGCCGAAGGTGCCATCGACGCAGCCAACATCCTCAAGCCGGCTCTGGCACGTGGCGAACTGCAATGCATCGGCGCCACAACCCTTGATGAATACAGAAAGCACATCGAACGAGATGCCGCTCTGGAACGTCGTTTCCAACCGGTTAACGTCGGTGAGCCTTCCATTGAAGACACCATCGAAATCTTGCGCGGCCTGCGCGAGCGCTACGAGCAGCATCACCGCCTGCGGATCACGGATGAAGCGCTTGAGGCGGCTGCAACCCTCGGGGATCGCTACATCTCCGATCGTTTCCTTCCCGACAAGGCCATCGACCTGATCGATGAGGCAGGTAGCCGCGTGCGGCTTCTCAACTCCAAGCTCCCGCCTGAAGCCAAGGAAGTCGACAAAGAGCTCCGTTCCGTCCAGAAGGAAAAGGAGGATGCCGTTCGCGATCAGGACTTCACCAAAGCTGGTGAGTTGCGCGACAAAGAGGTGGAGCTTCGCGAGAAGATCCGCACCCTGCTGCAATCCAGCCGTCAGGACGCACCCAACGACCAAGCCGTCACAGCCGAGGCTGGAGAGGCAACAGCTGTTGCCACATCTGAAACAGCAACCAGTACTGATTCTGCTTCCACCACTCCGGTGGTCAGCGAAGAAGACATTGCCCAGATCGTGGCGTCTTGGACTGGTGTGCCGGTTCAGAAGCTCACCGAAAGCGAATCGGTGAAGTTGCTCAACATGGAAGAGACGCTTCACAAACGCCTCATCGGTCAGGACGAAGCAGTCAAAGCCGTGTCCAAAGCCATTCGCCGTGCACGGGTCGGTCTGAAGAACCCCAACCGCCCGATCGCCAGCTTCATCTTCTCCGGCCCGACGGGTGTGGGCAAGACCGAGCTCACCAAAGCGCTTGCCGCTTATTTCTTCGGCAGCGAAGAAGCGATGATCCGACTCGACATGTCGGAATTCATGGAGCGCCATACGGTCAGCAAATTGATCGGTTCGCCTCCGGGCTATGTGGGCTTCAACGAGGGGGGTCAGCTCACCGAAGCTGTCCGCCGTCGTCCTTACACCGTGGTGCTCTTCGACGAAATCGAAAAGGCGCACCCCGATGTCTTCAACCTGTTGCTGCAGCTGCTGGAAGACGGTCGCCTGACCGACTCCAAAGGTCGTACCGTCGACTTCAAAAACACGCTGATCATCATGACCTCGAACATCGGTTCGAAGGTGATTGAGAAAGGCGGCGGTGGACTCGGATTCGAGTTCTCTGGAGAGAACGCTGAAGAAAATCAGTACAACCGCATCCGCTCCCTCGTGAATGAGGAGTTGAAGCAGTACTTCCGCCCAGAGTTCCTGAATCGTCTCGACGAGATCATCGTGTTCAGGCAACTGAATCGCGAAGAGGTCAAGGAAATCGCCGAGATCATGCTGCGCGAGGTGTTCAATCGCATCGGAGAGAAAGGCATCACCCTCACCGTGTCCGATGCCTTCAAGGAACGTCTGGTCGAGGAGGGTTACAACCCTGCCTATGGCGCACGCCCCCTGCGTCGTGCCGTGATGCGTCTTCTCGAAGACAGCCTGGCCGAGGAAGTTCTCTCCGGGCGCATCAAGGACGGCGACTCCGCGCAAGTGGATGTTGAAGATGGCAAGGTGGTGGTGAAGCACCTCACCGGCACAGTCAGCGGGACGCCCGAATTGGCTGGAGCCGGTCTCTGACCTGGATGATCCAATCAGCCATCCGTGACGGCAGGGTTTCGACCCACTCCATCGCTCCAGCCCAAGTCATCCGTGGTGCTGGAGCCTGGAATCAATCTCTAACAGCGATTCATTCGCTCACCCAACGTCCGTTGCTTCTGGGCCGCAGTGCTGCAACCCAGCCATTGCGTGAGGAACTCAGCCGCGACCTGAGGAAGCTCGGCCTAAGCGTGATTCCTCAAACCCTGGATCACGACTGCTGTGAGCAGGACTTACAGCGTTTGCAATCTGCGTTGAGCTCCCACGGATGCGACGCTGTGATTGCTGCTGGTGGCGGCAAAGTGCTCGATGCCGGCAAGCTGTTGGCTCACCGCGCCGGGGTGGCCTGCATCACCGTTCCGCTCAGTGCAGCCACCTGTGCTGGTTGGACGGCCCTCTCCAATCTCTACAGCCCGGTGGGTGCTTTTGAAGGGGATCAAGCCCTCGATCGCTGCCCTGATCTACTGATCTTCGACCACGACTTATTACTGCGCGCACCGGCACGAACCTTGGCCAGCGGCATCGCCGATGCCCTGGCCAAATGGTATGAAGCGTCAGTCAGCAGCGGCTCCAGCACGGATGGCTTGATTCAGCAGGCTGTGCAGATGGCACGCGTGTTGCGTGATCAATTGCTGCTCGACAGTCTCGATGCGATGGCGAACCCTGGCGGCGAAGCCTGGCAGCGCGTGGTGGAGGCCTGCGGACTCACAGCGGGGGTGATCGGCGGACTGGGGGGAGCACGTTGCCGCACGGTAGCTGCCCATGCCGTGCACAACGGTCTGACCCAGCTGCAAGCCTGTCACTCCGTTCTCCATGGAGAGAAGGTGGGCTTCGGCGTGCTCGTGCAACTGCGTCTGGAAGAACGGTTGGGGGGCAATCGTCTGGCAGCCCAGGCTCATCGACAGCTTCTTCCCTTGTTGCAGGCGCTAGAACTACCAGTCAGCTTGGATGATCTCGGCCTGGGCGAGGCAAGCCTCAAGGATCTTCAACAGGTGTGTGAGTTCGCCTGCAGGGACAGCTCGGATCTGCACCACCTTCCCTTCTCGGTCACACCCGGCGCACTGCTGGAAGCCCTTGTGGGCGCAGCCGAAGTCAGTCCGGTGCTGCCTTGAAGTCACTGCTTGACACGCTAAGACCCGAGCTACTTGATCCAAGCGCTCAAGCTCTGGTCGACGACCTTCAGTGGTGGTCAATGCCGGAGCTTGGTGTCAAGGATCCGTTTCCCGTCAGCGTCGTCGGTGAAGGTGAGCCCCTGTTATTGCTCCATGGTTTCGACAGCAGCTTTCTTGAATACCGGCGTATGGCACCGCTGCTGAGCGAACGGTTTCAACTGTTCATCCCCGATCTGTTCGGCTTCGGCTTTTCACCTCGCCCCATGGAAGCGAGCTATGGCCCTGATGCTGTTCTCGCCCATCTGGATGCCCTGCTGCAACGCATGCCAGCGCAACCAGTCGGTGTGATTGGAGCCTCCATGGGTGGGTCCGTGGCTGTGGAAATGGCACGACGACAACCGGAGCGGATTCACGCGCTGCTGTTGCTGGCCCCCGCCGGTCTTACGGGACGCCCGATGCCGGTTCCGCCCCTGCTGGATCGACTGGGGGCCTGGTTCCTGGCGCGCCCCGGAGTCCGCAAAAGTCTGTGCCGCCAGGCCTTTGCGGATCCTGATGCTGATGTCGGCGCTCCCGAAGAACAAATCGCTTCGCTACATCTGCAGTGCCCGGGCTGGGCGGATGCCCTGGCTGCATTTGCTCGCAGCGGTGGCTTCTCTGGCTGCGGAACGCCCTTGCCCCAGCAACCGCTGCATGTGATCTGGGGAGCCAATGACCGCATTCTGCGAGCACCGCAGAAACAAGCCGCAGCAGCAATCCTCAAGGATGGCGTCGAAGAATTCGACGCTTGCGGACACCTGCCGCACATCGACCAGCCCCAAAGGGTCGCCGACCGCTGTCTCACTTGGTTCCAAGCGATCGCTTCGGCCGCCTGATCGCGCGAATACATCGGATGATGCAGCGTCGATCCAGCCTCGAGGCCTGAAGCGTTCATGCCCCAGTCCAGCTCCGGACCTGTTCTCCAGCTCCTGGCCAGTGGTCTTCAACGCTGGATCCGCAGTCAGTGCGATTCAGCCGAAGAGATCAACCTGGCGCTGAAGGGATCCGCCCTGGAACTGCTGCGCGGTCGACTGCAAGGGGTCTCACTGGAGGCCAGGAAAGTGAGTTTTGAACAGCTCCCCCTGATGCGCGCGGAGATCGAATGCGGTGCCTTAAAAGCAACGCTCCGGCCGGGGCAGCCCAATCAGCCCGTGCAGCTGCAGGACCCGTTCTCAATCGAAGGAGAAGTGGTGCTGGCGGGCCAGGATCTGAATCAGGCTTTGGCAAGCGACCGCTGGCGCTGGCTTGGGGATCTGCTGGCCGAACAACTGATGGGTTTGACACCATTGCGGTCACTGGTCATCGACAACGACCAACTGGTCCTCACCGCCGATGTGATCACCGGCAAGGATCCGATAAAGCGAAGGTTCCGGCTGTGCGCGGACCAGGGCACCATCCGCGTCGACCACTGCGATGCCGAGGAATCGCTCTTGCTTCCCATGGATCCCAACATTCAGATCAATGCAGCCCGTCTGCAGGGAGGCCAACTGGTTCTCAACGGACAAGCCACCGTTCAGCCCTGAGACAGTTCAGCCCTAAAAAAACTCAACCCTGAGAAGCTCAGCTGCGTCCAAGAACCGGGAGAAGCAGGGTGACGCCGTAGAAGACCACCGCTGGAGTGAATAGAAAACTGTCGATGCGGTCGAGGATGCCGCCATGGCCCGGTAAGGCATCACCGGAATCTTTCACACCGGCATCCCGTTTCATCATCGATTCGGTGAGATCACCCACGAGCGCAAACAACGCGACCAGGGCACCGAGACAACCACCAGTGAGAGCTCCATAGGGCCAGCCCAGCAGCGGACCGGCCACCACGCCCAGCAACACAGATGAGGCCAATCCGCCATAGGCCCCTTCCATCGTCTTGGCCGGCGACACGGGAGACAGCTGATGACGACCGAAACGGCGGCCAATCACAAAGGAACCAATATCGGTGGCCACCACCATCAGACAGGCCATCAAGGTGATCGCCAATCCCGGTGTGATCCAGTCGCTCAACCACGCCGGCAGTTGCGCGAGTGTTGGGGCAAGGTCTACATCGGTGAGGTTGCGCAGCCTCAGCCAGTGGCTGGGCAGAAAGCCCAGATAGAAGAGTCCGAAGATTGAGGCAGCGATATCGGCGATGGAGCCAGTGATCGGCTGCAACAACAGCCATCCGCAGATGGCGGCTCCGGACAAGGGCAGCACCGCATCAGCGAGATGCAACCCAATGCCTCCATTCACGGACCACTGGGTGCAGATCAACAGCAGCTGGCAAGCCACCAGAGTCGTTTTGGTGGCGGGTCGCATGCCCTTGAACTGCGCCATCCGGAAAAACTCCAGAAGGCCGAGATGCACCATCACGCCAAGGGCGATGGTGAACCACCAGCCGCCCGAGCCCACAACCACCAGACCGAACAGGCCCACAAGCAGCCCGCTGACCAGACGTTTTTGATCCGAAGCCCGCCGTTTGCTGGGGCCTTCCCCGGTTGTGACGTCTGCAATCACCGGCCTTATCCCAAGGCCTTTCAGGCCAGAACCATCACCTTACCGGGCACCTGATCGGGCCACCGCCGATGTTGCTGGTCGAGCCAGGCACAGCGTTGCGCATCCATCCGCTCGCCTGGCACGAGCAGGGGCACGCCCGGGGGATAGGGACAGATCAGCTCGGCTGCAATGCGATCGATGCAGCGAGCTACAGGCAGACGGGGTGAGCGGTCGGCGCAGCGCTTGATCCGGCGGAAGCACGGGAATCGAAACGCGATCGCACGGCGGTGCCGGAATCGGGGCCAGAGGCTCACCCCCCGCCTCCGCAAGCAGGTGCTTCCAGAGATGCCTGAACTGCCTGCTGAGGCCTCGATGCTGCGCGAAACCAAGGCAAAAGGTGAGGCAAAGCGGTTCCGGCAATTCAGCAATCAACCCCCGCTGCATGAACCAGTCATCAGCCTGCAGACCACTGATCCCCGCCTGGCCTGTCGCCAGGATCAGCCGCAGCGGATCGTCGCTGGAATGGAGTGGCACCCCAGCACGCGCGAGAACCGTCGCCAGGGTGGTGGCGTCACGACGACGAGCCTCCAGCAGCAGCGGCCAGCGCGGCGACAGCATCCAATCGAGGGTGGCTTCACAGGACGCCAGCAGCAGGGCACTGGGGCTAGTGGTCTGAAGTCGTTGCAAGGCCGCTTGCAGCCGTACCGGATCAATGCGCCCGTTGCGTTGCCAGAGCACAGCGGTCTGGGCCAAGCCGGGAGCAGACTTGTGCAGGGAATGCACCACGAGATCCGCACCGGCGTGCACCGCTGAGGTCGGAAGCTCCGAGTGCGACGGAAAGGCCAGATGGGTGCCATGGGCTTCATCCACCAGCACCGGCAGTCCCCGCGCATGCAGCAGCTCGAGCAAGCCGCTGATCTCAGCGGCGTAACCGTGATACGTGGGGTGCACCAGCACCGCAGCGGCGATGCGACGGCCGGGGTCAGGCAAGGCGTCCAGAGATCGACGCAGACCCGCGGCGGTCATGGCGCCTGGATGGCCGCGGTCGGTGCGAAACGGCACCGGTAGAAACACCGGCAACACCCCCCCAAGTTCGCAGGCAGCAATGAGCGAACGGTGGGTATTGCGAGGCAGCAGCACCGCTTCACCGGGCTGGGCGATGCCTAGAAGCGCAGCCTGAAGCAGCCCCGTGGCTCCATTGACGCCAAACCAACAACGATCCACATCCAGCGCAGCGGCCAGACGCGCCTGACTGGCGGCCACCGCCCCTTCCGCCTCCAGGGGACCGCCGACCTCCGGAAGCTCCGGAAGATCCCAGCGGCCCGGTGGTTGCCGCAACAGACGTTGCAACGACGGTGGCAGGGCAGCGCCTCGACCATGAACAGGCAGATGCAGCGACCGTCCACCAACCGAGCCAAGCAGCGAAAGGAGCGACGTCATCTCAAAACAATGGGGACGAGCGCCAGGGGCTTATATTTACCAACCGATTTAGACTCTATTTACTGGAAACAAAACCAGAAGCATTACCAACCATATTAAGATCTAATCCCTTACCAAAAAGGAAAGCCTTACTCGAGACAGAAACAATTCTCCAGGCAACACAGAAAGAACTAACAAAAAGTCAAGTGTCATTCTGAAGTCATCTTTGCCTTTTCAAGGACAACCAAACAGCCAAAACAGACAAAAGCAAACTCGATAGGAGAAACGCAGAAACCATCAAGCAAGATCGAGATTTATAACTTTGCATTTTTAAACGTGCTAATATTGCAATAGATTTAGCAGATCAACCAAAATGAAACCAAAAAGTGATAAAAAAGATCAGGTTACATCTTTAAGCATTTCATGGAGAGACTGGTTCAGGATGCTTAAATTTGACTTGAGGCAAAAACTTGGACTACTAACTAACAATTCACTTGGAATAAGCTTCAAGAACAAGTCCAAGGTCAAACAAAAAGGCAGATTAAGCTCTCAAGATATAAGCCAATTGAAGAGCTTCCAGGAATCCAAGCTCAGCACCCCTGATTCAGCTCAAGAATATCTAAACAAAGCCAAAGTCAATAAAGAATTACTAGATACAGAAAGGGAGTTCTCCACATTTCAAATCAATGGCGCAAGACTTTTAGATCAGACTTTGTCTAAATACCATAATAGTATAAAGTCCGTTGCCAACATTGGGAGTAGGCTTGACACCATAAGTTCTTACCTAAGCAGTAAGTACTCAGAGATTAACTTTTGGTCAATAGACTTCCAAGAAAACATCTCCCAATGCAACCATTTTGTTCTTCCCCCCAAAAGCAACTGGAACTTTCGATCGGGCTACGCACTAGAGATCCTGGAAAGGAAAGAAGTTTCCGCTGATGTATATTTCATGACATCCACAAGCATTCTTTTCAACAACAAAGAATTAGATTTATATTTTTCAGAGTTATCAAAATCAGCAAAATTCATTGTATTGAACGAGCCTTGGTTCCCAAAAGCAAAAACCTTTTTCCCATGCAGAATACTTCGACCAGAACAAGTTAACCCCATGAATCCCTATTGCGGCGGAATGTACATGAATTACCACCATAATTACATTAAAAAGCTCGAGGACAACGGTTTCAAGATTTTGAAAAGCGAAATTTTCCCGCTAAGACACTCTTACGCATGCAATCTCCAGCTAATAGCGGCAAAAATTATCTAGGCAATTCAATACGAGTAATTAGCACAAACTTTCACGTTAGACTGCCTGGGTCGCACAAATCAATGAGGCTGAAATCACATAAATAATCCTTTCAATGCAGAATCAAAGCTTACCAATACGTCAACAAAAGATCGACATCGAAGCGAGCTTTATTTATTTGTACTACTGCGCATACTCTTTCTTTAGCTGTATCGGAACCTCCCACTATCCCTGGATTAGCTCCTTGCAGGAGAGGCCGTTCCTGCTAACAACTTACTCTTAAAAGGCACTAGCTTAATCTTCTACATTTGGAGACGAACCTTAACATCAATCCGACTTTTCCAGGCCCTAGAACCAACCCTACATCTAAAAATATCTCCACACATCCTTGCTATATGAATCGAGCTGGATGAATGAGGCACTGCTTGCGATTCAAGGTCGCTTTCAAGCTTCTATCAAGGACTTCCTTGTTCCAAAAGTGGAAAAGCATGCCAACACCCATTTATGTAAAAAATGCGAAGGGCGTGAACCCAACACATTTATGAGACGACAGGATCTCTAGAGAGAAGTCCTAAGGGAAGAAAAATATCTAGGCCAATTTCCCCACAATGAAAATAAAAGTCTTTGATTAGTCTAGAAAAACTTAAACGGAGAGGGTGGGATTCGAACCTACGAAGGGTTGCCCTTCAAACTATTTCGAGCCGTTCGATTTCGACCACTCAGCCACCTCTTCAAACAGAGCAAAGCCCTGTAGGCGCAAGTTAGGGCCTAGTAGCGCTGCGCTTGCTCGCGCACCGGCAGCGCTCTGAGCAGTAACGAACCTCATCCCACACGGCCTTCAACTTTTTGCGCGACTGAAAGGGGCGACCGCGCTGGGCGCAAGTTTTTGTGGGCCTGCCTTCGTGATGGTCATCGGCCGCAAGCCGCAAGAAGGCCCATGTTGGCGCTCACGCCCTGGTTACCGAGGCAGTAGCAGCAGCGTCCCACTTCTAGCTGCACGACACCCGGGCGATTGGGCGCACTGCGAAAAACCAAGCCTGGACTGCTGAGCTCACCACGGGGCAGCACCTGCACCTGCGGGCTCAACTGCTGCCAACAGCCGGGTCAACTGCGGCGACAGGATCCAAGAGCACCACCCAATCCAGGCGCGGCAATCCCAGGGCCTGGCGGAAACGCTGGACACGGCGGCAACTCCTAACCGCCGCTTGGCGGCTCACCAGAGCGCCGCGTCCGCCATGACCCGGTAAGGCATCACCGGAATCTTTCACACCGGCATCCCGTTTCATCATCGATTCGGTGAGATCACCCACGAGCGCAAACAACGCGACCAGGGCACCGAGACAACCACCAGTGAGAGCTCCATAGGGCCAGCCCAGCAGCGGACCGGCCACCACGCCCAGCAACACAGATGAGGCCAATCCGCCATAGGCCCCTTCCATCGTCTTGGCCGGCGACACGGGAGACAGCTGATGACGACCGAAACGGCGGCCAATCACAAAGGAACCAATATCGGTGGCCACCACCATCAGACAGGCCATCAAGGTGATCGCCAATCCCGGTGTGATCCAGTCGCTCAACCACGCCGGCAGTTGCGCGAGTGTTGGGGCAAGGTCTACATCGGTGAGGTTGCGCAGCCTCAGCCAGTGGCTGGGCAGAAAGCCCAGATAGAAGAGTCCGAAGATTGAGGCAGCGATATCGGCGATGGAGCCAGTGATCGGCTGCAACAACAGCCATCCGCAGATGGCGGCTCCGGACAAGGGCAGCACCGCATCAGCGAGATGCAACCCAATGCCTCCATTCACGGACCACTGGGTGCAGATCAACAGCAGCTGGCAAGCCACCAGAGTCGTTTTGGTGGCGGGTCGCATGCCCTTGAACTGCGCCATCCGGAAAAACTCCAGAAGGCCGAGATGCACCATCACGCCAAGGGCGATGGTGAACCACCAGCCGCCCGAGCCCACAACCACCAGACCGAACAGGCCCACAAGCAGCCCGCTGACCAGACGTTTTTGATCCGAAGCCCGCCGTTTGCTGGGGCCTTCCCCGGTTGTGACGTCTGCAATCACCGGCCTTATCCCAAGGCCTTTCAGGCCAGAACCATCACCTTACCGGGCACCTGATCGGGCCACCGCCGATGTTGCTGGTCGAGCCAGGCACAGCGTTGCGCATCCATCCGCTCGCCTGGCACGAGCAGGGGCACGCCCGGGGGATAGGGACAGATCAGCTCGGCTGCAATGCGATCGATGCAGCGAGCTACAGGCAGACGGGGTGAGCGGTCGGCGCAGCGCTTGATCCGGCGGAAGCACGGGAATCGAAACGCGATCGCACGGCGGTGCCGGAATCGGGGCCAGAGGCTCACCCCCCGCCTCCGCAAGCAGGTGCTTCCAGAGATGCCTGAACTGCCTGCTGAGGCCTCGATGCTGCGCGAAACCAAGGCAAAAGGTGAGGCAAAGCGGTTCCGGCAATTCAGCAATCAACCCCCGCTGCATGAACCAGTCATCAGCCTGCAGACCACTGATCCCCGCCTGGCCTGTCGCCAGGATCAGCCGCAGCGGATCGTCGCTGGAATGGAGTGGCACCCCAGCACGCGCGAGAACCGTCGCCAGGGTGGTGGCGTCACGACGACGAGCCTCCAGCAGCAGCGGCCAGCGCGGCGACAGCATCCAATCGAGGGTGGCTTCACAGGACGCCAGCAGCAGGGCACTGGGGCTAGTGGTCTGAAGTCGTTGCAAGGCCGCTTGCAGCCGTACCGGATCAATGCGCCCGTTGCGTTGCCAGAGCACAGCGGTCTGGGCCAAGCCGGGAGCAGACTTGTGCAGGGAATGCACCACGAGATCCGCACCGGCGTGCACCGCTGAGGTCGGAAGCTCCGAGTGCGACGGAAAGGCCAGATGGGTGCCATGGGCTTCATCCACCAGCACCGGCAGTCCCCGCGCATGCAGCAGCTCGAGCAAGCCGCTGATCTCAGCGGCGTAACCGTGATACGTGGGGTGCACCAGCACCGCAGCGGCGATGCGACGGCCGGGGTCAGGCAAGGCGTCCAGAGATCGACGCAGACCCGCGGCGGTCATGGCGCCTGGATGGCCGCGGTCGGTGCGAAACGGCACCGGTAGAAACACCGGCAACACCCCCCCAAGTTCGCAGGCAGCAATGAGCGAACGGTGGGTATTGCGAGGCAGCAGCACCGCTTCACCGGGCTGGGCGATGCCTAGAAGCGCAGCCTGAAGCAGCCCCGTGGCTCCATTGACGCCAAACCAACAACGATCCACATCCAGCGCAGCGGCCAGACGCGCCTGACTGGCGGCCACCGCCCCTTCCGCCTCCAGGGGACCGCCGACCTCCGGAAGCTCCGGAAGATCCCAGCGGCCCGGTGGTTGCCGCAACAGACGTTGCAACGACGGTGGCAGGGCAGCGCCTCGGCCATGAACAGGCAGATGCAGCGACCGTCCATTAATCGAGCCAAGCAGCGAAAGGAGCGACGTCATCTCAAAACAATGGGGACGAGCGCGGTGGAGACTTTCTAGGATCAGGCCCCTGACAGCGCCGCTGCGCTTGGAACCTCTTCGTTACAACCCTGGCCGCGACGCTCGCTGGCTGCTGCTTCGTCCCTGGATCGGCATTCCGCGGCTCATTCATATTCTCTGGGCACTACTTGGGTTGGTGCTGAGTGTTCTGCTCCGCGGCAACAGCAGTGATCCGCGCGTGCAACGCAACCTGGCACGCACCCTGCTGCGTACCCTGACCAATCTCGGACCGTGCTTCATCAAGGTCGGCCAGGCTCTCTCCACCCGTCCGGATCTGATTCGCCGCGATTGGCTGGATGAACTGACCCGACTCCAGGACGATCTGCCGGCCTTCAAGCACGCCATTGCTCTCAAAACGATCGAAGAGGAGCTGGGGGCTCCAGTCGATGCACTGTTTGAGGAGTTTCCGGATTCACCGGTGGCCGCCGCCAGCCTCGGCCAGGTTTACAAAGCCAGAGTTCGCGATCAGCACTGGGTTGCGGTCAAGGTGCAACGGCCCAATCTGGTCTTCATCCTGCGGCGCGACATGGTGCTGATCCGCAGTCTTGGCGTACTGGCAGCGCCCTTCCTGCCTCTGAACCTGGGGTTCGGCCTCGGTGAAATCATCGACGAATTCGGGCGCAGCCTGTTCGAAGAGATTGACTACTGCTGCGAAGCGGACAACGCCAAACGCTTCTCCGGTCTGTTTGCCGACAATCCCGCTGTCACTATTCCTGAGGTGGACGATGGTCTTTCGAGCCGTCGGGTGCTCACCACCACCTGGATCCAAGGCACCAAGCTGCGCGACCCACAGGAGCTGAAAGCTCAACGGCTCGATCCATCAGCTCTGATCCGAACGGGGGTGATCAGCGGCCTGCAACAACTGCTGGAGTTCGGCTACTTCCACGCTGATCCCCACCCCGGCAATCTCTTTGCGCTCAGCGGTCGCACCGGTGAGCTGGGCCATGTGGCCTACGTGGACTTCGGGATGATGGATTCGATCAGCGATGACGACCGTCTCACCCTCACGGGCGCAGTGGTGCACTTGATCAATCGCGACTTTGAGGCCGTTGCTCGCGATTTTCAGCAAATGGGGTTTCTCGCACCCGATGCCGATCTCACGCCGATTGTTCCGGCGTTGGAGGACGTCCTGGGAGGCAGCCTCGGCGATTCCGTGGGCTCCTTCAACTTCAAAGCGATCACGGATCGCTTCTCGGAGTTGATGTACGACTATCCCTTCCGGGTTCCGGCGCGCTTCGCGCTGATCATCCGTGCGGTGGTCAGCCAGGAGGGTTTGGCCCTAAGGCTGGATCCTGACTTCCGGATCATCGCGGTGGCTTACCCCTATGTGGCCAAGCGATTGCTGGCGGGTGACACCCGTGAAATGCGCGAAAAGCTTCTCGATGTGATCTTTGATGAGTCGGGCAGTCTCCGGGTGGAACGACTGGAAAGTTTGCTGGAGGTGGTGGGCAACGACACCAGCATCCAGAGCGGTGGCGACTTGCTGCCAGTGGCTGGGGCGGGACTGCGTCTGCTATTCAGTCGTGATGGCGGTGATCTCAGACAGCGACTGTTGCTGACACTGATCAAGGACGATCGCCTGAACATTTCGGACCTCAGGGAGCTGAGCTCCCTGATCCGGAGAACCTTCGGCCCAAGAAAAATCGCAGAAGGAATGTTGCAGCGGCTGAATCCACTGGCTGCATGACATCGCCATAATGGCGATCCGCAATTTCTGACCGCTTTCGATGTCGCTTGCTCCGGACTATGCCCCGGTCGATCTCGACCAGGCCGAGCTCGATATGCTCACCGGAGCTTTCGGTGATCTCAACGCTGACGAGATCCTGCTGGAGTTCGCGAGGATTCAGCAACCGCCATATCTCGTGGCAGGCCTGGGTCTGGCCATTGGAATTCTCTGCGGACTGACCTTCTCAAAATTGGTGCAGAACCGGCTTGATGGATGGAAAGCGGACCGGCTAGCCATGCTTCCTTTAGGCACAGCTGAAACCACCATCAGCTTCTCGGGAACCCTGCTAGGCATCACACTCTTCATCGGTGGATCCCTGCAGGTGTTCGGCTTCGCTTCGGGTGCGGCTTACCTAATCGCCATGCTGCTGTCACTGCTCACGGGCGGCGCCCTCTGGGTTCAGCTGGAAAGGCTGATGACCCAGGTGGAAACAGGCAACTTCAAGGCGGTTGATTTCGACAACTTCGACGAATTCTTCTGAGACGAGGGAAGAATTGGGTTGAAAAACTGATCTTTCAGCTCACCACATACGCGTCGAGCTGAGCATCACCACGACGCAGCAACTCCAGTCCTTCTCGTTCCAGCTTGCGCGTCCGATCGCGACTCATCTTCAACGACTTGGCGATCGCGGTGAGGCTCATCGGATCCTCGCCATCCATCCCGTAACGCATCCGCAGCACACGCTCCTGTAGTTCCGGCAGCTGACCCAGCAGATCCCGCAGGTCGCCCTTCAGGCATTCGCCCTCCACCTGTTCGCTCGGCAATTCGCCTTCACCGGCCAGCAGATCCAGCAGCTCGGTGTCATCACCGTCGCCCACCTTCATCTCCAGGCTCACCGGCTGACGCGCACGGCACATCAGGTCCTTCACGTCGTCTTCCGGCAGTTCCACGAATGCCGCCAGTTCCGTCACTGAAGGCGTGCGGCCCAGTTCTTGACTCAACTCTCGCTGACCTTTCTTCAGCTTGTTCAGCATCTCGGTGATGTGAATCGGCAGCCGGATCGTGCGGCTCTTCTCAGCAATCGCCCGCGTGATCCCCTGACGAATCCACCAGTACGCATAGGTGCTGAACTTGTAGCCACGGGTCGGGTCGAACTTCTCCACACCCCGCACCAGACCGATGGTTCCCTCCTGGATCAGATCCAGCAGTTCCATATTCCGCTTGGTGTATTTCTTGGCGACGCTCACCACCAGGCGCAGGTTCGCAGCCACCATCCGCTCCTTGGCGCGACGGCCCGCCTGCAGCTTGCGCTTCAGTTGTACTGGGCTCAATCCAGCAGCCTTGGCCAGCTCTGCTGCAGGCACCGCTTCGCCGCCACGCTGATCGCTGAGCTCCGCTTCCTGCGCTTCCAGATCCATCAGTTCCTGCACCTGACGGCCGAGGGTGATCTCCTGCTGATGGCTCAGCAGCGGCACACGGCCGATGTCCCGCAAATAAGAGCGCACCAGGTCCGCATCAGGTAGCAGAGACAAGGGCGCCATCGGCTTATTACGAAACCAAGGTGTTTCTTAATTTACCACTGATTAAAGGATTTCCGTCCAACCGCAAAGTGAATCGATGAGGGCAGAATGTGAGTAATTCTGAGTTTGCTGGTGACTGTTGCCTCCGCCAGTGCCGTCAGCACTGCGCGTCTTCTGGTCGTTGAAGACGATGACTCGATCAGAGAAACCATGCAGGAAGCCCTCAAAGCCGAGGGATTTGATGTCACCACCTGTCAGAACGGCAGCGATGCTCTGACGCAACTCACCACAACAGCCGAAGAAGGCATTGATGCCCTGGTGCTCGACCTGATGCTGCCGGGCATGGGCGGGCTCGACCTTTGCAGAGAATTGCGCAAACGCGGAATTACCACGCCGATCCTGGTGGTGAGTGCCCGGGACAGCGAAACCGATCGCGTGCTCGGACTCGAGGTTGGAGCGGATGACTACCTTGTGAAACCGTTTGGGCTGCGAGAGTTGGTTGCCCGCTGCCGAGCCCTGCTGCGCCGATCACAGCAGAACCAACCCAGCCCCGAGGAAGAGCAGGAAACCATCGAACACGACAATCTCTGCCTCTACAGCAGGGAATGCCGAATCACACGGGACGGCCAGGATTTGAATCTGTCGCCCAAGGAATTCCGCATTTTGGAATTGCTGATGCGCAACCCCAAGAGGGTCTGGAGTCGCGACCAGCTGCTGGAGCGCATCTGGGGCATCGACTACGTGGGTGACACCAAAACGGTGGATGTGCACATCCGATGGCTGAGGGAAAAGATTGAAGCCACACCATCGGCACCCCACCACATCCGAACCGTGCGTGGTTTCGGCTACCGGTTCGGCTGATCACCGTGAGCTCAGGCGCATCGCTTCTTGTTGGCATCACGATCGGTGTTTTGAGCAGCTGGGCGCTGCGTGATCGCTGGCCAGGCCAAGAGCGAAAACGATCGAAAGCCGGCCAAACCCCACCGGTGATCTCAGGCTATTCACTGAGTACAGCCCAGCTGCTGGCCTGGATCGACGCCGCCACCCAGGGATGGCTGATCCTCACGCCGGATCTGACCATTGGCTACATCAATTCCAGGGCCGAACGCCTGCTGCGTTTCTCCAGCAATCTTCTGGTGCGCGGCCAACCCCTCGACGATGTGTTGTCCGTCCCTCAGCTTGAAGAGGCGATCGTCAGCGTGCGCCATCAGCAGCGACCGCAACGCTGCGAATGGGATCAACAAGGCGCTCCTCTCGAAGCGATTGTTCTGCCGGGCTCAGATGAATGGCTGCTGGTGCTCCTGCAGAGTCGCCAGTCCCTGGAAGCACAGCAACAACAGCAGGAGCGCTGGGTGAGCGATGTCGCCCATGAATTGAAGACGCCTCTCACAGCTCTGATGCTGGTCAGCGACCGCCTTGAGGGATCCGTGTCCGATCAGGACGCGGTGCTAGTGGAGCGGCTGCAACGGGAACTGAAACGCCTGCAACTGATGGTGGAGGATCTGCTGGAGTTGTCCCGGCTGGAGAACGTGCTTCCGCATGAACAGGGGAGCTACTCACCGGTCTGTCTGGATCAGCTGGTGGAGGCGGCCTGGAACAGCATTCGCCCCCTCGCGGATCAACGCCAGGTCTCGCTCATTTGCAACACCGAGGAGCCGGGACCGCTGCTGGGAGAACAGAGCCGGTTGCATCGCGCCGTCCTCAACCTCCTCGACAACGCCCTGCGTTACTCACCCGATGGGAACTGTGTTGAGGTGGAGATTCTCCCCAGTGGCGGGTGGTGGTTGCTCTCCGTTCGAGATCACGGCCCCGGCTTGAGCGAGCGTGACCTCAGCAACATGTTCCAGCGCTTCTATCGCGGCGACCCGTCCCGCGCCCGCTCCAATCGCAGCGGCAGTGGTCTGGGTCTCTCGATCGTGCAGCAAATCGCCGTGAATCACGGCGGCAGGGTGCAAGCCAGAAATCACCCGGATGGTGGAACCTCCATCGAAATGCTGCTTCCCCGCGGTATGCACTGAGGCAAAACCGAAGCTTGATGCAACAGCGACTGCAGAAACTGATCGCCTCCGCAGGACTCTGCTCGCGACGTCGGGCGGAGGAGTGGATGCTGCAGGGGCGTGTTGCCGTGAACGGCCAAGTGGCATCACCTGGAGATCAGGCTGACCCCGCCTGCGACCAGATCACGGTTGATGGCAAGCCCCTTCCGAGGGGAACCGCGTCACGCGTGCTGTTGCTGCACAAGCCGATGGGGGTGATCAGCAGTTGCCATGACCCCCAGGGGCGGCCAACCGTTCTGGAACTGATCCCGACAGCGTTGAGGCAGGGACTGCACCCGGTGGGCCGTCTAGATGCGGACAGCCGAGGGGCACTGCTGCTGAGCAACCATGGCGACCTCACCCTGAAACTCACGCATCCCCGCTACGAGCATCAGAAGACGTATCGGGTGACGGTTGCAGGCACACCGAGCCAGGAAAGCTTGCAACGCTGGCGAGAGGGCATCGAACTTGATGGATCGCGCACGCTGCCGGCCTCGGTGCACCTGATCTCCAGCCGGCGTGGTCACAGCAAGCTGGAGGTGACGCTCAGAGAAGGACGGAACCGACAGATCCGCAGAACTGCAGCGAAGCTGGGACATCCGGTGATCGATCTGAAGAGGATCGCGATCGGTCGCCTTTCGCTGGGATCTTTACCAGAGGGGTGCTGGAGAGAGATCCCCGAGCAAGAATGGCGCAGCCTGATCCGCAATGCATGAGGCGAGGCGCCAAGCAGCTATGGCTCTGATTCAACGTTCATTCCCCTGGATGGGGTGGAGGCGGCGCAAGCAGGAGTCAGCGGGCGTGGACCTCTCCCCCGCGGCTGACCCTCTGTTCGAAGCAGGGCTGCGCTTGCGAGAGCATCGTGAACAGCGTGGCTTGAGCCTGCGGGATTTATCCCGTGAAGTGCGCATCACCACACCGGTGCTGGAAGCCTTGGAGCGGGGCTGGTCTGATCGACTCCCGGAGCCGGCCTACCTGGTGGCCATGCTTCACCGGTTGGAGCAATACCTCGATCTTGAGCCGGAAAGTCTGAGCGGTGCGCTGCCCGAACACGGCTTTCAGCAACAACTGCCTCAAGATCAACGGCGCACTCGCTTCACGCTGGGCAGCATCGACATCTTCACCACCTGGCAGGGCAGCGTGGTGTACGGCGTTGTGATCACGGTCTCACTGCTGGCGTTGAACCAGCAGCAGCGCCAACTGGCGATCAACAACACCAAATCCTTCACCCCGGTGGCCCTCAACCTGCAGAAGCCGGAAAAGCAGGATGCATCCCTGCCGGCACCGGGCTTGCTGGAACTGAGCCTGCTGAAACCCAGCACCATCACTCTCAGCAGTGCGAGTGGCGATGCCAGCACCTTGCGCGGTGTGACCGGTGAACTGAAATTGCAACTGCTTCCGCCGCTGGAGTTAAGGGTGGAACCGGCACCCGTTGAGGGCACAGTGCAATGGAACGGACGACCCCAGCCGCCCACAGAGGATGCCGCCGGGATCTATCGCCTCGACCAAA
Source organism: Synechococcus sp. NOUM97013 (assembly GCF_014279815.1). Classification (NCBI taxonomy): domain Bacteria; kingdom Bacillati; phylum Cyanobacteriota; class Cyanophyceae; order Synechococcales; family Synechococcaceae; genus Synechococcus; species Synechococcus sp. NOUM97013. Next base: position 891,678 of record NZ_CP047941.1, on the reverse strand, counting down.
CCTCGGCACGCAACCCATAGCCCAAAAGCGCACCATCAACGGCTTCATCCAACGACACCAGCCGCCAGTCCCAGTTGCCACCGACCGTGCCCGGCGTGTTGAAACGGGCCGCATCATCCAGATGCAATAAGTCCTGCAGCGGAGCAATCACAAGCTGCGCGGTGGAGGCCATGCCGAGCTCCAGCAATTGCCATCCAGGCGCTTCGACTGGAGCATCCAGACAAGCGGCAAAGCGCTGTCGGGACCCCTCATCCAGCTGCTGCCACCAACCCAGGCTGGTGGGGTTGTCATGGGTTCCCGGGTAGACGACCCACTGAGACCCCTGAATGTTGGCGGGAAAATAGGGATTATTGGAATTTCCATCAAAAGCAAACTGCAGCACCTTCATCCCTGGAAGGTGAAAGCGATCCCGCAACCGCTCCACATCCGGCGTGATCACACCCAGATCTTCAGCCACCAGTGGCAACCGCCCCCCCGCATCACGTCTGAGCAGCGCGAGCAGCTCTGCACCTGGTGAACGGCGCCATCGCCCCTGCATGGCGGTGTCATCGCGACCGGGAACGGACCAGTAGGACGCCAGGGCACGAAAATGGTCCAGGCGCAGTTGATCCACCAGCGCCCACTGACGCTTCAGCCGATCACGCCACCAACGGAATCCCGTGCGCCGGTGACGTCCCCAGCTGTAGACCGGCGTCCCCCAGAGTTGACCGGTCGCAGAGAAGTAATCCGGCGGAACACCGCTCTGCTCACGCAGGCATCCATCGGCTGCGATCGAAAACAGGGTGCGATGACTCCAGACATCGGCGCTGTCGCGGGCGACATAAAAGGGCAGATCGCCGAGGATCTCCACACCCAGTTCCGCGCCAAGACGGCGAAGACGCTGCCACTGGCGATCGAGGTGCCACTGGAGCAACTCCTGCTCCAGCAACGCATCCTGATGATCGCGTTTCCAGGCCTGCAACGCATCCGGATCGTGACGAGCCAACCCTGATGACCACTGCCACCAGGGCTGATGGTTGTGCTGCTCCCGCAGCACCATGAAGGCCGCATGGTCCTCCAGCCAACGGGCCTGATCGTTACGCCAGATTTGAAAGGCTCGGTGTCTCGCAGGGTCTTGCTGTGACCAGCACCGCTGCAGGCCGCGAGCGAGGCCGACCGCTCGCTCCTGGGCCAGCTGAAAGTCGAGCTTGGGTTGGACGATGCCAGCACCAGGCAACGCCGCATCATCCGCGCGCGACAAAAACCCCTCATCCACGAGGTCCGTCGCGTCGAGCAACCAGGGATTCAGGGCAAAGCTGGATGGAGAGCTGTAGGGCGATCCCGTGCCATCCGGGGGAGCCAGGGGCAATACCTGCCAGACCGCAATGCCATGCCGTGCCAGCGCCTGGATCCACTGCCGCGCCGAAGCGCCCAGACCTCCACAGATGGGGCTCCCGGGCAGTGCGGTCGGATGCAGAAGCACGCCGACCCTGCGGCGCGACTGCAAGCCGGTGGATTGCGGCTGCGCCATCACTGATTACCCCCAGGAACTGGCGTCATCAGAACAGTGCCGCATCACCGAGATCCTGGCCTTCCATGCCATCGCGCACAACCCGCTCGAAGAACTGCTCCAGGGTGTCTGTCCCATAGGACGGCGTCGCCGCACTGTCGTACTGCTGGCGCTGTTCGTCCCACACCAACATGGACTCCGCGGCGTAGTAACGGCCGATCTTTCCAAATTCGGCAGTGTCTTGCAGCGCTGGAAACCGTTGTGAAAGGAACTCCAGAACGCCTACGGGAACGTCCATCAGAGCGATTGGCAGTGAAATCATCCAGGGCTTTTTGCCGAGAGCCTTGAACAGCATTTCTCCCTGCTGGCGAGCACTCAAGGCGTCTCCAGGTCCCCCGATCGGCAACACCTGATTGGCCTTGTCGCGATCCGTGACGCAGTCAGCGATGAAGCAGGCCAGATCGGCCTCGCTGATGGGTTTGCAACTGGCGAGTTCTCCTCCCTCAAACATCACATAGGGAGCGCCCTTGCGACAGCTTTCGACCTGAGCACCGAGGCTTTTGAAAAAGGCGGTTGGTCGCACGATCGAGTAACTGACGCCTTCGCCTTCACGCAACTTGGCTTCTAACGCCAGTTTCGCTTTTTGAAATTCCAGCAGCGGTTTCTGCACGCAGATGGCGGACAACAACACAAAGTGAGCCATACCCGCCTTGCGGCCCTGCTCATAGGTGTTCAGGGTGGCTTCATAGTCAATCGCCCATGAATCCTTACGGCCACCCGTCCGTGATGCCAAGCAGCTGATCACCACATCGGTGGGTTGATCAAAAGCCTGATCTGCCAATGAATCCGGCTGAGTGACATCGCCGAAGCGAACCTCAGCGCCGGGGAAATCAGCGACCACGCTCTCTTGCTCCTGGCGACCACCAATGCCACTGCGCTCGCGGGCGAAGGCCACAACGTTGTAGCCGCGCTGCACTAGCTCCTTGACCACAAAGCGTCCGATGTAACCGGTGGCACCGAACACCACAACGCGCACCTGGTCGGGCGATCGGTCACGGAACGCGTCGTTTGAAAGCATTGGCATATCGTCAACACCTCCCATTATTCGCGGAAAACCAAGCCAGACTGCGAGCCAGTTTTGGTCGACGCATCGCAATGAAGGGTGAGGCAGCGGGGAGCGAAGCGTCCTCGAAACAGCGCAAGCGCTGGCTGGGTAGCCGCCCTTTCCGCACCATCCTCCGTATTTCTGCTGCTGTGGGCGGTGCCGCTCTGATCGCAGGAGGCTTGGGACTCATCTGGCCTGAACCCGATCCGATGGCGGAAACACCGCCGACTGCCGATGATCCGGCCAGCCTGGCACCGCTTCCCAAACAGTCGGTGATGGTGCTCGTGGTGGGACTCGATAGCGACGGTCTCAATGACCCGAGCAATCGAGCGGCGCCTCGCGGACCCGCCAATGCTGACAGCCTGATGCTGCTGAACGTCAGTGCCAAGGCTCCCCTGCAAGTGCTCCAACTGCCGACAGAGTTGGCGGTGAACCTGCCTGGTCAAGACGAGCTTCAAGCTCTCTCAGCGGCCTACCGCCAGGGAGGTGTCTCCCTCACGGCTGATGTGATTGCCGAAGTGGTGGGGCTCAATCCAGGGCAACCAGATCGCTACGTGGTGATGCCCCGTGAAGCACTCAGAACCCTGGTGGATGGTCTGGGGGAGGTGGACGTCACCCTGAATCAGACCTATTCGCGCAAGGATCTCGCCCAGAACTACACCGTCAACCTTCAAGCGGGCCGACAGAGCCTGAACGGTCAGCAAGCAGAGCAGTTGGCGCGTCATAAACCCAGTCCAGGCGACGAAGAAGACCGGCGCAGGCGTCAGCAGAAGTTGGTGAGTGGAATCCACGATCAGTTGAATCAACCGAATGCCATCACCTTGCTGCCAACGGTGATCGGTGAAGTCTCGATGCAGATCGAGACGGATCTGACCTCTTCAGAAATGCTCAGCCTCGCTGCTGCAGTCCTGAGCAGCCCACAGGCTCCGGTGATCAGTCAGCTCGAGCTAGCACCGCGTGCCGCTCGACAACTGCTTCGCGAACTCAAGCCTGACCAGCCACTGCCGCTCTGGCCGTTGCCTGCCAACGAAGGCGCAGGCAACTGACCAGCCCTGCAGGATCATCATCTGGCCCCTGTAGACAGCCGCACCAGGGAAGTCCATCGGTGCGGCGAAGCTCTGGCGACCAAGTGCCACCTAGCTGTGCCAAACCCATCAGAGAAAGGTTGAGCTCGCGAGCCAACGCCACAGAGGCAGGAACGATGCCGGCAAAACGGCCATCGGGCCGGGGTTCAGCGAGCATCAACACTGGACAACGCCAAGCCGCTAGCGCGTCCAGCCAGCTGCCCTGACCCGACTCATCGACAGCCGCGTCACCACTGAGCCGCAGCAGCGTGATGTGATCGGATGCAGACGAGCTCGTCAGCGTGTGCAGCAAAGGATGGGGCGGCTGACCACAACCCTCTTGCACCAGAACGGCATCAAGGGCGCTGGCGAGGTCGTGGCATGCGGCTGACATCGGTAACTCCGGCAGGGCACCGGCACCGACCACCACCAGGAGGTTCTGAAGCATGAAATCAGCCTAGGGGGCTCAGTTTGACAAGCGCCTGTGGGTCGTCGGGACCACGCAGCACTACGATCGGGTTGCCGAGTTTCTCGTTCGCGGGCATCGTGACCGGATTCCTGACTGCAGCCCGCGCCGAACAGGAGAAGATTCAGCACGACACCCGTCGTCTGAGGTTGTTCAGCGGCACTTCCAACCCGGGACTCTCCCGTGAGATCGCCGCTTATTTGGGCGTCCCGGATGGTCCAAGGGTCTGCAAGCGCTTTGCCGATGGCGAGCTCTACGTCCAGATCCAGGAATCCATTCGCGGCTGTGATGTCTTCCTGATCCAGCCCACTTGCGCTCCGGTGAACGATCACCTCATGGAGCTGCTGATCATGGTGGATGCCTGCCGACGCGCCTCAGCACGGCAGATCACCGCAGTGGTCCCTTACTACGGATACGCCAGGGCTGACCGCAAAACAGCTGGACGTGAGTCCATCACTGCGAAGCTCACGGCCAACCTGCTGGTGACCTCCGGAGTGGACCGGGTGCTGGCCATGGACCTCCACTCAGCTCAGATCCAGGGTTATTTCGACATCCCCTGCGATCACATCTACGGTTCACCTGTGCTGGCGGATTACCTCTCCGATCAGGATCTGGGTGATTTGGTTGTGGTGTCTCCTGATGTCGGTGGTGTTGCGCGGGCGCGCGCCTTCGCCAAACAGATGAATGATGCGCCGCTGGCCATCATCGACAAACGACGCACCGGCCACAACATGGCCGAAAGTCTCACCGTGATCGGTGATGTGGAAGGACGTACCGCCATCCTCATCGACGACATGATCGACACCGGTGGCACCATCTGCGCCGGCGCACGTCTGCTTCGTCAGCAAGGAGCACGCCGTGTGATCGCCTGTGCGACCCATCCGGTGTTTTCTCCTCCAGCCGCAGAGCGCCTGTCGGAAGAAGGACTGTTTGAACAGGTCGTGGTGACCAATTCCATTCCAATTCCTGCAGACCGCACATTCCCGCAGCTGCAAGTGCTCTCCGTCGCCAACATGCTCGGAGAAGCCATTTGGCGCATCCATGAGGAGAGTTCTGTCAGCTCCATGTTCCGCTGAACCAGCAATCCGACCTCAACGGCATGTGCATCGGCGACTGACGGGTGTGCTTGCAGGGTTGCTCGCAGTGTGGATGGGTGCACCTGTTGCAGCCGGTCTGCCCACTGTTCAACGCAAGCGAACTCTCGGGGTCTGGCTCACCAACAGCCCAAGCCGGTTGTATTACGACCGTGCGGAAATGACTCGGGCTTTGAACGAACTGCAAGCTGCAGGGTTCACCGCCATCTATCCGAACGTTTGGAGTCGAGGCACCACCTTCCACCGCAGCCGTTTTGCCCCCGTCGAACCAGCCTTGATCAAAGCTGGTATTGAGCTCGATCCCATCTGCACCCTGGCGAAAGAAGCGCGCCAGAGAGGCATGAAGATCATTCCCTGGTTCGAATATGGCCTGATGGAACCGGCCGACGCAGCCGTGGTTCAAGACAACCCCGAATGGGTACTCGCCAAAGCGGACGGCAGCCGCAGCATGACCATGCACGGCAAGCAGATGTCATGGCTGAATCCAGCGCATCCGGACGTGCGAGAACGCTTCATCGGGTTGGTCATGGAAGTGATGCAACGCTGTCGCGTGAATGGCCTTCAGCTGGATGATCACTTCGCGTGGCCTGTGGAATTTGGCTACGACGCTTACACCTCCACCCTGTACGAACAGGAGACAGGAGCACCACCCCCACAAGATCACACCAACCGCTACTGGATGACATGGAGGCGACGCCAACTCACCGGCTTGCTGCGTGAACTGCGCCAGCGACTCAAACAAGAATCCATACCTCAGCGCATCAGCCTGTCGCCGGGCCCCTTTCGTTTTGCCTACAACCACTGGCTCCAAGACTGGGAGCTGTGGGCTGTGGGCGAACTGATCGATGATCTGGTCGTTCAGAACTACGCCTATTCCTTGCAAGGTTTTGCCAAAGACCTGAATCAGCCTGCTATACGCAAAGCCCGACAGTGGGGACTTCCTGTGCAAATTGGCGTGCTCGCGGGTTTCGGCAAACGCACAACACCAATTCCAGTTCTTGCCGAGAAAAAACGACTGAGCAATGAACAAGGTTACGGCGTAATCTACTTTTATTGGGAAGGATTGTGGGGTGTTCACTCAGGGAAAGAAGGTTCTGAATACAGGAGAAAAGCCCTAAAGCAACTGGGTTCTCAGAACTAATTGTTTATATCTTTAGAACAACTCAAAAGAGGAGTCACACTGGAGCCAGAGGGAAGAGGAACGGAAAAACGGAAAGAAACTGGTCACAACACTCAACACATAACCCCCAAAAAAGGGGTGTTGCAGAGGATTCTGGAAGGGTTACAGAGGGTGCCTGAAGGGTGACTACGAGAGGGAAACCAACCCAGATAACCAGTGATATGGATTCATATCAGGAATCAGACAACTCCTGATTGAGAATCCAATCTATCTCACTCAAATCTCTTCTTGATAGTGAGTTTCAATAAGTGCTACTGGGATTCGGTTTGGTGGGGAGTAACACCAGGAACACTTGTTTCAGATGAGGGATATGGCACCTTTTAGATATCCCCATCACCCACCCAAACAATGCTCACTGGAGCTGATCTACTCGCGCAGGTAAAGGCACTTTCAGATGCCTCGAAGGGTGAGATGGCAAAGGCCTGTGGATATGTCTCCACAAAGAAGGATGGTGGCGAAAGAATCAACTTCACTGATTTCTATCTCGCTCTCCTAGAAGCCAAAGGCCTAGAACTAGGTGGTTCAGAGAAGATGGGTAAGGGAGGCAGGAAGCTCTCCTACAAGGCAGTGGTTCAGGGCAATGGAAACCTTCTGATTGGAAAGGCTTATACCCAACTCCTAGACCTTCAAGTGGGTGATGAATTCACTATCAAGCTTTCTAAGAAGAAGGGTGTAACTCTGGTTCCTATGGGAGCTGAAGATGAGGAAGGCGAAGAGGAGTGATCCTCTAATTCAACTCAGTTCAGCCGGCACTCCTCAGGGGGTGCCTTTTTCATGTCTGTTCCAGGATCCTTCTTATCCTGGTGAAAGAAGAAGACCTATTTGATGTCTCGTAAAACCAATGTCATTGCTGCGGCACTGTCTTTGCTTGCGCTTGGGTCGTCAGTGATTACCGCTTATGCGAACCCATTGGCAAACAATTCGTTCAACAGTGGAGTAGACAAATATGAACAAGGTGATTATCAAGGAGCAATAGCTGATTTCAGCAAGGCAATAGAGATCAATCCTCAGGATGCCTCTGCTTTCCTTAATCGTGGTGTCGCCAAGACTAAATCAGGAGATTATCCAGGGTCCATTGCAGATTTCACGAAGGCACTTGAGATCAATCCTCAGTATGCTTATGCGCTCCACAACCGCGGCGCTGCCAAGGCTGCATTAGGAGATTATCAGGGGGCAATTGCTGATTACAACAAGGCAATAGAAGTGGATCCCAAAGATGCTGTTGCTTATTACAATCGCGGTAATGCTAAGTCTATTTTGGGTGATGATCAGGGAGCAATTGCTGATTACAAAAAGGCACTAGAGATTAATCCCAAGCTTGCCCTTGCCTATTACAATAGAGGAAATGCCAAGTCCAATCTAGAAGATCATCAAGGGGCAATTGCTGATTATAACAAGTCAATTGAAATCAATCCTAGATATAGCGATGCCTACGAGAGCCGTGGCAATTCTAAGTCAAATTTGGGTGATTATCAGGGAGCAGTTGCTGATTACAACAAGGCACTAGAGATTAATCCTCAGAATACTTCTGCTTATGTAAACCGTGGCATTGCAAGAGAATTGATGAATGATCTTCAGGGTGCATGTGATGATTGGAGAAAAGCAGCAGAGTCAGGAGAGAAAGAACCTGAAAAATGGGTGATACAACAGTGTTAGAGGATGTTCCTTGAATGAGAGGAAAAGGTTATCCCTTTCAGTTCAGAAGGCACTCCTCACCTCAGGGGGTGCTTTTATTGGGAAGGATTATGGGGAGTTCATAGTGGCAAAGAGGGGGCAGACTTTCGCAGAAAGGCTTTACAAAAAACGAGAACCGCAAATCGACAAGCCTCTATCGAAGAACGCACTTAAGAACATCATCGAGTCGCGAACTAATCCAGTGGCGGGTAAGACTCTTTGCAGATCGCGATCATCATGATCAGCAACTTCCTTAAACACTCATTCACCGACTTCAACACACCGACCTTTGAAAAGCTTATGAATAAAGCCTCCCTCGGTCCTTCCTCGTCCCGTTGAAATCAAACGCCCAGGAGGCTCAAGCTCAATGGAAAGCTTCGAGGTGTAGGCAACAGTGGTGCCAAGATCAGGCAAAGTGATCATGAGAACACGTCCAGAGACATCGCTAAAGAAGCGGAAGACTATTGGAAAGACGAGCCCCAACCACTGCATGAGGCCATTACCTCTGGCCGCTGCGTGCGTACAGGAGTCTGCCAGCAGACAAAGCTGCTATCACTAGGGAGGTCATGGCCATAGCAATGTCTGAAACAGGTACCGAACACGAGACGGACAGCAGCAACCTGCCCCATGAAGAGCTGACCGAAGAAGAGCTCAAAGGACTGAGCGGTGGATTCAAGTTCCACAGGCAGGAACGGAACCCAACCCAAGTTCCACTTTCAGAGCCACGGGATGATTGAACAATGCCCAAGAATGCCCCAGAGACACCTACATTTCCAATCAACTGCGTTTTTTCTGCTTTAAGAGCATCACCATGGCTAACTCAATCTGTACTGATCTGGGATTGGAGCTACCAAACAAGGAATGATGACGATGACCAGTTGATCAGAGCGCATGGAAAAATCGCAACAGATTTCGATCATGATGGTGAGGGATGGCATGAAATCCTCGCCATCGTTGGCTCGCACAATGGAGATCAGATCACGGGATTAGTCCCAGCAGGGCAATCCATCCCGGGCAACGATCCGTACGAGGGTGACAACAGAATCAAATCCATTTTCAGTCGAGAAGACAAGGCACAACTCAGCAAGAATGGTTTTCAATACAAGCTCGAGGACGGAAGTTATGCCAACGTCTTTTTTGGATCTTTTTTCGATCCTCCCTCTTATGTTGAATTCCATTCAAGACCCCCTTTCCCAGACGGTGCCATTGCACCGAACACAGAAGTTCCGATTGAGTTCATCGCCATCCCAGACCTCTGTTGATGACGAAAATAAAAAAGACGACAACAGATTTCTTCACATCCGAGACGACTGAATAAGGGAATACTCAAACCTCAAACCACCGAATTCAACCAATCAAGGAACACATGATTCACTTGATCAGGAGTGAACTGCGTTTTTTTGAAAGCTGCCAGGATCGCGCCTGGATGACGTTCACTGCAGGTGCAGCGTGCTTCATCAGCATCGGCAACCCTGAGACGATCGATGCCTGCCCCTCCCTGAGGGACATGCCAGAACACCGCGTAGTTGTAATCCATGACCCCTGAAGAGGAGGGACACTCTTCTGGTAGCCATGAATGCGCAACATTGAACTGGATTGCGGCCAGTTCACACCGAGGCAATCCGGCGTCCGGAGCATCAGGCCTGCATCAGACTGACCACTTCGCGCGTGTTCGTGGACAGGTCTGCGTCAGAAAGCACAGACAGCGCCTGCTTCACCGCCGCTTGGCGCTCAATGCCGTAGGTGCGCCAGCGGCTGAACACCTTGGCCAGGCGAGAGGCCGTGATGGGGTTGCGCTGATCCACAGCAATGATCTGCTCAGCCATGAATCGGTAACCACTGCCATCCAGTGCATGGAAAACCCTGGGGTTGCCCACAAGGCCGCCAAGAACCGCACGCACGGAATTGGGGGCCATCGGGTCATATTTGGGATGTTCCAGTAAGGCCGCCACCCGCTCCAATGCATCAGTGCGTGGCGTGGATGCTTCCAGGGCAAACCAGGTGTCAAAAATCACGGGGCGCTCCTGCCAACGGTCGTGAAACGCTTTCAACGCCTGATCCCGTTCAGGACAATCCAACGGTTGCAAGGCCCGCAAGCCTGATCGTGCCAGCGTCATCGACGCACCATTGACCGCCGCAACGGACGAAAGCCGTGCCGTGGTATCGCCAGCGGCCGCAAGCCAACTCCAGATCACGCCGGTGAGTTGGCGCTCACCCTGGCCGGCTGGCCAAACCTGTTCCAGCCCTGAAGCCACAGCATCCAGACGGGCTTGCAGCAGCGATGCCAACTGCGACCCAAAATGCTCCCGCAGTTCGCAGGCAGCGCGTTCCAGAGCCGGAGGATCTGCTTCGGTCTGGAGCGCTTCCAGTTCCGCTTGTCCAGGAAACGCCAGCAGCGTGGCCAAAACAGCTGGATCGTTCTCACCCTGCTGAGACAACAGTTGACGCAGCGCCTCCAGCATCCGCGCCTCCAGCGCCAGGGCAGGCGTGCCGGCAGCACGAGCCAGCATCAGTTGTTTCCAGAGCTGCTGACCGGCATCCCAACGCGCGAAAGCATCGTCATCCCCTGCAAACAGGGCAAACAGATCGTCCGTCGACTGAGCAGCATCCCAGGTGACCGGCGCAGAAAAATTGCGGAACAGCGAGAGAACAGGGGGCTGGACTGCCGGAGGCAAGCCCTCCACCACCAGCGTCTGTCGTTGCTGATCAAGCACGAGCAAGTGTTCCTTTCCAGGACGACCGTCGGGACGAATGGCGGCCCAGAGCACTGGGATCACCAGCGGCAGCTTCTCAGGCTGCCCCGGCGTGGGGGCGGTGATCTGCTCCAGGGTGAGCGTCAGTCGCCCGTCTTCTCCGTTCCATTGCGAGCTGACCGTGACTCGGGGCGTCCCGGCCTGGTGATACCAACGGCGGAATTGATCGGGGTCAAATCCCAAAGACTGACCGTCGGAGGAGGCTCCTTCGACGATGGCGGTGACGAAATCTTCCGTGGTGGCGGCTTCACCGTCATGACGCTTGAAATAGAGGCGCATTCCTTGCATGAACCGCTCGGGGCCCAGCAACGTGCGCAACATGCGGATCAGTTCTGCACCCTTTTCATAGATCGTTGTGGTGTAGAAATTATCAATTGCCTGGTACGCATCGGGCTTCACCGGATGGGCTGTGGGCCCGGCATCTTCCCGAAACTGAGTGTTGCGAAGCATCGCTGCATCTTCGATCCGTTTCAATGGTTCTGAGTGCAGATCAGCGGTGAAGCATTGATCTCGGAAAACGGTGAGGCCCTCCTTCAATGACAACTGAAACCAGTCACGGCAAGTGATGCGATTGCCGGACCAGTTGTGGAAATATTCATGCCCAACAACACTTTCAATCCGTTCCAGTTCGCCATCCGTAGCCGACTCAGCATCGGCAAGCACCAGTTTGGAGTTAAAAATATTCAACCCCTTGTTTTCCATCGCGCCCATATTGAAATGGCGCACAGCGACGGTGTTGAATTCATCGAGGTCATATTCCAGGCCATAGACCGATTCATCCCAGGACATCGACCGTTTCAGTGATGCCATGGCATGGGCCGTATACGGTTCATCACCCGCTTCCACATGAAGCCTGAGGGTGATGTCACGACCCGACGCGGTCACGTAATGATCGCGAATCTCCCTGAGGTCACCAGCAACAAGCGCAAACAAGTAAGACGGCTTAGGGAATGGGTCTTCCCAGACCGCCACATGGCGCGAGGGATCATCAGCCAGGGGTTCCACACTGATCGCATTGCCGTTGGACAACAGCACGGGGTAGCGCTGGCGGTCCGCCTCAATGCGCACGCGAAAGCGGCTCAACACGTCGGGGCGGTCGGGGTGAAAGGTGATCCGCCGGAAGCCCTCGGCCTCACACTGCGTCGTGAGCATGCCACCACTGACATACAGCCCCTCCAACGACGTGTTGGTCTTGGGGTTAAGGCGACTGACGGTCGTGAGTTTGAAGGGTTGCGTGGGTGGGTTCCGGATCACCAACCCGCCACCCGTCAGTGAATAGGCCTCCTGAGGGAGAGGCTGGTCGTCGATCGTGATGGACACGAGCTCGAGATCAACACCGCGAAGCTCCATGGCCGTGGAAGCCACAGCATCCATCGGTTCCACTTGAAACGCAGCCGTCACGGTCACAAGCGCATCGCCCACGACCACATTCAGGTCGATTGCAGGAATGCGAAACGGATACGGGCGGTAGTCACTCAGACGAACCGTGGGCTGGGGTGCGGCGGCGGAAACCATGAGCAACTCATGCTTTGCTGATCCTGCCTGGCATCAGCAGCAACCGGTGGGAGGGAAAACCTCACCCAGACGACAGGCGGCCCTCCATCAACAAAAATCCCGGAAGCTGCAACGCTGCAACCGCCGGGACAATCAGGTTGGGTCAGTGTTGATCTCAGTTGGCGCCAGCCTGCTTTTTGATCGCTTCATCCACCTTCTTTTTCACGTCCGCAGGGACGAGGTCGGAACAGAACTGCATCGCACCGGTGATGATCTGAAATTCAGCCCCGGCGAACAGCTGTTCATTGGTGAGCTTTTTGTTACCAGCGGATGCAACGAGGCCACCGTGACGGCCATTCAACAGCTGCACATAGGTGGCAGCGGCGATGCCGACCGCCTTGGGGAACTCAATCCCAGCCGAACGGGCATTGCAGACGTAGGACGACCCCATGCCGCGATAGAGGAACACGTCTTCATTGGACGCAGGCTTCGTAGCCTGACCGGACGCTTGGGCGAATACTGCGGGACCTCCCAGCAGGATCGGCATCAGAGCCAGGGGAGCAGCCAGCGCTGCACGGAAACGACGGATAGAAGTCAAGAGTCCTGACTTAAGAATGCGGCCATGGTGCCGCATTTGAACGGTTCCGCACCACCTGCTTCAGCACTGAATGCAAACCGTCCTCGGCGATCAGCTGGGGATGGGCGCTGATGCATCCTCCAGACGCGTTTCATGGTGGTGTTCAACAATCTCCAATTCCCCTTTCTGCCAGCTGTAGATGGCACGGGAACGGAACCGATCCTGATCAATCAGACGGGTGTATTCCTGCACATCCCAATCGAGGTAATGCGACTCGAACACCACTTCATGCTCATCAACCTGACGGATCTGCGTGCGCGCTTCCACTTCTTCGAGATAGGCACGACTGCGCTGAAGCTGATGGCCCAGCAGAGTGGCTTCCATCACCCCCTCCCGCTGGTAACGGGGTTTGCGCTCAAAAAAGTCGGTTTCGTGTTCCGGCCACCAACTCATCCGGTAACGCGGCTTGCCAACTCTTGATTCAGCGAAGATTTCGACTCGAATCATCATGTCGAGGAAGAGAACCTCCTCGTTTTTGAACACATATTGACGGCGTGACCGCCAGAGGCCGAGGTTGCGCGCAAACCACCTGCGCAGATTGCTGTCGAGATGCACCCGCGTTGAAACCGGAGGCTCTCCGTCTGGAGGCTGAGCACCGCGGCGTTCAACGGGGAGAAGGGGCATGAACTGCGTGACCTGACAACAGTCTGTTCAAAATCGTCTTAGCGGTTCTGCTGCGCTTTGCAAAAACCCATAAGGTGAGGCTCATCTTTCGGAGCCTCACCTGGTGGTCGGGATCGATCCCACACCACGTCAACAGCTGACACTGCTCCTCGTTGCAGGTCGTCATCACCTCTCCAGTGGTGACTTGCGGTCACTGATCCAGTTTCTGGAGCATGAGGACTGCGGCTTTGACGTGACACTCCAGGTGGCAGATCCGGTCCAGCAGCCGGAACTGCTTGAACTGCATCGGCTTGTGGTGACGCCGGCACTGGTCAAACTGCAACCACTGCCCAAACAGGTGTTCGCCGGCAGCAGCATCTTTCAGCAGCTGCGCGGCTGGGTGCCACGCTGGCAACAGGATGAAGTCGTCAGTGGTCTTGGCTTGAGCCTCAAGCCCACCGAACTGGACGGCAGCCGAACCCAGCGCGAACTCCAGCTCGAAGACCAGTTGCTGGTGCTACGTCAGGAGAACGAAACACTGATCGACCGGCTGCAGTCCCAGGAGCGGTTGCTGCGAATGGTGGCCCATGAGCTGCGTACCCCACTGACCGCTGCCACGCTCGCCGTGCAGAGCCAGCAACTGGGGCAGATCGATCTCAATCGTTTCCGCGACGTGCTGAAACGGCGGCTTGAGGAGATCGCCCTGCTCTCCAAAGACCTTCTGGAGGTGGGAAGCACTCGCTGGGAAGCCCTGTTCAACCCGCAACGACTCGATCTCGCAAGCCTGGCGGCCGAAGCCATTCTTGAACTGGAGAAACTCTGGCTGGGCCGAGATGTGACGGTGAACACCGACATCCCAGCAGATCTGCCCCTGGTGTATGCCGATCAGCGACGCATGCGTCAGGTGATTCTCAACCTTCTGGAGAACGCACTCAAATACACCCAAGACGGTGGAACGATTTCCTTGGCCCTGGTGCATCGCACCAACCAATGGGTTCAGGTCAGCGTCAGTGACAGTGGGCCCGGCATTCCTGAGGCAGAGCAGCAACGCATCTTTCTCGACCGCGTTCGCCTTCCGCAGACCTCAGGGGGAACGTCCGGCTTCGGCGTCGGCTTATCCGTCTGCAGACGCATCGTTGAAGTGCACGGCGGACGGATCTGGGTGGTTTCAGAACCAGGCAAGGGTGCGTGCTTCACCTTCAACGTTCCTGTCTGGCAAGGACAGGGGCAAGAGAAGTCAACAACTGTCTTGACGGAGGGTCCGTCCGACCCGTAATTTCATCTGGTGCTCAGGAGATCTCCTGAGATCACGGCCTCGCCCCCATCGTCTAGAGGCCTAGGACACCTCCCTTTCACGGAGGCGACAGGGGTTCGAATCCCCTTGGGGGTACTGATTTTTCAGTCATCATTTACTAACACTCACCCCGGTGAGTGTTTTTTTATGACAAAGACATCACAGCTTCACGGTTGTGAAACGCTGAAATTTCGCTAAATCCAACAGCAAAAGGAAGAATTCGCGGACTAATTCAAGCGAATCGACGCGCAGCTTCTGACTCAACCGCCAGCAAATTGGCGCTGAGATCTTGACGAAGGCGCTGTTCAATCAGCCCGATGGGCATTCCTAAACAGCCTTGAACAGTGAGCTCGTAGAGCAGCAGGGTTTGATCCGGCACGGACTGCAGTCGCCACGCCCCCTCGAACCGGCGGAAATCACCTTTGGTCATCCGGAATTGCAGGAAGCCTTCTGGGCGGTGCTCGGTGAGCTCGAGCTGAACTTCAGCCGAAAATTTCAGACCAAGAACCAGTTGCTGACTACCTACTTGAGCGAGGGTGACTCGATTTCCCTTCCGTTCCAGCAGTGAGCTTTGACTGAGATTGGGGATGAAATTGCTGAGACCCTCGTAATCAGTCAACACTTGCCAAAGCTGGTCAACGCTGTAGCTGGTGCGGAGTTGAACAGCGAGACGCCTCACTCCCTGAGGCAGACGTTCGACGGTCTGCTCGATCGTCTGCTGACGGCCTCGGGTTGCTCGCTGAAGAGTCGTCAAGGAGTCGGCGAAGTTCAACCTGAGAAAGGTAACAACCGGATCCTAATGAAAGTGTGCTGACCGTCCAGCCAATGATCCGAGACAACCCTGTGACAGCTGGGTGAGGAATCGAGTCGTCACGCCTATGATCGCGCGGTCAAAAGCGGGAAGCCTTCACTCATGCGTGTCAGTTCGGCGGGTACCAGCAACTACAACGAACGGATGTTCACGTTGGTCATCGTTGGGCTGCAGTCCGGTTCTCAACGCAGATCCGAACAACGCATCAATGTTGCCTATAACCAGTTACAGGCCACTGTCCAACGCATCAATGCTGCCGGTGGACGCATTCAGTCGGTAACGGCTGCAGGCGCTCCTGTCCAAGCACTATCTGATGCACCGGCCCCCAAGCCGACGCCCGCCAAAGCTGCTGCGAAACCCACCGCATCCAAGGCCAAGCCCGCCAAACCTGCTCACAACTCCGTGCCCGTCAATCTCTACAAGCCGAAATCTCCTTTCATCGGCACCGTCACCGAGAACTACAGCCTTCTCGATGAAGGGGCCATCGGCCGGGTTCAGCACATCACCTTTGACCTCAGCGGTGGCGACCCCCATCTTGAGTACGTCGAAGGTCAGTCCATCGGCATCATCCCCGAGGGCACAGACGCCAAAGGCAAACCCCACAAGCTTCGTCTTTATTCGATCGCCAGCACCCGCCATGGCGACAACATGGCGGGCAACACAGTTTCGCTCTGCGTTCGTCAACTCGAATATCAGAACGAAGCCGGCGAGCAGATCAAAGGTGTTTGCTCGACTTTCCTCTGCGACATCAAGCCAGGGGACAAGGTGAAGATCACCGGTCCTGTCGGCAAAGAGATGCTGCTTCCCGATGATGAGGAAGCCAATGTGATCATGCTGGCCACTGGCACGGGTATTGCGCCGATGCGCACTTACCTACGTCGCATGTTCGAACCCACCGAGCGTGAGAAGAACGGTTGGAACTTCCGCGGTAAAGCGTGGTTGTTCATGGGCGCTCCCAAAACTCCAAACCTTCTTTACGACGGCGATTTCGAGCACTATCAGACTGAATTCCCTGACAACTTCCGCTACACCAAGGCGATCAGCCGCGAGCAGCAGAACACCAAAGGTGGTCGCATGTACATCCAGGATCGTGTCTTGGAGCATGCTGATGAAATCTTCGCGATGATCGAAGATCCCAAAACGCACGTCTACATGTGCGGTCTGCGCGGCATGGAACCCGGCATTGATGAAGCCATGACCGCTGCTGCTGCTGCCAAAGGGCTCGACTGGTCGGAACTGCGCCCTCAACTGAAAAAAGCCGACCGCTGGCACGTTGAAACCTATTGATTGCCGCTCAAAACCGAGCCATCGCTTGGTTCAGACGCTCCGAACCCGCCGCAAGGCGGGTTTTTTGATGGGTGTCGAAGTTGTGACGAGACGGCGACAAAACATGGCGTGATGTGCCGGGGGCACTGTCATCTCGAGGATTCCTGGTTAAACCTGCGACAGAGATTGCAGTGCCATGAGCGCAACGATCACGAACCCGTTGAGGGTGGGCCTGCGTCAAGAGCGCGTGATCGCCCCACAGTGCCTGGTGATCTTCGGGGCCAGTGGTGACCTCACCCACCGCAAACTGGTGCCTGCGCTGTTTGAACTCTTCAAGCAACGACGACTGCCCAGTGAGTTCGCGCTGCTCGGTTGCGCGCGCCGGCCATGGAGTGATGCCGACTTCCGACAGAAGATGGCTGCTGCAATGGAAGACACCATTGCGGAGAGCCCCGAGGCCTGGGAACAGTTCTCAGCGGGCATGTTTTACGAACCGGTGGATCTCCAGCAACCCGAAGATCTGGTGAAGCTGGGGCATCGGCTGCATGAAATCGACCGGTTGAGGGCGACCCGGAACAACCGCACGTTCTATCTATCGGTATCTCCAAAGTTCTACGCGGGTGGCTGCCGTGCCCTCGCCGATGCTGGCCTGCTCAAAGACCCCCAACGCAGCCGGGTGGTGATCGAGAAGCCCTTCGGTCGGGACTACAGCAGTGCCCAGGCTCTCAATCGCGTGGTTCAAAGCTGCGGACAGGAAAATCAGATCTTCCGCATTGACCACTACCTGGGCAAGGAAACTGTTCAGAACATCATGGTTCTGCGGTTCGCCAACACCATTTTCGAGCCGATCTGGAACCGGAACTACATCTCAAGCGTCCAGATCACAGCAGCAGAAACGGTCGGAGTGGAGGAACGCGCTGGTTACTACGAAACCTCCGGTGCGCTCCGGGACATGGTGCAAAACCACCTCACCCAGATGTTGGCGATCACGGCCATGGAAACCCCCGGTCGCTTCGACCCTGAAGCGATCCGGAGTGAAAAAGCCAAGGTTCTGCAGGCCGCACGTCTCGCGGATGAGAACGAACCCTGGAACTGCTGCATCCGCGGACAGTACGGACCAGGAGGCACCCAGGAATCCCCCTTGCCTGGCTATCGCCAGGAACACGGGGTGGATCCCAACAGCACCACAGAGACCTATGTGGCAATGAAGCTGTTTATCGACAACTGGCGGTGGCAGGGGGTGCCCTTCTATGTGAGGACAGGGAAACGCCTGCCGAAACGACTGAGCGAAGTGGTGCTCACCTTCCGTGAAGCACCGGTGCATCTGTTCGATGCCGCCGGTGGCGGGCCCACCGCCAATCAACTGATTCTGCGCATTCAGCCCGATGAGGGTGCTGAATTCAAGTTCGAAGTGAAGTCACCCGGTTCCGGCATGCGCAGCCGCCCGGTGGAGATGGAGTTCTCCTACGACGAATCGTTTGGAGAACCTTCCGATGAGGGATATGTGCGACTGCTGGCCGACGCCATGCTGAGCGATCCAACCCTGTTCACCCGCAGTGATGAGGTGGAAGCGGCCTGGCGCCTGTACACCCCCCTGCTGGAACTGATCGAAGACAGCCCATGGCAGCTGCCGATCCATCCCTATGAATCCCGCACCTGGGGCCCCGCCGCCTCTGATGCTCTGCTCGCACGCGACGGATTGCTGTGGCGCCGACCCTGACCTGATCCGCCCACTCCGACCTGCTCCATCCCACGGTTTGCCATGTCTCCTCAGCTCACCCTTCAGACCCCACTGGAACTTCCCCCTTCGGAAGTGCCCAGCTACCTGGAACAGCTCTGGTCACGCGATCAGCCCAACAACGTCGGAGCCCACACCTTCTGCCTACTGATTTGGCAGCCGGCCTGGGTGGAACAGCAACTGGTGCGGACGGGGCGACTGGATGGACCCATCACCGGTGTGCAACGAACGCAGCTGATCGAAGCGGGACGGCAAGCCGTGATCGACGGCGACCTGCCCATCGGCACCCCACCACTGACCCAGGACGTGGCCCGTTGCCTGAGTCAGATGGATGGCGACCACACCAGTGAAGATCTGCGTGGTCAGCATGTGGATGCGGTCCTCAGCCACTTGCGGCCACGCCGGCTGATCACGCTGGCACCCAACCTCAAAACAGAGCAACAGCTGGAAACCCTGGTGGCCGCCTATTGCCCGCTGCCAGAGGAGGGTGGTGGCACAGCAGCATGCGGTGACGTGGTGGTCCTGCGTGGTGGCAAACCGTCTCTGCAGCAAGGTCTGTCGATTCTTGATCCGCTATTGCCCGATGATCTGCCGGCTTGGGTGTGGTGGAACGGAGCCCTCGATGAAGCCCCCGATTTGCTGGAACAACTGGCCAGTGCACCCCGGCGACTGATCCTTGATTCAGCGCTAGGAGAGCCCAGGCACTGCCTCAATCTTCTTGCCGACCGAATCGCGGCCCATCAGGCCGTGAATGATCTCAACTGGCTGCGTCTGGGCAGTTGGCATCAGACGCTGGCGATGGTGTTTGATCCACCACACCGGCGTGATGCCCTGGGCCACGTGGTGCAGCTCGACATTGATGTGGAAGGCAATCACCCGGTGCAAGGCCTGCTGCTGGGCTCCTGGATCGCAGATCGCCTGGGTTGGACGCTGGACAACCATGCACACCATTCCGATCAAAGCATCACCGCCACGTTCAAGCGTCCTGATGGCACCGCGGTGAAGATGCGTGTAGCACCGGTTCCCATGGGTCAGCCCAGCATCCATCCCGGCCAGATCGTGGGACTGCGTCTGATCTGCAAACCCGACGACCAACCGGCGATCTGCGTGATTCTCTGCGCTGAGTCCGGAGGCTGCATGCGCCTCGAAGCCGGCGGCATGGCCAGCCTGGAGCTGATTGAAGAGGTTGTGCCGGTGCAGCATCTTCCTGTGGAAGCCGATGTGTCCCGGCTGCTGGAAGGTGGCCATGACTCCACCAACCCACTCTTGGCGGCTGCGGCTCCATTGGCTGCCAAGCTGATCAGCTGAACCCCCCGCTGAGCGGGACCTGATGTCGTTGTTCCGCTCAGCCCATGGCCTGCGTGATCGCTGCTCCGGCGAGCGGAAGTGGCAAAACCCTGCTCAGCCTCTGTCTGATCGCCTGGGCGAGGCGCCACGAGCTCAGCATTCAACCCTTCAAGGTTGGGCCTGACTATCTCGACCCGCAGCTCCTCACACTTGCAGCAGGGCGACCCTGCCGCAATCTCGACCTGCCGCTCTGTGGCAAGGCCTGGATTGATCTGAGTTTCAACGGCTACGGAGGGCGTTGCGACCTAGCCCTGATTGAGGGCGTTATGGGTCTCTATGACGGCATTGGCTCCAGTTCGGAAGGAAGCAGCGCCGATGTGGCGATCCAACTGGAACGACCCGTGGTGCTGGTGGTGGATGCCGGAGGGCAGGCCCGCTCACTCGCCGCTCTGGTGGCCGGCTTCCGAGCACTCGACCCTCGCCTACAGCTAGCGGGTGTCGTCCTGAACCGGGTCAACAGCCTGCGTCATCGGGACTTGCTGGAGGAGGTGCTCGGACAGATCGGCGCGCGCTGCCTCGGGTGCCTACCGAAGGATCCCAGCCTGGATCTCCCCAGTCGCCACCTTGGCCTGGCACCAGCCCATGAACTGCGCCAGCTCGCACCACGACTCGACCGCTGGGCCGAACTTGCTGAAGAGCATCTGGCGATGGATGTGTTCCTACAGCTGCTCAAGGCTCCCTCTGCCGGTCCCGACCCCATACAGACCGCCCTCAGCCCTGCCCTCACTGCTTCAGAGCCACTGCCTGCCCTGCCTGTGGCGGTGGCCCAGGACGAAGCCTTCCACTTCCGTTATCCAGAGATGCAGGAGTGCCTGGAAGCCCTCAACATGCCGGTGCTGCCCTGGAGCCCATTGGCGGATATTCCACCGCCTGAGGAGGCCAAGGGGCTGGTGCTGCCGGGGGGCTTTCCGGAACTGCATGCCGACCGACTCAGCGGCTGCAAACAAAGCTTCTCAGGCCTGCATGCCTGGATTCAGGCGAAACCGATCTATGCTGAATGCGGCGGCATGTTGCTGCTCGGCCAGAACCTGGCTGATCCTGAGGGCCGACAGCATCCAATGGCGGGGTTACTGCCCTTTGAAGCCAAGCGAGGCCGACTGCAGGTGGGCTATCGCACGCTCGAAGTCACGAGCGACACACTGCTCATGCGCCAAGGCGAACAACTCAAAGGCCATGAGTTTCATCGCTGGAACTTGAGCCAAGAAGCCGATGCCGCGATGGGCAAAACAGGACCGCTGTGGCAAGTTGAAGGTTGGAAGATCAAGCGAAGAGCTGAGGGATGGAACAGACCCAACCTCCACGCAAGCTGGGTCCACCTCCACTGGGCCGGATCCTCGACGATCTCATGCCGATGGCGCGCCGCACTCGCGGCCGCAGCGAGTCGGAACAACGCCGTTGGGTAAGCCGAAGCAATCGCCCACGGATCAACCGTTTGCGGGAGCGCTGGCGCTTTCTGGTGGAAGGACACGTTCAAGGGGTGGGCTTCAGGCAGGCCTGCAGGCGACGCGCCATGGAGCTTGGACTCAGTGGCTGGGTGCGCAATCTCGCTGATGGACGGGTGGAAGTTCAGGTGGAGGGCGAGTCGTTACCTCTCAACGAAATGCGGCTTTGGTGTGAGCAGGGCCCCAGTCATGCGCGAGTTCGCCTGGTAAGGCCATCCCAGATCCCGATCACCGGCGACGACTGGTTTGAGATCCGAAGCTGAAGCAACTGCTCACCAACCATTGATTTGCTGAGTGAGTGCAGTGGGAAACATGCGATCCTTCGCAAAATTGCACCCGCCGAAGGCCGGTTCTGATGAGCGACACCACCCTCTGGGCTGAATTGCTGGCCTACGGCACCGGAATTGGCCTTTCGCCGATCCATATCGCCGTGTTGCTGCTGCTGCTGCTTGGCCCCCAACCGATCAAGCGAGGAGGCTGGTTTGTGGCCGGCTGGGTGGTGACCACCCTGGTGGCTGCAACCCTGCTGGTAACCGTGGGACACGCCCTCGTGCTGGACATGAGCCATGGCTCCCATCACCGCACAGGCTTGGATCTTCTGGCAGGTGGCGCCTTGGTCGCCGTCGGCGGACGGGAATTGATCAAATCAGTCACGGAAGGCAGTGAGCCTCCCGGCTGGACCAAGGGAATTGACCGGTTCGTGGCCATGCCGCTGCCACTGCTGCTGCTGCTGGGAACCGTCGGTGAGCTCATCAGCCCCGATGATCTGGTGCTCTTCGCCAAATCAGCCGGGGTGGTGCTGTCCGCCCAGCTGCCCACCTGGCAGGAAGCAGTCGGCCTGCTCGCATTCACGGTTGGCGCCAGTCTGTTCCTGCTGGCTCCCTTGGTCGCCGTGATCATCGGACGCGACAAGGTGATTCCTTTGCTGGAGAAGGGCAAAACCGTGCTCTTCGCTCGGGGCGAACTGGTCGTCGGCGGGCTCAGCCTTGGGCTGGGGATCTACCTGGGCTGGCAAGGTGTGAGCGGGCTCACTCTGACCTGAGCGCTGTCGTCCAGCGCTCAGCCATCTCTGCCGGGGCAGAGCGACCGGCCAGCCAAACCCCCTCTCTGGCCCGACTGACTGCCACGTAAACGAGTTGCTTACGGAGAGCCTGGTCCTGCGGCCAGAACACGTCGTCGGCGACGAAGACCTCACCGAAGCTGCTGCCCTGGCTGCGATGCACCGTGAGCACAGCGGCAGGTCCCAGCGAGGCGAAGGCATCTCTGACCAGAAAATACCGGCGCCACAACGACCGGCCACCGCGCTTGCCGGCCTCGCGCGCCTCCTGTGCCAGACGCTTCATCAAGGCATCCAACTGCTGCCTGGCCTGGCTGCCTGATGGAGGCTGCAGGCGCAGATTGAGCTCCAATTCACCGCTGCGCACCCGGGCATTGAGGGTTTCGATCACAGGAGCTCCCAGGCCAGCCAGTGACAGCTGCGTGTCTCCGGCCACGCCGAACTCAGCCAGGTCACAGCGTTCCGGTGTCACGTCTTCCACCACCACCTCGCGGTTGGAGCCCAACACCAGATCGGGCTCCTCACCCGTTTCACCACCATCCCGTGACGCGGGGGCCATCACCGCCGTGCGGGTGATCAACACCTCACCCGGCAACACCGCCATCTGGTCGGCCATCTCCCCATGAATCGCCCGGCGGGCATGAGGTACCAGCGCCTCCAGACGGCGATTGGTGAAGCAAAGGATCCTGGCGGCGTCAGGGTTGTCGCAGGCCGCGGCCTGACGCAGACCCTCCTTGGCTCGCTCCAGCCAGTCGTTGCGGTTCAACACCCCCACCTGACCGAGCTCGGTGCGCACGGGCGGCATGATCGGCGGCACTTCACAGGGCAGTCGCCCATC
Organism: Synechococcus sp. NOUM97013; assembly: GCF_014279815.1. Lineage (NCBI taxonomy): Bacteria > Bacillati > Cyanobacteriota > Cyanophyceae > Synechococcales > Synechococcaceae > Synechococcus > Synechococcus sp. NOUM97013. Next base: position 868,326 of record NZ_CP047941.1, on the reverse strand, counting down.
GCGCAGGCAACTGGCCAGCTGCAGCACAGGACCCTGATGCCGCACAACCTGGCGCAGGCAGGCGGTGACAGCCCGGTTCATGGCAAACACAGGGCTGTCGCTTTCACCCACCGGCGGCAACTGGGCGGGATCACCCACAAACACCAAACGCGTCTTGAAGGGATGAGCGCATTGCAAGGCGATCGACAACAACGAGCTGTCGACCATCGAGGCCTCATCGATCAGCACCAATCCCAGATGCTCCAAGGCAGCAGCGGTCTGCTCGGTGGCTTCGCAGAGCTCCCGGTCCCCCTGGCGCTTGAGCTTCAAGCGCAACAAGCGGTGAATCGTGGAGGGATACCAGGTGGGGTGCAAGCCCTCAAGTGTCAGCGCCTGGCGCAACACGCCGACGGCCTTATGGGTGGGAGCCACCACGGTCCAGCACAGACCACTGGCCTCCACTTCACGCAGCAGGCGCATGGAGAGGAAGGTCTTGCCGCTACCGGCGAAACCGCTCAACACGAAGGGCAGTCCAGCATCCTTCTGCTGCAGCCAGTCGGAGAAGGCAGCGGCGGCCAGGGTCTGATCCTGCGTGAGGCTCAGTTCGGCATGGGGAGGCGATGTCACCCCAGAGCGTTGGCGATGGTGTGCGCTAACTGAAGCGGAGAACCCACAAAGGTCAGACCGGTCAAGGCGATCGCCGGACCCATCAGGCTTCCCACCAACACTTCGGTGCGGGAATGCCCCAGCCGTTCCTTGAGTGGTTTCTCAGGAACCGTGTCCCACACGGCATCGGGCAGCGCATTCACCCGTTCGGCCGTGAAACCGGCGGCCCGACGAACACCACTGGCGTCGTACATCACCACGAACGCCACAGTGGCGGCCAACGCAAATGCAGCCGAGTTGAAGCCGTCCTGCCAACCCACCGCCGTCGCCGTACCGGTCACCAGAGCCGAGTGACTGGAGGGCATCCCACCAGTTTCAATCAGCACCGCAGGGCGCCAACGGCGGTGCAGCACCAGTTCAATCACCAGTTTGGAGAGCTGAGCCAGCCCACAGGCCGCAAGGCCCCAGGCCAGAACGGCATTATCGAGAATCTGCAGGGGCATGGGCACGGTCATGACCGCCATGATCAACGATCACGGCTGGCAACGTAATCAGCCAGGGCCAGAAGCGGTTGTGCCTTGTCTTTCCAGGGTTCGAGCGCCGACTTGGCTTCTGCCACCAGCTCCAGGGCCCGGGATCGGGATGACTCAAGGCCGAGCAACTTCGGATAGGTGGTCTTGTCGGCGACCAGATCCTTGCCAGCGGTCTTGCCCAGTACCTCGCTGCTTGCCGTGACATCCAGGATGTCGTCAATGATCTGGAACGCCAGGCCGATGCCGTTGGCATAGGTCCGCATGGCCGATACCTGCTGCGCATCGGCACCACCGATCAGTGCACCCGTCACCACACAGGCCCGCAGCAACGCTGCCGTTTTATGGAGATGGATGTACTCCAGCGTCTCCAGATCGACCTGTTTGCCTTCACTCTCCAGATCCACCACCTGACCGCCCACCAGCCCGGGAGCACCAGACACCAGCGCCAGCTCGCCCACCACCTGAACCAACCGATCGGGAGACACCCCTTTGCTGCGGACGGCCACCATCTCGAAGGCACGGCTGAGCAGCGCATCACCGGCCAAGATCGCCATGGCATCGCCATAGACCTTGTGATTGGTCGGACGGCCGCGCCGCAGATCGTCGTTGTCCATCGCCGGCAGATCGTCGTGGATCAGCGACATGGTGTGGATCATCTCCAACGCCACGGCCGTGGGCATGGCCAACGCAGCGTCGCCCCCCACCAACTCGCAAGCGGCAAGGCAGAGGATCGGACGCAACCGCTTGCCGCCGGCCAGCAGCGAGTAGCGCATGGATTCCCGCAGGGATTCCGGCCGCTCAGGCCCCATCGAGGCGTCAAGAGCCGCTTCCACGCGTTCGCGAGCGCTGCTCAAGTAAGCGTTGAAATCGAAGCTGAGTTTGGGCTCACCCGACGGCGGAACACCTTCAGGACTCGTCGCCGTTGCGGTCATGGGGAGCGCAATGCTGGCGGAATTCTGTCAGGCCACTGGCCATCACAGGAGCATCACACGATCAGATCGGCAAGATCGTGATCGATCTGGTGACGCCGGCACCAGGCCACCACCGTGTTCACCAACAGCATGGTGACCGTCATGGGCCCCACACCTCCAGGCACCGGGGACAGGGCCGCCACGATCGGCTCCAGTTCGGCAGCTTTCACATCACCACAAAGCCCGCCCTCGGGTCTGCGATGGATGCCGACATCCACCACCACTGTGCCGGGACTGACATGGTCAGCCCCCAGCATTTCGGGACGACCGGCGGCCACGACCAGGATCTCGGCCTGACGAGTCACAGCGGCCAGATCGCGGGTGCGTGAATGGGCCACGGTGACCGTGGCATTGGCGGCCTGGAGCATCAGCGCCATCGGCTGGCCGACCAGGATGCTGCGCCCAACCACCACAGCCCGCTTTCCGGATGGATCGATGCCCTGACTGCGCAGCATCGCCATCACACCGGCCGGGGTGCAACTGCGCGGGCCAGGTTCGCCCTTGAGCAGCCGACCCAGATTCAGGGTGTGCAGTCCATCGGCATCTTTCTCCGGATCAATAGCGGCAAGCAATGGCGTTTCATCCAACCCCTCAGGGAGGGGCAGTTGCAGCAGGATCCCGTCCACCCGTTCATCGGCATTGAGAGCGCAGATGGCCTCCAACACCTGGGCTGCTGTTGCATCAGCGGGCAAGTGGGATCCGAAGCTCTCCACGCCGATCCGGGCACAGGCTTTCTCCTTGTTGGAGACATAGACGGCACTGGCAGGGTCGTCCCCCACCCGCAACACAGCCAAACCAGGTGGACGCCCCGCTACAGAGCATGCGGATTGGATCTGCGCCTGCAACCGCTGTTCGAGTTCTTTGGCCAGCGCCTTGCCATCCAATCTGAGGGCCATTGCCTTGTTTGCCATTGAATCCAGCATGCCGCTCCGGCAGAGCTAGCGTTTGGTCTGGATGCCGTCCGTTGAGTTGCGCTCGCACCGCCTGTCACGGCTCTGGAGATCCTGGTTGCGGAGTGAATCGCCGCGTCGCCCCGTGCTGCGCTGGAGCCGCGTGCAGAAAAGCGCACTACTGATCCTGTGTGTGCTGGTGGCACTGGTCTCGAGCTGGCCATGGCTGGTGGAACCGGACCTACGACCGGGACTGACCGCTCCGTTCGATGCAGTGGCGCCCAAAGAAGCGCGGGTGGTGGACAGCGAAGCACTGGAGCAACGCCGCTCCAGCCTTGGTTCCAGCACCTTTGTTCAGGTGCTCAATCCCGCCGAAAACCAGCAGATCCGCATGCGACTGGAGCGATATCTGAGCGAACTGGAACGGGTGGCCAACAGTGAGGAGGCTGAGCGGATCGGCCCCGTCAATCTCTCGGCCGATGAACAGCAATGGCTTGAACAACGCACCCCTGAACAAGGTCGCCAATGGGACATGGCGCTGCGCCGGGCCCTGGACCGCATGCTCAGCCAGGGGCTGGTCAACAATCTCGCCCTGGAACAACTGCAGCAATCGACGGCACTTCAGCTCAAGGGGATTAAGGCCACCAAGACCCCGGCAGCGCGCAGCCTGGGCAGCAAGCTGCTGACAACAACACTCCAAGGCACCAGCAATCTGCAAACCGACCCCCTGCGCAGCCAGAAGCTGATCGAGGAACTGATCACGCAGCAGGGAATCCCCACCATCGAAGTGACCAAAGGCGATGTGATCACCCGCAAGGGGGAGCCGATCAGCTCTCAGGCCTACGACGTGCTGGATTACTTCGGCATGGTCAATCGACGTCCGAAGCTCGGTCTGTGGATCAGCCATTTCACCGAAGCGCTCGCCGGTTGCGGTGTGCTGCTGCTGGTGATGCGCAGGGAACGTCCTTGCCTTGAGGCACCCCACGGCTTGTTGGCACTCGGGCTGCTGCTACTGAGCCAAACCTGCAAGCTGTGGTTCGGAGCTTCCGTCAGCCCTCTGGCGGTGATCGTGCCGCCCACCTTGCTTTTGGCGCAGGGTTTGGGAACCACGAGTGCCTTGGCCTGGCTTGCCATGGCCAGCCTGCTCTGGCCGACGCCTGTCACAGGACTGGGTGAGGGAAGACTGCTGATCGCTGCTGCGACAGCCACCGTCGCGGCCATTCAGGCGGGCCGCCTGCGCAGCCGTGCCCAGCTGCTCCAACTGGCGGTGCTCTTGCCGATCGGTGCTTGGCTGGCTGAGTTGCTGTTGCCCTCTCAAGGGGGGTTATCCCTCACTGGTTCCTGGATGCCGCTGCTCCCGAATGCGGGCAACCGCGCACCGGAAGCACTGCTGCTTGGGCTGATGATGATGCTGGCCATCCTGGTCATTCCTCTGCTCGAGAGCTCCTTCGGCCTCCTGACCCGAGCCCGGTTGATGGAGCTGGCCGACCAGGAGCGACCGTTGCTCCGGCGGCTTTCCTCCGAAGCCCCTGGCACCTTCGAGCACACCCTGATGATCTGCGGACTGGCCGAAGAAGGAGCCCGTGCCATCGGTGCCGATGTTGATCTGATCCGCACAGGCTCGCTCTATCACGATGTGGGCAAACTGCATGCCCCCGACTGGTTCATCGAGAACCAGACCAGCGGGGAGAACCCCCACACCCGACTGAACGATCCGCTGGCCAGCGCCGGGGTGCTTCAGGCCCATGTGGACGAGGGCCTCAAGCTGGCGCGACGTCACCGGCTGCCTCGCCCGATCGCCGACTTCATTCCTGAGCATCAGGGAACGCTGCGGATGGGCTATTTCCTGCACCAGGCCCGAGAGAAGGACCCGAACGTTGCGGAAGCACGGTTCCGCTACCACGGACCGACGCCCCGTTCCAAAGAGACGGGAATCATGATGCTGGCTGACGGCTGTGAAGCAGCCCTGCGTTCCCTGCCACCCGACACCAGCGAACAGGAAGCCAAGAACACGGTGAAGCGGATCGTTGAAGCTCGGATCAGCGATGGTCAGCTGACCCAGAGCAGTCTCAGCCGGGCTGAACTGGAACTGGTGATGCATTCCTTTGTGCGGGTGTGGCGACGGATGCGTCACCGCCGCATCCCTTATCCGATTCCTGCCAAGCGACGATTCTCTGCCTGAGCCCAACCGGGGAGTTGCGCCCTGACCCGCACACGACCCGGGCCGTCGAGATTCGGCAAACTCAACGCCAGCGCGTGCAACCGCATCGGCCCCGGACTGCCTCCGCCGGAGAGGCCGTAGATGGGATCGTCAACAATCGGTGTTCCCATCGCAGCGAGATGGGCCCGCAGCTGATGCGAACGGCCGGTGAGCGGGCGCAGCCAAAGGCGCGTTGTTCCTGCCAACCGAGCGCGCTGACGCCAAAGCGTGCGACAAGGCTTGCCATCGGGATGCGGGCCGTAACGCGGTGGATGCCTCTCCAGCCGGGCCAGGGGTTGATCCTGGCAACCCCGCTGCTTATCAACCGTTCCCACCACATCAGCTAAGTACAGCTTCTGCACCCGACGGGCCGCAAAGAGAGCACTCAGATCACGCAGGCTGTCTGGGTCGCGGGCCACCACTAACAGCCCGGAGGTGTCGCGATCCAGCCGGTGCACCAGAGAAAGCTGCTGGCAGCAGCGCTGAAGCCGCGTGATCAGCGAATCCTGCTGATCGGCCCCGAGTCCTGGCTGACTGAGCAAACCTGCAGGTTTCTGCACCACAAGAAAGCGTGGATGGCAAAGCACCAGCGGAATGCCAGAGAGCTCACCCATCAGAGCCGGCCGCCCCGCCGATGTTCAGAACGACACCAGTAGATCAGGGCGAGAACATGAAGCACGGCCAGCAGAACGGACCAAAGACCGACGGCAGGCTGAGCCCCCATGGCCAGGCGAACAATGCCGTACGGGAGGGAGCCCGCAAGACTCATCGAGAGCGCGACGATCGCCAGAATCACACCCCAGCCGCGCTGTGCCAGCAGACCGGCACAGGCGACGATGCCGACGATCGTGGCCGGCCAGGCCAGGGAGAACGCCAGGCTGATGTTGGTGGCCTGAAAACCGGCTGAGCTATCGGGACGAAACGCCAGCACACCAATCGCAGGAAGCGCCAAGAGATTGGCCACCAGACCGAGCCAGGTCATGAACCAGTAACCGCGCATCCGGGGACCCATCAAAAGCGTGCACAGATGTGCTCACCGTACGGTCTGCTGGATTAATCGATGACCCCATCCGCAGACGCGGCTTCATCTTCAAGGTCGGTTTCGAGAGTCGCCAGCAGCAAATCAAGTGCATCCTCGCGACTGAGGGCCTCAGCAGACACCTGATCCATCCAGCGTCGCGCAAGGCTCTCGATCTGATCCATCAGCAACCCTGCGTCGCGGAGCGCATTGGCCACACGCATGGATGCCTGGTGATCCAGCTCCAGCGCATCGAAAACGACATAGCGCTGCCCGTCCTCTCCGATGTAGGTCAAGCGGCCTTGCGCATCGAGCGTGGGGCCAGCGCTGGGGGTGATGGGTTCCTCCTTCATGGCAGTCATCAAGGTGGGGACAACGGTGATTCCAGGGGTGGGATGGGACCGCCACCCCGCAACTCTTCGGCACAGAAACTGCGGAACAGCGCTTCCACTTCGGCAGGGGGCATGCCCTGCACCAAGCGCGCTTCGATCTCATCACGGCGCTGAGACTGGTGATACAAACGCAGCTCCTGGAATGCCGAACTGGATTGAGCTTCGATCCTCGCCAGTGCATCGCCCACCTGATGGTCCGCAAGAAGCGGTGCACCGTGGCAGTGCTGCATCACGTGGGCGGACTCATGGGCCAGCACCACCCAAACCTGCCGCGGATCATCCTCGAGATTGTTGGCACACAGAAGCAGGGCGTTCCGGGGAGCATGAAACGCCCCGAGCAGCGTTTCAGGACAATCCTTGGCCACCATCGTGTCCGTGCCCGCTCGCCGAATCAGAGCGGCATAGCGGCCGATGCGATCCCACGTGTCCGCCCTGGCGCGGCCTGGATGGAGGGGAGCCAACAACGCCAGCACGAGCGCCACAGCGACTGGCAGCCGACTTGATGGAGGAAGACCCAACAAAGCAAAGCATCCAATCCCTGGTCTCATTCAAGACGCGCTGGACGAAAATGGCATCCCCGTTCGCCGAATTCAGGGCGCCAATCGGCGCACGCTGTCCACCTTGTCGCGGAAAGACTGGACGCGATCGACCCGGGTGTTCACCCTCAACGACGCATGCAAACGCGGCACCCCCTCGGCATGGAGACGCTCATGGCAGGCCTTCACGCAGGCGAAAACGGCATCCCATTCGCCCTCGATGGCGGTTCCATCCGGCCCCAATTGATGCTCGAGCCCCGAGGACTCGATCACCTCCTGACAGATCGCCACATACGGAGCCAAAGACACACCGACCCCAAGCGGCACCAAACAGAGATCAACACTCACGTTCATGGCTCACGCCCATCACACCCGACCATGCTTGATCTGGAAGTGGAAGGGCGCAAGGAATCCCTGTCAAAGCCAGCTCAAACGCCTCTCACTGACCACCGCCAAGCTCCTGCCCCCTCATCAGACAAGCACTGGGATAACCGAGCGTGCGCCACTCACCGCATCGGGTTTGCACCTCGAGTGCCATGCCGCGCTCGCAAACGGAAAGGGATCGTCCCTGCCCAGAACACCAGCGACTCGCCGCCGCCTCAGCTGCCGCCACCGATTCATAGGGGGCATCCAGCACCGGGTGCGGTGTTCCATCCAGCGCCACGAGCCTGTACATCGGGCGACCGGACTCGGGCATGTTCACTTCTGCATCTGTCTACAGTGTTCCACGGCACATGCAGACCCGCCATCGCGGATGCTGAACCGAGCCACCTTGTTGCGATGCCCAGCCAAGTCCTCGCCGACGCCTACGAGGCACTGCTGAACCGGGCTCCCGCACCTCTCTTTGCCCGTGCCAGAAGGCTGTACCTCGACAAGTACTGCCTCGAGGGGCGTGACAGCGAAAGTCCACTCCGTCTGTTCGTGGCCCGAGAACAGCTGCAAGAACAGGTGGAACCGGACCTAGACGCAGGGCCCAACGGACGGATCGCCACCCTGACCTCAGAGACCCGAGAACTGGCGCTGGTCCATTGGCAAAAGGACTCCCCACCCGACTCCGACCTGATCGAGACGTACCTGATGAACCGCTGGCAGTGCCAACCAACACTGATGACACCAAGCGAACAGCGCTGGTTTCGCAATAGCGGCTACCAGGTGAGAATCACCCTTGCTGAGCCCCTGTACTGGATTCGCAGCACCCGCTACCAGGAAACGGAGAATCAATTGATCAACGAAAAACCCACAAAAAGCTGAAGTGGATGTCACCAGCCACAGCGAGCTGGCTAGGCATTGATCAGGCAGGGATGACAGCAAAGATGAGAACACAACGCCTTGAGCGCTATGTCCTCCGCCATGAGGGCACGGGTGACTATCTGCGAGTCAACGAAGAGAGTCAGGAGATCGAACGCAGCAGCAGTCCAGAATCAGCCTGGGAATTCCACACCCATGACGGTGCTGTCACCCATGCCATCTGGATCGGCGAAGTGTTCGGCCAGACGCCCGATGTTGTGAAAATGATTTGACCATGCACGGACCAACGCCCACCAACTCGATCAGAGCTCGTCTTCGACCTCGGCCTTGATGGTGCAATCTGACAGCGGATAGCTCACACACAACAGGGCAAATCCATTGCCCATCTGTTCATCATCCAGAAAGCTCTGGTCAGTCTGATCGACACTTCCAGCGGTCACTTTTCCAGCACAAGTGCTGCAGGCGCCAGCACGGCAAGAATAAGGAAGATCAATTCCTTGTTCTTCTGCTGCATCCAAAATGTATTGGTCATCTGCGCAGGTAAAACCTTTGCCGCCCTCGAGGGTGATGGTGAAAGTAGCCATGAACTTGAAAACACCAAACTGTTCGTAGGCGGTGATGCACCATCCAGTCACGCCGGTTAGGAAACGCTGACGCAAGTCACAGGCGAGGACTTTAACGGTGGGCTTCAGCTCTGGAAAGGTGGTCGTCAGCCAGGAATGAAATGGCGCAAGCGTCTGGACTCATCAGCCATGCGTTGCTGCAACTCGGAAGAGGACACCGACGACTCTTCTCGCTGCTGCGCCAGGAAAACATCCTCCTCGGTAATCACGAGGCCACGCTCACGTCCGAGCGCGATCAGGTTGTCCAAAGACAGGGGTTCCGCCAAACGTTGCGCCAGTTCAGGCTCATCCTTTCGCCGTTGCAGCAGGGCATCGAGATCCTGAAGAGACATGGGCGGCAGCCTCACGCGTACAGGACTCATTTCATCAGACCATTGCTAGACATCGCGAAAGTGCCGCACATCTCTATGACCCTCCCTCGTCTGAGCGCAGTCGCACTAAGCCTTGGAGCCAGCCTGATCAGCCTCGACCTTGGCTGGTCTGCCACGCAGGCCGCCTGCAAGTTTCTGCCGCCAGTCGGCGGTGACGGCAACAGCGACATTGTCAAAAAACGAGTGGGGAAAGCGAAGCTCATCGGCCACACCAACTGGAACACCGACTTCGCTGTGAACGGTCCTTACACGAGCTACAAATTGTTTTTCACCGCGGACTCAACCGCCAGCGGCACCTATCCAGTGGAAGCCTTCCTGAAATTCACAGATGGCAGCAATCTGCGGGTGGTCAAGGAATCACTCACCCCACCCATCGGCACAGGAAGGATGTTCGGGCCTTTTACCGTTCCTCAAGGCAAGCAGGTGAATCAGGTGAACTTCAAAATCGGCGCTGGCAGCGATCCCAATTCCACAGGATTCAGCTACCGGATTTCCGTTCAAGGTTGCAACTAAACCTGCGAAACTCCCATGCGTCAACGCCTCTGGCTCATCCTTCCCGCCGCAGGATTCCCACTGCTGATTGTGTTGTTTGTGGTGCTCTGGCAAGCCGTTCAACGTCAGAATTTGGTGCTGCAGGAGCTCATCGAACGCGTCGAAGTTCTGGAAGGGTTTGACCGCGTAGAGCAAAAAACCAGTCAGCAGCTGATCGAACAGCAATTGGGCGCCCTGCAATCCCGGCAACGGCGACTGCAGGGGAAGATCCTGGACCTTGAAAGCTGGCGCAGCGGGTCACGGGAACGCGAACGGAGGCTGCTGGAGCGATTGAACCCAAGCCCCTTCATTCGTCCGGATGGCCTGCAGGCGCCGCCGGAGCCCAGCATCACCCCTTGACGGCATCACCGCTGGCACTGGGCAGGATGAAACGCTGCAAAAGAATGAACAGCAGCAGCACGGGAAGAATCGAGACCACCGAGCCGGCGGCAACGATGCGCCAATCGAGGGAAAAACTACTGGCCAACTGCTGAAGCCCCAAGGGCAGGGTGAACAGTTGTGGATCATCGAGGATCACCAGCGGCCAGAGGAAATCACTCCAGGTGCCGATAAACACAAACATCGCCAGGGTGATCAGGTCGGCTCGCGCAGCCGGAATCATCACGTTCCACCACTCGCCGAGCTTGCTGCAACCATCCATCCGGGCCGCCTCCTCCAGCTCCACAGGCACCCCAAGAAAGCTCTGACGCAGGAGATACAGCCCAAAAGCAGTCGCGGCCTGCGGGATCACCAGAGCCAGCAACGTGTTGCGCAGTCCCAGCTGAACCATGAGCAGGTAAAGCGGGATCATCACCACCTGGAAGGGGATCAGGATCGTGGCGACTACCAACCCAAGTACCAGGCCACGACCAGCGAAGCGCATGCGCGCGAGGGGGTACGCCGCCAACGAACAGAAGAGCAGGTTGGCCACCACCGCTACCAGGCTCACGATCGCGCTGTTGAGCAGATAACGCCCCAGGGGATTGTCCTGGAACAGGCGAAAGTAGGCCTCAAGACTTGGCTGGACGGGAAGCAGCGCCGGAGGACTCGTAAAGATGTCCTCCGCCGGTCCTTTGAGTGACGTGCTCACCAACCAGAGCAGGGGCACCAGAACGGCCAGCGCCAGAAGGATCAGCAGCAGAAGCTGAAGCAGAGCACCGGGACGAACGCCGGCACGACCTGGGGACGCCTGCATCAACTCAACGGGCTGGGCTCGAATCCAGCGGCGCCGCATCCCGCTGAGGATGAAGTGCCGGCTGGGCCGCCGCTGCGACAAGACGATTGAGGGCATTCACGAAGGCCTGAGCCGCCGCTACCACCACATCGGTGTCAGCGGAATGGCCGGAATACAGCTCCCCATCGCGTCGCAGGCGGATGGTGACTTCACCCATGGCATCAATGCCTTCGGTCACGGACTTGACCGAAAACTCGACCAATTCATTGGGTTCACCCGCCAAGGCATTGAGCGCACGGCAAACGGCATCCACGGGTCCTGTGCCGATAGAGGCCATGGTCTGCTCTTCTCCGTCTTCATCCGCCAGGGTGACGGTGGCGGTGGGGCTGAGGCTGCTCCCGCAGCTCACCTGCACCAACTTGAGCTGATAGCGGGCTTCCGGCTGCTGCACCTGCTCGCTAACGATCGCTTCCAGATCACGATCAGTGATCTCCCGCTTGCGATCGGCCAGATCCTTGAATCGCGCGAACGCATCATCGAGATCCTCTCGGCTGAGGTTGTAACCCAGCTCCTCTAGACGGGCACGCACGGCACTGCGACCGCTGAGCTTGCCCAGGGAGATCCTGTTGTCGGTCAATCCGACGGTGCGTGCGTCGACAATCTCATAAGTGAGGCGGTTCTTGAGAACGCCGTCCTGATGGATGCCGGATTCATGGGCGAAAGCATTGGCACCAACGATGGCCTTGTTGGGCTGCACCACCATTCCGGTGAGATTGGACACCAGACGGGAGGTTTTGGTGATCTCTTCGGTACGTACCGCTGTGAGCGGCGTCGGTGAATCCTCTTCGCGCCCAAAGAAAGGGTTGAAGTAGCGGCGGCGCACATGAAGCGCCATCACCAGCTCTTCCAGTGCCGCATTGCCAGCCCGCTCACCGATGCCGTTGATCGTGCATTCGAGCTGACGCGCACCATTTTTTACCGCCTCGAGGAAGTTGGCCACCGCCAACCCCAGGTCGTTGTGTCCATGGACGGACAACACCGCATCGGCAATGTTCGGTACATGCTGATCAATGCCAGCGATCAGTGCACCGAATTCGCTCGGGGTGGTGTAGCCGACGGTGTCGGGAATATTGATGGTGCTGGCACCCGCTCCAATCGCAGCCTCAATCACCTCATACAAAAACTCAGGATCACTGCGGCCTGCGTCCTCACAGGAGAACTCGACGTCATCCACCAGGGAGCGGGCGTAGGCCACCATGTCGGGAACGATGGCAAGCACCTCCTTGCGGCTCTTGCGCAGCTTGTGCTCAAGGTGGATGTCGCTAGTGGCGATGAAAGTGTGGATCCTCCTGCGGGGCGCAGGCGCAACAGCATCCGCGCAGGCCTTGATATCCCCCCGGGATGCCCGCGCCAGTCCGCAGATCACCGGACCGTTTTCGCCACCCACCTGCTGGGCGATGCGTTGCACAGCGGCAAAATCCCCGGGGCTTGCGAAAGGAAAACCAGCCTCGATCACATCCACGCCGAGCCGAGCCAGCTGTTGAGCAATCGCCAGCTTTTCCTCGAGATTGAGGCTGGCTCCAGGAGATTGCTCACCATCTCTGAGGGTGGTGTCGAAGATCAAAACGCGGCCTGGATCGTGGGCCATGGCAAAAGCCTCGACGCGATTTAGTCGGAATGACTATGAGTTAGGCCAGTCTAAGCGAGTGAGAGTGTCGATTCCTGCAGAACCCGGAAGGAATCCCGGTACATTCACACGATTGATGGGACGGGATCGTGGCACCCGGGGCACTCGCTCTTGTTCTGCACGCACACCTTCCCTATGTGCGGGCAGAGGAAGCGCACTCCCTGGAAGAGGACTGGTTCTTCCAAGCACTGATCGAGTGCTATCTGCCCCTGCTGGAGACCCTGGAGACCGCAGCAGCCGATCCGCAGCAGGCACCCGAGCTGACCATGGGGGTGTCCCCCACGCTGCTGTCGCTGCTGTCGGATCGCACCCTTCAGCAGCGCTTCCCGGCCTGGATGGAGGCCCGCCTCAGCCTGCTGAAGCAGACACCGGACAACCGCAAGGTCGCCGCCGAACACCTGGCCGACAGCTTTCAACGCCACCTGAGCTCCTGGCATCAATGTGAAGGGGATCTGATCGGCCGCTTCGCAGCCCTCCAGCGTCAGGGTGTGCTGGATCTGCTCACCTGCGGTGCCACCCATGGCTATCTACCCCTGCTGCGCGAGCACCCGGAGGCGGTGCGTGCCCAGTTGCGCACGGCTGTGCGGGAACATCACCGGCTTTTGGGTGAACGCCCACTGGGGATCTGGCTGCCGGAATGCGCTTACTACGAAGGTCTTGACCGCTGGATGCGGGACGCGGGCCTGCGCTACGCCGTGCTCGATGGCCATGGTCTTCTCCATGCCGACCCTCGACCGCGCTACGGGGTGTATGCCCCGATCGTGAGCCGTCAGGGGGTGGCCTTTTTTGGTCGTGACAGCGACGCGACGCTCCCGGTGTGGTCTGCCAAAGATGGCTATCCAGGAGACCCCTGGTATCGGGAATTTCACCGGGACCTTGGCTGGGATCTCCCGGCGGAAACCATTGCTTCCGAAGGGCTACCCACCGGTAGACCCCTTGGCCTGAAATTGCACCGCGTCAGCGATCCCAGCGGCGGGCTTGATGACAAGCAGCCCTACCAACCCCAAAGGGCGCTGGAGCGTACCCGCGAGCATGCCCAGCATTTCCTACAGGGCCGACGCCAACAACTGGATCGGTTGCAGGCCGGCATGGCCATCGAACCCCTGCTGGTGGCACCTTTTGACGCTGAACTCTTTGGCCATTGGTGGTTCGAAGGTCCCCGCTTCCTGGCGGAACTGTTCCGTCAGGGACCCAGCGAAGGCATTCGCTTCACCAGCTTGCGCAGCGTGCTGAGTGCTCAACCCAATCTGCAACTGTGCAATCCCTGTCCCTCCAGCTGGGGACGCGGTGGTTTTCACGATTACTGGCTCAACGAAACCAATGCCTGGATCATTCCTGAATGGAGCCGGGCTGGTCGCGCCATGGTGGAGCGCTGCAGCCGCGGTGTCGGCAGCGAAGTGGATCTGCGCCTGCTCCATCAGGCGGGGCGCGAACTGCTGCTAGCGCAGTCATCCGACTGGAGCTTCATCCTGAGAGCGGGGACCACCACAGAACTGGCGAAGGAACGCATCGAACGTCACCTCCAGCGTTTCTGGCGTTTGATGGCGGCCATCGAAGGCCGCGAGGATCTTCCGGAGGGCTGGCTGGATGAACTGGAACGGGAAGATGCCCTATTCCCAATGATTCAGCCGGCGGATTGGGCCAGGGTCAGCCCTTAACCATCCGCACGCATCCAGCTCCCCTCAAACGGGGAGCACGACATCAGAACTGCCAGGTCATGCCGCCGCTGGCGCGCCAGTCCGTTCCCCGCTCGCCGCCCCACACCTCAGCGCCACCACGCACATACAGCTTCCAGGAACCGCTGTTGATGTTGGCCATCGTGTAATCCAAGCCCGCTTCAATCAGCACACCGTTCTGATCGTTTTCCAGCGGTGCCACACCAACTGTTTTGTCGGTGAAGACATAGCCAATCGATTGATCCTCATTACTCATATCCCAATCACCCAGCCAGGCCACACGCAGATTCGGCACCCATTCACCTCGCTCGCCGCTCTTGATCGGCAACGCCAGCCTCATGCCCAGTTCCGTCTGCAGAAAATTAGTGGTGCGATTGCTGTAGCGCAGGTTCAGCTGATTCGCTCCGTTCTCCTTGAAACCGCTCTCCCGGTTCTGCGTCCAGGCCGCGGTGAACTGCGGCTCCAGCAGCAGACTGCCGCTCTGGAACGGTGCTCCCAACCGCAGGGCGTAGGCATAGCTGGTGACGTTCTTCTCGCCACGCGCGGTGTCATCACCTAACTGCTCATTGATCGCAATGATGTTGCGCGACTGGCTGCCCGAAAAACTCGACGCCGAGATCAGACCCTGTACATAGAAATTGTCACTCCACCAGTCGGCGGTCACGCCCCCGCCCCACCCAGTGGGACTCCAGGCACCCGAACCGGTCTCACCAGAAAACTGATAGAGCGACACATCGCCATAGTTGGCGAAGGCGCCGATCTGCACGTTCGATCCAATCGACACATCCGCGCCCAGAACCATGCCGCTGGCACTGGCGTTGTAATCGCCATAGAGCGTTGATGTTGTGGTGGGGCCCAAATCACCACCAAAGCCGCGATACCAAGCCCGCACACCATCTCGGTTGGCGTATTGCGCCGTCAGCGATGGATCCTCGACATAACCCACAGCATCGATCTCCATCGCGATCGACGTCTCCACCAACTCCTCAGCTTGCGCAATCTGTTGGCCCACAAACGCTTGCACCTGCTCCTCTTGCATGCCCGGCTGCTGGCTCCACAAGCCACATACAGGCTCAGCCACCGGCGCAGGCTCCTCCATCACTGCCTCCTCGTTCACCACCGCCGACACCTCAACAGGCTGGAACTGGCGCAACGGCAACCGTTCGAACACCGTGTCCACCAGCAAATTGTTGTAGTTGAACAAGCTCCGCCCCGGCGCATCCACATTGCGCGGCAACAAACCACTGGTGACTAGGCGGGCGAGAGTTCCATAATTAATTAATGGCAGGTCAATTTTATCCTCAACCAAGCCATCAATCAAACCATCGATCGCATCAGCCGACGACTCTTCCTCTTGATCAGTTGCATCATCTTGATCACCATCAACATCGCTAATGACATCACAAAGATCATCACCAACATCACACCCAGGCAACGGATCCGGCTTAATCGGAAACGGTGCGGATTCTTTAGGTTCGACAACAATTTGCAGCGACCCTTCTTCGAGATAGACATCTCTCAACGCAGAATCAACACCATTCTCCGGACCGAGCCCTGAAAACTGTTGCTGAGTGCAATCTGCATTGTCCAAATCACAGTCATACACAAGTGACACATTGGCAGCAAGAGCCTTTGCATTTATCACATTACCTTGTATTACAAAATAAGAGCCCTCTGGATCATCTTGCTGATCAGCACTAATGACGAAACTTCCAGAGGAATACACAAATCCCTTTTCACCCGTAACAACAATCGGCGCCTGATCATCACTATCAGACCCCGAATTGATCATGCCAACAATGATTGTGCCATCGGACTCCAACACGAGATTTTCAAACGTTGCTGGAGACTTCTCACTCGCAACAAAAATACCATTACGGACAACAACGCTTTCAAAATTGCTCGAAAAATCTCCCTCATATTGATAGCGGCCTTCACCTTGAATCAGATTTTCGAAATTGACGAACCGATCCGAAATAACAGCAGCATTAATCAGCTGAAGACTGAACGATGACGGCTGAGATGCATCAACGCCAAAAGGGATATTACTCGAAAAACTTGAATCACTGAATTCGAGCGTATCGC
This sequence comes from Synechococcus sp. NOUM97013, assembly GCF_014279815.1. Classification (NCBI taxonomy): domain Bacteria; kingdom Bacillati; phylum Cyanobacteriota; class Cyanophyceae; order Synechococcales; family Synechococcaceae; genus Synechococcus; species Synechococcus sp. NOUM97013. Next base: position 851,806 of record NZ_CP047941.1, on the reverse strand, counting down.
GTCCAGCACCTCCATCAACAAACTGACCATTGTCAAGCGTGATGCATTGACTGAATTTGCCATCTGATGAAAAGCATTCACCTCCAAGCCTGACCATGTCATTGCCGGAACCCATGTCAATGCCTCTTGTGGCAGCCATGACGCCATCATTGAGTATCAGATCATCACCATCACCCATTCTGATGTTGCCTTTGACATTGATGACGCCACCATTGCGATTGATGATTCGGTCATTACCTACGCCAAAAATAATCTGCCTCGCTTGATCCAGGCCAACCTCAATGGTTCCCCGATTATCGATCGTCCCACGGCCACTTCCACTGAAATTGATTCCTGCATAAGTGGAAATTTTTGCGTTCTCATAATTAATGATTAAATCGCCCCACTCACCACTTTGATCGTCAACATCTCCTCCATTGAAGACAATCCCCCAACCACTAAAAACATCCCCCTTATTAATCAAGGTATCATTTCCTTCGCCGAAATTAATATTATAATTTTTCTCTTTTCTGTCGCTTTCAGCACCAACCAAAAGCCTTGTTGATGCGAGCCTCACATCGAGTACATCATCACCAACATCAAAAAACAATCTTTTTTTGATTTCAGAGGGTGAGTACTGCAGATCCAGCGGGGCTTTGAGCAAGAAGGTGTCATTTCCTTCTCCAAGCTCAACACTGCCTTCAACCATGAGTGATCCATAGCCAACAGTACTCTCTCCTCTAATCTCAACTAGATCATCACCAGTGCCCGCATTTAAATCACCAGCGACCTTGATCTTGCCCCGGGAAATGAATCGATCCCGGCCATCACCCAATATCAGGTCACCTCGAACGTCAAGGTAACTACCAACCGGCATCTCAATCTGGTCGTTACCGTTACCAGCAATAAAATCCGAACCAACGGTCATCAGCCCCTGCAGATTCAGCTGATCGTTACCACCACCCAAATCAAAGTCAGCATCAATATTGACATCACCTGTTGTCCTGATTAAGACAACGTCATTCCCTCCAAAGGTTCGAAACCCCCGATTCACAACATTATTTCCACTGTAAGAAATTGTTAATTGCCCACCGACATCCACGTAGTCATTTGAGCTGACTGGAGATTGATTAATCTCACCTTTGGAAGGGCAACCAGCAGGCTTCGCTTGTGAATCCTGACATTGCGTTGAAAAGTGTAGATATTGGCCAATCTGCAAATTGCTACCTTCTCCCGTCACGAACATTGAACCAAAAGGCACCTCAGGGACTTGGCCAGGATTGACATAACGCTCATCGACTAGCTTGGAAGCTTCTGAGCCAAAGTCACCATCATTGGCCTGAGCAGCACCAAAATTAAGTTTTTGCAGAATCTCGATAACATCGTTACCAATCAAAAAGGCAGTATTAAAATTTCTGTAATCAATCAGGGTTGGGTAGGAAGAGCTGAGACCTTCTGGTCCCAATGTTCCATTTTTCTCGAAATCTAGAGGGTTCGATGAATTCTTATTTTCGCTGATCGACTCACCCGACTCCACACCTGGTTCGCCCACAGACTGAGCAAGAACCAGCTGATTGCAGGACGCAGACAGAGCAAACAGCAGACATCCGCCCCACAACAACCTGGAAGACGCCGTCATCTGAAACTCCTCTAGGGAGTACAAAGATTAATCAGCAAGTTCGAAGTGAAAACCGCTTTTCACAACATTGTCAACTAGTGCCGACTTCAACCAACACAGACCTGCAAATGACTTCAACGACTAGACAGTTCAATGGGCCACTTGAAGCGATTCAACAGTTATAGCTTCGTTGCCGGCATTCCCAACACCAAACCTCTGCGCAACTCCCAGGGAGACAACGCAAACAGGCGCAGCATCACGCCCATCAAGCGCGGCAAAGGCAAGGTGTTCGTCAGGAAGCCAAACCATTCCTCTCTCGGCAGGGAGAAGAAGGTGGCGAAATGGGTGCGCAAAAGCGCTTCGTTGAAACCCATCAACCGCCCCAGTCCAAATTGGTAGAGCTGATGACGAAGCACCAGCTCGATGGGCCAGAGCGCCTGCCAACCCCGTTGTGCCAAGGCCGCTGAACCCAAGGCAGGATTCGTAAGAGCCTCGGCCAGTGCCTGAGCCAAGCCGGGCCCCCGTCGCAACAGCGATCCCACCATGTAGCCCGAGGCGGGATGCACCATGCTTGCCGCACCACCGAAGGCCAACACAGGCTGACGGCGATCCGGCAGCGGCAGGTTCATCGGAAAGAGGCAGAACTCCTCATGGATCACCTCGGTGATCTGCACACCGCGTTGATCCAAGCGCTGCTGCAGCCGTTGCTTGAGAACGTCGTAGGGAACCCCGGGGGCCAAGGCGAGGGAAGTTTCTTCCACGAAGAACACGCCATTGCCGAGATCCATCGCATACAAAAACGTCGGCGGTTCGTGGTGCTGCTCGTCACTGAGGTGATCGCAGCGGTAGTCCATCAGCACAAACCGACCCGCCTCGATCGGAGGCTTGGAGAAGCGTCCCACCACGCCGTAAGCCGCCTGGCCCGCCACCGGCCCCTGATCCGGGCGGCGAATGTGGGGCGTGCGCGAGCCCGAGGCATCGATCACCAAGCGCGCCTGCAACGTCGTTCCCGACCCGCAACTGACATGGGTGATTGCACGTCGCACCTCCACCCGTTCGGCCGTGTCTTGACGCCAGACCACACCATCAGCCCGCTCCAGCCAGTAGCGCTGCAATGCCGCCCGATCGAACAAGCCGTAGTCGATCCCATGGGCATGGCTCTGGTCCTGAGCCGTTGAGCCGCCTTCGCCGAAATAACTGACGGTATCGATCCAGCGGTGCTCCAGCAGTTGCTCAAGCCCCACCGCTTTGAGTTCATCGGCCCAGATGCCGTAGGTGTTCGGCCAGGGATCGTCGACCGGTTCCGGGGCGATGCCGGCAACAGCCACCCCCCGTTGGTTCAATTCCGAAGCAATGCAGAGGGCAGCAGGACCGCCCCCCAGCACCAGCACATCAACCGGCTCATCCAAGGTCAGCTGTCCTGTGCATCAGCGTTCGTCTCCGGTGCGGCAACAGCATCAGCATCAGCGTCCACATCAACGCCATCGTCTGCATCGGCATCGTCGCCTTCTGCCTGCGGTGGCACGAGCACCACCTTGAGCAAGCGATCGCCTTTGTCGAGCTTTTGCAGACGCACGCCGGTGGCTGCACGGGACTGCTGAGGGATGGCATCGGCACTGGTGCGCACAATCACTCCCTTCTCGCTCACCAACAACAGCTCTTCGCCGGCACCAAGCACCCGCAGGCCCACCAATTCATCGGCATCCGTGCGGAACTTCATCGCCCGCAGGCCCATACCAGCACGTTTTTGAAGGCGGAACTGCGTCACAGGGACCCGTTTGCCCAGACCAGCGGCCGAGGCCACCAGCACCCAGGGACCTTCACTGGCGGCATCGTCATCGTCATCGTTGCTGGCGGCCACCTGATCCGCCAGTTCAACGGGCAAGACGTCCATGCTCACCAGCGCATCGCCATCACGGAGATTCATCGAGCGCACGCCACGGGCGGTGCGTCCGAGCGGCCTAAGTTCATCGTCACTGAGGCGGAAATGGATGGTCATTCCAGCCTTAGACCCGATCAGCACGCTGTCGCCAGGAACCGCCAGCCTCACCCAGGTGAGTGCGTCTCCGTCCTCAAGGTTGATCGCAATGAGACCGTTGGAGCGGATGTTGCTGAAAGCCGACAAGCGCGTGCGCTTGATGAAGCCACCGCTGGTGAGCATCAGCAGATCGGTGTCGTCGTTGAACTCAGACACAGCCAACAGGGATGTGATCGCCTCCTCTCTGGGGATGGGAAGGAGCTGCACCACGGGCGTGCCCTTTGCGGCTCGGCTGCACTGGGGAACCCGATAAGCCGGCAGGGCATAAGACACACCCCGGTCGCTGAACAGCAGCAGAGTGTCGTGATCGTTGCAGCCAATGAACAGCTTGACCGCGTCTTCGCCCTGGCTGCGCGTTCCGGCCTTGCCACGCGTGCCTCGGCTGGTGGCTTCAAATTCACTCACCGGCATCCGCTTCAGGTAACCGGTTTCGGTGACCAGAACGACGGAACGCTCGTTCGCGATCAGATCAATGTCTTCCAGCCCACCACCGAGGTCGAGGATTTCCGTGCGCCTCGGCACGGCATGGCGATCCCTGAGCTGAGCAAGTTCGTCTTGAATCAAGCCGAACACACGCTCACGCCTGCCAAGGATGTCTTTGTAGTCGGCGATCTTGGAGACAAGATCCTCATGCTCGAGGCGAATCTTGTCGGCTTCGAGAGCAGTGAGACGCCGCAACTGCATCTGCAGGATGGCGTCCGCCTGAATGTCCGTGAGTCCGTGGCGGTCTTGCAGCTGCTGTTTTGCCGTCGCCGTGTCGGATGCCGCACGGATCAGCGCAATGATCGGATCCAGCTGATCAAGGGCCAGCAACAAACCGAGAAGGATGTGATCACGCTCCTCGGCCTTGCGCAGCAGGTAGCGCGTGCGTCGCTCAATGGTTTCGACTCTGAAGTCGAGGAACACCTCGAGCATCTTGCGCAGGGTGAGCAGGATCGGCTCACCGTTCACCAGCGCCAGCATGTGGGCACTGAAGTTGCTCTGCAGGGGCGTGAGTTTGTAGAGGTTGTTGAGCACCACCTGCGGGTAGGCATCGCGGCGCAGCTCCACCACGATGCGCATGCCGTCGCGATCACTCTCATCGCGGATGTCGGAGATGCCCTCGAGCTTCTTGTCGTTGACCATTTCGGCGATGCGCTCGATCATCGCCGCCTTATTGGTCTGGTACGGCAACGCGGTGATGATCACGGCGTCCCGGTCAGGACGGCCCGTCGCCTCAATGGTTTCGATCTCTGCGACACCACGCATGGTCACGGAGCCGCGACCACTGAGGTAGGTCTCGCGGATCCCGGTGCGACCGAGGATCTGACCGCCGGTGGGGAAGTCAGGACCAGGAATCAGGGTCATCAGCTCCTGATCGTCGAGCTCGGGATTTTCGATCAGAGCCAACAGTCCGGCGATCAGCTCACCGAGGTTGTGAGGCGGAATGTTGGTCGCCATGCCGACAGCAATGCCGGCAGATCCATTGAGCAGCAGCTGAGGAATCCGTGACGGCAGCACCGTCGGTTCCTGCTGCGATCCATCGAAGTTGTCGATGAAGTCGACGGTCTCGGCCTCGATGTCTTCAAGGAGGCTGTCGGTAGTGAGCGCTTGCAGCCGCGATTCGGTGTATCGCATGGCAGCAGGTGGGTCATTATCCACCGAGCCAAAGTTTCCGTGCCCATCGATGAGGGGCATCGACATAGAGAAGCTCTGCGCCATGCGCACCAGAGCGTCGTAGACAGCGGTGTCGCCGTGGGGGTGGTACTTACCCAGCACTTCACCGACCACACGGGCGCATTTCCGGTACGGACGATCGCTGGTTAAACCCAGTTCGTACATCGCGTACAGGATGCGACGGTGCACCGGCTTGAGGCCATCCCTGGCATCGGGCAGGGCCCGACCCACGATCACGCTCATCGCGTACTCGAGGTACGAGCGCGACATCTCGTTGCGCAGATCCGTCTGGATGATCCGATCGTCCGAATCTCCGGGACCGCCGCCGCCGGGCCCCATTGGATCCGCCATACAAGACCTAAATACCGCTTTTCAGTTTATCGCGGATGGGCCACCTGAGAACAGTCTTCACGTCTCCTTTTGCTGTCGACACAGTTCGATTCCGGATCCTGCCCTTACGCTTTGGCGTCGCTGTGTGATCTGAAGACGATGTCGTCCGACAACTCCCCGGAAATCAAGGGCACCGAGGACACCATCAGCAGCGACGCAGCTGAAGCAGGCGCGGTCAGCGCAACTTCCAAGGCAGCGGTCAACACGGAAACGGACGCGGTGATCGCCACCTCTGAGAAAGAAATCACCCCAAACGAACCCACGGCATCAGACGCCAGCGCGAGCGAAGCGGCTGCGACCCCAGAGAACCAGCCAAAGGCAGAGCCTCCAGCCCCGTCGACAAGCAAGCCGGCACCAGCTGCGCAGGCATCAGCCCCAGCGGCTCAGCCCAGCCCGCCAACCCCTTCGATCGCAGAACGCGTCCAAGTGCCGGCGCAGGCGCCGAGTGGAGCCAGCGACGAGAGCGGCGGCGAATGGGAGATGCTTTCGGGACGGATCAAAGACTTCTGGGAAGCCAACAACCTTGTGGAGTGGTGGCAGAGCCTGCGCCAGCCCCTGGTTCTGGTTGGCGTTCTGATCGGGCTGATCCTCACCCTGAGGATCTATGGGGGCATCCTCGATGCCATTGCCACCGTGCCCCTCGCACCGCGCATGTTCCAGCTGGTCGGAGCAATTTATTCCGCCTGGTATGCCGCGACGCGACTGGTGAAAAGCGATGAGCGCAAGAAGGTCTCCCGCAACCTTCAGGACATCTGGAACAGCATCCGCGGAGGCGGCAAGGGATAGGGCCTCGACCGGGCAGAGCAGGAAGCACCGATTGGTAGTTTGATCAAACTCTGTTAAATCCTGCGGTGGACATTCAGCTCGGACGCTCAAAGGTTGTACGTCGGGCCTACGGCATCGACGAAATCGCCTTGGTGCCCGGCGGCCGGACCGTTGATCCGGAAGTGACCGACACCAGCTGGAGCCTCGGGGGAATCAACCGCGAGATTCCGATCATCGCCAGCGCCATGGATGGCGTTGTGGACGTTGGCATGGCCGTGAAGCTGTCTCAGCTGGGCGCTCTCGGCGTGATCAACCTCGAAGGCGTACAGACCCGTTACGAAGATCCGAACACCGTTCTTGACCGCATCGCCGCTGTGGGCAAGGACGAGTTCGTGCCTCTGATGCAGGAGATCTACAGCCAGCCTGTCCAGGAAGCGTTGATCCGCAAGCGCATCCAGGACGTCAAGGCCCAGGGAGGCATCGCAGCGGTGAGCGGCACCCCTGTGGCGGCCATGCGCTTTGGCAAAGCCATCGCGGAAGCCGGTGCCGACCTGTTCTTTGTTCAGGCCACAGTGGTCTCCACCAACCACATTGGCCCCGAAGGACAGGAAACCCTTGATCTCGAGGCGCTGTGCCGTGACATGGGTGTTCCCGTGGTGATCGGCAACTGCGTCACCTACGACGTGGCGCTACAGCTGATGCGTGCTGGTGCTGCCGGCGTGATGGTGGGCATTGGCCCTGGCGCCGCCTGCACCTCCCGCGGCGTGCTTGGCGTCGGCATTCCTCAGGCAACAGCGGTCGCGGACTGCGCCGCAGCCCGGGATGACTTCCAAAAGGAAACGGGTCGCTATGTGCCGATCGTGGCCGATGGCGGCATCGTGACCGGTGGCGACATCTGTAAATGCATTGCCTGTGGCGCCGATGCCGTGATGATCGGCTCGCCGATCGCGCGGGCGGAAGAAGCGCCAGGCCGCGGCTTCCACTGGGGCATGGCCACACCCAGCCCTGTGCTTCCCCGCGGCACGCGCATCAACGTCGGCAGCACAGGGACCCTGGAAAGAATCCTGCGTGGGCCGGCCAAGCTGGATGACGGCACCCACAACCTGCTGGGCTGCTTGAAAACATCCATGGGCACGCTGGGTGCCCGCACGATTAAGGAAATGCAGCAGGTGGACGTGGTGGTGGCCCCATCACTACTCACCGAAGGCAAGGTGTATCAAAAAGCCCAGCAACTAGGCATGGGCAAGTAGTCACAAAGTCGCAGCCCGAGACCCGTTCCACCAAGTGAGACACAGGTAAAGTTGATCGTGTGCGGGCTCCGGCCCACACACTCCTCACACCCCCCGGCCCGACGCGTTCGGGCTTTCAGTTTTACGCCGTCCATCACAGTTCAGGCGCAGAGAGGTCGAAATCGAAAGGCAACCCCGGATTCGGTTGCTAAATTTCGCCCATCTCGACACATCCTTAATGTCCAGCGCTGCTGCTGTTACCGACGCCTCCTTCGAACAGGACGTGCTTCAGAGTGACGTTCCCGTGCTGGTTGATTTCTGGGCACCTTGGTGCGGCCCCTGCCGCATGGTGGCTCCCATTGTTGATGAGATCGCCAAGGAATTCGAGGGCAAGATCAAAGTGTTCAAGTTGAACACGGATGAGAATCCCAACGTGGCCAGTCAGTTCGGCATCCGCAGCATCCCCACCCTGATGGTCTTCAAGGGCGGCCAGAAGGTCGACACCGTTGTCGGTGCTGTTCCCAAGGCAACGCTGTCTGGCACGATTGCGAAATATCTCTGAGGCCAACACTGACCTCGACTGCAGACACTTCATCCCCAGCCGACACGAGACCGATCCAGAGGATCGGTCTGATCGATTACGGCATGGGCAACCTTCATTCCGTCCAGACCTGCTTCGAACGGTTGGGGCAACCGTTGATTGCGGTTCAGCATCCGCAGGATCTGGAATCCTGTGATGCCCTGGTGCTTCCAGGCGTCGGTGCCTTTGATCCAGCCATGCACAGACTTCATGCCTCAGGCTTGGTAGCTCCCCTGCAGCAGTGGCATGACGAAGCGCGTCCCCTGCTCGGCATCTGCCTAGGTCTTCAACTGTTGTTTGAGCGCAGTGATGAGGGCCATGAGGATGGTCTTGGCTTGCTGAAGGGTGGCGTCCGCAAACTGCCCAGCGGCCAAGGAGAGCGGATCCCCCACATGGGTTGGGGGCAGCTGAAACGGCACAATGCCTGCCCGCTGCTGCCGGATGACGCCGAAGAACCTTGGGTCTATTTCGTGCACTCCTTTGCCGCGGCCCCTGCCTCAGAAAGCGATCTTGCTGCCACCGTCTCCTTCGGCCACGGCACCGCCACCGCGTTGGTCTGGAAAGGACGCACAGGAGCCTGTCAATTTCATCCTGAAAAGTCATCCATTGCCGGATCACAACTGCTGACGCGCTGGCTGCAATGGCTTCAGAACGGTGCGTCTGATCCCACGTGAGCAGCGGGCAACTGCGATTGATCGGAGGACGTCGATTGCGCAGCCCTGCCGGTCAGAGCACGAGACCGACTACATCTCGCGTCCGAGAAGCATTGATGAACATGTTTCAGGCGGAATTGCAGGGGTGCCGCTGGCTTGACCTCTGCAGCGGCAGTGGCGTGATGGGATGCGAAGCGCTGCAGCATGGAGCGGAACGGGTGGTCGCGGTCGAAAACAACCCGCGCACGGCAACGATCTGCCGGGAAAATCTCGAGCTCGTGGCCTCAGCTGACACTGAGAGCGCTCAGGTAAGCGTGATTCGCAGGGATCTGCTCAGCTGGCTGAAGAGCGGACGTCCTGCCAGTGAACCCGCCTTCTCAATCGTGTACTTCGATCCGCCCTATGCAGCGGAGATCTACAACAAAACCCTCGGACTGCTGCACCATGGCGGATGGGTGCAGTCCGAGGGTTTTGTGATATGCGAACACGCAAGCAAGTTTCGACTTGAAGCTCCGGCTCCCTGGATTGAAAGGGATCGTCGGCGTTACGGAAACAGCAGCCTGCTGATCCTCAGCCCCCCAGAGCACTCCCCCGGCGGTACTGATTCCAAGCAGCCACGAACAGTCCCAGAAGCGTAACGGGGATCAAGCCCAAAACGATTCCGCAGAGCAGGGGTTCGATCATGGCGTCGCGCCGAATGGAAGGATTGACCACAATTGTTCCATGCATGCGACGCATCTGTGACCTCAACGTCATCAACTGCTGCTTCTGAGCGCAAGCGTGGGTTGGTGCCGGCGCTGGTTGCCGTCGCTGTGATCACCGCGCTGGTGCTGGTGGGTTGGCTCTACGCGGGAACCCGACTCGACCCCTACAGCAAAGCCACATTGGCCATAACGGGTGACATCCAACATGGTGGACAGATTTTCAGGATCAACTGTGCCGGCTGCCATGGCATTGCCGCCCAGGGGTTGGTGGGTCCAAGCCTTCAGGGCCTCAGCACACGCCGGTCCGATCGCGCTGTGATTCACCAGATCGTGAGCGGAGAAACACCACCCATGCCCCGTTTCGAAATCGAACCGGAAGGGATGGCTGACCTGCTGAGCTATCTGCACACCTTCGACTGATTGCCCTTTGACGCTCGTTGTCGTGCTGGTGGAGCCTGCCGGACCGCTCAACGTGGGCAGCGTCGCCCGGCTCTGCGCCAATTTTGGAGTGGATGAGCTGCGACTGGTCAACCCCCGCTGCGACCCCAAGGATCCAGAGGCCCTGCGCATGGCCGTGCATGGCCAGAACGTTCTGCAGAACGCACGGCACTCTCCATCACTGATTGATGCCCTGTCCGATTGCCAGCGGGTTGTGGCCAGTTGCGGACGCCTGGACCACGGAGAGATCCCACTGCAGGCACCGGAACAGGCCATGCCCTGGGTTCATCAGGGGCTCGAGACCAACGCCCGCGTTGCCTTGGTGTTCGGCCGAGAAGACCGTGGACTCAGCAACGAAGAGCTGCTGCTGAGTCAGCGCGTGGTGCGACTGCACTCGAGCGATGCCTACCCATCCCTGAATTTGTCCCACGCGGTGGCTGTGCTTCTGCACGAGCTGGAACGCACCCGCAGGCAACCCGATCCAGGTCCCCCAGAGCCGCTTCAGGCGGTAGAAGCCGCACTGCCTCCTCAGCTGGATGCCTGCCTCAGCGATGCAGAGGATCTGTTGCTTGAGGCGGGTTTTCTGCTGGAACACACAGCCAAGGCACGAATGGCCAAGGTGAGAGCACTGCTGCAAAGGGCCTTGGCTCGCCCGGAGGAAGTGGCACTACTGCGCGGCATGGTGCGTCAACTTCGTTGGGCGATTCGTAGCAACCGCCCGTAATCTCTGGCTTTCACACACCGCTCCTTGGCCACAAGTCGATCCAGTCGCCAGACCCCAGGCTGGGGACGACCGCTGCGTCTGTTGCTACGCCTTGTGCTGATGGGCGTCGGCCTGGGAGTGATCACTGGGTCTGCCTTGAAGCTTGCTGGCACGGGAGCCCAGCGGGGTGACTGGCCGATTCCCAGCTGGCTGGTGTCAACGGACATCGCGCCGCAGGACGAGGAGGCGGTGACGGCAACGGGCAGTAGTGCCCCGCTCTCCAGCCGCAACGACAACCTTGGTCGTTTTGAAACGCGCAATGAACTCACTGCCCTGAGTCAACGTTGGAAAGAACTGGCCGCGACCCAAGCGGATCTGAAGGTGAGCGCTTTCATGCTCGTGCTGGATGACGGTCGCTACGCCCAGCTCGAACCCGACACCGCGCTACCGGCGGCGAGTTCAATCAAGACGCCGATTCTTTTGGTGACGCTGGAGGAGCTGGATGCCGGGCGCTTGCGCTGGAATGAGCCCCTCACCCTCACCAAAACCGTGGTGGGAGGAGGAGCCGGCTGGATGGCTTCGAAGCCCATCGGCACCCGCTTCCCCACGCATGAAGTCGCCACGGAGATGATCCGTGTCAGCGACAACACAGCCACCAACCTGCTGATCGATCGTCTCGGCGGCAAGGAAGCACTCAATCTTCGCTTCAACGCCCTTGGGCTGAGCGCCACCGCCGTGAACAACTGGCTCCCGGACCTTGGGGGAACCAACACAACCAGCGCCAGAGACCTCGCCCACGCCATCGCTCTGGTCGACACCGGCGAAGCTCTGTCGATCCGCAGCCGCGATCTGTTCCGTCAGGTGATGGGCACCTCCATCACCAACACCCTCATCCCCCGTGGGCTGATGCGAGGGCTCGGCGGTCAGCAGGGAAAGCCGGATCAGAGCCTGATGATCAAGGGCTATCGGGTCTTGAACAAAACCGGTGACATCGGGATCGCCTATGCCGATGCCGGGTTGATCGAACTGCCCGATGGCAATCGCGCCGTCGCCGCCTTCCTAGTGAAAGGTCCTTTCAACGACCCACGCTCAACGGAAATGATCCGCAAGCTCACAGCAGCGATGGCCCCGGTGCTCAAACCCAAACCAGCCGTGAGCCCTGCCGTGTCCCAACCCAGCACCAACCAGTGATGAAACGCTTCTCCCGGATTCCGATGCTGGTCACGCTGGCGGCGATGGCGGCTTCCGCAGCCAGCCAGTCCATCACTCCGCCGATGGCATGGGCGCAAGATCAGACATCCACCAGCCAAGCGGCTGGCGAAGGCAAAGCTGCTGACGACGGTCCGCAGATCCGACGCCAGGAAGTGCGCAGCCTGCCCGGCAGTCTGGATCCGGTGCTGGTCCTGAACGACAACAACCCTGAACTGATCAGCGGTGAGGGAATTCTGGTCTCCACATTCCCGCAAAGCCCTGGGCTTGATCTGGCCTTGAACGGGCGTTTCGACCTGTTCAGCCATCACGTCTACGCCGGAACACCTGACCGCCTCGACTCGACGCTCTGGCTTGCTGTGATCGCTCAACCAGCCACCGATCAGGCCGTCACGCTGGACCTGCTGGGCGGAAGCACCGCGCTCTCCCAGGCGGTCAGCAAGGAGCAAACCGCATCGCCCTTTCTGCCGCTGCCTGCCTTGATGGCGGAAAGCGGAACTCCCATTTCTTCAGGTCCTGGCAGCCGCGTGGCTGGCGATCTGCTGCGTGGAGACTCGGCAACCGAACTCCCCCGGCAATGGACCATCCAGCCGGGGACAGCAACGACTCTGGTGATGCTCCCCATTCCTGTGGCCGGCCTGGACCCGCTGCTGAACGGTCGCAATCTGCAGATGAGGCTGCACAGCTCAGGGCCCGTGCACATGGCCACACTCGCCGCCTTCGGCGACAACCGTCAGGCACCCAGCGCTGCCGACTGGCAGAAGCTGCTGAATGCTGGCGTACAGAGTCCGAAAGAACACGAACCGACGCCCCGCGGTGCCAGGGGGCGCATCATTTATTCCCGCGTCAGTGGCGTCCAGATCGGCAGCACCTGGCAAGCACAGCTGACTGACCCCGGATCCAGTTATCTCGACCTGAGCGAAAACACGATCTCCTGGCCGATCAGCAGCCTCATCAATGGCGATCTTCAAACCGGACAGATTCAGACAGCGGAGCTCGAGGCCTTCGACCCAGGCACCGCCTGGGCAGCGCACGGCAACTACGGCGTGGAGTACGACCTCACACTGCCCCTGCGCAATGCCAGCGCTGAGACGCGGACCGTAGCGATCGCCCTGGAATCGCCCGATAAAAACCAAAGCACGAACCAACAACTCGCCTTCAGCCGCAGCGAAGGCGGGCCGGTGATGTTCCGCGGGCCGATCGAAGTGACGGGGCTGGACGGGAATGACGGGCAACGCAGTGGCCCCCGGCGTTTTCACCTGGTGCTGCGACGGGGACAGCAAGGCCCGGAGCTTGGTCAGGTGTCGCTTGGCCCGGGCGAGAGTCGGCGCGTGCGCGTGCGACTGATCTACCCAGCGGATGCCACACCACCACAGGTGCTGAGCCTCCGACCTGTGAAACAATCCTCACCAGCACAAGACGATCGTCCGTGAGTTCAACGCGCAAGCGCAGAGTCTTCCCCTTCACCGCTGTGATCGGGCAGGAGGAGATGAAGCTTGCCCTCCTGCTAAACGTGATTGATCCCCGCATCGGTGGGGTGATGATCATGGGCGATCGGGGCACAGGCAAATCAACCACCATCAGGGCTCTGGCAGATCTGCTGCCCGGGATTGAAGTGGTGGCGGGTGACCCCTACAACAGCTCGCCCACGGATCCGGATCTGCAGAGCAGTGACGTGGTTCAGCGTCTCGAGCACGGCGAAACCCTCGGGACCGAAGAACGCCAGGTGCCGATGGTCGACCTCCCTCTGGGGGCCACGGAAGATCGACTGTGCGGAACCATTGACATCGAGAAGGCGCTCAGTGATGGCGTTCGTGCCTTTGAACCGGGCTTGCTGGCCAAAGCCAACCGGGGTTTGCTCTATGTGGACGAGGTGAATCTGCTGGACGACCACCTAGTGGACGTTCTGCTCGATTCAGCCGCGTCCGGCTGGAACACCGTGGAACGGGAGGGCGTCTCGGTGCGCCACCCCGCCCGTTTTGTGCTGATCGGTTCCGGCAACCCCGAGGAAGGTGAACTGCGTCCTCAGCTGCTCGACCGCTTCGGCATGAGTGTGGAGGTGCGCACCGTGCGTGACCCCGAACTGCGCGTGCAGGTGGTGGATCAGCGCACAGCGTTCGACACGGATCCAGATCAATTCAGCACAGCTGTTGAAGCTGGCCAGCAAGCCCTGCAGCAACGCGTGGTGGAGGCTCAGCAACGTCTTGACCAGGTTCAGATCGATGACGATCTGCGTCTGCGCATCTCAGCGGTGTGTGGCGAACTGGATGTGGATGGGCTCCGTGGTGACATCGTTACCAACCGGGCCGCGCGCGCCCTGGCGGCGTTTGAAGGTCGCACCGAAGTGACTGAAGAGGATGTTGCCCGGGTGGCGTCATGTTGCCTTCGGCACCGCCTGCGTAAAGATCCCCTGGAGCAGATCGATTCAGGCGATCGCGTGGTCAAGGTGTTCTGCAAGGTGTTTGAACGCAGCGAAAGTAGTGATCGGGCTGAGTTCGAGCTGGCTTTGGCCGCTTAAGCACGGGAGGCCACGCCTGTGCGCATCCTCGGCATCGACCCCGGGCTCGCCCGCGTGGGCTACGGGGTCATCGACACCAGTGGGGGTGAGCAGACCATGCTCGACTGCGGGATCATCCGCACGGATCCCGGTCGAACGGAAGGTGAACGCATGGTGGAGATCGCCAGGGATCTCCGTCAGCTCATCCGGGTGTGGCGGCCGGAACTTGCGGCGGTCGAGAAATTCTTTTTTTATCGCTCGAGCAACACCATCGCGGTGGTACAGGCCCGTGGGGTCGTGATCATGACCCTGAGCCGGTTTGGACTACCGGTGGTCGAATTCCCTCCGATGCAGATCAAGCAAGCGCTCACAGGCCATGGCCATGCCGACAAAGACGAAGTTCTGGAAGCAGTGATGCGTGAACTCACCTTGGAGTCTCCGCCGCGACCCGATGACGCCGCCGATGCCCTTGCCGTGGCCCTCACGGGTTGGTTCCAGCGTTGACTGGGGTCTGGCATCAGAATGGTCCCACTGAAATCCGGTGCTGTGATGGACCGAACTGAAAGCACCGTTGATCTCACGCTCAATGCAGCAGGCCTGCGACTGCTTGTGAACGCTGTGAGCCACGAGCTTGAACGCTGGCCGGGGGGTGACCCCGCCGAACAGGACGATCTTCAGGAGATGAAGACGCTCCTGACCGCAGCGCTTCTGGAATGCAACTTTCTGGACAGCTGATTCCAGCCCCGCCTTGAAAACCAAAAAAAAAGAGCCCTCGCAGGACGAAGGCTCGACGCAGTTCTCTTGGGGAGAAGATATGCAACGACTGCATTGACCAGCAAGCGATATGAGTGAAAGCGTCCTTGGCCATCGGCTGGGCTTATCGATCCGGTCCAGGAGTCGATGAGCATCACCCCCAACAACGGCTGGTTCGACGCTGTCGCGCAGGACTACGCCCGATTTCGGCCCCGCTACCCCGATGCAATTTTTCAATGGATGGCCGAACATGCTCCTTCCCAGGAGCACTGTTGGGATGCGGCCTGCGGCAACGGGCAGGCCTCAATCGGCCTGGCTGACTGTTTCGACCATGTGACGGCCACGGATCTGAGCCCCGAGCAGATTAATGCGGCTCAACCGCATCCTGGTGTGACCTACAGCGTGGGAGAGGCAGAGTGCACCTACCTCAACGACCGCAGCATGGATGCGGTGCTGGTCGCCGCGGCCATTCACTGGCTGGACGTGGATCGTTTCAACCGTGAAGCACTGCGGGTGCTGAAGCCAAAAGGCTTGCTGGTCTGGCTGGGTTATCAGCCCATTGAAGGAGCACCTGCAGCCCTGCAGAGCTGGTTGGAGAACCTGTATCACCAACGGCTGCGCAGCTTCTGGCCTCCCCAACGCGTGCATGTGGACCGGCATTACACCGATCTCGACTTTCCCGTTCCCAGCCAAGCCATTCCTGAAGGGTTCGCGATGACCGTGCAATGGAGCCAGGACGAGCTGCTGTCCTTCATCAGCACCTGGTCCGCCATGCGGTGCATCGAGCAAAGGCTGGGGTCGCATCAGCAACAAGGCTCGCTTCTGCCTGCACTCGCCAGCGAACTCAGAGAGATCTGGCCTTCGCAGTCGGAAACACTGCAACTGCGGCTACCGCTGATGGGCCGCTGGGGGCTAGCGCCTTGACCATCCCATCGCCCGAATGGACCAAACCATCCCTGCGTCAGCACTACCGCTCGAAGCGCCGGCGCTGTTTCCAGCAGCAGGACAACCTGCAGATCCAGATCCGACACCAGGTTGAACAGGAAATCCACTGCCGCCATCGCGGCGGCAGCTTGCAGGGCTTCGTGGGTCTGTACTGGCCACTAGCAGGGGAAGCGGACCTGCGTCCTTTGCGCGACGTCCTGCAACACAAGCTGGGACTGTCCATGGCCCTCCCAGCAGCGGATGGTGAAGGCGCTCTGCGTTATCACCCCTGGACCGACGCTCCGCTCAAACCCGATGGCTGCGGCATCGCGGCGCCCCTCGATGAGCCGGAGTTAAGCCCCGAACAACTGGCGCTACTGCTGGTGCCGGCTCTCGCGGTGGATCAACACGGCATCCGCTTGGGCTACGGAGGCGGCTACTACGACCGCCTGCGTTGCCAAGCGACCTGGAAGCAGCGTCCAGCACTCGTGGTGGTGCCAGAAGCCTGTGTCAGTCAAGAGCCCCTCCCCCTCAATGACTGGGACCAACCTTTCGATGGCTGGGTGACAGAAAAAGGCTGTGAATGCAGCACTAAACGCAGCACTTAATGCTGACTGCCTCCAGATCCGACTGGCGCCCGTCCCCCATGAGCCGCAGGATGGGCACCCAGGCTCAGTCATCGCCATGCCAGCTCCTCTCCGCTTTGCCCTGATGAGCATGACGGCCTTGGCGATGGGACTCGGGCACGTGCAGAACGTGAGCGCCCATGGCGTGGAAAGCACCCTGCGTTATCTCGACGGACAACTGGAACTGAACAGCAGCTTTTCGACTGGCGAACCCGTGGAGGGCGCAGTGGTGCGGTTGCTCGAAGCCGACGGCAGCGCAGGCGCAGAGCTCGGTCGAATGGACGCCTCCGGTCGCCTGCAAGTGAACCTTCCCGATCTGACCGACGGCCTTGTGGATCTGCAGGTGGATGGAGGGCCAGGTCACCGCGACTATCTGACCCTGCCGCTGGAGCAGGGACGGGTGAATCTGGACGAAGTGGTGAGCACCCCTCTCCCTTTCAAGGCCCTTCCCTGGGCCGCAGCACCAGCCTTGGTCGGGATGGTTGGCCTGATGGTTAGGGTGCGCAGCTCCAAGCAGCAACGCTGATCCAGCCATGGCTGAACCAGGCAGCTCCACATCCCAATACGGCAGCCAGGCCCTGGATCAACTGGCCGAGCGACTAAACGGCACGGCCGATCCGCGCAAACGCTACGAATACGTCCTCTGGCTGGCGAAAAAATTGCCAGCCATGCCAGCGGAACTGCAGACAGACGACCGCAAGGTCAAAGGATGCGTTTCTCAGGTGTTCATTGCCTCCGACCTGGTAGACGGCCGGATGTGTTGGCAGGGCGATTCCGACGCCTTGATCACTAAGGGCCTTCTGGCGCTGTTAATCAAAGGACTCTCCGACTTAACGCCGGATCAGGTGATGGCTGTAGATCCAGGCTTCATCGCCGCCACGGGACTGCAGGCCAGCCTCACGCCGTCGCGAGCCAACGGCTTCCTCAACATCCTGCGCACGATGCAGGAACAGGCGCGAATCCTGAAACCAGCGGATTGAAGCGCAGCGACAGGCAGGTCTGGACCGGCAGCTGCCTAAAGTCGACGGCTCAGCGAAACTCACGGACACGCCCCATGGCGACAAGGATCGGCATCGGCCTGCTCGGCCTCGGCACCGTCGGCGCAGGCGTTGCAAGCATCCTGAGCAGCCCTGACGGTCGCCATCCCTTGATTGCCGACCTCGATCTGGTGCGCGTCGCCGTTCGTGATCTGCAGCGACCTCGGCCTGTCTCCATTCCCCAAGAGTGCCTCACAACCAACCCCGAGGAGGTGGTGGACGACCCCAACGTGGATGTGGTCGTGGAGGTGATCGGCGGCATCGAGCCAGCCCGCACCTTGATCATGCGTGCAATTGCCGCTGGAAAATCCGTCGTAACGGCCAACAAAGCCGTGATAGCCCGTCACGGCGAAGAGATCGCCGCAGCGGCTGCTGCCGCTGGCGTTTACGTGCTGATCGAAGCCGCTGTGGGAGGAGGTATTCCGATCATTGAGCCGCTGAAGCAGTCCCTGGGAAGCAACCGCATCGACCGGGTGAGCGGCATTATCAACGGCACCACCAATTACATCCTCAGCCGCATGGCCGATGAGGGTGCTGACTATCACGCGGTTCTCAAGGAAGCCCAGGATCTGGGGTATGCCGAGGCTGATCCAGCCGCAGACGTGGACGGTCACGACGCTGCCGACAAAATCGCCATCCTCTCAGGACTGGCCTTCGGTGGCCCCATCGAGCGTGGCGGTGTTCCGACCCATGGCATCAGCAACCTCCAGGGTCGGGATGTGGATTACGCCACGCAGCTGGGCTACGGCGTGAAACTGCTTGCCATTGCAGAACGCCTGGAAAGCGACGGGGAGCCAGGAGGCTCTCTGCCCTTGGCCGTTCGGGTTCAGCCAACCCTGGTCCCCAAGGATCACCCCCTCGCCGGAGTCAACGGCGTCAACAACGCGATCCTCGTCGAAGGTGACCCCATTGGACGGGTGATGTTTTACGGCCCAGGGGCGGGGTCTGGCCCCACGGCTTCTGCCGTGGTCGCCGACATTCTCAATATTGCGGGCATTCGCCAACTGAAGAGCAGCGATGGCGGCCTCGATCCACTGCTGGCCGCCAGCAGCTGGCGGTCCTGCCATCTCGTGGACGGCAGCAAGATACGCCAACGCAACTATGTGCGTTTCCACACAGAAGACGCCCCTGGCGTGATCGGTCGCATCGGCAGCTGCTTTGGCGAGCAAGGCGTCTCGATTCAATCCATCGTCCAGTTCGACGCCAGCGACCAAGGCGCAGAAATCGTTGTCATCACCCATGAGGTGGGCAATGGAGACATGCAAAATGCCCTCCAGGCCATCGCGGCATTGCCGGAGGTGCGAACCCTGGCCGCCCACCTCGGCTGCTTCTGATCCAAACCTCAGGGGTCGTGATCGGACACACATCAACAGACCGACCACTGGCGATCACCCCCTCGCATGAGGCAGAGTCGTAAGAACCATCACAGATGAGGTCTGCATTCGCAGATCCATGCTGCAAACCGTTCATGTCGAACGAACTCTCAGTTCTGCAGGGGCAACGCTGCCTTCAGTCGGGCCACCGATCCTTCATGAGGCTTCATCAAGGTGACTGCATCCGTCTGAGTACCAGTACCGGTTTGTTCCAAGTGATCGGCATCGACGACGATCACGAACGCTGCTGGGTGCGTCAATGGCCCCTCACCTCCAAGGGATCTCCAGTGTTTGAGGTTCCTTTTGAGCAGATCACTCCACCCCTCAGTGCCGATTCAGCCTGAAGGCCTTTGAATGGCGTGGTCCGAATCACCTGAAGCGTGATCGATCAACGCCGACCGCCACGCTCAGTCCCGCTAACACAGCTTTTGCGCACCTTGCTGAAGGTGAGCGCTGCCGCCGCGATCGGACTCAGCCAGAGCGCCTGTCAGCCGAGTCGCCCGAACGATCGCTTCACGGTGGCCAGTGCTGGACGAATCACGTCTCTGGATCCCGCACAGGCGAGCACATTTGGCGCTCAGCAAGTCATCAGTGCCCTTGGAGACACGCTGTACACGCGGTCGGTCGGCGGCGACCTGCTGCCTTCGCTCGCAGCAGGTCTGCCAGAGATCAGCGATGACGGACTCACCGTCACCATTCCCCTGCGTGAGGACGTGCTGTTCCATGACGGCACTCCATTCAATGCAGAGGCGATGGCCTTCAGCCTGCGGCGCTTCCTGGCCATCGGCACGCTCAGCTATGTGGTGGGCGATCGGATCAAGGCCGTCGAAACGCCCAGCGTCTATGAACTGAGACTGCGGCTCAATCGGCCCTCCAGCTCCCTGGAGAACCTGCTGACCTCCACCAATCTCACCCCGGTCTCTCCGACGGCCTACCGCGACTATCAGGATCGATTCCTGAATGACAACTTCGTGGGCACGGGCCCTTATCGCCTGGCCAGCTTCCAGGCGGTGCAGCAACGCTTGGAACCCTTCGATCGCTACTGGGGTCAGGCACCCAGCAACCCCGGACTGAACCTGATCTATCTGAGCAACTCAACGGCTTTGTTCGGCGCCATTCGCAGCGGAGAGGTGGATGTGCTGATCTCCGATTCCATCGATGAAGATCAACGACTGGCCCTCAATCGCCTAGCCGAGAAAGGACGATTGCGCGTGGGAGAGGGTCCTGCACTGGTGATCGGCTACATCACGCTGCTGAGCAACAGCGGGCCTCTCAAGAATCCCGTTCTGCGCCAAGCACTGGCCTACAGCCTGGACAGACCACTGATCAGCCAACGGGTCAGCCACGGACTGCGTCCCCCCTTGCTCTCGCTGGTTCCTCCTGGACTGCCCGGTGGCGACGTCGATCCCTGGCCCCGTCATGACGCCGCGCAGGCCCGAAATCTGTTCCTCAAGGCTGGCTACTGCAATGGGAAGGTCTTCACGCTGCCCTTCACCTATCGGACCAATGTGCCGGCGGATCGGTTGATGGCGCTCACCTGGCAAGCCCAGATCCAACGGGACCTCTCCGATTGCCTTGCGCTGAAACTGGATGGCGTGGAATCCACCACGGTTTACCGACAACTCGGGGAAGGGGCGTTTCAGGCCGTGATGCTTGATTGGCGGGGCTCCTATCCCGATCCGGCCGCTTATCTCACCCCGCTGCTGAGTTGCAGCGAAGCCAACGGAAGCATCTGCGAGCGAGGCGAAGCCGCCATCAGCGGCAGTTTCTGGACAGCCCCAGGACTCGAAGACACCTTGCTGCGCTCTGATCGCAGCCGCGGCGCAGCCCGTCTGCGTGATCTCGACCAGGTGGAAACCATGGCGGCTGAAGGCGCTGCCTACATTCCCGTTTGGCTGGTGACACCGAGGGCCTGGAGCCTGCCTGAACTGGCGACTCCGGAATTTGATGGCAACGGTCGACTGAAACTGGCCCGTTTGCAGGAGGCGAGCTGATGGGGCGAAGTCGTGAACTGCTGCGCTACACGGCCACCCGACTGGCATTGGCGCCTTTGATGCTTTGGCTGATTGCCACGCTGGTGTTTCTGCTCCTGCGGGTTGCACCGGGTGATCCCGTGGATGCAGTGCTGGGAAGCCGAGCTCCCGAGGCGGCCAAGGCTGTGCTTAGAGCACGGCTTGGCCTTGATCAACCTCTCTGGCATCAGTACATGGACTTTCTTGGCGGATTGCTCCATGGAGACCTTGGCGAAGCACTGATCAATCAGGAACCCGTACGCCAGATCATTGGCCGGGCACTGCCCGCCAGCCTCGAATTGAGCATCACCGCCTTGTTCGTAGCGGCCATTGCAGGACTGGCGGTGGGCTTCACAGCCATTGCCAAATCGGAAGGGAGCATCGACCTGGCTGGACGCTTTTACGGCATCGGCACCTATGCCCTGCCGCCGTTCTGGGCAGCGATGCTGGTGCAATTGCTGTTCGCAGTGGTCCTCGGTTGGTTACCGGTCGGCGGACGTTTCCCGCCAGGAATGATGCCTCCAGAGGGCAGCGGCTTTTTGATTGCCGACAGCGTGCTCCAAGGCAACTGGAGGGCGCTCCAGGGCGCAATTCGTCACCTGGTGCTGCCGGCCTGCACGCTGGGGCTGCTGTTAAGCGGCGTGTTCACCAATGCCTTGAGGCTCAACCTCAACCGCAGTCTTCGCTCGGATTATGTGGAGGCTGCACGCAGCCGCGGCCTCAGCGAAACCCAGGTAGTTCTTCGCCATGCCCTGCCCAATGCCTTGCTTCCGGTGCTCACCATTGCGGGGATCACCGTGGCGTCCCTGATCGGTGGTGCGCTGCTCATCGAAGTGACCTTCTCCTGGCCAGGAATCGCACTACGACTCCAAGAAAGCATCAACCAGCGCGACTATCCCGTGGTGCAAGGCATTGTGGTGGTGGTAGCCGCGCTGGTGGTCTTGGTCAGCGTGGCGGTGGATCTACTGGTTGCTCTGCTCGATCCACGCGTTCGCTACTAACACCATTTGAGCCGACTGCCTAACAGCCGACTGCACTGAATCCGTGGGCACACAATCAGTGGTTTCTCATCAGCTGTTCAGAGCATTCTGATTGCGCGATCTTGTCTACCCAACATCATTGGAGCGTTGGGGTTGATGCGATGCAATCTTCAATCGTCTCTGAGCCTGAAGCGTTCAGCATGGCCTGCCTGATTTATCAGCGATTAACAGTTCCAGGCCCCCGTCAGATCCCGTCCGAACAGGAGTCGAGCCTGAGCCCTCTGGGTATTTACAGGCTTCGTGATGAGCAGGCGATGCCGATTCTTGAAATGAAATTGCGGCAACTGCAAGCCACAGTGTCCAGGCTTCAATCGAGCAGACGAACAGCGCCGGTCTGATCGAGCCGATGCAGGTGCAGATCACCCACCATCAGGTGTTCGATACCACCAGGGATGTCAGCTGAGCGCTGATCATTTTCGAGAGTCATCAGAAATTGACTGATCTCAAGTTCCAGCTGGGCCTGAACCTGCAGGGGTTGCACGCCAACCAACTCCTCCCCGAGCTGAAACACGTCCTCACCGCGACCGGTGCCGTTCTGCCCCTCCACGCGGATGGGGGAGAAATGACTGGCACCCTCAACCAACACAGCGCGGCTGTCTGGGTGAAAGGGCAACACCCGAAGCAGACCCACCTGTTCAGTCAAGGGCGGGGTGATCAAATCGAGGGTGCCACCACTAAGGAACACGGGCAGTGAATCCTTGAGATCAAGGCGACGAGGCCAAAGCAGGCTCCCGAAACTGTTGAGTCCAACGACCGCAGCCAACTGATCAGGAGGACGAAAGAACGGGAGCTCCACGTCTTCGATCTGACATTGCAGCAGTCGGGAGAGGTTGCTGACCGGTAGGTCATCCAGATCTTGTCCGCAACGCCGCGCCAACCCTTCTTGCGGACGTGCACCGGCCGCCAACAGAGCGGTGAGCGCTCCAAGCGAGTGTCCTGCCAACACCAAACGCTCACCTGGCAGCTCAAACATGCCGTTCTCTCGGGCTGCCAACACAGCCTGAAGATCAAGAAGCCGATCGGGAATGACCTCCGCTCCCGGAGGGGGGAGACGGCCCTCAAGCAAAGCTTGCAAGGCGACGGCATCGCTGCCGGGATGTTCAAGCACCAGCACAGACCAGCCTCGGCGGCTCAGCGAGCGGCCAAGCCAGCGGAAATGATCAGGGCTGCCACCGAGTCCGGGCATCAGCACGAGCCAGTGGCGCCTGAGATCGCCACCAACAGCTGATGGTGACCACAGCTGCAGCTGCAGCGGGCGGTCCCGGTGATCCACCGCAAGCGTCACCCGACGCAGATCCTGGTCCGAGATCAGAGCCTCCGATATGGCGGGGGCGATCTGGCGGTTGTTGGCCGAAAGGGGCTGTTGATGCAGGTTTTTGACCAAGGCCTGCTGACGCTGCAACTGACGCCGCCAACTTCTGGCCACGGTCAGCAGAGCATCCAGATCAAGATGCACGCGCTCAGCTGGCAGAGCCTCCAGCAGATCAATTGTGGACACTTGCTCGCGCTCGTTCAGGAGCCCCTCAAGAGTTTCCTGAACTTTCTGCCCCGTGACGTCTCCATCCACCAGCACAAGATCTCCCACCTGATCCAACAGACGGCGGCCCGCCCAGCTGTTCAGCATTTGGCGGGCCATGCTCCGATCGTTGATCAGAGGGGCCTGCAGCAGTTCAATCACCCCTTGCCGGCTTTCCTCTTCGAGCAAGTTGAGCCAGATTCCCAGCTCTGAAAACGACGTCCCTTCATTGCGCACCCAGCCGCCCAGATCATTGACGGTGAAAGGAAGTTCCATCCCATCCAGGCGCACCACCAGCTCCCGTGCCGCCTGAACAGGTCGCGGTGACAGGCCATGGAGCAGCAGACTGCACACCAGTCCCACGGCAATCCGTTGTCCTGTTGAGCGTCTTCGCAAGGCCAAAGCCCGTTCACTGGTGGCACCAGTTTCCCGCACCATTGCAGGAATTGGCGTCAATCCGGCTGATGGCCTCGCTGGGGGCAGGTGGTGTCATCTATCTGACACCGTTGGTGTTTCACCTGGCCAGCTTCAGTGCCAGCCAGGTGACCCAGGGGCTGGCGGCTTCAGCCTTGATCGGCACGGCCGCGCGTTTGTTGAGCGGCGTCCTGCTTGATCGCGGACTGTCGTGCTCGTGGCCAGTGCGTGCCGCAGCAGTGATTGGTTTCATTGCCGATCTCACTTTGCTCAACGCGGATGGTTTTGGTGGTTACCTCGCCGGGCAACTACTGATCGGGATTGCTGCAGGTTTGTATTTTCCGGCCATTGAGCTGGCCGTTCCCCTCAGCTGCACAGGCTTCAATTCCAGCAGGGGCTATGCCCTGGCCCGCAGTGCTGACGCCCTGGGTGTGGCACTCGGAGCCCTGATCGGGGCCTTGGTCACAGCTCTGGGAATGATTCGTGCGGTCTATCTCGTGGAGATGGGCGCGCTGGTGGCGATGTTGCTGATTCTTGGTTGGCGCCCGCTGCCGGATGGACGGGCTCCGTTACTTCACCTGAACAGCCCGGAAGAAACCGGTCATCAACATGCAGCAGTTGATGAGGGCGCAGGTTGGCTCACGCCTCTGCTTCCGGTGCTGGCAGTCAGCATCGTGGCCACGGGGATCATTGCTCTTATGCAGAGCGCTCTGCCACTGGACCTTGTGCGCGGAGGCCTGGCCCGTCCGCCTCTGAGCGAGACATGGAGCGGCATCTTGATTGCATGGCAACTGGGCCTGTTGGTGCTGCTCCAGTGGCCCATCGGCAACTGGGTCGCCAAGCGCAGCCTGCGTTTCGGCCTTGGCATGGGCCTGGGAGGTTTCGTGGCCGGCTGTCTGCTGCTCGCAGGCTCCGCTCTATGGAGTGGTGGTATTGCCCTGATCGCCATCGCCATGGTGCCGATTGCCTTCGGCGAGGCAGCTTTTCTGCCAACTGCAGCCGAGGCCATGGTCGAGGAAACCCCGCTGCAACATCGCGGACTGGCCATGGCGCTGTTCTCGCAATGCTTCGCCATCAGCGCCACGGGGGCACCATTGATGGCGGGTTTACTGCTGGATCGTCAGGGCCACGGCCTGCTGCTTTGGCTGCTGATGGCCAGCATCTGTCTGAGCATGTTGCCCCTGCTCAAAACGGTGCGCCCTCGCTATACAGCAGGACTGAACGCCACGTTGTTGGAGACCGGGAACGATGTCACGAGCCCGCGAGCTGCTTCGGTCCGTTAGGAACCTGTCGATTCTGCGAGATCTGGCCAAAAGCCAAGGCGGCCTCGACAGCGTCGGAGACCTGGTCGACAACTTCATCGACAGTGAAGCGATGGAGGTCTGCCTACAACGCTTCAAAGCGCTTCCCGGAGGAGCAGAGATGGTGGAACAGCGCTACCCGCCCTTTCAACCGGACATCCCGGCTCTTGAGAAACTTCCCAAGGGAACCCTGGGTCATGCCTATGCCGGCATGATCCACCGCCTCAATTACGACGCCGATTTCTTTCGCCCCAGAGACACGAGCACAGAAGCGCTGTGGCTGACCCAGCGCATCGCCTCCACCCATGATTTGCACCATGTGGTCGCAGGCTTCAACACCGAACCAGCGGGCGAATCGGGTGTGCTGGCCATCACCGCCACCCAGATCGGTTTCCCTGCCTACGTTTTGCTCAACATCCTGGCCAACTTCCGCGCTTTTCGTTTTCAACCCAAGGAGCAGGAGGTGATCAGTCAGGCCATTGCCTATGGCAGTCGCATCGGGCTGGAGGCCTCCCCTCTGGTGCTGCAGCGCTGGGAAGAGGGCTGGGACAAACCCCTGAGCCAGTGGCGGACAGATCTGGGGGTCAAACCCGTGGAGCATGGACTCTTCGGCGCCATCTACTGACGCTCCAGCCACAGATCCATCAGCAAAGGCGGATGGCACTCCATAAACTGCCGCGAGTGTCGCTGCTGCCATGGCATCGCAGATCCCAGGCTCCTTCAAAGCTCTGACGCGCGATGCGTTGCGGTCTTGGATATGGACCTGGGGACCACTGGCGATGGCGTCGGCACTGTTGGGAGCCCTGGCTCTTCCCGCCTCCGCCAATCAGCAGGAAACGCGCAAGGCGCTCGTGGGACTCGCGGCTTACGCGGAATGCAAGGTGCTGCATGACGGCTACAGCCGCGCTCGCGCCGACGCCATCATCAAGGCCGGCATCGAAAACAACGGCTGGCAGCAGGAGAGCAATTGGCTGCAGTCGCCACAGGCCGTCCGTGTGGTGACGCTCACCAGCGAAGCGATGAACACCAGCTGCAACGACTTCGACCAGAGCAGCCCCCAGTTCATCCCGGCCATGGAGGCCATTGATGCGCTTTAAGCCAGATGCCACAACGATCCCAAACAGAGAGTCGGGACTGATCAGACGTTGAACAGAAACTCCATCACATCTCCTTCTGCCACCACATAGTCCTTGCCCTCACTGCGCAGCCAACCTTTGTTGCGAGCTTCCGCCAGGGAACCCGCCTCCAGCAGTTTCTCCGTGCCGATCGTCTGCGCACGAATGAAACCGCGCTCGAAATCGGTGTGAATCACGCCAGCGGCCTGGGGAGCCGTCATCCCAGCCTTGAAGGTCCAGGCCCGGGTTTCCTTCTCACCCGTCGTGAAATAGGTACGGAGTCCTAAAAGCCGATAGGTGGCACGGATCAGGCTCTGAAGTCCACCTTCTGTCACGCCCAGACCATCGAGGTAGTCCTTGCGCTCCTCCTCACCCAGTTCCACCAGTTCGGCCTCCACCTGGGCAGAGATGCGAATGGTCTCGGCACCCTCGGCCTTGGACAGCGCCACCACCTCCTCGCAGAACGCATTGCCAGCAGCCAGATCGTCTTCGCTCACGTTGGTGGCGTAGATGATCGGCTTGGCCGTCAGCAGCCCGAGGGGCTTGATCATGGACGCCTCATCCTCTGCCAGCTCGACACTTCTGGCAGCACCACCGTCCTCAAGCACCGCCTGAATGCGTTCAAGCGCCGCATCTTCAACCTGCGCCTCCTTGCTGGTGCGCATCTGTTTTTTAAGGCGCTCCCGACGTTTCTCGATCTGAGCCAGATCCGCGAGACCCAGCTCGAGGTTGATCACCTCAGCATCCCGAGCCGGTCCCACCGAACCGGACACATGGATGACGTCGTCATCTTCAAAACAGCGCACGACGTGCACGATGGCGTCCACCTCGCGGATGTTGGCCAGGAATTTGTTGCCGAGACCCTCCCCCTGACTGGCACCCTTCACCAGACCAGCAATGTCCACAAACTCCATGCGCGTAGGAATGGTTTCCGCACTGCTGCTCAGCGTTGTGAGCTGCTGGAGACGCGCGTCAGGAACCGCCACCGTGCCGACATTGGGCTCGATCGTGCAGAACGGGAAGTTCGCAGCCTGAGCCTGGGCATTGGCGACCAGAGCATTGAAGAGAGTGGATTTGCCCACGTTGGGCAAACCGACGATTCCGGCTTTAAGCATGGGGGGGAATCTATCGGCAGGCGTCAGCCGCAATCCCCCTGGCTCGACACATTCAGGACGTTGACGCGCGAGACTGCGTAACGAAAGATGAAAGTGGGGCCATGGGCAGCCGTCGAAGCCAGTCCCCTGGGGGAGTCAGTCAGGACGCGCTGCGATCCCTGTCCCGCCTGAGCGGCATGAAACGACGTCGTCGAAAACTGATGGGTGCTGCGGCTGCGGCGCTGGTGCTGGTGGGTGGCGGTGTGATCTGGAGCCAGAGCTCAGGAAATGGTCGCGTCCGCCAATTGGGTGATTACACCGTTGCCGCGGAGGAGGGATCCCTCCCCGGAGTGATCACCGCCAGTGGCGAGCTGGAGGCCATCCGCCGCGTGAATGTCAGTCCCAAAAATCAAGGGCGCCTTGAAGCTCTTTTCGTGGACGAAGGGGATGTGGTGCGCAAGGGGCAGGTGCTGGCGCGCATGGACAGCGGTGATTTCAAGGACCGCATGGATGAACTCTCCGCCCTTGTCCGTCAGGCCCGTGCTGAGTACGAAGCCAAACGGGCTGACTTCATTCGCCATCGCCAGCTGTTAGCAAGCGGCGCCATCAGCGCGTCCGACCTGGACGGCTTCCGCTCGGCCTTCATCAGCAGCAAAGAGGCCCTGACGGCGGCCCAAGAACGGGTTGAGCAGCGCAAGGTGGAGGGCAGTGACCTGGACATCAAAGCGCCGTTCGACGGGATGATCACCGAACGGTTTGCCGAGCCTGGCGCCTACGTCACACCCACCACCACGGCCTCCACCAGTGCCGGAGCCAGCAGCTCATCGATTGTGGAGCTGTCGGAGGGATTGGAAGTGGCGGCCAAGGTGCCCGAAAGCGACATCGGCCGTATCCGTGTGGGTCAGGAGGCTGTCGTGCGCGTGGATGCCTATCCCGACCAGCGCTTTGCCGCGCTGGTGCGTGACATCGCACCCCGCGCCGAAAAAACCGACAACGTGATCTCCTTTGAAGTGGAGTTATCCCTGATCGACCCGCCGCCGAGCCTTCGCATCGGCATGACCGTGGATGTTGACTTCCAAACCGGTCGCACGGCGCAAAGCACCCTGGTGCCCACGGTGGCGATCGTGACTGAAAACGGGAAGCCCGGCGTTCTTCTTGTGGGCGACAACAACGAACCCGCATTCCAGCCGGTGGAGCTGGGGGCCAGCAGTGGCAGCAAGAGTGCCATTCTCTCCGGTGTGACGCCCGGCACTCGGGTGTTCATTGACATGCCGCCCTGGGCGAAGACGCGCGACTGACCGACAACGGACCTGCCCGAATCCATGCCTGACACCAAGGAGAAACCGCTGCTGCTACTGGTGGATGGCCATTCCCTGGCCTTCCGCAGCTTCTACGCCTTCAGCAAGGGAGGTGATGGAGGGCTCGCCACCAAAGATGGCCGGCCCACCAGCGTGACGTATGGGTTTCTCAAGGCACTGCTGGATAACTGCAAAGGGTTGAAGCCCGAGGGTGTCGCCATCGCCTTCGACACCGCGGAACCCACCTTCCGGCACGAAACCGATCCCAACTACAAGGCCCATCGCGATGTGGCGCCGGAGGTGTTCTTCCAGGATCTGGACCAATTGCAGGGAATCCTGCGCCAGTTCCTGCAGCTGCCGCTCTGCCTAGCTCCAGGATTCGAAGCCGACGATGTTCTAGGCACTCTGGCCAACCGCGCAGCTGAATCTGGCTGGCGCGTGCGCATCCTCAGCGGCGATCGCGACCTGTTCCAGCTGGTGGATGACCAGCGCGACATCGCCGTGATGTACATGGGGGGCGGACCCTATGCACGCAGCAGTGGTCCGACCCTGATTGATGAGGCGGGCGTGGTGGCGAAGCTGGGCGTGATGCCCAACAAGGTGGTGGACCTCAAGGCCCTCACCGGTGACAGCTCCGACAACATCCCCGGGGTGAAGGGGGTTGGCCCGAAGACAGCTATCAATCTGCTCAAGGAGAACGACGACCTCGACGGGGTTTACAAGGTGCTGGCCGAGGTTGAAGCCGAAGGACCGAAAGCCAGCCGGGGGGCTGTGAAGGGGGCGCTCAAAGGCAAGCTCAGCGCCGACCGCGACAACGCCTACCTGTCGCGCAAGTTGGCCGAAATCCTGGTGGACATCCCTCTCCCGGAGGAGCCCGTGCTCGAGCTGAGCCCGGTGGACGCGGACGGACTGCAGCAGCAGCTGGAAGATCTGGAACTGAACAGCCTGGTGCGCCAGGTGCCTGGATTCGTCGCCACCTTCTCCACCGGCGGACTGAATGCCAATGGCCATCTGCTCGAATCGACCACACCCAAACGCAAGCGCAGCAGCACCAGCAGCGAGACCCCTGCTGAGGAGGGCCCATCGGCCTCCGTAAACGACGCGCTCAACGCCACGCTCGAAACCGCTGCAGCGCAACCTGAACTGCAACCACAGGTAATCAGCACTGCAGCAGACCTCGAGGCACTCGTGAAGCGGCTGATGGGCTGCACGGATGCCATGGCACCCGTCGCCTTGGATACGGAAACCACCGACCTCAACCCCTTCCAAGCCCAGCTGGTGGGCATCGGTGTGTGCTGGGGGCCCGAGCCAGCGGATCTGGCCTACATCCCGGTCGGACATCGCTCCGCTGCAGAGCCCACCCTCGACAGCACGACTGCCCTGGTGCAGCTGCCGCTGGAGAGCGTTCTGGCTCAGCTGGCTCCTTGGCTGGCCAGTCCCGGGCATCCCAAGGCCCTTCAGAACGCGAAATACGACCGTCTGATCCTGCTGCGCCATGGCATGCCCCTGGGCGGGGTTGTCATGGACACCCTTCTGGCCGATTACCTGCGTGACGCGGCGGCCAAGCATGGTCTGGACGTGATGGCGCAACGGGACTACGGCATCACCCCCACGCTATTCAGCGATCTCGTCGGCAAGCCCAAAGACGGCAAAGCCAGCTGCTTTGCCGAGGTTCCCCTCGACCAAGCCGCGTTGTACTGCGGCATGGACGTTCATCTCACACGTCGCCTCGCCATTGATCTGAGGGCGCAGCTACAGGCCTGCGGCGACCAGCTACCTCGCCTGCTGGATCAGGTGGAACTGCCTCTTGAGCCGGTGCTGGCGGTGATGGAAGCCACCGGCATCCGCATCGATCTCCCCTATCTGGGAGAACTGTCGAAGGAGATGGGAGACACGCTGGAGCAGCTGGAGAAAGGAGCAAAGGACGCGGCAGGCGTTGACTTCAACCTGGCCTCGCCCAAACAGCTGGGAGAACTACTGTTCAACACCCTGGGCCTCGATCGCAAAAAATCCCGGCGTACCAAAACCGGCTACAGCACCGATGCCACGGTGCTGGAGAAGTTGGAAGGCGATCACCCGGTGGTGCCGCTGGTGCTCGAACACCGCGTGCTCAGCAAGCTCAAGAGCACCTACGTGGATTCCCTGCCCCAGCTTGTGGAAGCAGAGACCGGGCGTGTGCATACGGATTTCAACCAGGCCGTGACTGCCACCGGTCGCCTCAGCAGCAGCAACCCCAACCTGCAGAACATCCCCGTTCGCACGGAATACAGCCGACGCATCCGCAAGGCCTTCCTGCCGCAGGAGAGCTGGACGCTGCTCAGTGCTGACTACTCGCAGATCGAGCTGCGCATCCTCACCCATCTCTCCGGGGAAGAGGTGCTGCAGCAGGCCTACCGAGACGGCGACGACGTGCATGCGCTGACCGCGCGACTGCTGCTCGATAAAGACACGGTGAGTGCCGATGAGCGACGGCTAGGCAAGACGATCAACTTCGGCGTGATCTACGGCATGGGCGCCCAGCGGTTTGCCCGTGAGACCGGGGTCAGTCAGGCGGAGGCGAAGGAGTTCCTGAGCCGCTACAGGGAGCGATACCCCAAGGTGTTCGCCTTCCTGGAACTGCAGGAGCGCCTGGCCCTGAGCCGCGGCTACGTAGAGACCATCCTGGGACGGCGACGCCCCTTCCACTTTGACCGCAACGGCCTGGGCCGTTTGCTGGGGAAAGACCCCATGGAGATCGACCTGGATGTGGCCAGGCGCGGCGGCATGGAGGCACAACAGCTGCGCGCGGCCGCTAACGCCCCCATCCAGGGCTCCAGTGCCGACATCATCAAACTGGCGATGATCCAGCTGCAGGCGGCGATCGAGCAACAGGGGCTGCCTGCACGCCTGCTGCTGCAGGTGCACGATGAGCTGGTGCTGGAGGTGGATCCTCAAGCCATGGACACCACGCGGGAGCTGGTGGTGTCCACCATGGAAAAGGCCGTTGAACTGAGCGTGCCGCTGGTGGCTGAGACAGGGATGGGCGCGAACTGGATGGAGGCGAAATAGTCGGCCCCCCAAGGCTTAAGCCGTAACCTCCCCCAAGAGTCAGGAAAGGTCTTTGGCACTGCGGTTCACCAACACCCTCACCCGCCGCACAGAACCTTTCCAACCCCTGAAGCCAGGGGAGGTGAGTATTTACTGCTGTGGTGTGACGGTCTACGACCTCTGCCACCTTGGGCACGCTCGCAGCTACATCAACTGGGATGTGCTCCGTCGATATCTGATCTGGAGCAACTACGCGGTGACGTTCGTGCAGAACTTCACCGACATCGACGACAAGATCCTCAAGCGAGCCGCGGAAGAAGGATCATCGATGGAGGCAGTGAGTGAACGCAACATTGAGGCCTTTCATACAGACATGGATGCCCTGGGCATCCTCAGGCCCGATCGCATGCCCAGGGCCACCCGTTGCCTTGACGGCATCCGAGCGCTGATTGGCGAACTGGAAGCCAAAGGTGCGGCCTACTCCGCCGAGGGAGATGTCTATTTCGCCGTGATGAAGCATGCCGGCTACGGCAAGCTCAGCGGTCGCGACCTCGAAGACCAACAAACCAACGCCGATGGCCGCGTGGCGGATTCAGAGGAAGCACGCAAGCAGCACCCCTTCGACTTCGCACTGTGGAAAGGTGCCAAACCCGGGGAGCCCAGCTTCCCGTCACCCTGGGGCGAGGGACGACCGGGTTGGCACATCGAATGTTCCGCGATGGTGCGCGAAGAGCTCGGCGAAACCATTGATATCCACCTGGGCGGGGCAGATCTGGTCTTCCCGCACCACGAGAACGAGATCGCACAGTCGGAAGCCGCTACAGGCCAGGACCTAGCAAGGCTGTGGATGCACAACGGAATGGTGAATGTGGGCGGGGAAAAGATGAGCAAATCCCTCGGCAACTTCACCACCATCCGAGCGCTGCTGGAAAGCGGTCTGTCCGCAATGACGCTGCGCTTCTTCGTGCTTCAAGCCCACTACCGCAAGCCTCTGGATTTCACCTCCGAGGCCCTCGAGGCGGCAACCACCGGCTGGAAAGGACTGAATGCTGCACTGAGCCTGGGGGCGATGCACGCGAAAGTTCTGGGTTGGACACCAGCGACACCACTGAGCCCAGAGGCTGTGGTGGCCGCTGATCACAGCCTTGATGGCGACCTGCTTGGCGCGAAGCAGCGCTTTGCCGAAGCGATGGACGATGACATCAACAGCTCAGGAGCGCTGGCCGTGCTGTTCGATCTGGCAAGACCGCTGCGCGGATTGGCCAATCGCCTGGATCGCGGCGATCAACCCGAGCAATCCGTCGAAGAGCTGGGTGGACTCGAGCAGCGATGGCGGCTGTTGCGCGAGCTCGCCGCAGTGCTGGGCCTCCGCCTCGAAACGACGCCGTCCGCAGGTGCTGACGATTCATCCGAAAGTGCCGAGATCGAGGCTGCCATTGCGGCACGCACGCAGGCCAAGCAGAACAAAGACTTTGCGACCGCCGACCGCATCCGTGATGAACTCACCGCCAAGGGCATCGAACTGATCGACAAGCCCGGCGGGATCACTGAGTGGCGACGCAGCTGAGCTCTAGCGCTTCTTGCCAGCCATCATCGTCTCGATCTTGCGAATGCGGGCCAGGGTCGTGGTCCACACCTCGAGTCGGAAACGCTGGTCACCCAACGCGGGGTCTGCGGGATCGGCAGCGTCAATCCAAGCCCTGAGTTCAGCCAGCTTGGCGTCGGGATCCTGCCGGGCTTCAAAGGCATCCCAGAGCTCCCGCTCCAACTTGGCCCGCTCGATGAAATTCCAGCGCTTGAGCCAGAGCATCCTGTTGGTGTGCATCAGGGCCCTGTCTACCGGATTCTCCCAGCACAAGGTCTAAGGTCCGAGAGGTTGAGGCCTTAGCGCATGCAACCGGAAAGCCTGTCCAAAGCCATCCAGCTGTCCGTCGCACCGGTGTTTCTGTTGGCGGGCATTGGCATGCTGCTGAATGTGACCTCTGGTCGTCTCGTGCGAATCGTGGAGAATGCTCGCCGCGCCAAAGAGGCGCTGGACGCTGGAGAGACGGTGGATGACAGGGAACGTTCCACCTGGCGCTTACGCGCACAACTGATCATCCGGGCGATTGAGTTGCTCACCGCAGCCACCCTGTTGATCTCCGCGGTGGTGGCCGTGTTGTTCCTGAGCGTGATCAGCCGCCTGAACCTCACCGTTGTGGTCGTGCCCATGTTCATTGCGGCCATGGTCCTGCTGATGGTGGCGTCGCTCTGCTTCCTGCGTGAAGTGCGCATTGCATCGGTGCACCTGCGGCGCGTGCTCTGAACTGCCGCGGAGGGATCAAGCCTGCCCCGTCCACTTGCCGATCAGATCCACAACACTGATCAGCAAGCCTGCGGCGATCACCAGAGGCGACACCCAGCGCAGGAAAAACAGGATGATCCCAGCCCTCGCGGGAGGTGTGATCCCACTGTTCTTGAGATCGTCGAGGAAGATTCGCGGTGCAAACCATCCCATCAGCACGGCGATCAGCAACCCACCCGCGATCAACAACACGCCCCCGAAGAGATCATCCATCGTGCTGAGCACGTTGAGATCGGTGGCCGCCGGCAAACCAACCACGAAGATCACTGCCGCACTGATCCAGGCAGCCTTGCGGCGGCTCCAGTTCCAGCGGTCCATCAGGGCCGCCACGGGAACTTCCAGCAACGACACCGACGAAGTGATGGCAGCCAGATATGCAAGGGAGAAGAACGTCACCGCGACTACCCTTCCGGTCAGCCCGATGGATCCCAGACCCGTGGGCAGAGAGAGAAAGATCGTTCCGATCGTGGAATCAGTGATGGCATCGCCCAGGCCGAAACTGATCACCACCGGAAAGGTGAGCAGGCCCGCCAGCAGACCCACAGCTGTATCCAGTCCGACCACGGCGACCGCTTCCGAAGGAATCGGCGCTTTGCGGTTCAGATAGGCCGAGTAGGCAAGAATCGCGCCGATCCCAGTCCCTACTGAAAAGAACGCCTGGCTGAACGCATTGCGGATGGTGGTGATGTTCTGCAGTTCCTGGGCGTCCCAACGCAGCAGAAAAGTGCGATAGCCCTCCGCTGCACCAGGGAGGGAGCTGGCCCAGACCGCCAAAACCACAAGCAACACAAACAGCATCGGCAGGGCCACGCGTGAGAGGCGCTCGATCCCTGCCTGCACACCAGCCGCAACGACCACCGCGGTGAGCAGCATGCTGACGGCCTGACCAGCGATCGCACTCTGGCCACCGCTGATGCCCGCAAAGAACAACTCGGCCTCCCCCATGCTGCTGGGCAATCCCACCTGCAGCGCATGAAGCAGGGTCTGACCGGTCCAGCCCATCAGCACGCCGTAGAAGGCCAAGATTCCGCAGGACACGACGACAAACAGCCAGCCCATCGGCTGCCAGTTGCGCCCAGCCGCCTGAACGGGTGCCAGCAATGGACTGCGGCCCGTGCTGCGACCCAGCACCATCTCGGCCACCAGCACCGGCAGGCAGATGGTCGCCACGATCAGCACGTAGAGCAGAACGAACGTGCCACCGCCACCCTGAGACGCGCGATAAGCGAATCCCCAGAGGTTCCCGAGGCCAACGGCACTACCCGCGGCGGCCAGCACGAAGCCCAAACCCGACTGCCAGGACTCCTTCTGCGCTGTGGCCATGAACCCAGACACCGTGTAGTGGGAAAAGTTTGCCAGCACCCGGAATTGAAATGGGAGGATGGCGGCACTTGCCGGACTCCGTGTGAAAGCCATCAGCGTGCTGGGCTCCACCGGCTCAATCGGCACCCAGACTCTCGAGATCGTTCAGGATTTCCCCGACCAGTTCCGGGTGGTGGCGCTCACAGCAGGCAGAAACCTGGCGCTGCTGGTGAAACAAATTCAGCAGCACAGTCCCGAGGTGGTGGCACTGGCCGACGAAGCGCTGCTGCCTGAGCTGAACGAGCGACTGAAGGCACTTCCGGCCGACCAGCAGCCGCAACGACAGCCGCATCTGGTGGGTGGCCCCGACGGATTGAACACAGCTGCGGCCTGGGACACGGCAGATCTTGTGGTCACCGGCATCGTGGGCTGTGCAGGCCTGCTGCCCACCCTGGCAGCCATTCGGGCCGGCAAGGATCTTGCACTGGCCAACAAAGAAACACTGATTGCCGCGGGTCCCGTGGTGCTGCCGGAACTCAAGAAGAGCGGCAGTCGCCTGCTGCCTGCCGACTCCGAGCATTCCGCCATTTTTCAATGCCTGCAGGGCACGCCATGGGCCGAAAACGCGCGACTTTCCACTGGTGTGCCCACGCCCGGGCTGCGTCGCATTCAGCTCACCGCATCCGGAGGAGCATTCCGCGACTGGAAGGCGGCTGATCTCGAGAAAGCCACCGTCGCTGATGCAACCTCCCATCCCAACTGGAGCATGGGGCGAAAAATCACCGTTGATTCCGCCTCACTAATGAACAAAGGCCTCGAGGTGA
Source organism: Synechococcus sp. NOUM97013 (assembly GCF_014279815.1). Classification (NCBI taxonomy): domain Bacteria; kingdom Bacillati; phylum Cyanobacteriota; class Cyanophyceae; order Synechococcales; family Synechococcaceae; genus Synechococcus; species Synechococcus sp. NOUM97013. The sequence continues at coordinate 815,347 of NZ_CP047941.1, read as the reverse complement.
TCGAGGCGCACTATCTCTTCGGGCTGGATTATGACCACATCGAAATCGTGATCCATCCTCAGAGCATCATCCACTCGATGATTGAACTGGCGGATTCTTCTGTGTTGGCCCAACTGGGCTGGCCCGACATGAAGCTGCCGATCCTCTACTGCATGAGCTGGCCCTCCCGCCTGGAAACCCCCTGGAAGCGTTTGGATCTGGCCCAGGTTGGGCAGCTGACATTCCGTGCACCGGATCCCGCCAAATACCCCTGCATGGAGCTTGCCTACGCGGCTGGACGCGCCGGAGGCACGATGCCTGCAGTGATGAATGCTGCCAACGAAGAGGCCGTGGCGCAGTTCCTCGAGGAGAAGGTCCACTTCCTCGACATTCCAAACCTGATCGAGGCCGCCTGCGAACGCCACAAGAACGATCGTGTGGACACCCCGCAGCTTGAAGACGTGCTGGCTGTTGACCAGTGGGCACGGCAAGCCGTGCGCGAACAGGTGAATCGTGGCACCCAACGCATGACAACGGCCTTTGCTGCGTGAAAACGACTCCCAAGGTTCAGGCGTTGATCAGTCACCACCTGTTGCTCTGCGCGACACCCACGAAGGCGAAATGCTGCGATCCAGCCGATGGCCTGGAAACCTGGAATGCACTGAAACGGCTGGTGCGAGATCTGGGACTCGAAAACGAACAGCGACCTCAAGGAATTGTTTTACGAAGCAAAGTCGACTGCCTAAGGGCATGCGAGCGTGGTCCAATCCTGGTGATTTGGCCCGAGGGAATTTGGTATTCAGACGTCACACCCGAAAGGATTGAAGTCATTATCCGCAGCCATATCATCAACAATCAGCCAATAGAGAAATGGATTTATAAAACCACCCCATTTCAACACCAGAAACACCAATCGACCTAGACATTCAGCAAATCAAGAAGCATCGCGGTCATTAAATTACAACACGCAAGACTTCTCAGACAGCAACAATCACGCTTCTGGACGGAAAAGAACGATGTCCGAAAGACACGAGTCCACGAACGGGATCAACAACCCGCTAAAGTCTTAAGCAAATCTAAAGCGTCATCTTTTCGACCGCTTTTTTTACGAGCATTCATTTGGCATCGGCATCCACGGCAACCTCCACCCTTCGCCCACCAACTCCTCTTTTCAAGCAAAGCGGCTCGTCACCGTCCTATCCGAGCAAGGCAGAACTTCTTAGCGCATTACCGCCAGAGCTCACTCGGTTCAACCCGATCAAAGCGTGGGGAAGTCTGATCATGTCATCAGGCCTGTCTCTAGCCGCCTTCGGGGTCGGAACCCAAATTCCCCTCACCCTCCAGGCCACTCCGCTGTGGGTGCTTTACGGCATCGTTTGCGGCACGATTGCCATGGGCTGCTGGGTCTTAGCCCATGAATGTGGCCACAATGCGTTTCACCCAAACCGACGCATTGAAGGCGTTATTGGTTTTCTTCTGCACAGCGCTCTGCTTGTGCCTTACTACAGCTGGGCGCGCAGCCATAGCGTTCATCACGCCCACTGCAATCACCTTGAGCAAGGAGAAACGCACGTTCCTCCACGCGCCACATCCGCTTTAGGTCAAACCACAGAACAACTTAAAAGGAAACTCAATCCAACGCTGTTCGGAATGATCTCCCTCTTCAATCATTTAGTGATCGGCTGGCAGCTCTACTTGTTTTTTGGAGCAACCGGAGGGGAAGACTATGGCTCTCCCACATCCCATTTCTGGAATGGAAATCCATTCTCAAATGGCAAGCGAAGCCTGTTCCCTCAATCATTTCGCACTTTGATGGTGCGCTCCAATATTGGGATCATGGCAATGATCACCTTTCTCATCATCGCTGCGTTTCAATCATCGATACTTCGCGTGTTGTGTGTGTATGGAATCCCATACCTAGTCATCAACATGTGGCTCACCACTTACACCTGGCTTCAACACACCGATCAGGATATTCCGCACCACTCCAATGCAACATGGACGTGGGCCAAGGGAGCACTTCAGACTGTCGACCGCCCCTATGGACCCGTGCTCAACCTCCTACACCACGGGATCGGATCAACCCATGTTTGCCACCACGTCAATTCCGCCATTCCTCACTACAACGCCTGGCGAGGCACCGCCCTACTAAGAAAAAAATTCCCTGAATTGGTCCGTTACGACTCCACACCAATTCACCGTGCACTTTGGAGAATTGCGACAAAATGCGGTGGCGCAGTGTATCAAGATCCTCAAGACCATTCTTACTACTTTTAGAAAAGATTTAAGCCAACAGTTTGCCAATCATCCATGGCTTATGAGGCACTTGAACTCTCAATCTGTTTGTTGAACCATGCACAAGCCAAGCGATCAGACCAACAGCCTGTGAGAAGGCTGTCGCCAGGTGCATGAAAACCATTGTGGCCTCCCTGAGCTGTCAAGAAGACGTCGAGGCGATAGCGACTCTTGGGCAAACGATTGGCAACCAGGCTGTTTTGGAGCTGAATCGCAGAACTTGCTGGCACCCAAGGGTCATCAAGAGCCTGCAGGATCAAGATTGGGGGGAGTGGCACCGATGCCGCCAGAAGACGCGGTAAGGGCGAAGCACCGGCGTAGTAGTCGTCCACAGATGAGAAGCCCCAACGCGGCGCCGTCACCGCCGCATCAAAGGCACGGATCGACCGGGGCGGTTCATGGGTGAGTTGCTGCTGCTCCAAGGCACTGACGCCGAAAGGATCCGCCAGCGTCTGGCGCACGAGGCGCTGCAAAAGCCAACGCTGATACACGCGATTGCGCGGTCGTTCGATCGAAGCACTGCAGGCAGCAAGATCCAAGGGACTGCTGGCGCAGAAGAGACCATCCAGCAGCGGAGCATGGTCTTGCCAACCGTGCGTTGCTCGCTCCTCAGGGGTGGCCATACAGGCATTGAGCAGCATGGTGCCCCCGAGTGACACCCCTGCACCCAACAGGGGCAATGGCGTCGTGGATGGGGCGACCAACTCAGCACACAACTGGCGCGCGTGTTGAATGACCGGTAGTAGGTCACTGTTGCAGCGAGCTGCGTAAGTGCCTCCGGCGAGATCGCGGCCAGGATCTGCGCCGCGCAGATTCAGCCTGAGCACAGCAAAGCCGCTGTTCTGAAGGGTGAGGCCAAGACGCCTCAGTCCCTCACGCCGACTGGAGCCGCCGAGGCCGTGCAGAAGAAGCACTAACGCCCTAGGAGGTGTGCTGGCTAGTTCGGAGCTGGAAAGAGGGAGATCCAGAAAGGCCAGTAATTCACCAGCTGCTGCGGCTCCACTCGCCAAAGCAGGGACAGCGATCGGAACGGGTTCCCCACGATCAAGTGGAAGCGCAACCGGGCGGAGCGTGTCGCGCAGGGTCTGAAGGTCGCCACCGATCCAGGGAAAACGCTGTTGATAGGGAACAACCCCCAGTTGCCGCAACAGCTGGGGGTTGTGTGAATGATTCGCGTGCGAAGCCTTCAAAAGCCTGATGGAAGCGCGCTGATCACTTCTTGCCCACACCGAGCTCTTTGAGCTCACCGAGCAGATCACCGAGCACCTTCTTGGCATCACCAAACACCATGGAGGTGTTGCCCAGTTCGAACAGATCGTTCTTGATGCCGGAGTAACCGGCACTCATGCCTCGCTTCACCACAAACACTGTGCGGGCCTGTTGCACGTCGAGCACAGGCATGCCGTAGAGAGGCGAATCGGGATCATTCTTGGCCTGGGGATTGACCACGTCGTTGGCTCCGAGAACAAGCACCACATCGGTGGCCGGGAACTCTGGGTTGATCACGTCCATTTCCTTGAGCTGCTCGTAGGGCACATCAGCCTCAGCAAGCAACACATTCATGTGACCCGGCATGCGACCTGCCACCGGATGAATGGCGTAATCCACCTGGATGCCAGCCGCTTCAAGCGACCGGGTCACTTCCCGCAGGGTGTGCTGAGCCTGGGCCACAGCGAGGCCGTAACCAGGAACGATCACGACGCGCTCCGCCGCCTCGAGAGTGAGCGCACACTCTTCCACGCTGCAGCTGGTGATGTTGGTGTATTCACCACCGCCGCCACCGGAAGAAGCACTGGCGCCCAGTGCACCGCCAAACAGCACCGACACCAGCGAGCGGTTCATGCCGTTGCACATGACCTGAGTGAGGATCAGGCCCGCTGCCCCGACCATGGCGCCCGCCACGATCAGCAGCTGGCTGCCCACGACGAAACCGGCTGCAGCCGCGGCCACACCGGAGTAGCTGTTCAACAGCGAAATCACCACGGGCATGTCAGCACCGCCGATCGGCAGGGTGACACCAATGCCCAACAGACCCGAGGCCACCACGAGCAGGGTCAGCGCCTGGGTGCCGCTTCCATCGGCAATCAGCTTGATGGCGGCAACAAGAGACGCCACGGCGAGCGCGATGTTCACCGCATGACGGGCCTTGCTCTGCATCCAGGCAGGTGTGGACAACCAGCCTTGGAGCTTGGCCATCGCCACGATCGAGCCCGTGAAGGTGATCGCGCCCACGAAGACGGAGATGGCGATGGACACCACGGCGACGAGCCCAAAGGCATCCAATTGCGTGGGAAAGAACGCTGCAGCAAGAGCGACCAGCAAGGACGACATGCCGCCGCAGCCGTTGAACAGCGCGACCGTTTCAGGCATGGAGGTCATCGGCACCCGCTGCGCGGTAATGGCACCAAAAACACCACCAACAACCGTGCCGATGACGATCCAGATCCAGGCCGCAGCGCTGATGCCAGACGTGCCGAGGTAGTTGATCAAGAGGCCGAGAACGGCCAAACCCATGGCCACCGCAGCCAATTGATTGGCGCTGCGGGCCGAGCGAACCTTGGAAAGACCTTTGATCCCAAGAGCCAGCAGCAGAACCGCAACCAACTCAACGGCGTATTTCAGAAAATCCATCAGCGGTTCTCCTTGCGGGCGGGCTTACGGCTGAACATGGCGAGCATGCGGTCGGTGACCAGGAAGCCACCGATCACGTTGAAGAGAGCAAAACCAAGCGACACCGAGCCGAGAATCAGCAGAACAGGGTTGTCACCGGAGCGGATGATGGCGGTGAGTGCGGCCAGCACCGTGATGCCTGAGACGGCATTGGCACCACTCATCAGAGGCGTATGCAGGGTGGGAGGCACCTTGCCGATCAATTCCAGGCCCAGGAGGCTGCCCAGCAGCAGCACCCAGAGGAACTCCACAAAACTTGTATCCATCAGTTGGCTCCTGGGGTGAGAACGTCACTGCGACGGATGGTGCCGTCCTGACTGATCAGGCATCCGGCAATCAGCTCGTCCTCGATGTCGAGGGTCAGCTGTCCATCACTGAGGGTCGGCTGCAGCAGAGCCAGCAGATTGCGTGCGTACAGCTGGCTGGCGTGATTGGGCACGGTGCAGGGCAGGTCATTGGCACCAATCAGCTTCACGCCATTGCGATCCACCGTCTTGGACGGAACCGTGTCGGCACAGTTGCCACCCTGGGCCACCGCAAGATCAACCACGACCGAGCCCGGACGCATGCGATCCAGCATGTCTTCACTGATCAGGCGTGGTGCACGGCGACCGGGCACCTGAGCCGTACAGATGGCCACATCCGCTTCGGCCAGCTGATCCGAAAGCTGCTGACGTTGTGCAGCGAGGAATGCATCGGAGGCCTGCTTGGCATAACCACCGGACTCGGCGGGCTTGTCCTCCATTTCGGGAGGATCAATGAAACGGGCGCCAAGAGATTCCACCTGCTCTTTGACAGCAGGTCGGATGTCGCTCACGTACACAACGGCGCCGAGACGGCGCGCAGTGGCCACAGCCTGCAAACCGGCCACACCGGCGCCGAGCACCACCACCCGGGCAGGCTGAACGGTTCCCGCCGCCGTCATCAGCATCGGGAAGTAGCGGTCGAGTGCTGCCGACGCCATCAACACCGATTTGTAACCGGCGATGTTGGCCTGAGATGACAACGCATCGGCGGACTGTGCCCGGCTGATGCGAGGCAACAGTTCCAGAGCCATGGCAGAAAGGCCACTGCGCTTCAGCGCTCCGTCCAGCTCAATGTTGGCGTAAGGCGCCAACAATCCCACCAGCAATGCGCCTCGACGCAAGCGCCCCAGGGCATTGGCGGAAGGGGATTGAACGCACAGCAACGCATCCGCCTGAGACCAAGCAGATGCGTCTCCGACGGGCACCAGCTCGGCGCCAGCCTCGGAATACGTTTCATCGAGATAGCCGGATGCCCGGCCCGCACCCTTTTCGAGTACGACCCGGCAGCCGAGTGCCGAAAATTTCTTGACAGTTTCCGGAGAAGCCGCAACGCGGGTTTCGCCCGCTGCGCTCTCCACCGGGATCAACAGATTGGGCAAGGTTGGGATGCCGCCGACCCAGTCAAGATTACGAGGTCGCCTGATGGCCTGCATCTTTTCTGAAGATGCTTCTCCACCACTGAAGCTTTGGCTAGGGAGAGGGTCCTGTCTTCAGCAGCATGGGACTCACTGCGATCGAATGCCCAGATGGCGTCTGCCACAGCCACCACGGCGGTCATGCCGTGGAACGTCGGGCCATGGAACAACTGCTGGCCGACCACGGCCGCGAATGGTGCGAAAGGCTGGCGGAACGCATCTATGAAATGTCAGTTGACACCTTCTCGCAAACGGTGATGCCGAGCCTGCATGCGTCGGGCTGGCAGCGCCGTCATCTGGACTGGGAATTCAAGCTTCAAGAGCTGGATTCCGAACCGGATCGAACGCTGGTGGACGGGATCATCAATGCCACGGAAAGCTTCCTGCGCAGCAGTGAAGTGCATCGACTTTTCATTCAGGAACTCGTCCAGGGAACCTTTGACGAGGCATCTGACGATCATCTGCGCAGCGAAGCCGTGCGTGAGTTGATCGAGCAGGAGATCCTCACCTTGCTCGAAGAGAAGCGCGATGTGCTGACAGAACGGCTCAGCGCTCGGCTTCTAAAACGGGCCGGTGGTCGGCTGGATCGTGCTCAGCAGGCCGCCCAGGACGGATTCATGGATGTGGAACGCCTGCTTTGCAATCACACGGAATCCCTCTGAATTCCGCTCGCTGACGTCCACCAATGGACGTTGCCGAACCGAGGAGGAGCTTCAGAAGATCGGCTGAAGCTCCTCCTCGATGGCGATCGCCTGTCCGGGAAGGTCCCGGCGGCGCAGCCAACGGGCCCGAAGAATCATGAAATCCAGGTCACAGTCAAGAGACCAGCAGCGCTCCAAGCAGCGGCGCGACTCAGGTCCTGAGGATGATCGGGTCCGACATCTGGCCATAGCGGCAAGGTCGTAAGACCTCGGGGTGATGGTCGGAAGTTAAGGGTGGCGAACACGTTTGAAATGGTTAGAAAGACCTAACTTTCGGCGCCGCTATCGACACACCGTCTTTCGCCCTTGGCGCCAGGTCCCAAGGTCACTCCATTCGCCCAAGGGAATGGCAGCAGCAGCTCATTCAGCTGCTGCGCAGACGGCTGCAACCCGAGTCCCATGCCGCTCGCGATGTGCTGATCCATGCCGGTCCTGGAGCCGGCAAAACCCTGGGCGCCTTGTTGGCCTTCCAGGCGATGCAGCAGGAGGGCCGACTCGAGCATGCCCTGGTGTTCTGCCACCGCACCTCCATCCTCAGCCAGTGGCAAAGCTCCGCAGCGCGCCTGGGACTCAAGCTCGAGCTCTGGTCCGGTCAGAACCAACTGAACGGCGACGTCGATGGCTGGCTCGTCAGCTACCAAGGAGCCGGCCGACAGCAGCACAACCTGTCAGCCGATCTCCAGCGATGGAACGCCGAGACACTCCTAGCGATTGCCGATGAAGCCCATCATCTGGGGGTCGACCCCGATGAACCGGATGGACCCGTCTGGGGTCACACTTTTCTGGAACTGAGCAACCGTGCGCGATTGCGCCTCGGTCTGACAGGGACACCCTTTCGCGCCGACAACCTGGCCTTCTGTGCAGCCCGCCGTGTGCGGGTGGAGGAACAGGGACAACTGGTGGAACAGATTCATCCGGATCTCTCCGTTGAACCCAGGGAACTGATTGCAGCAGGGGATGTTCGTCCCCTGGAATTCCGTTTCCAGGACGGCTGGGTGGAGCACGGCCAGGAGGGCATCCCAGACCGAGAGATTTCGCCGTTGTCGGCCGAACAGCGGGAAAGCTGGCGCGCTCGCAATCTGCGCCGAGCCATCCGCCTGTCCGACAGCAGCAGCATTGCGCAGCAACTGCTGCTGCGGGCACGCAAACAACTCGAGAAGGTGCGCAACGAGCACCCACGCGCAGGAGGTCTTGTGATTGCACGCGATATCGAACACGCGCGTGCCATCACCCTCTTGCTGGAGGAAGAGGGTGATCGGGTCGACCTCGTTCACTCGCAAGACTCCGAAGCGGCCGCACGTTTGAGCGGCTTTCAGGCAGGGCAGGCTGACTGGTTGGTGAGCATCGACATGTGCGCTGAGGGCTTCGATGCCTCGCGCATCAGGGTGGTGGCCTACCTCACCACGGTGGTGACCCGCAGTCGGTTCGTACAGGGCATCACCCGTGCCGTGCGCATGTGCGGCGAACGGGCCAACCTGGAATCCATTCCTCGCGAACCCTCCTATGTGTTCGCGCCAGCGGACCCATTGCTGATGCAGTACGCGCGCAGCTGGTCGCTGTCAGAGCCGTATCGGATTGCCGTTCCGGCAGTAGCTGACGATCAAGACCCGACTGAAATCGGCGGCTCCTGGCGAGGCCCAAGCCTGCCAATGGAGGCAATTGAGGATGGAGCCGGAGCGGTGATTCGCATGAAAACCCCGGAATTACCCAGATTTTTGCAGCGTTGAAAACATTTGTGCGCCGAAAAAAATGCGACGTTTGACGAATTCAGGGCTGATGGCGACCCATCAGCAATCAACCTGGTCAACATCTGGGAGACAGACATGGATGCAGCTCTTGAACGTCGCGTCAGCGTTGCCACCTGCTGGGCATCCACCCGAATCGCTGTGCTCGACAGCGCTGAGCGCTATGAGGACAGCTACGCGTTGACCGAAGAATTTCGAGAATGGATCACCTGTTTGGGAGAACATCCAGAACTGCTGGAGGACTCGGTGATGAGCGTTCAGCAAGCCCCGACCAAGGGGAAGCATCAATACTTCGGCACTGCAATGGAAGAGAATCAGTAAATCTAAAGAAATCCTTAAATCTTTCTTAGCCACTACTTTTTTCGCTGGCTCATCTTTTGCCGCTTGATACGCAGCCCGTTCCGTCAGCGCCAGTATCCCGAACTTGGCCGGGGCACCCTTAGAGTCAAGTCATAGTCATTCCGCATTAGCCATGGCGGTCGAAAATCTGGTGATTGTGGGTTCTGGTCCCGCCGGATATACCGCTGCGATTTACGCCGCACGAGCCAATCTCAACCCTCTGTTGATCACGGGATTCCAGCGGGGAGGCATTCCCGGCGGTCAGCTAATGACCACCACACACGTGGAGAACTTTCCTGGCTTTCCAGATGGGGTGCTGGGTCCTGAGCTGATGGATCTGATGAAAGCGCAGGCCTGTCGTTGGGGGACACGCCTGCTGGAGGCCGATGCTGATTCCATTGATCTGAGCCAGCGCCCCTATCGAATCCAATCTGATGGCCAGACGATCGAAACCCATGCCCTGATCGTTGCTACAGGCGCCAGTGCCAATCGTTTGGGCCTGCCCAGCGAAGAGCGCTTCTGGAGCCAGGGCATCAGTGCCTGCGCCATCTGTGATGGCGCCACCCCCCAGTTCCGCAACGAGGAACTGGCCGTGGTGGGCGGCGGCGATTCCGCCTGCGAAGAAGCTGTTTATCTCACCAAATACGGCAGCCACGTGCACCTCTTGGTGCGCTCAGACCAGCTGCGCGCCAGTGCCGCCATGGCTGATCGCGTCCAAGCGAACCCTCAGATCACCGTTCACTGGAACACCCAGGTGCTGGACGTGACCGGGGATGAGTGGCTGAACGGCTTGAAGCTGCTGCGCCGCGACAGCGGCTTAGAGGAGCATCTGCCCGTGAGCGGCATGTTCTATGCCATCGGCCACACACCCAACACAGACATCCTGAATCACCAGCTCGACTGTGATCCCAAGGGCTATCTGATCACCCAGCCGGGGCGTCCTGAAACTTCGATGGAAGGCGTGTTTGCAGCTGGCGATGTGGCTGATGCGGAGTGGCGCCAGGGCATTACGGCTGCCGGGAGTGGCTGTCAGGCTGCCCTTGCCGCTGAACGGTGGCTGAGTCACAACAATCTGGCATCGCTGGTCACACGGGAACAAACCGAACCCGCCTCGGCTGAAACACCGCAAACAACGGTGGAAACAACGGAAGCGACCTATGACCCCTCAGCCCTTTGGCAGAAGGGCAGCTACGCCTTGCGCAAGCTCTATCACGACAGCTCCAAACCGTTACTCGTGGTGTACACCTCCCCGAGCTGCGGTCCATGCCACGTGCTCAAGCCGCAGCTGAAACGCGTGCTCGATGAGCTGTCGGGTGCTGCACAGGGAATTGAAATCGACATCGAAGCCGACCAAGAGATTGCCAAGCAGGCCGGTGTAAACGGAACGCCGACCGTGCAACTGTTTTATGGCAAAGAACTAAAGCAGCAATGGCGCGGCGTCAAACAGCGCAGCGAGTTCAAGGACTCGATCCAATCACTGCTGGTTGAGCGCTGAGGCTCAGCGACGGCGCGGGCCACCGGGACGGTTTCCACCCGGACGACCACCGGGGGCGCCAGCGTTGCGTTCCCGGTAGGTGATCCGGCCACGGGTGAGGTCGTAAGGGCTGATCTCAACCAACACCTTGTCGCCAGCGAGCAACTTGATCCGGAATTTGGTGAGCTTGCCAGCAGCACGGCAAAGGCATTGGTGACCTGCGGGCTGCTCCAGAGTCACCAGGTAGAACCCATTGCCCTGTTCCTTCTCGATCACACCCGAGGTTTCAATCATGCGCCGGCGTTGACCAGATAAAACACACCAACATTTTAGAAGGCCATCCGCTCCAGGATCATCCCCACAAAGAAGGTCATCTCCCTAGGGTCACGCTGCGCCACGACACCGCGATGATTCTTCCTCCCCTTTCAATGGATCTGGGGCTTCTGATGATTTCCATCGGTGCTGTCAATCTTTGGCGAGCCCGTCAGAAATCCACCTAGTCTTCGCTCAGACGCTCCAAAACTGTGTCCGAGTCAGCTCTCGCCGCCTTTGCTGCCCTGGTTCAGTCCGATTCCAAGGTCCGCGAACAGGTGCGTCAAGCCGCCACACCCAAGCACGTGGTTGATCTCGCGAAAGAACAGGGTCACGAGTTCACCCAGGCAACGATGATGAGGATGCAGGCTGAACGCTTGCAGCAGCTGCACGACGATCACATCAACGATGCCGCCAGCTGGGGTGAAGCCCTGCTGCTCTGCTTTGGAAAGCACTCCTGACGCTCCTTCTGCACAAGCCCTTCGGGGTTCTGAGTCAGTTCACACCGGAACCCGACAGCCGATGGGGGTGTCTGGCTGACTGGGTCGACGTCCCTGGGGTCTATGCGGCTGGACGCCTGGACGCCGACAGCGAAGGTCTCCTTTTGCTCACAGCCAACGGTCGCCTTCAACAACGTCTGACCGATCCCCGTTTCGGTCACTGGCGCACCTACTGGGTGCAGGTGGAGGGAATGCCTGTCGCCTCGCAGCTGGACGCACTGCGCCAGGGCGTTGTCGTTCAGAAACAGCGCACTCGACCGGCGCGTGTTGACCATCTCGCCAGCGAGTACTGGCAAGCACTGCCGGAACGGGAGCCCCCAATCCGCATACGACAAAGCATTCCTACCGCCTGGCTGACAATCAGCCTCACCGAAGGGCGCAATCGTCAGGTGCGGCGCATGACGGCCGCAGTCGGTCTTCCCACCTTGCGGCTGATTCGCCACAGCATGGACCTGATGGATGGCGGCCCACCACTCAGTCTGAGCGACCTTCGCTCAGGAGAATGGCGCGCCGTCACGCCCAACGAACAGGATCGCCTGATGTCTCTGCTTAAGCGGCCGGCAAGGAACCGATCAAGGTCACGGCCCTGAATTCAATCCCTTCGACAACACGCCAAGGCTGCTCGGAACGATCGGCATAGGACACCTCCTCAAAGCCGAGTGAACGGAAATCAGCCAGGAAGGCCTCTTCTTGCCAGGCACCACTGATGCAACCGCTCCAGAGTTCTGCATCTTGCTGCAGATGGTCGGGGACAGGTCGATCACAAACGATGTCGCTGATCGCCACGCGACCACCCGGGCGCAGCACTCTGCGGATGTTGTTCAACAGGGATGTCCGTCCCGACGGATTCACAAGATTGAGCACACAGTTGCTCAACACGACATCGACACTGCCCGTGGCAATCAGCGGTTCGCCTGCCGCCGTGGGTGCATCCAAGGACTCGATGGCGCCTTCAACAAAGCGAACGTTGTCAAAACCTACTTTTTCGGCCACCACCGGAGCCGCCTGACGCGAAAGGGCCAGCATGTCGGCGTTGCGATCGACGCCGATCACTGCACCGGATGCGCCCACAACCTGAGCACAGATGAAGGCGTTTTTACCGCTTCCACTTCCGAGGTCGAGAACGGTGTCACCGGATTTCACCCATCGCGTTGGATCACCGCAGCCGTAATCACGCTCCACCACCGCATCAGGGATCACAGCCAACAGAGAGGAATCAAAGGCGACAGGCGTGCAAAGACAAGCCTCCTGCTCTTGCGCCGCCGCGCCGTAACGCTCCTCAACAGCCTGTGTCTGATCCAGGGATGGACCACAACATCCTTCGCTCATCAGCTCAATACCTCCTGCAATTCACGCACGATCGACCATTGACCGTAGTAGTAGTTCGCGCTGGCACGGCGGTCGTTGTCCTCCAGGCTGTCGAAGGCATCGAAACCGATGCTGCGCCAGAGATCATGACCACAAGCACGATCGAGCTCGGTTTCCGCTTCACGGGCGAGGTTATCGAGACGGCGCTGCAGATTTTTGACTTGAGCGGCAGACATCGACGGGAGGCATCAGAACGCCATCCTAACGAAAACCAGTACAAATCAACTAGGCAAGCCTGCAATGGCTCGCGTCAGAACGGCAGTTTTTTCTTGGCGTCCTTGTCGAGATCAGCCTCCATGGCGCGCAGGCGCTTCAGGATCGTGTCGTAATACTCACGGATGTATTCCTCGAGACCCGTGATCTCTTCAGGATCAATCCCAAAACTGCTGTAGGTCTCCTCCATCGGAGCACTCAGGCTGCCACCACCACCCGTGACAGCCCCGAAGGCAAGACGTTCTGCCACATTCACTGCCGGCTCGAAGAATGAGCAGATCCCCGCCGTGAGGTCAAGCAACGCTGGAGGCACCCGAAACACGCGAGCCGATTTTCCGGAGGCCAGCTCACAAAGCTGAACCACCTCACCGGTGTTCCAGGCCTTGGGCCCAACCACTGGAAAGGTCTTGCGGACCGTGTCGGGGTGATCGAGAGCAGACACGGCAAATCGCGCCATGTCCTGAGTGTTCATGTAGGCGATTGAAGTGGGACTGCCACTCACCCAGACGGTCTGGCTCTCGAGAATGGGGATCGCAAACTGACTGATCACGCCCTGCATGAAGGCGGCTCCCTGAAGCACGGTGTAGTCCAGCTCGGACTCCCGAAGCAGCTTTTCTGTGCAGTACTTGATGTCCATCAGTGGAACATCACGGTGCTTGTCCGCATCGAGCAGCGACAGAAACACAAAGCGCTTCACACCCGCGCGTTCACAAGCCCTCAGCAGATTGAGCTTTCCATCCCAATCTGTTTCGTAGATGCTCTTGGGGTCATCTGGGCGGCTGGTGGATGCATCGATGACGGCGTCAACACCATCCAGTGCGTAGTCAAGACTCGCCGGCTCAAGCAAATCACCGCGGGTGAGCTCAACTCCCCATTCCTGAAGGAAGGACGCTTTTCTGGGAGTGCGCACCATGCAGCGAACGTCGTGCCCTTGGTCGAGTGCCCTTCGGGCAATCTGACGACCCAGGGTTCCCGTACCACCAACCACCAGGACCTGCATGGGCTCTCTAAGGCAAGGAGGGAGCTTAATGGCGCTCCCTGCTGAAACGAGGATCAGTCTTTCTGAAGCTTGAGCAACAACGCACCACCCGCCAAGCCCACGGGGATCAGCACCCAGAAGATCGCTGCTGTTCCAAAAATCTCCGAGGCCATTGATCTGGGATCACAATCAGCTCCCATTTAACGCCCCTCAGCCACCAGATCGACGCACTGCTGTAACAACACTGCCATTGGCGCATCCGTGCGCAACTGTCCTGCCATCACGCCACTCACCTGAGCCTGATACCCCTGGATGCGCAAGGCCTCAACCAGCGCCTGCAGCGCAGGCGGTCCGCCGATGCCAAGACGCTTGGCCAGCTCTGCCGTGGACCAGCAGCAGACAGGTTGGCCCGCATCCTTTTGCAGACGCTGCAACAGTCTCCGGCCCGCCGGCGAGAGCGAGCCAGCCAGCAGGGGATCAAGTCTGAGCAACGCTTGCAACAGCTCCGGCGACTGCAATGGACCGGTCCAGAGCGGCCCCGTCACCGCCCAACGGCCCAAGCCGTCCTCACAGGCACAGGGTCTCCAACCGGAGAGCTTGAGCAAGGACTGCACCGCCTGATCGCCGCAGCGCTCGCACCGCGCCAGCAGCCCCAATTGCGCCTCCTCTCGTGCAGCAGCCCGCTTCCGCAGACGCACCGCTAGTCGGAAGGTGCGCCCATCGCTGAAACAGGCAACCGGCTCAATGCCGCGTCCCAGCAACCAGGCTTCACGGGCGATCGCGGCCAGTTGCAGCCGCAGCGCTAGTTCCCAGCTCGCAGGATGGGCACGCGCCGCGGCGCCGAAGCGTCGGATCGCGGCCGGGCGGTCATGGCCGGTGGGGGAACGTCCGTCCGTGCTGGCGAGGATGAGCACACCGCCAAAGCGCAGCACCGCCAGGGCCGATTGCAGCAGCGCATTCGGACACCCAAAGGCATCGAGATCGATGAGATCAAAGAAGGTCTGGTCGAGATAGGCCTGACGCAAAAGCCGTTCAGCTGCCAAATGGCTAGTGCGCAACGTCAATGCTGGCGCGCTGCACAGTGACTGGAGATTGGCCGCTAGCAAGCAGGCCCGGTCGGGATCGGCGTCATTGACCCACAACTCCACCTCCCGTTGGGCGATCTGGCGCGCCTCTAGACCCCAGCGCAGGCCTCGGATCCCGCAACCGGCCATCAAATCGAGCCAGCGCAGAGGCCGCTGCGCCTGCGAAACCTGCAAGGCAGCCAAAAGCACCGAAAGATCTCTTGACGGACGGGAGTCCCTGCGAAAAAAACCGTCGCCGGTCTGCAGGCAGGCCGCCCCTTCGCGATAGTGAAGATCCGGTGATTTCAGCGCGTGCACGCAACCGCTCTCCAGCCTGCCTCCACGGGTGCCGACTGGGGTGAGGCGGGGGAATGGACCTGGATGGGCATGCGCTGCCACTGGCGCGTGCTGGGACCTGCGGATGCTCCCGCGATGGTGCTGGTGCATGGGTTTGGGGCCAGCAGCAGCCATTGGCGCCACAACGCCCATCCGCTCACGGCAGCGGGTTTCCGCGTGTTCAGCCTTGACCTGATTGGTTTCGGCCGCTCCCATCAGCCTGGTCTGAGCGCCCGACGCAGCCTTGACAACCGCCTCTGGGCTCTTCAACTGGCGGCCTTTCTGCGTGAGGTGGTGCAGAGGCCTGCCGTGCTGGTGGGGAACTCGTTGGGAGGCCTGACGGCGCTGACCACAGCCGCCCTCGCGCCGCAGCTCGTGCAGGCGGTGGTGGCGGCACCGCTCCCAGACCCCGCCCTGATCCAACCTGATCGCCGGCGTCCACCTCGATGGCTGCGACGCCTGCAACGGGTGCTAGTGCGAACGAGCTGTCGGTTGCTCCCGCTCGAACTGATCGTTCCCTTGATCAGCCGAACACCGCTGCTGCGTGCAGGACTCCAAGGTGCTTACCAGCGCTCGATCCGCAACGACAGGGAATTGCAGCGGTTGATCGCCCAACCCGCACGTCGTCTGTCAGCCCCACGCAGCCTGCGGGCCATGAGTGTTGGTATGGCTCTGCGGCCACCTCAGATGACGGCACCCAAGTTGCTGGAGCGTCTGCGCAACCGACGCCATGCCCCTCCAGTGCTGCTGCTGTGGGGACGCCAGGACCGCTTGGTCCCGCTGGTCATTGGTGAAAGCGTCCAGCAGCAACACCCGTGGCTGGAGCTGAAGGTGCTCGACAACACAGGCCATTGCCCCCATGACGAGACGCCGGATGCGTTCCATCAGGAGCTGCTGCACTGGCTGGACCGTAATTTGGGTGACACACGACGCGCATCCGGGATCGAGCACCAGGCATGAAGCACACCCTGTCGGTCCTGGTGGAGGACGAATCTGGAGCTCTCAGCCGCATTGCCGGCCTGTTCGCCCGCCGCGGATTCAACATCGACAGCCTGGCTGTCGGTCCGGGCGAAGCAGAAGGACGCTCCAGGCTGACCATGGTCGTTGAAGGCGACGAACAGACCGTTCAGCAGATGACCAAACAGCTCGACAAGCTGGTCAACGTGCTTCAGGTGCTGGATCTTTCCCAAAGGCCTGCTGTTGAACGTGAATTGATGCTGATGAAGGTGTCGGCCCCAGCACAGCAACGCAGCGGCATCCTGGAACTCGTTCAGGTGTTCCGCGCCAAGGTGGTGGATGTCGCGGATGACGCGCTCACCCTTGAGGTGGTGGGTGACCCTGGGAAACTGGTTGCCCTGGAACGTCTGATGGCTCCCTACGGCATTCTCGAGATCGCGAGAACCGGCAAGGTCGCTCTTGAGCGTGCTTCAGGTGTGAACACTGAATTACTGAAAGCCTCCATCAGCGGCGGGCGTGTGCCCGCCTGACAGAGGCTTCGCTGCAGTTGGGATCAAAGACCCGGCGTCAGCACCGTTGCTTTGATGATCTTGTCGTCCTGACGGATGGCATCCACCACATCAAGCCCTTCGGTGACGCGACCGAACACGGCGTAGCGCCCATCCAACTCGGGAAGAGGCTTCAGCGCGATGTAGAACTGCGCACTGGCTGAATCCGGAGCCTGGGAGCGCGCCATGGCCAAAGCTCCACGCTCATGGGTCAGTTTCAGCTGCAGCAGTTCACTCGGGTTGCTCACCACCCGGCTGTAGCGCGGACGCTCGTCACCGTTAAACGACAGCTCCAGAGGGATGAAGCGGGCCTGACCCGAGGACGGGTCAACAAAGCTTCCTGTGCCGTACTGGCTCTTGGGAGTGGAGACATCACTGGAAGCTGGATCACCGCCTTGAACCACAAACGGCACGGGTTCACGCACAACACGGTGAAACACGGTGCCGTCGTAGACGCCGCGTTTGACCAGATCAAGGAAATTGCCCGCGGTGACAGGGGCCGCATCACCATCGAGTTCCAGGGTGATCGCACCTTTGCTGGTAGTGATCTCCACAGACGCTTTGCCTTGAAGACAAGGACTGGATGACTGTTCACAACCAACCGGCATGGAAGCGGTGGTCTCAGAGGCACAGCTCACCAGCAACGGCAGGCAGAGCGCCATCGCAAGCAGAACCCGAAGCGATTGCCGAATCACGTTGCGATCAGAGTCCTTCAAGGTTCACCCCCAGGAAACGAGCCAGCTCAGCACCGTCTTGCTCAAGCTGTGCGAGGGGAAGCGGCTCACCCACACGGGTCAATGGCATGTCGCGACGGCCCTGGACACGCAAGGAAACGCGACGACGGGTGTTGAAACCATCACGCACCTCTACCTTCACAGCCTGGATGTCCTTCATGGGAATTTCCACACTGATAGGGCGGCGGAAGCCGCGACGGGAAATGGTCACCAGCCCAGCTGACTTGTCGAAACGATTGGAACCAGCGCCCACATCGATGGCAATCACAGACCACAGATAAGTGGCCAGCAAAGCGGCAGCAATGCTGTAAAGCCCCATGATCAGGCCCTGAGGGACAAACACCAGACCCGCGGGATGCCCGAGCGGAAGCAGATCACGCCCGAGGTAACTGGACAAAGAGGCGAAAAGAAATCCAACGCCGCCGATGGTGACCATGGCAGCCACCAAGACATTGGAGAGTCGCCGGGAACCGACGACAGGTTGTTCGAGCAGATCAGCGGCCATCACAGCCCGGAAGCAGCGCCCATTGTGACCGCTGAAGCGTTGCGACTGGCGATCATGCGGAGCACTGCCACAAACCCACTCACAAAAGCGGAAGAAACCCCGAAGAAACGTTCGGATACAAGCGATTTCAGGTGAAAGAGATCAGCCCCGCAATGCCCGTTGAGATTGTTAAGGTCGCCAGGTATCCCACAGCCTGCGGCTAACCGCACCGTTCTCCTCTCATGACGATCGCTGTAGGACGCGCGCCTCAGCGGGGATGGTTTGACGTCCTCGATGACTGGCTCAAGCGCGACCGCTTCGTTTTTGTCGGCTGGTCCGGCATTCTTCTCTTCCCCACGGCCTACCTGGCCATCGGTGGCTGGCTCACAGGCACCACCTTTGTTACCTCCTGGTACACCCACGGCATCGCCTCTTCGTACCTGGAAGGTTGCAACTTCCTGACAGCTGCTGTGTCCACCCCCGCTGATGCGATGGGTCACAGCCTTCTGCTGCTCTGGGGCCCTGAAGCCCAGGGTGACTTCGTTCGCTGGTGTCAGCTCGGTGGCCTTTGGGCCTTCGTGGCCCTGCACGGCGCCTTCGCTCTGATCGGCTTCATGCTGCGTCAGTTCGAGATCGCCCGTCTGGTCGGCATCCGCCCCTACAACGCCATCGCCTTCTCCGGTCCGATCGCGGTGTTCGTCAGCGTCTTCCTGATGTACCCCCTCGGCCAGAGCAGCTGGTTCTTCGCGCCCTCCTTTGGTGTGGCTGCGATCTTCCGCTTCCTTCTCTTCCTTCAGGGCTTCCATAACTGGACCCTGAATCCTTTCCACATGATGGGCGTCGCCGGCATCCTCGGCGGTGCACTGCTTTGCGCCATTCACGGTGCCACCGTGGAAAACACCTTGTTTGAGGACGGCGAGCAGGCCAACACCTTTAAGGCGTTCGAGCCCACTCAGGAAGAAGAGACCTATTCCATGGTCACCGCCAACCGCTTCTGGAGCCAAATCTTCGGAATTGCGTTCTCCAACAAGCGCTGGCTGCACTTCTTCATGCTGTTCGTGCCTGTGATGGGCCTGTGGACCAGCTCCATCGGCATCATCGGTCTGGCCCTCAACCTGCGCGCCTATGACTTCGTGTCCCAGGAAATCCGCGCTGCAGAAGATCCCGAATTCGAGACCTTCTACACCAAGAACATCCTTCTGAATGAAGGTCTGCGTGCCTGGATGGCACCGGCTGACCAGCCGCACGAAAACTTCGTCTTCCCTGAAGAGGTTCTGCCCCGTGGAAACGCCCTTTAATTCCGGTCTTATCGCCACTGGCGGTAAAGACCTCGACTCCACCGGCTACGCCTGGTGGTCCGGTAACGCTCGTCTCATCAACCTGTCCGGCCGTCTGCTGGGTGCCCACGTGGCCCACGCTGGTCTGATGGTGTTCTGGGCCGGAGCCATGATGCTGTTCGAGGTGAGTCACTTCACCTTCGACAAGCCCATGTATGAACAGGGCCTGATCCTGTTCCCCCACGTTGCAACCCTCGGTTACGGCGTTGGTCCTGGCGGTGAGGTCACCGATCTCTACCCCTTCTTCGTGGTCGGTGTTCTGCACCTGATCAGCTCTGCCGTGCTCGGCCTCGGCGGCCTCTATCACGCTCTCCGTGGTCCGGAGATCCTGGAGAACTACTCCACGTTCTTCTCCCAGGACTGGCGTGACAAGAATCAGATGACCAACATCATTGGTTATCACCTCATCCTTCTGGGCGTCGGCTGCCTGCTGCTGGTCTTCAAGGCCATGTTCTTCGGCGGCGTTTACGACACCTGGGCACCCGGTGGCGGCGACGTCCGCCTGATCACCAACCCGACTCTCGATCCGGGCGTGATCTTCGGTTATCTGTTCCGCGCCCCCTTCGGTGGTGAGGGCTGGATCATCGGTGTGAACTCCATGGAGGACATCATCGGTGGCCACATCTGGTTGGGTCTGACCCTGATCTTTGGTGGCATCTGGCACGTGATCACCAAGCCTTTCGGCTGGGTGCGTCGCGCCTTCATCTGGAACGGTGAGGCCTACCTGAGCTACAGCCTCGGCGCCCTGAGCTTCATGAGCTTCATCGCCTCGGCTTACATCTGGTTCAACAACACTGCTTACCCCTCGGAGTTCTACGGCCCCACAAACGCCGAATCCTCCCAGGCCCAAAGCTTCACCTTCCTGGTGCGTGACCAACGCCTGGGCGCGAACATCGGTTCCGCCATGGGCCCCACCGGCCTTGGTAAATATCTGATGCGCTCCCCCACCGGCGAAATCATCTTCGGTGGTGAAACCATGCGCTTCTGGGACTTCCGTGGCCCTTGGCTGGAGCCCCTGCGTGGCCCCAACGGTCTGAGCCTCGACAAGCTTCAGAACGACATTCAGCCCTGGCAGGTTCGTCGTGCTGCTGAGTACATGACCCACGCGCCCAACGCGTCGATCAACTCAGTGGGCGGCATCATCACCGAGCCCAACTCGGTGAACTTCGTGAACATCCGCCAGTGGCTGGCTGCAACCCAGTTCGTGCTCGCCTTCTTCTTCCTGGTGGGTCACCTCTGGCATGCTGGCCGCGCTCGCGCTGCTGCTGCTGGCTTCGAGAAAGGCATCGACCGTCAGGCCGAGCCCACCCTCGCCATGCCCGACCTCGACTGATCACCCCGATCAATCGACCAGTCAATACAAGCGATTGTCATTCACCCTCGCCTCACGGCGAGGGTTTTTTATTGGGAACAAACGAATGCTTGGTTAAACAGCACCCAACAAAATCGCAACCCAATTATCAAAATGATGCGTCAACCATTCCGCATCAGCAGGCAAAAGAATAAGGATCAACTCCCCGTTATGAGGATTGATTGCCAGTTTTAGAATCCATCAGCTTCATCAACCGATCAAGCATGACGCGTTGATCATCCAAGCGAGTCTGCATCTCGGACAGCGTCGTCAGAAGGCGGCGTTCGCTTTCTTTCTTCTCCTCAAGAAGCTTTTCCAGAATTGCAATTCGTCGATCAGCATCACCGTCATCAGACGAAGTCAAGCGTTCGATTTCTGCTTCGAGTTCAGCAAGGCGATCGCGCAACAGCTGGATTTCAGAAGGATCGTCCGTTCGAAGGGCTGCCACAACAGGTGCTTCAGACTGATCAGATGACGGATCGAAAACGGGAATATCAACACCAGCCCCTAATAATTCCTGAGCAGACACTGTCATGCCATTCATCCCAGGAAGTGCAGAAAGCCGCTCAGTATGGGCCTTCGGAGGACTGCCACCAAACCCAAACGAGAATCCAAGACGACCCATCAACGGGCCACCAAGCGTCTGAGTGGGAGTGGTCGCCAAACCAGCATTGAAGAACAAACGCTCCTTCATTTTCACCGCACATCCAAGTGCACCAGCCCATTGATTGCCATAGGCCCCAGTTCCAATACCACAGCGGAGATTTTCATCTGGGAGAAGCGTCGTTTGAGGAATAGCACTCAACGATGCACTGAGAGCCCCAACAGCACTCACAGTATCTAGAAGAGAATCAACACTGAAATTGGTTGTACCAAGATTGCCCCGCCGATCAGTCGTCACAAAACGCTTCTCGCCATTTTGTTGATAGTGATCACCGACAAAACCTTTATCTGGATTCGCCAATCCAGGCAACCAGTAAGGGGATTGCCTTGTCCCTAATGCAACCTGGTGATCTCTTTGCGTGAATGAATTACTCCCTAGTGCCGTGGAAGCGTAGTGTGCTGCATGAGCAGCACTACCAATCGCAGTTGCGGCACGGGCAGTCGCCTTTGTGGAAGATCCAAGCGAAAGTGCATTGGGAGCAGCTGAATGTGACCGAAAACCAACCGCGGTTGAAAAGCGTGAAGAAGCTCTCGCACGCTCACCAACAGCAATAACACTGGTGCCTCTAGCTAAGGCATTGGTGCCGATTGCAACACCATTGGTGTTGTAACCAAGTGCTCGCGCTCCCGTACCAATCGCAATCACATTGCGTCCTTCAGCCACGGCATCAGTGCCCTGGGCGACTGCATTGAAACCGATCGCCCTGGCATTCGTTCCCGAAGCCTGCGTATTACTGCCACTGGAATAGGCAGCGACACCAGAGGCTTGTGTGTTGGTTCCAGTGGCTTCTGCAGATGTGCCAACAGCACTGACATTGGTTCCATTCGCCACTGCAGACACACCTTGGGCGACTGCATTAACACCTGAAGATTTGGCCCCGGATCCAGAGGCTGACGTATTCACTCCACTTGCAAAAGCCGATGTTCCCTGAGCCAACACATTGGTGCCACTGGCAACTGAGGCAACACCTGTGGCCAATGAATTGAAACCTGAAGCACTCGCTCCAGTGCCCTCCGCACGCACGTTGGTGCCACTCGCCGAAGCTCCAACACCCACTGCAAATGCATTGGAACCTGAGGCAAGGGAACTCGTTCCGGATGCTGAAGTGTTGGCACCGGTAGCAAGAGACAACGTTCCAGACGCCCGCACATTCGTTCCAGATGCAGTTGCTCCAACACCCGTGGCGAGTGCGTTGAACCCTGAAGCACTAGCGTCCGTTCCCTCCGCACGCACATTGGTGCCACTTGCAGTCGCACCAACACCCGTGGCGAATGCGTTGAACCCTGAAGCACTAGCGTCCGTTCCCTCCGCACGCACATTGGTGCCACTTGCAGTCGCACCAACACCCGATGCGAATGCATTCACGCCTGCAGCATTGGCGCCAGTGCCCTCCGCACGTGAGTTGGTGCCAGTAGCGCGTGCAGATGTACCTGAGGCCGTCACATTCACTCCATCGGCGAATGCATTCACGCCCTGCGCTTTTGCATTCGTTCCAACGGCTCGGGCGCCAGTGCCTGACGCCGTGACGTTGACACCATTCGCGTTTGCATTCGTACCCATGGAATATGCATTCGTTCCCTTGGCGTAGGCCGATACTCCATAGGCAGAAGAATTAGGTGACTGAGTACCTACGATTGACTCAAGACCAAAGGCCATCGAATTAACACCTCGGGCGAGGCTGTCTGTACCAAAAGCTGTTGAATTAACAGCCACAGCATGCGAATCGGTGCCATAGGCGAATGCATCATCAGACATCGCCCGTGATGAGGTCCCGTAAGAATATCCACGGGTACCACTTGCATAAGAGTCGAGGCCATATGCAGATGCGTCACCAGCAACAACAGTTGCATTCGTCCCTGTAGACAAAGAGTCGTTAGCAGAAGAATTAGCTCGAGCACTATCACCAAAGGCGTAAGAGTCATCGCCGCGCGCTACTGCACCAATACCAAACGCAAATGCGTTATTTCCAACAGCAATCGCCCCAGGTCCAAAAGCAAAGGCATTCGATCCATTCGCTTGAGCATCTACGCCAAAAGCAACCGAATTCACACCAATGGCAGATGCATCTGTCGCAATAGCTGTAGAGCGCTCACCACTGGCGACAGCGCGAGTGCCAAAAGCAAATGCTTCATTTCCAGTAGAAGAACTACTTGTACCAATCGCAAGAGAGTCTCGATCAATGGCAATCGATGAAGTACCAATGGCAATTGAATCGGACCCACTTCCTGTCGCTTTCTGACCAAAGGCAATCGAGCGCACACCTGACGCTTTGGAACTAGAACCAATCGCCGTGCTGTTTTCTCGAATCGCTTGAGACTTGTAGCCAATAGCAATCGAATCAAGAGCTGAAGACTGTGACTCAAGCCCAAAAGCCATGGCACCTTGAGCAGAGGCTTTCGATGAGGTTCCAAAAGCAAGCGAATTATTTGCTACAGCAAGTGATTGTGCACCAACAGCGACAGAATCATAAGCAAAGGCATTAGCCTTAAAGCCAATCGCCGTGGATTGAAAACCACTCGCACTCGCATTGGTTCCTAGTGCCAACGTCGATGTATTCGTAGAGGAGGAACCTGTGCCAATTGCCACCGAGTCTAAATTTGATGCTTTTGACCTGGCACCAGCCGAAAAGGAATTATTTCCAGATGCGTTGGCCCTATCACCAAGCGCTTGAGCGTTCTCACCGCTGGCTTGAGAATTGGAACCAACAGAAAGAGAATAATTTCCAGATGCGTTGGCATTCGCACCGAAAGCTAAAGCCTGATTGGCAATAGCTTGCGATTGCGTACCAGCAGCAAAGGATTCATTCTGGGTGGAATTGGCAGAAACACCCAGCGCCACTGCGTCACGACCAGTTGCTGTTGCATTAGAACCAATCGCAAAACTATTTTTTCCGCTGGCAGTAGCCGTTGTTCCAAAGGCCGTGGCATTGGTCTCGGTTGCTTTGGCAGACAAACCAACGGCATAGGATGCATCACCACTGGCATTCGCTTTTGTTCCAAAGGCCGTGGCATTAGCTGCAGTGGCGAGGGAACCGACACCTAACGCATAGGCATTCGTAGCAGTTGCCGATGCACTAGTGGCAAGGGCCACCGAGTTATTTCCTGTTGCGCTGGCACGCAAACCTGCGGCATAGGCTCCGTCCTTCGTTGCTTTCGCCGAACTGCCCAAAGCCATTGAATTCACACCTGTGGCTTGTGACTGATAACCAGCAGCAAAAGAATCCTTCGCGCTAGCTGTTGTATTCGTGCCTAGTGCGATGGCGTTACTAGCAGAGGCATTTGCTTTATAACCGGCAGCGATCGCATCGGTTCCATCGGCATACGAATAAGCAGCAAGAGCCATCGCCCCATTTTGAAGTGCCTTACTCGAAGCTCCAACGGCAAGTGCTTGATCGGCATCGGCATAACTAGACACACCAATCGCTGTACTGTTAGCTCCAACCGCTTGCGCAGATCCACCCATTGCGATCGTATTCACATTCGTGGCATTCGCATAGGCACCAAAGGCAATAGCGCCAGTATTTGTAGCCTTCGCTTTCACGCCAGAGGCAATCGCTTTGGAGGCATTAGCAAACGCCTGCGTACCGGTTGCCATCGAATTATTTCCTGTGGCAGTGGCACAGGAGCCATAGGCCAAAGCATTGGTACTGGTGGCCGATGAATTCATCCCCAAGGCCATGCTGTTGACGCCCGTCGCTTTCGCCTTAAGACCCGCCGCAAAAGCATCCGTGGTATTCGCCAATGATTTCGTCCCCAACGCCATCGAATTGTTGGCTAAAGCACTGGCATTGGTTCCAAAGGCCGTGGCATTGGCATTACTCGCATTTGAATAAGCACCAATCGCAATCGTATCCGTATCAAGCGATCGTGATTTCAAACCCAATGCCATCGACTTCGTTCCACTCGCCTGAGCATCCAAGCCAACTGCAATGCTGTTTGGTGATGATGCTGCTGCAGCATGTCCAATCGCCGTTGCATTATTGGCATTCGCATTGGCACCAACACCAAAGGCCATCGTGTAATTCGCTGTGGCTGTGGCGTTCGCGCCAAATGACAACGCACCCGTCTGATTTGAAATCGCCTTCGTGCCGATTGCCACCGTGTTGACGGCCCTTGCCTGTGCAGCAACGCCGAACGCTAAAGAGTTTTCAGCTGTTGATTTTGCCTTGGCAGCAATCGCAACGGAATCCTCCCCACTCGATAGCGAATCAATACCAATAGCAATCGAATTCGAACCAGATGCTGTTGCATTGGCAGAGATAGCAGTGGCGTTAATCTTTATGGCTTTGGCTGAAACACCAAAGGCCTGAGCATTCGTCTTTGTAGCTAGAGAATCCACACCGATTGCGATGGAATTATTCCCAGCAGCAGAAGAGTTAGAACTGATTGCGGTGGCATTCGTACCATTAGCTTTTGATTCCGTACCAAAAGCCAAGGCATTACCGCCCTGAGCATTAGCAAACACACCCAAGGCAACAGAATTATTTCCTGATGCGTTGGCTTGAACCGATAAGGCCGCAGAATTCACACCAACCGATTTGGAGAAATAACCGATCGCCATCGAATTCGCCCCCTTTGCTGAGGCATTCACAGCGATAGCAGTGGAGTTCGTCCCAATCGAGGACGCATTGGTTCCAAGTGCTAATGAGCTTGCCTGCTGGGCAAAGGATTGAACACCGATCGCCAACGATGAGGTGCCATTGGCATTCGCACTAGCACCAATCGCACCAGCATTCACACCACAAGCTGTGGTGTTGGGGCCAATCACAAAAGAATTGGTTCGATTCGCAAATGATTGGGCACCAATTGCCGTGGAATTGTTGCCGTTTGCATAGGCATGGGCACCAAAGGCCATGGAATTAATCCCATTGGCCGTCGCATTGGTTCCAATGGATGTTGCGTTCCTTTTCGAAGAGTTTGCTTTAAAACCAATCGCAATCGAATCCACGCCCGAGGAAACAGCCTGCGTGCCAAGGGCCAAGGAATTGTTGCCTAACGCGCAAGCTTGAACGCCAACGGCCATCGCGTCTTGGCCCTGCGTGTTCGCCTTGTAACCAATCGCTCCTGCTCCAGTGCCATTGGCAATGGCTCCAGCACCAATCAAAAAGGAGTTGTTAAACGTAGCCGATGTATTCGTACCAATCGCAATCGCATTGGTGCCAGTTGATGATGCATTCGCACCAAGAGCGATAGAGCCATAATTCGCAGAATTTGAGCGGGCACCGATTGCAATAGAGTCAACTCCAGATGCATTGGCTTCAGTGCCTAAGGCGACGGCAGATGTATTAGCAGCCTTCGCATCCGCACCAATCGCAATAGAACCAACTCCAGATGCTTTTGATTCAGTGCCAAATGCTATGGCATTAACTTCCGACGCATTTGCCTCTGCCCCCATTGCAATCGACTTCTCAGCTGTGGCATTAGCCCCACCTCCAATGGCAATTGCTTTCTCTTTTGTAGCCGAAGCCTCAGCTCCAATAGCAATTGACTCATCACCAGAAGCGGTAGCAGCAACAAGCGCAAGAGAATCTTTGCCTGAAGCAACCGTTCCTGCCCCAATACTGACTGCACCCTTTGCCGTGGCTTTTGCATTGTCACCAATACTGATTGTTGAATCTTTGGAGGCGGTGACTTTATTACCTATCGCGATTTGGTTTTTTCCATCATCAGTTACAGCAATATTACCCATAGCAATTGCTCCAGCACTAGCTCCAGTTCCGACCGCATTACCTATAGCAATCGCTCCAGCGGCAGCACCAACTATCGCGGTATTACCTATCGCAATTGAACTCGCACCTGACACCTGAGATTGATTGCCAAGCACAATTGAACCTTCAACTAATTTTTCAAGATCACCTAGAGATATCGCGCCATCGGCCTCCAAAATTTTTGAAGTATCACCGATAATAATATTATTACCACCAAAACCATTTGTCAAAGATCCGCCAATTAGTACATTATCGCCGCCTGCTGTATTTTTAACATTTGAACCAATCGCAATAACACCTTCTCCTGCTTCGACGCTCACACCTATTTCTCCAACCCCAATTGCAATGGATTCAGTTCCAGATATTTTCGCTCCTCCGTCACCGACTCCAATCGCAATGGAGTTTTCTCCGCTTGCTACCGCTCCTCCTTCTCCGACTCCAATCGCAATGGTTTCCTCTCCCACAGTGTTGGCACCAGGACCAATGGCAAGCGTCCCAGACGTCGTCGCAAGGCCACCCAAATCGGCCCAACCTTCTGAGCCTTCTGAGGCACATGAGACAAGATCGACACCTTCTGCACTAAAAGTAAAATTAGCCTCACCTTCCGTATCAATCACAATGTTTGCATCATCGATATTGACGTCCGTCATCTCGATATAGCCACCACCAACAATATTTGTGGCACCATCGACCGTTCCTCCACCTCCACAGATACCACCGCAATCAACGCTTCCGTCAATTGCGATCAATGTCACATCGCCAGTAAACTCATCTGCCTCAAGACTTGTGACCTGCAGCAACCCAACTTCGCCTGCAACATTGAGAATGCCATCACCTGCAACCGTGAGCAACCTTTCGTTTGTTGCAGCGGTTATTTGTGCTGGTGGAACACAGACACCACCCCCACTAGGGCGCGCAATGGCTGAAACAGAAGTAGAAGGCGCGACGGACTTCGAAAGCCCATTGAGGAGTGAACCTAATCCTAAAACTGTGGAACCCAAGGCCTGATCAAAGGATGAAGCCGATGAACCGGTGCTCGTTGCCTTTGGGTGTGGAATACACGACGTAGAATTAAAAGTTCCTTGCGCATTCGAATACTGCTGAAAACAAGTATTTTGGTTATAACTTGACTGGGATACTGCAGTCGTATACCCGTTAGCAGTTAAGTAGTATGTATTATCAGGTATTAGCGAAGATTGCGAAGCATAAAGATTGCCGTTGCTATCGACTGAAGGCGTCGAGGGTGAATAGTTAGCTGTTCCACTCTGAGCGTAGACGGACCAGCCAAGATCCTTAAAACCTGCGACCAGAGGGGTGACTGTGGATTGATTTGCATACCACTTAACATCTGTCTTTTTAAAATCGCTGGCATTACCGGAATCAACCGTAGTGTCTCCATCGGAGGATGTACATCCAGTGGAAGTAATGCCTGTATTGCATTTGATATATTGAGTTGCCTTCGTCGAAGTATTTGTATAACTATAAACGTGTCCACTCGCTACCGCTGATACAGCTACTTGGTAAGTTGATGTGGAGTCGCTTGTTTTTGCAGAAGAATTAGGCTTAGCAGGGAGTTGATCAGGCATCTTGCCTGAAGTCAGACCCGGCATTGAATAGTTACTCGCGTTAGAACCTATCGCGAATTGATTGGTTTTGTTGGCTACGGAACCAGCACCAATGGCCACTGAATTTTCAGCACTGGCCACAGCAGATGGGCCCAAGGCCAGAGAGTTAAGGCCTGATGCATTTGAACCTACGCCGATCGCAGTAGAATTAACAGCTTTGCTTAAAGATGAAGCTCCTACAGCTATAGAACTGGTATTAGAAGCAGACGAAGATGTTCCAATAGCAACAGAATTGACGCCCGCAGATTTTGTATTCGTTCCTAATGCAATTGAATTTGCCTTAGATGCAGAAGAGTTTGCACCAATTGTTGTAGAAAAATCACCTACAGAGCTGGAATTTGTTCCAATAGCCAACGAATTGGCTTTTGAACTTAAAGAAGATGATCCTATTGCAAGCGCATCAGAGCCGTTGCTGATCGCAGCAAAACCCAAAGATGTAGCACCTTGTGACAATGCACATGAGGCATTGCCGATCGCTGTAGCGCTTGTATTACTTGCATTCGATGAAGCTCCAACAGCAGTTGAAAAATCACCAGTCGCACTAGCTGATTCCCCGATTGCAACAGCACCACTGCTTGTTGCAGAACCACCTCCAGCATCGAATGCGCCTGAGTGCGCGGCACCAGAATAAAGAGAAACCGAGACTTGTAATAGCCAAAAGAGCAGCAAGCCGTGGCGTGATTTCAAGGCTGCTCAAACCAGTCATCAAACCTTAGAGATCGCTGAGAAGCGAAAGGCTAAAAAACAATTAAGAATTTGGGCCACTCTTAATTTTTTGAATACTTGATTCAACATTGGAAGGCAGAATCTCTTTGCAAGATTCGAGCGCAATCTCACTAATTTTGTAACCAAGAAATCGAATAAAACGCTGTTCTTCCAATTTTTGATCAATCCCCTCAATATCCATACCATATTGAAATTTGACCAATTGAAAAACGGGCGTAGCGCTTGTATTCAAGGCAAGTTTATAATCCATGTCTAATCTTCTTAATGCACAAACAGTTAGTGCCGCCTGCTTGATAGACAACGCAAAAGCATCCTTACTCATCGGATTAACGCGATTTTGGATGGTCTGCTCAGCTGCCACACCAGGGAACAAACAAGCCAACAAGCCTGCAAAGCAAAATCCACATAGAGCCAAGCGTCGCAATTGCAAAGACATCTCAAGACTAACTTTTATCCAAACAACACCTTAACTCAATTTGACAAGATCTCAACTCGAGATTTCTTCAATCCCTGCGTCAGGCAATAGAAGAATTGTTCATTTGGATCGTGGCCTCAACCATTCCCTCGCTCGACACACACGTCTCACATTGCTTCTGAGGCGGAACCAAGCGCACAGCGCAACCGAGAACCACCGTCATCGGGCAGAGGCGGCGAGCAAAGCATCACACTCAACAAGACAGCGCATCACTCAAGACCCAGGCAAGTTGCTCTCAATTTCTGCTAACAAAGACTTCATCCCCAGCTCAGCCATTGCAACGAGCTCCTTCTGATTGCTAATAATTTTCTGATCGGCGACGTAGATCGACAACAATTTGCGCGCCTTGTCATTGAGATCAGCGGATTTGTACTCCACACCATTGATCGTCACTGTTTCAGGCAAGCCATCAGCGACCACTGCCCAAGATGCATCGGCGGCGGCACTGATCTCAAACCCAAAGGAAGAAGCAGAGGATGTGGAAGTCGACGATTGCTGAGCCATGGGTCGAATGCATTCCCATGGATTATCGACTGAAGGAAGTAAGATTCAAACCAAGGCAAGACAAAACCAGTCAGATTTCTGTAACACACCCTTGCTAAGGGCAAAAAAGTGTCGATCAGAGCATCAAACCGAAAAATTAACAAGCATCAATACTTACACACATTTCTGATAGCTTTACTATCAACTCACTCGTCGAACAGCATAATCTCTCTGCATAAAAGCGTGATTGCACCCATCTTTGCCACAATCTTCAAGCCGATTTTACTGGCATCAAGCATGCTGCGACCATTGAATCGATGCTTACGCTTTTTGGACTTCAATCACTGGGTTCGCTGCAAAACACCTGAATCGCTCACTGCAGGCCACCACTCCTAAGCGCCTGGCGAGCCGAACCGTCGACACCACACGCACCGAAAAGGAAACACCCATAGAGAGGTGCGCAGCATGACCGACTTCAGCAACGGCCTGCTGCGCCAGCAACAACTAAGCCCCGTGGTGTTTCGCTCAGAAACCCATATCCAACAAGGTATGGCTCTCAGGTGGTTCATGCCGTTCCTGACCAGCCGACGGCAGCGCCTGGCCAGCATCAGCCCCGCTTAGTGACCCTGTGGCCTGCATGAGGTAGTCCTGTTCGGCAGACAGATTCAATGATGCTGAACGCGACGCTGTGGAACGCACTGACAACGGCTCCATTCCTGAAGCGCTGAGAGCGAGAGTTCCTGCGAGCAACAGTGCACCCGTAACAGGGAGAAGACAACGAAGCATGGCCAAAAGTGTGAGGAAGGGCCTGACTTCGCATTAGCTACGGGCGTCAAAAAATGGCAATGCCGATGGTGGCGTTGCGTTAAGGCAAGGACGACAACCATCGCCGCAACAGCGGAAGACTCAAACCGATCACGTTGGAATAGCAGCCATCAAGACGCTCCACACAACTGCCGCCACGGCCTTCCAGAGCGAAGCCTCCGGCACATTGCAGCGGCTCCCCACTGTTCACATAGGTCTCAATCTCCGGATCGCTGAGGTCGGAAAACAACACGCGGGTGGTTACGCAGGCCCGTCGCGGACTGAAAGAGTCCTTCGAGGCCGGTACAAGCAGGCAGTGCCCGGTGTGCAGCTCTCCCCAACCGCCACGCATGCTGCGCCAGCGCTCGGCCGCCTGTTGGGCATCCACCGGCTTGCCGAACACCACTCCGTTGAACACCAGCACCGAATCGCATCCCAAGACAGCGGAGATGCCTGTTTCTTCCAGCTGCGACGCCACCGCTTCTGCTTTGGCCTTGGCCAACAGCTGAACCAACGTGGATGGGTCTGAATCCTGGATGGTGGACTCATCCACACCGCTGATCTGCACCCGATGGGGAATGGCCGCTTGCTCGAGCAGACGACGTCGTGCCGGGGACGCGGAAGCCAGCAGCAGCATGAAGCCCTCAGTTCGGGAAGCTGACCACGAGAATGGCATCAACAGCTCCCAACAGAACCGGTCGCGTGATCCTTCAGGACCCCAGTGAATTAACGCGGCATGCTCTGCGACGAGCGCGTCAAGCCGTGCGCTGCTTGCCGTTTCAGCGCAGTTTCTACCGTCACCTGGAGACGGGTGCCATGAGCAGTGGCGAACTGGTGGCTCTCGACGACTGGCCAGCCCTGACCCAGAAACGCCTCAATGCCAGCCAGACCGAGGATCACCTGATCTGGCTGATTCAACTGGGAGTCCTGCGCCGGGAAGTGGATGGCCAGGGCCTGACAGAACGGGTGCGTATCACGCCGCTCGGCCGGGAGGTACTGACCGACTGGCCGGAAGCCATCCCCTCAGCTGGATTGACGCATCGACTCGTGCACTGGTGCCGTCGTCACCGCCCCCGATGGTGAGAGCAGTCCCATCGACAACACAGTCTGCAAACAGTCATCGCGGTTGACCTGATCCATCAAGGCCAGGCCGATTCCGGAAAGACCGGTGAAGCACCCCGGAAGCAACAGGTTGCTATCAGCGGTACCAAAGCATCGGAACGATCCCCCAAGACCTCTTGCCCTGGCAATGGACTGATTCACCAGCTGCGACGAGCGCTCGATGGCCGCGGAGCGCAATGTCGCCGGCAACTGATCAGACCAAGGGCCCTCGGCCACAATCCGCAGCAACGAGGCATTGCCCATCGTTCCGCAACAGAGATGATCCGCCATGGGTAAGGGGAACGCGGTCAAGGTCTGGAGAGCCGTGGTCATCTCGTCCAGACAGCTCGCATCCCAGAGAGGAGTGCCAAACAGACAGGTCCGTCCCAGGGCGATGCCTGGCGCGCCGTGGCACCAGGACGTCATGAACTGGTTGGGCTGGTTAGGTTTGTAGTCGCGATAGTCGGGCCAATTGCCATGGTCGGCATCAAAGCGCTCACGTTCATAGACCAAGGCACGCGACGCTGCGTCGATGAAACGGGCTTCACCCACACACTGTCCAAGCTTGACCAGCGCAGCGGCAAATCCGGCGGTGCCATGGGAAA
The DNA here is from genome assembly GCF_014279815.1 of Synechococcus sp. NOUM97013. Lineage (NCBI taxonomy): Bacteria > Bacillati > Cyanobacteriota > Cyanophyceae > Synechococcales > Synechococcaceae > Synechococcus > Synechococcus sp. NOUM97013. The sequence goes on along the minus strand of NZ_CP047941.1, from coordinate 782,330 downwards.
ACCCAAGCAGGGGATGACGGTCAGGGCCACCCAGCGACCATCCCCCGTTCTCCGTTTGATGCTGGAGCAGCTGATCGCCACAGAGCACCGCACACTCCAAGGCTCGCGCCGAACCGTTCTGCAGAAGCGGGCCGATCAAACCAGCAACACCTCCGATCACATCAAGGGCAAGATCAGCACGGATATGGTCCGGCAGCAGGGCTGAAATCAACAACGACTCAAGCTCTTGCAGTGACTGGCGTCGGTCGGTTTCGCTGCGGGCTGCCAGTTGCTGCAGAGACAGCAGCGTGCCTCCACAACCGTTCAACCCCAGGGGCTGATCTCTCCACCAGCGCAAACGCATGCCATCACGACTGGGTTCTCCAAGCTGCAGAAGGGGAGGAATCACGGCCTTCAACAGTTCAGACCGGTCAGCGTGTTCCGGGAAATGGGCCGCCAGAAGAGCCACACCGGCCGTTCCGCCATAGAGGGAATGGCCAACAGGGCCGAAGGCGAATTTTTCGCCATCACTGCCGAGATCCATCCCCAACCAATCGACCAAACCGTCGGAATCTCGGATGGCAATCTCCTCCAGAACATCGACAAGACGACCTGCTTCCAATCGCAACTGATCAGGCGTCAAGTCGGCAACGTCAAGCTCCTCGGGAGCCGATTCCTGGTTCTGCCAACCCTGTTCAGTGGTGACACGCGCACGACTGGTGCCGCGAATCAGCTGCTCCTGAAACTGCACCGCTGCGGCATCCCAGGTCTCAATCCGTCGGCGGCTGGATTCAAGACCACTCGTTTCGATGAAGTTCTCAACAGGAGCGAATCCATCACTGAGGGGCAGGTCGTTGCCGTCGATGGCGTGAACGAAGAAAGGAATATCAAGCCTTTCCATCTGGCGCACTTCCTCATCAAACACGGGCCAATGCTTGGGCCGATCGGTTGCCATCAGAAAACTGCGACTGAGCTGCTCCAGCACCAATCCCTGGCTCAACGGGGACCGCAAGGCCGCTGGCTCCAGTTGTTGACGCTGCAACGCGAAATAAACGCGGGTTGCCCTCAGCACGATGCGCCGCGGAAGACCACGGAAGCGTTCGAGCACACCATCGGCTCCGATCCAGTGATCACGGGTCTGCTCAAAGGCGAGGCACTGTTCACGGAAGCCTTCACAGAAGATCTCGAGATGCCTGTTGAGCCCGTTGGTCTCGCCACAGCCCACCGGAAGACTCGTGGGCACCTCCGCAGGGATCATGATGCGACCGGCCATCATGCCGTCGCTGTTGAGACCCAACCAACCGGCGCTCTTCATGGTGGTGGAGGCTGGCGGGGCGATGCCAAGCGCACTGATGTCCACAGCAGCTCGAGCCTGACCGACAAACAACCACGTGGGCAGTAGACCGGAGCGAAGCACGGAGTTCTGAAACCGTTTCTGAAGATCTGACTGATTCAGAGAAGTTTGATGCTCCGACGCATCACTGATGTGATCCGGTAAATCAGCCTCAAGGAGAGTCTCCGTATCAATCAACAACAGCTGATCCCCACAAGCGATCAGGTTCTCGTGGTGACAATCGGTACAACCGAAGAGATGCAAAACGGCCGTGAGACGACCCGCATTGCGGTAGAAGCGCTTGAGCTCATCGTCTCCACTACAGAGACGATGCTCAACAAACTCCATGTAGCCATAGTCGTCACCGCAATGAATGCTCAGAGTGCGCAGGGGCGGCAACGCACTGTTGCGATTGAGATGATCAAGGGCTTGGTGATAGGCAAGATCAACCCCCATGTCCTTGGGTTTGTAGACCAAGCGTGATGTGCTGTCGCCATTCGGGGTGGCAAAGGTCAGAACACTGACCGCCTGCCCTCCGTTATGGGGGTCACTCAGGCCCTGCTTGATGTCGATGAGCGCAGCAGATGGGGGAATTCCAAAGGTCTGCTGCAAGGCGTCAACATCCGCATCAATCCTGCGCAGCATCTCTTTGTTGGACTGGCGCCAAAACAGACACACCAGACCCAGATACCTGCCCAACACCGGGAAGGTTTTGAGCAGACCGTCCAGTCCATCAGCACGATGCTGACGAATGAAGCGCTCGTAGTATTCGCGCACCGGAGGGCCCTGACCGTCGCCTGCGGCACCGAGGTGGGCCAGCAGCATCACGCCGGGAGGTCGCAACAGGTTGAACTGCTCAAACAGCACCTGCTCAGAGACGCTGCTGAGTCGGCTCAGTAACGATTGCCCCAGAGCCTGGAAGACGTCGTCAGTGAAAGATCGCGTCTGCGAATCGGAAAGGCTGTCGCGCAGCCTGGCCACCGCATCGTCGACAACCGGCAGCCAGAGGTCTGCAAACGGCAGCTTCTGCTTATCCGAATCCTCAGCGACGTAGGGGTGCAGGGCACGATCAGGGTCGGATCGCAGCGCATGCTGCAATGCCTTCAGTTCATCCCACCAGGGTTCAGAAATGGCTGCCTCTTCAGGATTTGAGGCACGGGCCAAGACGCGACGCAGGGTTTCCGCATCCAGGCCTGACCAGGCAAAGCGACGCGCCAGTTTGTCGCTTTCCTGGGGTGCGATCGCGTCGAGCCAGGCTTGACCAAGCCCCTGCTGGAAACCGTTGAGGTCGTCGCAGCTGACAGCTGAATCAGTGGTTTGCCCCTTCTCAGCTTGCAGAAGTTGATGCAAAGAAGGCCATGACTGCATTACGGACATCGGCGTCAGCGCCCTTTTGACAACATTTGCGCAAGGTAGCCGTGCTCACATAATTCATCCCAGGTGCCATTTTCAGAGATTGCACCATCTCTGAGCACCAGGATTCGATCGGCATCTTTGATCGTGGCCAGACGATGCGCAATGCTGATTCTGGTGATCCCCAGTGATTGAACGGTGGCATTGATGCGCTGCTGCGATGCAGGGTCGAGAGCACTGGTGGCTTCGTCCATGATCAGCACCTGGGGCTGATGAATCAGGGCTCTGGCAATGGCAATGCGCTGCGCCTGCCCTCCCGACACATTGCCAGCACCATCCATCAGAAGGGTCTCGAGTTTCATAGGCATGGCTTCCACTTCATCGGCCACGGAGGCTGCGCGTAAGGCCTCCCAGATGCGCTCCTCATCGAGCACAAGCCCGCCGCAGACGACGTCATAAATCGAACCGCCATTCAGATGCGCTGTCTGCAGCACAACGCCGAGTTGGCGTCTGTAGTGCCGTATCGACAATCGAGGCAATGGAATGCCATCCACCAACACTTCACCGGCTTGGGGATCAGCAAAGCCCAGGAACATGCGCACCAACGTTGACTTGCCACAACCACTAGGGCCGGTGATCACCGTGTGTTCACCCGGCATGATCTCGAAATTCAGGTTGCGCAGAATTGGCTCAGATGCTCCAGGGAAGGTGTAGGTGACATCACGGAAGCGATAGTGCCCCCCCACCTGATGATGCACAGCATCGGGTTCATAACCGCGTTCGACTTCGGCATAAAGAATGGGTTCTGCCCGTTTCCAAAGAACGCTGGCACGGCCGAAGGTGTTGGCCAAGAGGTTGGCGGCCTGGGAGAGTGATGCATTGAACCCCGAAAAAGCAGCGTTAAACGAGATAAAGCTCACCAGAATGGCTTCAAATTCAGCCGAACTGCTGGCATTGGCTAACAACCGATGGGTCACCACCGTAAACATCATCAATGAGGCCAGGGGACTGACCAACGTGCCGAACATTTCAATCCCGTCGCTATAGATGTTGCTGCGCAGTTGCAGTAACGCATAGTGATTTACTTCCCTCAGCCATCGGAGCAGCACGAATGGCTCAGCCGCAGCACTACGGATCTGAGCCAGTCCGAACACAGACTGGAGCGAGAAATTAGTAATTTCTGCACCAGTCTCCAACAGCGGTTTCTGCAGTTGGATATCACGAATGGTGAGTACCAACAAGCCCACCAGTGAAACCAGGGTGAAGATCGCGGCCCAGATCGCCAGGGTGCTGTCGTAGATCACCATCAATACGAAGTAACCGACGCTGAACACAGCCGAAAGCAACGTGGAAAGAACACCACTGCCCAGCAGCTGACGCAATTGACTGATGGAGTTAACACGCGATGCCAGGTCACCAGTGGTGTATTGCGAGACAAATCGCATCGGCAAGCGCATCACGCGATCAAACACAGCGGTTTGCAACCTGAGATCCGTAATGCTCTCAATCCGCAACATCATCACGGTTTGCAGATACTGCGCCGCGGCCACACCAGCGACCACCACAAGCACAATCGCCAACCCCTGCAATAACAGAGCGCTATCGTTTTCAGGCAAAACACGATTCACCAGAAGGTTGGTGAAAATTGGGATGCTGAAGTGAAAAGCCATCACGGCTGCCGATGCCAGCATCAAGGCCCAGATAGCCCTCCATTCCGTATCGAAAGCGAACGAGATCACGCGCAGAGGTCCTGTGACCTTGGCAGGCAACGACGGATAAATTTCGAAGGCATCACCAGCGAGGTCCGCTGATTTCGGCACGGGCCAGCGTTGATCGCGATTAGCGGAATAAAACCAGTTACGCCCTTGATCACGGAACAGTGCCAGCGCTTCTCCGGAGTTCCGATCGTGAACGATCAACATCGGGAATTCACTGCTCCATGGCTCGCGCGGTGGATCCACACGGCGATGGTGAATGTCGTTGTGATCGAGCTGAACACTGATCTCGGCATCAGGGATGGCAATCAGAGGCCGCCAAGGAGCCTGCAGATGACGCAGACAGAACCCAATCAGTCGCAACTCGTGCTGCGGCAACAGATCCTCACTGGACTGCAACAGGAGATCGCGCTCGAGAGCATCCGCCTGTTGGAGCGCGCGCCGCCGGGCCTCGCTCATGGCATCACCTCGATTGACTCGCGAAGTTCGGCGGCCACGAGTTTTGAAAATTCACTCAGGGGATCCTCCAGAAGCCGCTCCGGGTGACCACGCTCGATCACCTGCCCCTTGGAGAGAACAAGCACCTGGTCACTGGCCAGAGCAGCATCAAGCCTGTGGGCAACGCTCACCACCGTGATGCCCCGCCGCTGAACGGCATCAAGAACACCGCGCTGACTGAGGTTGTCGAGGGAGCTGGTGGCTTCGTCGAGCAACAGAATCGAAGGCCGGCGAATCAAGGCCCGGCAAATTTCCAGACGTTGCCGTTCGCCACCACTGAGATCACTGCCGTTATCGCGCAACTGCCGCTGAAAGCCATCCGGATGACCAGTCACGGGCTCCAGGAACTGGGCATCAGCAGCGGCGGCCTGCAGATCTTGATCGGTGTAGTCCGGGTTCCACAGCGTGATGTTGTCGCGAACGGAGGCGTTGAACACGAACACCTGCTGAGGCACGTAGGCGATGCTCCCGCGCACGAGCTGATCATCCAGCTGTTTCCACGTCTTGCCATCAAACAGAATTTCACCGTCCAACGGGTCCAACAGCCCAGCGAGCATGCGGATCAAGGTGGTCTTGCCAGATCCACTTCCTCCCACGAGGGCCAAGCGTGACCCAGCGGGAACCTCGAGATCCAGCGCTGGAAGAAAAGGCGGATCGATGGCATTGAACCCATAGCTCACCCCCTTGAGCGTGATCCGACCGTTGAGGCGTTGATCGTCACCAAGCGTCGCTTCAAAGCCTGTGCGCGCGGATTGAAAGCTGCGCACATGGGGGTCATTCGCCGTGGACGTGAGATCCACCAGGCGGCCCAGATCACCGATCAGACGCTGAAGGGTGGAGCTCAACTGCGGCAAGGTGGAGATCGGAGCGATCAACTGCACCTGCAGGAACTGAAACGACACCAACAGGCCAAGGGACATGCGTCCCTGGATGATCAGCACTCCCCCAAGGGTGATCACCAGGGCCGACAGCAACAGCGTGGCGGTGCTGGCACTGATGCTCGACCAGGCGAGCTGAGCACCAAGCAACTGGTTTTGCTCCACGACCGAGCCGAAATTGCCCTGCCATTGGCTGAGGAAATCGAACTCCAGCCCTGACGCCTTCAGAGTTTCGATCGTGTTGATGCCTTGCAGCGCTCGACCCTGAGCTTTGCCCTGTTCAATCGCAAGCTTGCGGTTGGCGTCGTAACGCTGAGCCGTGAGCCACCAGTTGAGCAACAGATTGAGGGCGAGCACAACCGCCACCAACGCAGTCAGCCAGAACGAGATCAAACAGCTCACCACCAACAACAGCAGCGCAGCCCAGGTGCTCACCAAGAACCGCAGCAACTGCGCCACCACCACTTGGGTGGTTTGCATGCCGAGCAGCATCCGCGACGACAATTCGCCGGCCATGCGCACCTGGAAAAAAGCCCACGGCACAGAGAACAGCTTTTCAAACAGATCAGCGGTGAGCTTTTTGGAAAGCAGCAGCTCCAGGCGCCTCAGCACCACAAACTGCACCGCCATCAGGATCAGCCACATCAAGCAACTGAGGGCCAACAACCACACGATGGGAATCCCGAAATAGAGCCGTTCTTCCTGGAGGAAATCCGTGATGAAGGATGCGGTGAGCCCCGCCACCAGCAGATTGGGCACCAGCAGGGCCGAAGCCACCACCATCAAACGCAGCAGCTGATTGCGATAAGGACGCAGCAAGCCCGGCAGCATCCACAACGGGGATCGATCCTGACCGCCTCGACGGAACTCCGGGCCGGGTGAGAACTCCAGAACCACACCGGTGAAGTGATCGAGAAATTCCTCCAGCAGAACGCGCACACGTCCTTGCGCTGGATCGCTCAGGAACGCATGCGTCTGGTCGAAACCCTCGACAACGAGAAAATGATTGAAGCCCCAGAAGATCACGCAGGGGAACTGACCTTGGAGCATCAGCTGCTCCCCGGAACAGCGATAGGCCTTGGTCTTCAAACCGTATTGACGGGCGGCCACCAAGACATGCTGAGCATTGGAGCCGTCGCGATTGATGCCACAGGCACGACGAAGCTCCGTTAAGGGGACGATGCGCCCGTGATAGCGAAGGATGGTTGCCAACGAGGCGGCACCGCATTCGGCTGCTTCGTATTGCAGAACCGTTGTGGCCTTGACCCGTGGTGATGGTGTGCTGGACATCAACGGCCCCTTGGGGTCGTCGACCGGTTCGACGATGAGGGCTGACCCGAGATTTCCTCAGTCCCATCTCGCGATTCCGGCGGAACGATGCCGAACCAGCGGCGCAAGCGTGGAATCACCAATGCAATGGGAGCGACATGACGCGTCGTGATCGCCACGGTGAGCTGATCGGCCGTTTTGGGAGCAAAGGGAAGATCCCCTCTGGAATTCCAGACGTAACCAGCCCGGTTGTCGCCTTGATCGGCGGCGTCGCGTTCCAGCTCCACCACGGCCAGTGTGGGACTGGGTTCACGCTTGCGGATCACAGACGCCAGTTCACTCACACCCAGGCGCGCCTCCAGCTCCTGCTCACCGCTTGGTAATTCAGCCAGCTGAACCACACGCCCTTGAATGCCACCCACCTCGGAGCGACGCATCCCCACCGGTGTCACCAACACAGGCATCCCCACGTTGACCTGGGCTGATTCACGGGCTGAGAGAAACACCGGCACCCGAGCTGGGTTGGCCAGCGATTCCCGACTCAGCAGGAGAAGTGAATCACCTTTGGAGACACCTTCACCGTCATTGGGAACCACCTGACGGATGTAGACATCGTGATCCGCAAAAATCAAACCATTGGAGATCATCTGAGCCAATGACTGGCGCAGCTTGATGTACGACTGCTCCAGTTGCGCTTGAAGCTTCGCAAGCGAGTCTTGATTGGAAAAGATCTGAGATTCGAGATTATCGACCTGCGCCTGATTTTGAAGAAGGGTGGGCTTGCTGACGTAGCCCTTCTGAGCGAGGGCATGCATCGAATTAAAAAATGCCTGGCGGCTTTTCAGTTCTTTTTCCAGAATCGTTTGCTTTTCAGCCAGCGTTTTCTGCTGAAAGCGCGTGAGCACACCAACAGATGTCAGCCTGTCGAGCTGTGACTGCAAGGCCTCTTGCTCTTGAAGCGATTGCAACCAGATGAGCAGAGTTCCTTGTGCATACGACGTCTGTCCAGGCGTCACAGCATCGGAGCTCAATCGTGGCTGGACTTGTGAGGGTGCATAGGAACGAAGAATGCTTCGCGACAGCTCCATCACCTCGGCATTCGACAGTGATTCAGGCTCACGTTGAAACCGCAAGGCTTCATCAGCCCAGTGATAACGAGAATCTGCAAACGTCCAGCGCGCTCGGCCATCCACAGCAGCGCGAACGTTATTAATCACCCCAACAGGCAAAAGCACACCGGTGCCGCTGACCTCGATCGGAATTCGCGCCAGCACCGACCAGAGCACACCAACGGATGCCAACACCACCCCAAAACCAAGGGTGAGACGCAGCGGCGGCGACAACACAACGATAGGAGTTTGTTTGTCTCCCGACTGATGGCGTTTGCGCAGGGCGCGTGTCTCGAAAATCTGTCTCATCGCATCCGCTTCTCCTGTTCACGCACCAATGCACCGCTGGCTCCAGGCCAGGTCGCCGAATAGCGATATAACTCTGCAACGGCTTTGTTGTAAGCCAGGATTGCCTGCGACAGTTGCTGCGATGACGTTCCCCACTGTTCGATCGTTTGCACAATGGTGGTGATGTCACCAACCCCAATATCAAATCGGGCACGCGCAACCTCTTGTGCCGTCAGTGCGGCCTGGTAAGCCATCCGTGCACTGTCAACCGCCACCTGAGACGCCTCGTAGTCGCCATAACTAGAACGGACTTGTTCAACGGTCTGCAGACGATTTGACTCAGCCATTGATCGTTTTTGCTCGGCCTGAGCGTATTCAGACTGGGCCTGGGCTGCATCAATACCGCCATCAAACAACGCCCAATTAAAACCGATACCAACAGCACCATCCCATGTTTTCAAACCCGACTGGGCAAACGTGGTGTCCCGACCAGGGACCCCATTGATCACACCACTTTCCAGCCGAAGGCTTCCCCTGCCCACCACCTGAAAGACGGGGAGATATTGATTCATTTGCGCAATCCCACTCCACTGCGCCGACTGCGCAGCGGCAAGGCTGGCGAGGATCTCTTCACGCAGTTGCGTGGCACGGGCAATGGTTTCCGGGAGGGGAACCGTCCAGCTGTTGTAGAGCTTGGCCTTCTCCACCGGCATCGCCATTCTGTTGGCTGGCAACCCGAGCTGGCGGGCCAGTTGAGCAGCTTCTGTGATGTACGACTGCGTGAATGAGACCAGCTGATTGAGCTGATTAAACAGCTGAGACTCCGTCTGGGCCAGATCCAGAACGGTCGCCAGCTGAATCCCATACCGGGCTCTGATCACCTCCATCTGGCGACGGTTGATGTCATAGATCTGCTGAAAATCAGCAATGAGCTGACGAAGACTCTGCAGGGAGTAATAAGAGGTCTGGATCTGCAGGATCAGGTTTCTAGCGCTGACATCAAACAGCAGCTTCTGTTGACGCAGTGCCTCTGATGCGGCGTTGATGTTGGGCTGCCGCGTGGGATCGATGAAGCTCCAGGACGCTGTTGCACCCGGCTGCAAAACGGCCGTGGTGGTGAACTGCTTGACCTGTCTTGGTGCATCCAGAGCGCTGCCGGGAGACAACGTCACCAGCTCCCGTTGTGAGTTGTAGAAGTTCTGGATGTAGGTGTTCGCACTTAAACCGACAAATGGCGCGCCGTTGGAAAGCTCAAGCGTGGGGTACCACTGACGTTGGGCCGCAATCAGTTGCCATTCGTACTGCTGGATCGCGCGAAATGCTGCAACCAGATCAGGGTTATTGCGAAGCCCCAGCTCAATCGCCTCCTCGAGGGAGACTTTCTGGGATGAAGCATCAACGCGAGCTCGCAGTTGCTGAAGCCTGTCGACCAATGCATCCGCCTTTTGCTCCTTCGCCAGAGGATTGCGTTGAGCCAACGGATACGGCTCGGCTACAAGAGGCATGCCAAAGCCTGTGAACAAGGCGAGCCCCAGAGGAAAAAGAGCCGCACGCTTCACCGGCATTGGTCAGCGCGACATCGCTCGAGAACTGGCCGTATCGAACCACAGGTTGTTCAACTGTCGAGTCCGACATCACGTGCTGTTCACAACGACGCGAAACGTCGATGGGTGACTTGCGATGCTCAACAGCAGCGGATCGCAGCCACCCCATTCGAATGCGCAGCCCCCAGCCAGCCCCCCTGATGGTGCTTGGCACCAGCAGCGGTGCCGGCAAATCGTTGATGACAGCTGCCCTCTGTCGCGTGCTCAGACGACGCGGCGAATGTCCGCTGCCCTTCAAGGGCCAGAACATGAGCAACAACGCCTGGGTGGATCAAAGCGGGGGTGAAATGGCGTACTCCCAAGCACTCCAGGCCTGGGCCGCTGAGCTGGAGCCCGATCATGCGATGAATCCCGTGTTGCTCAAACCGCAGGGCGACTCAACCAGTGAGGTGATTCACCTTGGGGCCTCGGTCGGTCAGTGCCGTGCTGAGCATTACTACCGCGATTGGTTTCGTCCAGGCTGGGTCGCCATTCGCCAGGGACTGAGGACGCTGCAGGAAGCGCATCCAGGCGGGCGGCTGGTGCTGGAGGGAGCTGGTAGCCCAGTGGAGGTGAACCTGCAGGCACGCGACCTCACCAACCTCCGCCTGGCGCAGTACCTCAGGGCCCATTGCCTGCTGGTGGCTGACATCGAACGGGGAGGGGTGTTCGCCCAGATCGTGGGAACGCTGCAGCTGCTGAGGCCCGTAGAACGTCCTCTGATCCGTGGGCTGCTGATCAATCGTTTTCGCGGCCGCCGGGAGCTGTTTGACGAAGGCCGCCGCTGGTTGGAGGCCAACACTGGCGTGCCGGTGGTGGGCGTGATGCCATGGCTCGATGAGCTGTTCCCCCCCGAAGATTCGCTGGATCTGCTGGAACGTCGCGGACGCAAACGCTCCGCAGAGCTGGACATCGCCGTGCTCAAGCTGCCATCACTGAGCAACTTTTCCGACTTGGACCCATTGGAGGCGGAGCCCACGGTTCAACTGCGTTGGGTCTCCCCTGGGGAATCGCTCGGCACCCCCGATGCGGTGGTGATTCCAGGCAGCAAGCAGACCCTGCGGGATCTGACCAGTTTGCGCCGAACTGGCCTCGATGCTCAGCTGGTCGACTTCGCCATGCAGGGGGGAGAGGTGTTCGGCATCTGCGGCGGCATGCAGATGATGGGTGAATCCCTGCAAGATCCGGATGGTCTCGAGGGAGAGCCCCACACCGACACGCCGAGCGGGCATGTTCCAGGGCTGGCGCTGCTGCCCATCCGGACCGTGTTCGGCGGAGGCAAAGCACTCCGACAACGCCACAGCACTGCTCTGTGGCCAGCGCAGATGCCCCCGCTGCAGCTGGAGGGATTCGAACTTCACCGGGGACTGACGGAGGTCAGTGGTGACTGCACACCGCTTTGTGCCGACGACGGACTCGGGTGGATCAAGCACCACAACAACCAGGCTGGAGCCGCCGCAGGAACGTACTTACACGGAATATTCGACAACGGCCCCTGGCGTCGTCGTTGGCTGAACCGCTTGCGACGTCGGCGGGACCTAGCCGAACTCAACGAGGATCAACCCCATCACAGCCGTCAGCGCGAGGCATTGCTCGATCGTCTCGCCGATGCGTTCGAGCAGCATGTGAATCTGGACCCATTGCTGTCATCCCCTCCTTGAGCGCCAAGCCCCCACAGGTGGAGATTCACTGGCCGAACGGCCGTCGCAGCGTCTGCTGCAAAGGGGAAGACTGGCTGCAGGCGGCGCAACAGGCGGGCATGCACATCCCCACCGGCTGCCTGGGTGGCAGCTGCGGTGCCTGCGAAATCGAAGTGAACGGGACCGTGGTGAGGTCCTGCATCAGCACCGTGCCTGCGCCAGCATCAGGCCAGCTGAGGGTGGAGTTAGCCACCGACCCCTACTGGTGAGCACCTTCTCGACATCCAGGCCACGTTCTCTGCTGTGGTGGAGCCTCCGCGCCCTGCTGGCCGGCGCTGCAGGCGGTGCGATGGCAGCCGTGGTGGTGAGCCTTGCCCTCACCCTGCAGCAATGGATCTGGGGAGCTTCGGTGCTGCAAGGTCTCCCCGGAGAGCGTCCGCTGGTCTGGTGCCTGCTTTGGGCTGGCGGAATCGGTCTGCTGCTGAGCCTCTTGCAACGGCAACGGCAGGCCCGCGGCCTGCCTGAGATGAAAGAGACCCTGGCCCAGTTGCGAGCCCCTGAAGGACTGAACACAAAGAACGGCTTCACCCAACTGCTGGGAGGGATCCTGGCGCTCACCGGTGGTGGCACCCTGGGCCCGGAAGCGCTGATGACCCGTCTGGTGGCCGTGGGCAGTCACCACGTCTGGAAAGGCGCCGATCGCAATCTGGTGGCAGCCGCCATGGCGGGCTCTCTGGGCCTGTTTCACTCCCCCCTGGTGGGAGGCGCCGCCTTGGCGGGGAAGAAATGGCAGCTGATCTGGCGCTGGCTGCCAGGCACCATCGGCGGCGTCGCCGGTTTCGTGGCGTTTCACGGTCTGAATGACTTCGGCGGTGGCATGCGCGGTGTTCCCTACCTCTGGCCCAGCGGCGAAGAGCAACGCCTCGGCGCCATGGTCGCTGCCGTACTGGCTGGCCTAGTGGGCTGGCTTGCAGGCCAGATGATGCGGCACTGGCGTCAGTGGCTGCGCCAGCTCCAATTGCTCGAGCGGTTCTGGTGGTCCCCGATCGCCACCGGCTTGGTCGTGGGACTCTGCCTCTGGGGGCTTCCCTTGGCAGTCTTCTCCGGCGAAAACCAATTGAAACCGCTCGTGCTCGGTGACTGGTCACTGAGCACTGCCATCCTGATGCTCTCAGCCATCGCCAAATTGCTGATGGTGGGGCTGTGCCTCGAAACCGGATGGCGCGGCGGGCAGTTTTTTCCGGTGATCCTGGCCAGCAGCGCTCTGGGCATGGGGCTGCACCAATGGATTCCCTGGATCGGCGGTCTCGACAGTTGGAGCGCAGGGGTGGTCGGCGGCAGCCTCTCGGTTCTGCTGTCCTCCCCTTTGCTGGGACTGGTTCTGGGGCTATCCCTGCTGCAAGGCCACGGTGCCGTCGCGTTGGCCATCGGACTGCTGGTGGGACAACTGCTGCAGCGCGTCCATTGAGCGGATTGATCGCCGGCCTGATCGCTGCCCTGGCCTGGACCCTGGCCAGCAGCCTCTGGCGCAGTCTGTCCACATCGTTGAACGCGATTCAACTGAATGGTCTGAAAAATGCTCTGGCCAGCCTGGTGCTGCTCCCGGTGTTAATGACCCTGCCCTGGAGGCAGCAGCCCCAGGCACTGGTCTGGCTTCTGATCAGTGGAGGGCTTGGGATTGCCGTCGGCGACAGCCTTTATCTCGCTGCACTGAGGCGTCTTGGCACGCGGCGCACGCTGACGATGGAATCCCTGTCGCCTCTGGTCGCCGCCAGCAGTGGTTGGCTCACCCTGGGAGAACAACTTCCCGCAGAGGCCTGGGTTGGTGCGCTGTTGGTCACAGCCTCCGTGGCGATCGTCGCCCTGCAGCAACCGCCTCACACCACCCTCGAGCGCGATCGCCAGAGCAGGGTTCAACTGCAGGGCGTGCTGATGGCACTGCTGGCGGTGGCCTGCGGAGTTGCCGGTGCCGGCGTCTCGCGCAGCGTGCTGATCAGTGCCGATCTGACCCCACTGCAGAGTGCCGCCTGTCGACTCTTGGGAGGTTTGTTGTTGCTGTTGCCATGGATGCGCATCCGCTGGCGACGCATGACCATGCCATGTCCACAACCGCGTCCCCGTGAAAGGCGGTGGGTCACTGTTCTGATCGCCACCCTGCTGGGCACAGTGCTGGGGATCTTGCTTCAGCAAATTGCGCTGCAACAGCTGCCGCTGGGCATTGCGACCACCGTGCTGAGCACAGCACCGGTGATGGCGCTTCTGGTCGCCCGCGCCGAGCAAGACCGCCTCGGTTGGCAGGGTCTGATGGCGTCTCTGCTGGCCGTCAGCGGCGTGGCGCTGGCCGTGCTGAGTTGACTACGGTCTGCGGGATTGATGCAACCGAGATGTCCGATCAAGCCACGTACTACGGCGCCAACGGTTGGTTGCTGGAGTTGGGGGGGCGACGCATCCTCGTCGACCCATGGTTGACCGGTCCTTTGGTGTTTCCACCGGGCGCTTGGCTGCTCAAAGGAGAGCTACCCCAGGATCAACCCGTCCCTGAGGACCTCGATCTGCTCCTGCTCACCCAAGGGCTGCCGGACCACAGCCATCCCGACACCCTACGGACCCTGGACAAAAACGTCCCCGTTGTGGGCTCAGCAGCTGCAGGGAAGGTGGTTCAGCGGTTGGGCTTCCAACGCATCAACACACTGCGCCCCGGTGAAACCCATCGCGTTGGTGATCTCAGCGTGCGTGCCACCGCTGGCGCTGCCGTTCCGATGGTGGAAAACGGTTACCTCTTGGATTGGCCAGGTGGCTCGCTGTATCTGGAGCCCCATGGAGTGCTCGATCCTGAGCTGCTGTCGCGCAAGGTCGACACAGTGATCACACCGGTTGTCGATCTTGGCTTGCCGCTGGTTGGATCGTTCATCACAGGTGCCACGGTGATGCCTGCGTTGATCAAGCAATTTCGACCCACAACCGTGTTGGCCAGCACCACCGGCGGTGATGTGCGCTTCAGTGGCTTGATCAGTCGTCTCCTCGATGGAGGCGATGCGCCGCAAGCCTCAGCAGAGCCAGCGGATGATTGCGCGTTGGTGACACCCACCGTGGGTGAACCGATTCCATTGCCCTCCGAACAGCGCTAGAGAGTCATCAGTGGGTGGAGCCCTGGGGATGGCGCTGGATCAGCTGCTGACGCGATTGGAGATCTGCACCGATGGCCCAGGATTCACCCCACTGAATCACCAACTCAACCAACTCATCCGTGATGCGGGGTTGAGCCATGGCGTGATCCATCTCACCTGCCTGCACACCAGTTGCAGCCTCACGATCAACGAGAACGCCGATCCCAGGGTGTTGAAGGATTTAGCCGCATGGATGGATGCTGTGGTTCCCCAGGATGGTTTTGGCCCTGCGGATGCGGATGGACGCCGACGGCGCTACCTGCATGACGACGAGGGCGATGACGACATGCCCGCCCATATCCGCACGGCGCTCACCACGCAAACCATGAGCTTGAGTGTGGTGGAGGGCCAACTGCTGTTAGGCACCTGGCAAGCGGTGTACTTATGGGAGCACCGTGCATCCCCCCATCGGCGACGTCTGTCCTGTCATCTGATCGGTGACCTCCCTAACCGCGCTACGCCGATGGACCAGAGCCCTGCGACAGAACGAAGCAGCACTGCCGCGATGCTGCAACGCCGCAATGCGTCCAAGCTCAACGACCTGGTGCAAGCACGTCATGTGCCCGAAGCCTGGGCGGAAGACGGCGGCATCGACACGGATGTCGACTTGCTGATCGACCGCTTGCATGAGATTTCTGATCAGCCGCAGTAACCCCACCTGCGCTTTCTGCTCCCTGATCTGCGCCAGACGATGACGACCCTTTCAACGCCACGCAACACCACACGCGTGATTTTGGCCGGGCTGATCGGCAACGTCATGGAGTGGTACGACTTCGCGGTGTATGGCTATTTCGCCACAGTGATCGGACGGCTGTTTTTCCCCTCGTCCAATCCGACGGCATCACTCATTGGCGCCTTCGGGGCCTTTGCCGCGGGGTTTCTGGTGCGCCCCTTGGGGGGATTGCTGTTCGGACGCATCGGCGATCGTGTCGGACGGCGCAAAGCACTGCAGCTGTCGGTGATGGCCATGGCGATCCCCACTGTGCTGATGGGACTGCTGCCCACCCACCGTCAGATCGGGATTGCAGCGCCAATCATCGTCGTGTTGCTGCGCCTCATTCAGGGTGTCTCCGTTGGAGGTGAATACACCAGTTCGGTCATTTTCCTGACGGAACGAGCACCGGATCGCAAACGTGGCGTGTTTGCCATCTGGGGGCTGTGGGGATCCGTGGCAGGGATGCTGTTGGGTTCAGGCATCGGTGATCTGCTCGCTCACACCTTGAGCGCGGAGCAATTGGAGCAATGGGGGTGGCGGATTCCTTTTCTGTTTGGAGCCCTCGTCGCCCTAACCGGCGTTCTGCTCCGGCACGGGATCGGCTCCGATGGAGTCGAATCGACGTCAGAAGCACCTGTTCGAGAGACCTTCGGTCGCTATCGGCTCCAGGTTCTGAGAGTGATGGCCTTGAACATCGGCAGCAGCGTTGGCTATTACGCCGCCTTCGTCTACGCCGTCAGCTACCTGGAGGACATTGACCATTTCAGCCAGTCCTCCTCCTTGAGCTTGAACACCAGTGTGATGGTCGTCCTGCTGGTGCTGTTTCCGATCGCTGCCTGGCTGTCCGACCGGATCGGCCGTAAACCGATGCTGATCACCGGTGCATCGCTGCTTTGTTTCGGCGCCCTTCCGTTCTTCGGGCTGTTGCACAGCGGCGATCCTCAGCAGGTGTGGCGCGGAGAACTGGGTTTGACCCTCGCGGTGGCATTGCTGGCAGGAGGCAAAAATCCAGCCAATGTGGAATTGATGCCGGCAGCGGTTCGATGCACAGGGCTTGCTGTTGCTTTCAACGTGGCTGAGGGCTACTTCGGAGGCACAACACCGCTGATCGCCACCTGGTTGATCGCGACAACCGGAAACCCGTTGCTGCCGGGAGCCTGGGTGGCCGCGAGCGGATTGATCACCTTGATCACGATCGCGGGATTCACCAGGGAAACCGCCTTTCGACCGATCAAGGCGTGACCTGCTGGTGAGGTGATGTGGCTACAACACTGACAGTGACGGGACCGCACTGATGTGTCTTGTTGGACTCCTCGGCCTGATCACACCGCGGCTGATCTTGATCCTGATGTGGCTGTTCAGCCCAGCATTTGTGCTGCAGCCATTTGCCGATCTAGCGATCCCCAATCCGATCCTGCCGGTGCTGGGTCTGGTGGTGCTGCCGACCACCACCCTGGGCTATTGCTGGGCCGACGCTTCGTTTGGAGGCATCGCATCCTTCAGCGGTTTGCTAGTGGTGTTAATCGGGTTTCTGATTGATGTGGGGCTGATTGGCAATGGTCGCGGAATGGGTCGACGCTGATCTCAATCGCCCTGACCATCGTCCATGCTGCGACGCACCAGCATCTGAGTGAGCGCCAGAAAGGCCAGAAAACCCGCAGCCACGATGAGAAGCTTCAACGATTCCAGAGATCACGAACGGTCCTGAATCAGCCTATGCAGCCGCAGACGCATGCGATTCATCCGAGCCCGTTGCTGCTCAGCTTGATTAGTTCGTCTGGCGGCCACCCACAAAACGGTCAGCGTGCTGAGCAGCCCGACCATGAACAGAAGCAAACTGACCGATTGAGAAGGTTCCATCGCGAGAGCCTGGCATCAGAAACAAAGGGATCGTGATGGCCGCCTGTCTTCACAGCGTTTGGAGGCAACCACGGTCCTCCTGCAGAATGAACTGAGCAATGGGTTCCCATGGCTCCCGAGCATGTGATCAATGGTCAGACGCTTCACCTGAAAGCGCAGAGTGACGTGCAGGTGGCCCAGCGCGTCGCACAGCACATGCAACGACGGATGAACGAAAACGACTGGCGGCCTTACAGCTCAAAGGAACAAGCGCTTCAGGCCTGGAGCAGGCTTGGAGGAATCCGACTGCAGGTGATGAAGGCTTTAGGGCTGGTTTAAGCGCCAGAAGCAATCGCTCAACCCAAGCTCAAACCAATCTTGTCCAACGAGACATGATCGACACAACTAAGCAAATCCCACCCTGTGAGCAAGATCACAGGGTGAGATGACGCAGATCATCAGCTCTGCTGTTGATCGCTGGGATTGTGTGTGCATCGACAGGGAAGTCCCCGACGACAACATCCCTGAACTCCAAGCGCATGGCAATCAACCTTTCCGACAATCTTGAACGACTGATCGAACAGCCCGGCGATCAGACAACCCGAGGTGGTTGTCAATGCAGTGCTTGTCGATTTGGCACCGAAGACATTGACCTTCAGGCCACGTCGCAAAGCGCGAACGCCAGAGGAGGAGCACCTCTAACAAGCAACATGTTGACGGAAGCAGCCTTCGTCAACCACACCCAGAACGCTGTAGTGAGAAGTGGAGAAGCCCTGGAGTACTACATTCACAATCCCCAAGGAGATTTGTTTTTCGATGACGCCTCTTCAGGTGTATCCGTTGGACACTCTCAAGAAGAGGCTGATTTCATCCGTTCCATCTTCCAAAGACTAGATCCATTGATCGATCTCGACTTCAACGAGGTCCAAGACTTCACCAATAGCGATTTGGATATTTACAGCCTTGACTCTCAAAGCACGTGGAGCGAAAACGTAGTCGGCAGCGTCAATCCGCAAGGCTTTGGCAGTGGCGCATATTGGGATATGTACTGGAAAGACACCGATGGCCTGGCTGCCCTGAGCGACTTTGATGCCAACACGATCGTGCACGAGATCGGCCACATGCTTGGCCTTTCACATCCCAACAATGATCCAAGTAACCCTGCCTGGACAACGGATGACACGGTCATGTCTTACAACATCAGCCCTGATGGATGGGACACCTGGTTCTCCGATGCCGACTTGATCGCATTGCAATCCATCTGGGGCGTCGAGAACGACCCGATCACTGGCAGACGTGAATTCAGCGAACCCCAAGCTGCAGTGAGCATGGATCAAGCCCGCATGACCACCTATCAGGACATCAACATTCAACAACTTGTATCTCAGCCACAGCTGATCAGCGGTGCTGAAAACGAACTTCTTCAAGCATCGAGCTATGACGGCAACGATCCACGCAGAGAAGCATTTGGTTTCTTTGAAAACTGGGAGATTGCTTTTGGGATCCAAACTGAAAGCACTAGCTTTTCATAAGGGAAAAGGCCAAGCATTCACAGGACAACGCAGAGATCCGCATGTGAAACCAAAGGCTTCCTTCAAAGCGTCCGCCCAAGGCGTGACAAGAAGCCCTGAGGGATGCCATGACAAAGGGATCCGGCTGTTCTCAACTTGAAGACCACCCAGTTGCTGGCTGAACGCCCCAAGGAAGACACACTGATCGATGCCTTACGGGGTTGCAGAACCGTGCAGGAGCTGAAAGGCATCGAGCAACGTCTGAGCACCACTGACGCGATCCCACTCTTCGACTGGATTTGTGACCTCTTGGTGCAGCGCAGGATTTCGCGAGGACTCGCCGCCCGACTGTTGAGCCAACTGCACAACGGCTAATCGCATAAAAAAAGGAGGGCGACGCACCCTCCTTGCTTCCCCAATGTCTGAACGCCGACGCACCGGAGTTCATGCCTTCATTGTGTATCGCTGCGATACATAGGGCATGCGTCGAAATACCTGTCCTGTCCCACCCAGCTGAAAGCGATCAATCGGCGAGACCGCCCTCATCGACCGACGAGGAATCATCACGATCGTCCTCGGCTCGAAAGGCTCGCTCGAGCGCACTCACCTGTTGCGCCCGTTCCGGGGTCTCGACAATCACATTGACCTGACGCAGTGCCACAAACTTGCGCCACAACAACACCACCAACCAAGCAGCCGTAAAGACAACAGCCCCGAAATACAGCAAGCGCACGATGCCGGCGAAACCTCTACACACTTCTAATGGACGTGGGTGCTAAGTGGGCGAGACCCTTGCATGTCGCCACCCATCGTTTCGTCAGTCATGACTCCATCTGACTATGCGCCACCAAGCTGGATGGAGCTGAAACCGTTTATCTATAAACAGTGGCTGCAACGCCAGGCGTTGACCGTGACCAAACGCGACCGCAAGCGTGGCGGCAGCTACCGGGTGAAAGACGCCATGGATGCGATTCATGCCGCAGCACACCAATCGGACGGCATTGACCCTTACGACGGTCAACCCATGAATGCATCTCTCCTAGAGACCAAGAACCCAACCCTCAGCACCAGCCAAGAGGCTGATCAGCTGGCATTAGCGAGACGCTGCCCCATGGTGAAACACACCCGCGGAGCTTTGATCTGTGACTTCGAGATCATGAGCCGCCAGACTGCGGATGCCAAAGGCGGGATGAGCACGGAGGAGTACATCGAGCATTGTCGAGCCGTGGTCCGTTATCGAGGCAAAAACGACTTCAAGACTGCGGGAAGCGTGCACTGAAGCGCAACGCACATCGACGCATGAACCTCGCTCTTAGATTGCCCCAGGACGAGGCGACAATTCCCATTCGCCTGCCTCTTTCACTGCTTCGGCGCAGGTTCGATAAAACTCTGCATACTCACTATCCTCCTGGCGGTCTTCCCAACGATCCATAATCACCGTCCAATTCCGACGATCGCTTTCAGCCTCTTGATATTTAATTGGGACAATTGAATCCAAAAACTCCTCCTTTGAAATGTTGTCATCCACGTAATGTGAACAATTTGTGAAAGCCCGAGAAGCATCATACCCATAAGAGTAGCCAGCATCCCAACCCTCCTCATAAGCCACCTTTTGCGAGTGAGCATTCACAGGAAGAATGACGAAGCTGGAGGCAGCAAGCAAACCCAGAAATTTACGCATTGAGTGGAAACAACCCCAAAAGACCTCACCGCTTGATCATAGCCGCATTATTTTGATTGATTCGAATTCTCGGAGAGGCGCAAAGCTGGGAACGCCGCATGTACGCATGAACCAACAGAGGGGCAGAATTCAAAAAACCAGTCTTGGAGGGAATGGAAACCGACAATTCGGGCCGTATCCAGTAACAATGCTCCGCAAGATGAGTAAAACGCAAGATCGAAAGGATTGATTTGTTAGTGGTTCAGAAAACTCAGGCCAGGATTAATTTTAGAATAGACACACAGGACGCCGGCCAACGATAACCTCCACTTCCAGCTCGTCATCAGAAACCTCAGCTTAATCAAGCTACAAATCATCAGCAGAAAAACTAGACCAAGCCTTTTTCACAATGGCGACGACCGCATCAGAATTAGCAGTGGCTCCGAGCATCTGAAGGCTGGCAACCCCTTTCACCTTTTCCAGGAAGGCTTTAAGTTGCTCTTCTAACAAGTAGAGGCTAAGGGTGAAGTGACACTGGTTTTGGTATCGCACACCAGAACTTGCCTCTTTTGATTGTTCTGAATAAATAAAGCTCATGGTATCTGCACAATCAGTATTGTTGTTACACCGGAATGATTTGGGATGCTCCAGCGTCATGGCCTTAGCTGGGCATGATTTTGGGTAGCAAGGGCAACATTGTCTGACCTTTATCCACTCAAGCAGTGGGCGTGTCCTTACGTAGCCTTAAAGCAAAGCAGGGGCAGAGGACTTTAAACCGTGCATGAGATTGCGCCAAAGCGAGGCAAATGAGTGGTGGCCTCGAGAAGCTGGTGTTTGCGCCGAGAGCAAGAGAAAGTTGTATGCAAGCAGAATAAAGCCGGAATCATTTCAGTCGTGAGACAGACTCGGGCGAAAGCTCTAGATTTAGAAGTAGATTTTATATTGGGCGAATGGCGTTGATCAGAAAGAGCCTTCAAGCCTTCGCTTTGGCCGCCTGTCTTGCAACGAGTTCACAAGTACAAGCACAACCCGTACCAGCACAACAATCCATCGGAGATCTCGAAACAGTTGCTGAGATTCATGGTGCGATGCCCACAGGGATTGCGGTCTCAACATCAGGTCGCATCTTTATCAATTATCCACGCTGGGGTGATGACGTTCAGTTCACGGTTGCAGAAATTGTCGATGGCAAACCTCTTGCATTCCCGAATACCATATGGAACCAACAGGGAAGTATATCCACTCAGAGCAGGCGGATCGTATCGGCCCAAAGCGTGGTGATTGATCCAAGCGGAATTCACTTATGGATTGTTGATACTGGAAGTCTGCGACCGCACCCTATTTCTTATGGAGGTCCAAAGCTCATCCAGGTCAGCCTAGAGAATAATAAGGTTCTAAGAACCATCTTAATTGAGCCAGAAGCTCTCACTCCTGAAACCTATCTCAATGACGTTAGGTTTTTATTCAACAGCAATACGGCAAGCTATGCCTTCATTAGCGACTCGTCGCCCGATGGAGGAATTATTGTTGTGAACCTCGTTACGGGAGAAAGTTGGAGGCGCTTGAGCGGAACAAGCTTTACACGCTCAGATCCGAGCTTTGTACCGGTTGTAGAAGCTGAGGTGTTGATGATCCGCGAGCCTGGCGAAAGTGCCAAACGTTTCAATGTTGGTTCTGATGGAATCGCAGTTTCTGCGGATGGTGAAACCGTATTTTTCCGCTCGTTAACCAGCAGGCATCTCTATAGCGTACCAACGGAGGCACTGATCAACAGAACCATCCAAGAGGAAAATCTAAAGAAGATGGTGGTAGATCACGGACAAGTGGCAGGAGCGTCCGATGGTCTTGAGGCCGACTCAAGTGGCGGAATTTTTCTCACAGACTATGAGCACAATGCCATTCACCGCTTTACAGGGTCGATTTCAACTCTAAAAACACTGATGTACTCTCCTCAAGCGATCTGGCCAGATAGCCTGGCACTAGCCGATGATGGATATCTCTATTTCACAGCCAACCAACTCAATCGACAATCACAGTTTCACCAAGGCATTGATAAGCGGATTCAGCCTTATATGGTTTTTCGGATCAAAACGCCTTACAGACCAATTAGGCATGGACAGCAGCCGAATATTCACAAGTAGGGATGAAATGAGTCATGGGTATGAAAGGGTCTAAAACACATCGATTAAGTAAGGCTGAGCTTGTCTCACTAACTCTTCTAAGCCTCGGTGGCCTGATCATCACACTTGCCGCTCCAAGCGTCTTTCTTGGGATGAGGCTGCTGCTTGGGTCATCTTTTTCCCTTCTTGCTTTTTTACTCTACCGCTCCTATTGGGGGCTTGCTGTTGCAATCCCGTCATCATTGGCAACTATTTGGCTGTTTGGTGATGTTCTTACCGCATGCCGTCTATTGGCCGAGATTGGAGTGATCACTTGGCTGAACCGTAAGAAAAGCTGTGATAAAGCCATCAGAAGCGGACGCCTTATTCGCGATGTAGCCATTTTTGCTGTGCTGATTGGCTGCCCGTTTCTCTATTTGACGGAGATCTACCACTTCGGGACTCCACACAACGTTGCATTGACGCTGTCCTACAAGAATTTCATCACAAGTGTTTTTAATATCTTGGTTGCCTATGCAATCTATTCCTGGATTGAACTAAAGCGCAATCGGAGATTTAAGGGTAGTCACCACAGAATTTCTCTAAAAACACTCACCAGTGTTGTGCTGATGCTGACTTGCATTGTGCTCAGCTTAAGTTTAATCGCGAGAGGATTTGTGATTGCATCGGATCGATCCCAAATGCTCATAATTCAGCGGAATGCCAGCCTGGCCTCGCTGATACAACAAATCCATCACTCGGATCCAATCAGTAATTCTAGCGATCTCGAGGAATTAATTGTTGAACCACTCCGTCCTAGTAGTAAGAATACAAAAGAACGAGATCTTGATACAACAAATGAGTACGATATCGATTCAAGAGATGGCAAGTACGTGATCGTCAAGCCGGAAGGCGAATCAACAGTATGGTACAAATTAAGGCTGGGGCAAGACAAACAAACGATTGAATATAAGCCGGACTTTTTTGAAAATATCTTGCCAGAACTTGAGGTTTATAAACCCGGACGAATGATCAGCACGCAACTCAGAGCTCTGACACCCAGTAATGGATCCAAGCTCGACCGCCTGATGGCTGGGTATTGGGCTTATTCCTATCCAAATAATCAATATTCAGAACTCAAAGATATTCAAATTTTCACGCCTCTTAAACCCTATGTTCGTGGATTAGCCGAATCCACGAATATGGCACTTCAACTACTGACTCAAGTCGTCATTATCTCTCTTTTGGTTAGCAATTTTCTAGCCAAAAAACTCACCGATGAATGGGTCGCAATCCTGCCCAGGAAAAACAATGATGCGCAGAAATACGATCTCGAAGAACTTTATAAGCAGTCTCCAATTGCTGAGATCAGTTCATCAGTTGATACAATCAATGAACGTACATCTGAGATCATAAGTGCAAAAAAACAAATTGAATGTCTCAATGCAATGACGCAGCGTCAGCTCAGCACTGCTTCAGAAATACAAAGATTCTTTCTTACCAAAATATTTCCTGATGGATTAAGTTATGAGGTGATAGCTCTGACGCGTCCTGCCTACGACGTGGGTGGCGACTGGTATGACACCTTCAGTGTCGGGAAACATTCATTTTTTGTTGTTGCCGATGTCTGCGATAAAGGTGTTGGATCCGCATTGTTCATGTCAGTGTTCCGGACCCTGATCCGATACAGCACGCGCTTTAGTTTTCGGGACGAGAACGTTGCTGATATCGAGCGAGTAATGGTCGACGTGATCAGCGACGTTAATCAATATATGAGTGCTAATCACGGCGACTCTGCTTATTTCGCCACAGTCTTCTTTGGACATCTCCACGAAGACACCTCGCAATTGTCTTATGTGTCAGCTGGGCATGAAGCAGTTTTGATCAGAAAAGCGGCTGGAGTTTTTGCAGAGCTCGAGGCAACGGGTCCAGCGCTGGGGATTTTTGATGGCGCTATCTACAATGGTTCTACTACGTCTTTTTGTGCAGGAGAAAAATTGCTCGCTTATAGCGATGGTGTTATCGATGCGAGAAATCCCTTAGGCGATAGCTATAGGATTTCTCGATTAAAAAACTACTTTGATCGATTTGGGGGTTACGAAATTGTAGAGATGCAGGATGCACTACTCCATGAGTTGGATGAATTCATGGAAGAATCTGAGCAATTTGACGACATTACAATGATGTTTGTAAAGCGCATTGATATCATCAAATAGGAGCATTCTTGTATCTTTGTGGCTCAATTTATTGTGAGTCAGTTCCGAATATTTTCCCTCCTTCAGTTCCCATATTCTTTACAACTCTACTGATTATTTCATAATTGCTATCGGCTTTTTGTTGAAATTATTTGCGTTCTCAATGTGCAACCAACTAGGTCTCATTGTAGCGTGTAGTGTTCTCTCGTTGGAAAATTATGTGATCTGGGAGAGGATTGATTTCTTCTACGGGACCTGTGACTATGCTAGCAGAGTGTCGTATGGCGAGACGTACTGGAGCGTGCCAACTGAAGGTCCAACCCAGGTCGTTATTCAGACGATGAGAGTAGGAGCCAGAAAGTCACTCTGCTTCTGCAATCTGTGCCGGTGGAGTGTCGGCTGTCATCAACTCATCCGATCTCGATGGTCCTACTTTCCCCCTGGATAGGCCACGTTGGAATCGGTCGAATCGCGTACTGCCTTCGATGGAGAAAAAGCCCAAAGTCAGCTCGACGTGCCATGTGCAGGCAGAAGCCGTGAAAAGCGCATCACGCTTATTCGGCTATTTGTTCTGTCCGATGGGGCAGCGCTGGCCGCCATCAAAATCAAAGACGAACGAGCCCGCACGATCTTCAAGAATCTGATTGCTCGTATCAGCCGGTTGAGGAACGCTGTGTTCCCTAACGAGTCAGACCCATACGCTCAGAAGTTCAGGGGTTTCTAAGGCAGCACACGTTGAACTCTTCTTTTCGCAATCACAAAAAAGCTGAGAGTGAAGGCAGGTATCCGGACGAGTGATCCCTATGACAGAAAGACCTTCCAGGCACAGCGGTTGTGTTGACCATCTCGAACAGTTGGCTCGTGAAGCGCTGGAAGCCACGTACGGCAATCCAAGGACCATTGCTTCGCTGCAAGGCTTGATCTCTCCTCAAATGCCGAGGCCAACGCCGATCCGCGTTCCTGCCTCTAGGTGGAGAGGGCGCAAACTGAGTGACTGATTGCTCGGCTTTGTATTGCAGTAAACCTTTAGTTACTTAACTACAACTTACGGTGTATTTGGGTAACGCAATTACGCAGTTTCACTATTCATTTTTTAGCGTTCAGAAAACTGAATTACTTGTAATGACACGTGTAACGGCACGACAACAAACACGCAGGAATGCTCATCTTGAACATTTAGCCCGTGAGGCAATCGAGGCGACGTATGGCGATCCTGCCAAGGTTGCTGTCCTTCGATGTCTCTCTAATCCTGTTTTGCCGCCCATCACACCTAAGCCACGGTGGAGAGGAAGGAAACTAAGTGACTAATGAGTCAGCCAATCGGATCAGCGGTTAGATCAAGCCTTGTAGGTCGCTCTGAACATCGCTTTCAAAAGCAGTGACAGCAGCTTTAGGCAGAACAATCCGCTTGCACCGAGCACCCGTCACAACTCTACATTTGCTGAGAGGTGGGAGAGATGATGACCCTACGCCCTCATAGCCCCTGCAACCGCAGGGGCTTTTTATTGCTGCTATCACCCCAAAAGCCCATCAATCAGCCTCCAATGCCTGGCACCATCGCCCGCATTAAATATTAATTAGCGCACTGGTGGTGAACATCGCTGCCAGCCTGTCTTCTGCATGTGCTTCCACGCGTCAATCGCGTTATGCCTGAGCATCCGCCTGCGTGTCTGCGGCACGGGTGGATGTGGTGGCACCCAGCTGTAGGTCCGTACTGACACCCACTCCGCATGAGGCAATGGGTTGTCGGGTTTGAACTGCACCACCAGCTGCTTTTGAGCGTTCACCAGCCAGCCCTCTCCGCCGGGTTTCGGCGGATGGCGATCAACGAGGGGGCGCTCCTTGTTGGACATGCCGCAGAGTCTGGCGACGATCGGGGAACACTCACGGCAGTTGCATCCAAACGATGACGCTGGAAACCCTGACCACCATCACGCTGCTCACCGAGCTTTTGTTGGCCTTGCGATCGAACCAGAAATAGGTCGGCACACTGTTCTGGTGCGCAACACCATTGATGTGGGCTGATCACTTATCGATTGCACGTTGCGGCGTCTGCATGGCTGAACACGACCTGGCAGAAGCAGCAGTATTGATGGGCGCAGGGCTGCACTTGCTCCAACGGGATCTGATCCTGGAATCCGTACAGACGGAGTTAGTGCAAGAAAATGTGCAAGGCACGTGACCCAGTTCATTTTTGCACTGGGTTTTGCAGTACTTGGGATGTCCCACTGGTTGAAAACCTAGTGGAGCCAAGGAGACTCGAACTCCTGACCCCCTGCATGCCATGCAGGTGCTCTACCAGCTGAGCTATGGCCCCATGAACGCGGCTGAAGCGCTTGGCTCACCCGTCGTCGTGATGAAGCTTACAACGACGGCGCCCCATGGGACCAGCCATCACATCTGCCGCCACACGGCTGCCAGCTTGCCCTGCACCTGCACCTGATCAGCAGGCAGCTCAATCGGCTCATACGCAGGATTGGCGGCTTCCAAACGAACGGTCACACCATCACAGTGGAAGTGCTTCAACGTGGTGCCGCTGCCTGGCACCAGAGCACTCACGATCGTTCCCTGACGGAGGCGCCTGGCATCCGTGACCGGCTCCATCAACACCACATCCCCATCGGCAATGTGGGCATCCACCATGGAGTCGCCATTCACGGTGAGCGCGAACAGCCCACGGGTTTCAAGCACAGGACCCAGATCTAGACGCTCCTGAACATCATCAAAGGCTTCCACCAGCCCGCCTGCAGCAACAGCGCCAAGCACAGGAATCCCAGACGTGATGCCACCAAGAAGCTGCAGAGTGCGAGCCTGCCCTTCCTGCCAAGTGATCCAGCCCTTCTGCTGAAGGTGACGCAAACGACTTTGAACCGGCGCAGGGGAGCGAAGCCCCATGGCCTGCATCATCTGGCGGATAGAGGGGCTGTGGTGATGACTGCCGATGTAATCAGCAAGCCAGTCGTAGAGCTCTTGCTGAGCAGTGGTGAGGGGCTCGGGAGATCCTGAAGGCACCGGCAATGCATTTGTTCGTCAATACATATGTACCGATGTTTTCTCACGATGGCAAGAGCCCAGCCCGCTCAAGGGATGTCACAAATCCACGCCACCTTGGACGCGGTGTCATCGCGACCGACGTAATCCACCCACTGAGTCTCACCAGCACGACGCTGAAGCCTCTGCTGATTGCAGAGAGCCCGCATGCGCAGCTCGCGCACCTGCCAGTCCTCGTCGCCAGCGCGGCGCAGCAACAAGCCAGCATCGAACTCCACACCCACAGACGTTGGGGTGCGACCACTGAGATATTCACCGGCCATCAGCTCTGGAGTCTCCAGCGCTTCCATGAACTGCCAAGGACGGTCCGTCATCGCTCCAGAGGCTTGGAGCTGCTGACGGGTCTGCATCCAAACAGCAGGTTCCGGTGCTGGCGACCAACCGTCTGCCCCAGCAGGCACAGCGGCAAGAACACTGGCCAAAGCCACCACCGCAGATCGAACCGTTGCGCTCATTGGTCTGTCTCCGCTTGCGATTCACCGGAGCGTTGCTTGATGAGCTCCGCCAGCATTTTCAACTTGGCATTTTCAGATTCGGAGGCTCGGCTGGCCATCCAGGAGCTGGCCACCTTCATCTGACCCAGCTGCTGCAACAGCGACAGGGCCGTCTCCCTCAGCGTCTCGATGTCGTCGCATTCACGGATGAAGCGAGACCATTTCTCCGCTTCAAACGATTGCTCCAGCCCACGTTGGAGTGGATCGATACTCATGATTTGGCCTCCCACTCGAGCATGGGATCAGGGTCTCCATTGCAGATGGCGCGAGCACGCACATAAAAGGCACTTTCAGTGTCGCCAGCAGCTTCGAGAGAGTCGAGCACTCTCTGCCAGTTATCACGTTCCTGCTGGTCCATTCATCCATGGCGAATGGGGAGGACCTTAGAGGCGTTCCAGAAAGGTCAGCGTCTGATCGGCCACCAACCGCCATTGCGCATCGGCCGTAATCACATGGCCGCTGTTCTCAAGCCAGTGCAGCTCAACCTGCTGGGAGCCCACACGATGCCTGAGCGATTCCACGCCACGGGCCGTGATCACGCGATCCTTGCGACTGGCCACCACCAGCAGCGGTTGCTGCAGTTCCGCCAGCTGACGTCGCGTCGCCCGGATCAACTCCAGCACACGCACGCTGCAACGACTGGGCCAACGTCCATAGGTCCAGATGCGATCTGCGGTGGCTGGATCCACAAAATCCTCGGCCGGTCGTGCCACCGAAGGCAGCACCCTGGCCAACAGTGGAGCGATCAAGGCCCTTGGATCGCCGCTGATGATCGGAGGCGAGTAGGCCATCACGGCCTCCACTTCGCGATGGCGAAGACCTGCCTGCAACGCCAGGATGGATCCCAACGAGAGGCCTGCCACCACCACCCTCTGGCCCTGTTTGCGCAGCCGAACCACCAGCGCATCGATCTGCTCCAACCACTGGCGAGGTTCGATCTCCATCAGGTCGTCCAGCTGGGTGCCATGACCAGCCAACAAAGGAGCTTCCACACCAAACCCCTGCGAATGCAGCGCGTGTGCGAGCAAACGCATTTCAGCCGGCGACCCTGTGAACCCGTGCACCAGGACCACAGTCAGCGGGCCTCCTGGTAAAGCAAAAGGAACCGGTGAAGCGTTTGTTGTCACATCTTTGGGGTGCGTCCTGAGTTGGGCAGCGGCAGGCGCGTCCCGACCGCTCAGGGCTCAGCTGTTCATGTCATAGCTGGGCTCGCCGATTTGGAGAGACCGTGCGCGCCAATGCGCAGAGACGCTGATTCAGTTGTCGTTGAACTGAATCGCCCGATCGACGATGTCGTCCCCCAACGCCGCGCGGGCTGTATCGGGACACACGGCATTGAATTCCCGGATGATCGCGGCGCCGAGCGCCTCGTTATCGCTGTAAGCCAGCATCGCGTCGAGAATCTTGAAGGGCTCCTCGGAGCCATCCATCGCCGCCTGCGTCGCCTGTTCCACACCATCGCTCAGGTTGGCGTTGTGAAAGCTGGGCGTGGCACACCAAACAGTGGCGATCGGCGACAACGCATCAGCCTGAACCGCTCCTGAGAACGTGGACAGAGTCAGCACAGACGCAGCCATCAGTGCCCTTTGGTTCATGGATACCTCACACTCAACAATCTTCGAAGAAGCTAGCTGTTATGACTTGGTTGATCTGCACTCATCCATGAGGAATCAAGGGATTGACTCGAGCAAGGAATTGATCAATATTGGCAGTCAAAGAAAGGATTCAATGAAGCGTATTTTCCTGTTGTGTTCATTGATTGCCTTGGGATCAAGTCCAGCGCTTGCACGCCCTTGGGTCTATCTCACCTCTTTTTCCTACGGCGGCACAGGTGAACAATGCCTAGGAGCTGCTCGCAGCGCGCTTGCGAATGCTGGATTCACACGTGAGGAATACACGAGTCGCTTTGACAACCAGAAAGGTGGACTTGTTGAAGCCCTACTCACCAATGCACCTGTGCGTGCCAAAATTGAATGTGATCCAAAACTTGGCATCACCAGCCTTGCCGTCAGCGGCCTAAACAACGATCTCACCTACGAAAAGTATATGGAGCTTTTCAAGGCCGAATGGTGATCGCCAGCATTCACCGAAGTTTCACTTCGACGAAATAGACAACCACCCACCACTGAACCCTCCTCACACAATGCAGTGTTGAGTGTGCATGCCACTGACGCCGGTGTGATCTCAGGTCGCGTTATCGATGCGCATGAATGCTCAAGGCAACGCTTTGGTAGTAGCTGCCACATCGCCGATGCCATGACCCAAGCCAGACCAAAGCTCTTGGTCGTTGATACCGATGGACTCGTTGACCGCCTTTGCTGCAATCGGCTTCGCTGCCGTGTCCTGGGATGGACACTTCACCAAAGCGGGGACGCGCGCATTCAGACACGCACTGGACTATCGCGAGCCGTTCTGCCAGATGCCGGATGCCGAGATGATCGGACTGCTTGATGAATTGCTGGAACTGCGTCGCGAGATGGGCTCTCACAACATGATGCTGCGCGCAGCGCAATGCCTGACCCCTGCGCAACGGATGACGGCCTACGCCATGGCCTCCGAAATCATGCGCTCCGACGGGCCGTTCCAACGCCAGGAACGCGCCTTTCTGGATCACCTGGCTTTGATGCTGGAAATCTCAGGCTTTGAAGCACAGCGCATTGATGCGGTGTTTGAGATCTTTCATGCCCGGCTCACCTTGAGCAGTCGCCTGACCATGCCCGCCATAGAAGACACCATGGGCCAGGAGGTTGCGACGCAACCGGATCCGACGGTGGTGCACTGATAGCCCGGCCAACGCCAACATCCGGTTGTCAATCCGCTGCAACCGACGTGGCATTCAGCGCCATTGCGGCAAAAGTGCAATTGAGACCGTCGGTGTTTGCACAGGCCATGTATCCCGATGATGAGATTGTTCCGGTTGTGTTGGTCGCGGTGAGCGTGGTGGCGGTGTTGATGATCCTGGCCTTCAACGACCCTGGCACCTTCGAATGCGTGGGCGCTTGCGGGTGAACAGGTCGCTGCACTGGCCGCGCAGACGCAAACGCAGCCAGTGCCTTTGATGCTGATTGCCGGGCTTGCCACCGTCGTGATCGCGTCCTGCTACGACGGCGACACCTGTCGAACCAGCACGGGAGAACGGATCCGGCTGGCGTGCATCGATACACCAGAACTGAGCGGATCAAGGGCCAAACCACACGAAGCCAAAGCAGCACGGGATCACCTGCGCCAGCTCGTGGCGGGACGAACCGTTGCCATCAAGCGAATCACAACAGACCGCTATGGGCGCAGCGTGGCCGAACTGTTCGTGGATGGGACCAACGTGCAGCAACGGCTGGTGAACGCAGGCCATGCGGTTGTTCTCCAGCGGTATGCCCATCAATGCCCATGGGCTCTCAAAGCCTGTGAGCAAAACCAACGTTGTCGATGAATCGGGTCAGCACTCGATGCATTGAGTGGAATCCGCCGAGCATGGCTATTACAACACTCAGATTGCCGTCTTTTCCCATGCCGGAAGAGCAGCTCAAAGCGTTCCTGGAAGCCGTCAAAGCTGATCCGAGCCTTCAAGAAAAACTCAAAGCATCCAAGAACGCAGACGCTGTTGTCGTGATTGCCAAGGAGTCGGGATTCAGCGTCTCCACGGACGATTTCAGCAAGACTCAGTCAGCACTCACAGAAGAGGAACTCGAAAATCTCGCTGGAGGGAACTGGTCGTCCTGCATTTGTCAGGACACTGCATGAGGACAAGTCCCCAGCACGCAGCAAGGACCTACAGACCGCCGAGCAGAGCAGCCAGCAGGGCTTGCTGGGCATGCAGACGATTCTCGGCTTGATCGAAGATGCGGCTGGCGGGCCCTTCCATCACACCTGCACTGATCTCTTCGCCGCGGTGGGCCGGAAGGCAGTGGAGAACGATCGCCCGTGAATCGGCTTCGGCCAACAGCTCTTCATTCAGACAGAACCCCTGGAACGCCCGTTCCCGTTCGGCCTGCTCCTGCTCCTGGCCCATGGAGGCCCAGACATCGGTGTAGAGAGCCTGAGCACCACGCGCTGCTTCCAGCGGATCACTGGTGACCGTGATCTGCGCACCGGCTACCGCCAGGGAACGGGCCTGCTCCAACACACCCGGCAAGGGCTCGAAGCCTTCCGGACAGCCGATGCGCACGTTCACGCCGAGCAAGGCGCCACAGAGCATCAGCGAATGGGCCACGTTGTTGCCATCACCCACATAGGTGAGCGTCTGACCACGCAGATCGCCGAAGGCTTCCTGCATGGTGAGGAAGTCCGCCAGGGCCTGGCAGGGATGCTCGAGGTCGGTGAGGGCATTGATCACCGGAATCGTGGCCCAGTGCGCGTAATCCGCCAGCTCCTGCTGGGCGAAGGTGCGAACCGCAAGCACGTCACAGAAACGGCTGAGCACCCGTGCGGTGTCTTCTAACGGTTCACCCCGTCCCAGCTGGGTGAACTGGGGATTGAGATCCACGGTCTGGCCGCCCAACCGGGCCATGGCCACCTGGAAACTCACCCGCGTGCGGGTGGAGGCCTTCGTAAAGATCAGGCCCAGCACCCTGTTGCCCAGGTCAATGCGTCGATCACCCGACTTCAGCTGAGCGGCCAGCTCCAGGAGCGCAGCCGTCTGCTCAGCAGAGGCATCCGCTGAAGACAGAAAATCGCTGCCGCTCAGGGTGGAGAGGACGGCAGCAACGCTGGTGGTGGCGGATGCCATAGCCGGACTTCAAAGGAGTGTTATCGGAGACAGACAGCGAATCCGTCAAGCCTCAAGCCGCGACGGCTTCAGGCAGAACGCTGGCACTGAGCATGTCCTTGAGCTCATCACCCTCGATGACCTCTTTCTCGAGGATCTTCTGAGCGATGGTTTCCAGCAGGGCCATGTTCTGACGCAGGATTGCCAAGGCTTGCTCATGGGCGTTGTCGACCAGCGTGCGCACCTCCTTATCGATGGCCTGAGCCGTGGCGTCACTCACCGTGCGGCGAGGGTTGTTGCCGCCGCCCAGGAACTGACCGCCACCTTGCTTGTCGTAGGCAAGGGGGCCGAGGGTGTCGCTCATGCCATATGTGCCCACCATCTGCTCGGCGATGTCAGTGGCGCGCTGCAGATCGTTGGAAGCTCCAGTTGTGATCTTGCCGAACACAATCTCTTCCGCAGATCGGCCGCCCAGCAGCGTGGCGATCTGCCCCTGCAGGTCTTCTCTTGAATTAAGGAAACGCTCTTCCGTGGGCAGCTGCAGGGTGTAGCCGAGAGCGCTCATGCCGCGAGGCACGATCGAAATCTTGGCCACCTTGCTGCCGCCGGGCATCAGGTGACCCACGATGGCGTGTCCCACCTCGTGATAGGCCACCACCTTCTTCTCGTCGTCCTGCAGCACGCGGCTCTTCTTCTCGAGACCCGCGACCACACGCTCGATCGCTTCGCCGAGGTCTTCCTGCTCCACCTTGGTGCGCTTGGCGCGGGCAGCCAGCAGCGCCGCTTCATTCACCAGGTTGGCCAGATCAGCACCGGCGAAACCACTGGTGGCCTGGGCGATGCGATCGAGATCCACTCCGTCGGCGAGCTTCACCTTCTTGGCATAGATCTCAAGGATCGTCTTACGGCCCGAGAGGTCCGGGCGATCTACCAACACCTGGCGGTCGAAACGTCCGGGACGCAGCAGTGCCGCGTCCAGCACTTCCGGCTGGTTGGTGGCGGCCAGCACGATCACCGGCTTGTCTTTGGAAGCGAAGCCATCCATTTCGGTGAGCAGCTGATTGAGCGTCTGCTCACGCTCGTCGTTACCGCCGACCACACCCATTGAACCGGAACGGCTCTTGCCGATCGCATCGAGTTCGTCGATGAAGATGATGCAGGGGGCATTCTTCTTGGCCTGCTCAAACAAATCCCGCACCCGAGCAGCACCAGCACCCACGAACAGCTCGACGAACTCCGAGCCGCTGATGATGAAGAAGGGAACGCCGGCCTCACCTGCCACTGCCTTGGAAAGCAAGGTCTTACCGGTGCCGGGAGGACCCACGAGCAGCACACCCTTGGGAATGCGTGCTCCAATCTCGGTGTAACGCTCTGACGACTTGAGGAAATCGACGATTTCAGCCAGTTCGTCTTTGGCCTCATCCACACCGGCCACGTCGGCAAAGGTGACCCGTGACTGCTCATCGGGCACGTACACCTTGGCCTTGCTCTTGGTGAAGTTCAGAGCGCCCTGAGCACCACCGGCACCCATGGAACGCCGCGCGAAGAACTGCAGAACCAGGATGAAGATCAGCGGCGGCACCACCCAGCTGAGGATGGTGGTGAAGATGTTGGGCTTCTTGGGAGGCGCAGCAGCGAACTCAACGCCTTTGGTTTCCAGACGCTGCGGAAGATCCATGTCGAAGATCGGCGTGGTCGCCAACACAGAGGGCGCACCTTCTTCAGGATCCGACAGCTCGTAGCGGATCTGATCCTGGGTGATGTAGGCACGCTTCACAGCGCCGTCGTTCACCTGGTCAATGAACAGGGAGTAGGGCACTCGCGGCACCTGCTGCATGCCCTGGTTGGGCAGGAAGCTGCTGAGCAACAGCAGCACACCGAAGCCGATCAACACCAGGTTGATAATCCCAAAGCGGCGATTGGGGCGGTTGTCGTCCTCGCGGATCGGCATAAATCACGTCCAGTCCTTCAAGCAGGCTAAGGCGGAGATTCGTGTCACGGCTGGCGCGCGATGGCGGAGAACCGAACGGGGCGACTGGAAGGCAAACCTCGCCAGAGCCAGCAAAGCTCGGCATCCTCTGGCTGACGGGAGCAGATGTGATGCGATCGGAAGGGCGACAGCAGCTAGGAAGCAAAAAGCTCTACGCCTGGCTGCTGGGGTTGTGCCTGCTGGTAATGATCAGCTTTGCGTTCCCGAAAATCACCTGGCTGGGCAGTTTGGGATATGCCCTGATCGCCCTGCTGCTCACCCAGCTGGTGGTGATCCGCAAGCGAGTGCTCAGCTTGCACGACCGCCTATATCAAGGCCTAGGAGTGGTGGCCCTGGTGACCCAATTGCTGTGGCTGTTCACCCCCTTGCGTTGGCACAACAGCGGCATTCCCCTGGTGGTGAGCTGGAGTGTGCTGGTGGGGTGGAGCGTGGTGCGCCTGGTGCAACGCCTGGCCCGGGAAACCAAGGTGACGGCCAGCGTGCTGATGGGTGCTGCCGCGGGGTACTTATTGCTAGGTCTCACCGCTGGGCTGGTGATGATGGGCCTGGAGACCATCCAGCCAGGAAGTTTTGAGCCGATCGAACTGGCCGCTGGCGCCAGCGCCGTTGATGCCAGCGTGTTGGCATCCGTGGGAGTGTTCTCTCAGCTCAATTACTTCGCCTTCATCTGCCTCACCACGGTGGGATTTGGCGACATCCAGCCGATGCTGCCTCTGGCCCGAATGCTGTCGGTGAGCACCGGCATCGCAGGCCCGATTTATCTGGCCGTGGTGATGGGGGTGCTGATCGGTCGTTATGCCGCGACGGTGGAACGCGAGGAGCGCGATTCCACTCGACGGGACCCGAGCCGTTAAGGCGAATCAAGTCAGCCGGGCCTTCAGCAGCAGGTCATCGCCCAGCCTCAGGACGTCGTCTCCACGCAGCAGCTGCACCTGATCCATGGAAGTAAAGCCGAGATCGCCCAGGGGCGTGTGCGCCAGTTCACCGCCGAGCAACTTCGGTGCGATCACCGCCGCGATTTCCTGCACACACCCCTGCTGGATGGCGGCGGCCGCAAGTCCTGGACCGCACTCCCAGAGCACGCGGTTGCAACCGCGCTGGGCCAGGGCCGTCAGCAACAGCTCCGGTTCCGAAGCATCGAGCGCTTGCATTGCCACCGCTTGCGTGTGCACCACAGCGCGCAGGTCAGCGGACAACGCTGACTCGGCCTGCTGCGGATAGGCCAGCAGGGTGCTGGCCACCTGCTGATCCCAGATCTGAGCGCCAGCCGGCAGATCAAGGCTGCGGCTGAGCACCACACGCAACGGTTCGGGGGTTCGCCGCCCCCGGCTGGTGAGCAACGGGTCGTCGGCGCGGACGGTGCCACCGCCGACAATCACCACATCGCACTGGGCGCGTAAGCCATGCACCCAGGCGCGCGCCGGCGGTCCGCTGATCCACTGGCTCGCGCCATTGGGCAGCGCCGTGCGGCCATCCAGGCTCATGGCCCACTTCAGCACCCCCCAGGGCCGGCCGGTCTGCACCCGATGGATGAAGGCGCGGTTCTGATGAGCGGCCTCAACGGCCAGCACGCCGCTGATCACCTCCAATCCCGCATCCCGTAGTCGCTGCAAACCACCGCCGGCAACGCGGGGGTCGGGGTCGGTGAGTGCCACCACCACCCGCCGTACTCCAGCGGCGAGGATCGCTTCAGTGCAAGGAGGCGTGCGGCCGTGGTGGCAGCAGGGCTCCAGGGTGACGATGATCGTGCCGCCTCGGGCGGCGTCACCAGCCTGGGCCAGGGCGACGGGTTCAGCGTGGGGCTCACCGGCACGGGCATGGAATCCCTCACCGACCAAGCGACCGTCGGCATCGAGCACCACCGCACCCACCAGGGGATTGGGGCTGGTGCGGCCTTCCGCGAGGGAGGCCAGCTGAAGCGCCCGACGCATCCAAGCCAGCCAGGGTTGGTGTGAGCCGCCGACGGAACCCATCAGCTCAGCGGCTGGGTCTGCACATCACGCCATTCCGCCACCACATACGGAGGAACGGGCATCTCGTTGATCACTCCCGGCATGAACAACCGCAGCGGACGGTTGTTGCTCAGATCATTGAGCAGCGGATCGAGCGCAAACTCCGCCGCCGCCTCACGACCGTCGGTGGCCAGAACGGGATTGTCGAGGGTGATGTCGTCGAGCTGCCACTCCTTGACGCCGGATTGCACCAGCAGCGGCGCGGGATGTTCCAGGCGCAGCTTGCCCGGGTAGCCCACGATGCGCAGCACCACCGGATTGCCCGGCTTGCCGGTGCGGTAGGCCACCGCCTGCCAGCTCTGGTAATCGAGATCGCGCAGGCTCTCGAGGCTGCGCAGCATCGGTGCCCCGTTTTCATCCTGATGCTCATGCACCTGCGCACTCACCGCCATGGGCGTGAGCAGCAACAGCGTTACGGCAACCAGCAACGTGCAGAGCAGACGACGCAACGCGAGCATGGATCAAGCGCAAACAGTGTTCCCATGATCGAGCATCAGCCCCTGAAAGCGGGGTCCCTGGTGGACCCTCGTCTGGAGGCTTGCGGTACGGCCTTGCGCGAAGTAGACGACATGACGCCGCCCGGGCAGCACGACGCGGAGCTGCGCTTCGGGCCAGGAAAGCTGCGTTACTACGTGATGCGCATCCCACGGCGACCGCTGCAGGTGACGGCGATGACGCGCCACGTGAACGCCACCCAATGCCTCAGTTCCGCGGAAGGTCGCCCTTTCTGGCTGCTGCTGGCCCCACCCGACACTGAAGGGCCTCTGCTCGATGCCTCCACGGCCTGGCTGCTGCGCATCGAAGCCGGCGAGGGCATCAAGTTGCATCTGGGCACTTGGCATGCAGGGCCGCTGTTTGATGCCGACTCCGCCTCCTTTTTCAATCTGGAGCTGAGCGACACCAACCAGAACGATCACGAAACCTTGAAGTTGAACCGCAGCATCGCGGTGGTGCTGAACTGAGCAGGCAGCAACATGCAGCCCTACAGAAGGGCTCCGATACCCACGCCATAGAGAATTCCACTGCAAAGCAAACCCAGGAACCAAGCGAAGGATCGGGCCAAGGGGACGTTGAAGAGATAGGTGCTGATGTAGGCCAAACGAAGCAGGGGATGCGCCCAAGCGGCGGCAACAGCGATGCCAGGAAGGGGGTGACCACTCAACACCGCAACAACAGCCAGCAGTGCTGCAGGGGCATGAACGGTGAAGGCTTCAAAACTGTTTTGCTGCGCCCAACTGGCACGCTTGCCCCAGGCCGGATAGCGGTCAAACATGGAACGCAATGCCGCCAAGTCTTTGACTTCAAGCCTTGCACTAAATCGAGCGATGTAGAGCAGGACGATGCTGACCAGCAAGGCAGCGAAAGAGAGGATCAGCGACCACACATAAGGCGCAACATTGATTGCCATCGACTGCGATAAATCCATCACGATTGACCATCAAACTCATTGATCTGCAAGCTAAAGACGCCAGAAGTGCTTGCAAAGCAAATCACGCATTCCACTTTTTATATCGGGCGATCCATGCAGTGAAGAAAGCCAAGTTGATTGGACCAAAACAGCGAACCATCAGGGATCAACAGGATGACGACTTTTCCAATCCCATGCATCAATGTGTTCAGCCCCGCTCAGCCCCCGGAATCACCGCCCAATCCGTGTGCGTCGCCCACAAGCCCCAGATCGCCATCGCCCGCAGGTAGTGGCACGCC
The DNA here is from genome assembly GCF_014279815.1 of Synechococcus sp. NOUM97013. Classification (NCBI taxonomy): domain Bacteria; kingdom Bacillati; phylum Cyanobacteriota; class Cyanophyceae; order Synechococcales; family Synechococcaceae; genus Synechococcus; species Synechococcus sp. NOUM97013. Next base: position 743,543 of record NZ_CP047941.1, on the reverse strand, counting down.
CGGAAGGTGTTCACCGCTGTGATCGCCTCCGGCGTACGGAACTGCAGACCACCGCTGTACACCTGGTCCACCACCGCTGAGCAGATCGCTTCGGCGGTCTGGCCTTCGCCCATCAGGCGGTAGTAGCTGGCGATGCCGAAGTTGATGCCTGTCCACACCTCTAAAGGGTGGGTGCCATTGGGATCCAGGGGTGTTCCATCCCGGCGCAAGCCATTGGCCACACCCAGCTTGCCGCCATCAAAGGCTTCAAAGCAGGCTTCCTTCACAGCCTTGAGCGTGCTGCGGCTGTTGGCCTCACTCACCACCGGCTCCAGCCCCAGCAGGCGGGCATAGAAGTCCCCGCAGAGCTGGTCGGCCATCACTACGGGCGTGCCGCTTTCAGCATCAATGTCGTAAAACTCGCCGTTCCACAGCAACGAGTCGAAATTGCTGCGCGATTGCTCCAGCCAACCGCTGAATTCCCTTTGTTCCGCCGAAGTGTCGAGCCCGGTTTTCAGCTGCAGCGTCTGTCCAATCGCCAAGGCCGCTTCCAAAGCAGCGATCCATAAGGCACCGCAGTAAGCGCTCACCCCCTTGAGCGGCCAGTCGTCGAAGGTTTGATCCGGTGCACCGCCGTTATCCGGCAGGCCGTCGTCGTTCACATCGAAGGTTTTGAGATAACGCAAGGCCTCCACTGCAGAGGGCCAACACTCCGAGAGGAAACGCAGGTCTTGCCCACTGGGGGAGAGCTTGTAGGTGCGCCACACCTGCAACACGTAGTCGCTGCCCAGGTCTTTCCAGAGGTTGCAATCCTGATAGGCCGTGTAGTTGGTGGCATCCCAGGGCACCTCATTGGGAGCGCCCAGATCGTGAGGCGTGGCTCCCTTCACCTTGCGGTCCGCTTCCACCCGACCCTTGCCCTGGGTGAAATACCAACCGATCGGCCGCTGGGTGGCATCAGCCGCAGGAATCGCTCGGGCAAAGCTGCGCAGCACGGCCTTGTCGAGCTCCGGCCACAACTGCAACAGGGCTAGGGAGCCGTAAAGGCGCACATCCAAACTTTCATACCAGGCGTAGTCGAGGCACTCGAGCACGCCGAAACGGCCGTGGGGATCCTCCGGCGACGCCGCACTCCACAGGCTGCCACCGCTGCAGAGGTCGTAAAGCTCGTTGAACAGCGCCATACGCAGCGGCTCCGGCAGCTCCGTGCGCTGCAGCACCGGCTGCTGCCAGGCCTCAATCTGCTCACGCCACCCCTTCCAATCGCGCAGGGCTTCCTCAGCAATCGCCGCGGCCTGATCACCGCCAGCGCCGAAGAAATCGGTGTAGCGGCGCAGGGCCTGACTGCCGGTGGCAAAGGCCGTCACCGGCAGATCCCAGCTGATCACCACAGGAATCTCGATGCTCTGGCCCGGCGCTAACTGGCATTGCACCGTCAACGCCGCACTGAGCGGATCATCGGCGCCACTGCGGCGGTCGTTGTTGCTCTCAGGAATCGAGCCCTCAGCGCTGAAGCTGTTCCACAGCTCACTGCCATCGCCGGCGGGGTTCCAACGACTGCAGCGCTGAATGGTCACGCCTGGCTGCTCGCTGGTGGCGATGCACCACTGACCTTCGCCTTCAGCGACAGGATTGGAGACGTTGCCCTCCAGCACGACGCCTTTGAGGTTGCCGTCGTCAATCCAGCGGTTGCGTTGGCCGTCGGTTTTGCCGATGGCTGGGGCGTAGTTGTGCTCCGGGCTGCCGTCATCACGGAAGTGCACCTCGGCGGAGGCATCGGTGTTGGTGAACCAACCCGTGGTGTTGCGCCAGCTGAGCAACAGGGAGAGGTCCAGGGGTTTGTTGGTGGGGTTGCGCAGGGTCCACACGAACACCGCCACCGGATAGCTGGTGCGCTGGTAATCACCCGGCAGGATCGGGCTGAAGGCCTCGCAACGCACCTCGGCGTCATAGACGCCTTCGTAGTTGGTCCAGCTCAGCGGATAGCGGGCGGCGTAGGTGCCGGTGCTGCGCTCCGCCGAGCTGGCGGGATACCAATCCCAGGCCTGCAGCGGTTCACCGCTCTCGGGGCGTGAGGCATCTATATCGGGCTTCACCGCCAGGGCATGGGCGCGTTTACTGCTGCCGTTGTTTTCAAACAGCGCGAACTGGCAATCCGGCAGCACCCCGAACCAGTGCTCGCCGCCATCCAGGTGCCAGAGGTTGACGTTGCCATCCGGCGCCCGGCCGATGCAGCCGGCCCCGAAGCCCCCCAGGGGCATGCCGTGGTTGGGGCCATCATCGAGATTGCTGGCGTAGCGCACCGTATAGGGCTGCTCCCAGCCCAACCCAAAGGGCCGGCTCCAGCTGGCCTGCGGAGGCTGCCACGCTGTCGCTTTGCCCTTGCGACCCAGCAAAGACTTCAGAGCGGAGAAACCGAGCGGAGCCATGCCCAAGGCCGAAAGTCGCTCCACACTGCCAGACCTGACGGGGCTGGCCAGGGGCTGGCTACCAGCCGTTCAGCAGACCCCCGCAGGCACTGGCATCCAAGCACTGCCGCTCACACCTCATGCAAGCCGCCGGCTTCGCTGTCGAGCAGCGCATCGAGGGTGACGGCGGTGCGCACCATCGCCTGATAGCGATGCAACACGCGCCGGTTCCGGTCGAGCCAACGCGCAGCCTCAGCGGGGCCTTCGCTGGAGGCTGCACCTGTCAAACCGGTGGGACCCTCCGCATCCATCAGCTCCAGATCCTCCTCCCGAGCGATCAAGGCCAGCAACAGCTCATGCAGCCGTTGACGGCGCACCGCCGCAGACTCAGTCCCAGGCATTGCCGCACTTGTTGCGAACGTAATCCTCCCGCAGCTCGCGGAAGTCGCGAGACTGCCGCGACAACTGCGCGCTGGCAGCATCAGCCTGCTCCCGATTCTCGCCTGTTTCCTGCGAAGCCGCGATTAACATCCGATTGCGGGCCATCGAGGCGCCGATCGAATTCATCATCCGGGTGATCAGGCTGCAGTCCTCAAAGGCCTGCGCAGAGGGTGCGGCCCCCATCAACAGCAGCCACACAGCGAGGCAAGAGCGAACCACAGCAGCCGTGCGAAATGCAGCGCCAACGTACTGCCGAAAAGCCCAGTGATCCCATTCAGGCAGAGATGCGGTCAAAACATGGATTGATGTGCATGGTGAGCCAATGGAGGCACGGATCTCCACGACCCCCCAACCAGCCATGCCCACTTTGCTTCGCTGCAGGGTGCTGACGGGCCTGACGGTCCTGCTCGGCAGCCTCAGCGCATCCGCAACGGTGGCCCAGGAGCTCTACACCCTGGACACCACATGCCGAAACGGCAACGACAGCTTCGCTTGCCAGGTGACCGCAAGCAATGTTGAGGACACCACGGAATACCGCCACCGCTTCGGCACTCGCACCGTGAGCTATCGAGTGATCGACGATCCCTACGTGCGCATCGAAGGCAGGGCCAGCAACACCAAGCCCTGGACGACGGTGAAGAACGCCACCGTCAATTTCAAAACCGAAGAGCTCTGCTTCAACCACGAAGCCTTCTGCGTCAAAAACCCCACCTTCCTCGCCGATGTGCTGATCAACAGCGGCGATGCCATGCAGGGTCGCACCAAGGTGGGCATGGTCTTCGGCAGCAATGGCCGCGTGGATGTGGCCTGTTTCGACGAGGGATGTGACCGACTCAAGGAGGCCGTCAAGCAATGACAACCAACACGCGACAACCCAATAGCCAACCCATCAACAGCCAACTCATCAACAGCCGACGCACCAACACCCGCCGCATCAGCACTGTGCTGGGGGTGCTGCTCGCCCTGCAGCCTGCTGCAGGCGTGGCTGCCGTAAACAGCACCTTTGCCGCACCCGAGGTCACAACGGAGGAACAACTGCTGGCCCAACGCGGTTCGCGCGGGGGCGGTTCAAGAAGCGGTGGCTCTCGGAGCGGAGGCTCTCGCAGCAGCTCGCGCAGTTCGTCCCGCAGCAGTTCTCGAAGCAGCAGTTCTCGAAACAGCAGTGGGCGCACAGGCTTCAGTAATTACAGCGGCAGCCGTCAGGGTCAAGCACGCTCCAACAGCAGCAGCCGCCAAAGCAACCGCAGCAGCCGTCAGGGTCAAGCGCGCTCCAACAGCAGCAGTCGCCAAAGCAGCCGCCAATCCAACAGCAGTAGCCGGCAAAGCAACCGCAGCAGCCGCCAGAGCGAAGTTCGCTCCAACAGCAGCAGCCGTCAGAGCAACCGCAATGACGCTATCAACAGCCGCCAGAGTGGCCGCAATGACAGGGTCGACACGCGCCAGAGCAACCGCTCCGACCGCTTCGACAACAGGAGCGACACGCGTCGCAAAGCAGTGAACAACTGGGATCGCTACGGCAGCGGTTGGTACAGCAACAACGGCTGGTACAACAACCGCCCCTGGAACTCCGGCTGGTATGGGGGCTCCTACTGGAACAACTGGGGTTGGTATCCCGGACAGGCAGCAGCCTGGGGGCTAGCCAGCATGGCCACCTTCGGTGTGATCAACAGCCTGGTGAACTCAGCGCAGAGCAACGAGGTGAGCTACATCGTGGTGCCCGAATCGGAGTACTCGCTCTATTACCCCAGCGTGACGGCTACCGGTGACACGGTGACCTTCGAAGCCGACAACGGCAACAGCACAGCGCGTTACTACGGCGATTGCCGTGAGGGCACGCTCAATGGCGGCACACCCCGCAACGCCAACGAGGCACAACTGCTCAATGCGGCCTGTCAGGTGGCTTTCGGTCAGTAACGCCTACGCAGCAGAGCGAGCGGCTGCAGGTTGCATCAAGGCCTGCAGCCGTTGCTCAGCCTGTGGCTCCAACTGCACGGGTCTGGCGCGGTAGTGCTTCGACTGCTCCACCCGTGCAGCAATCTCCGGCTGCGCCTGTTGCCATCCCGCAATGGAGAGCTCACTGTAGATCCGCTCCACCGTGGCCAATGGCGCCTCAACCAGCGCGTCATAGGGCACTTCCACCAACTGTCCTGCAGGAATCTGAGCGCGAGCAGCGTCAAACGCCTGCATCAACAGGCGATGGGCTGACGCCGTTTCCTCCACCTGGCGCACAGCATCCGGCGCCGGTTGCAGTCCCACCAGATCCGCCAGGTTCTGTTTCACCTGCACCAGGGAACGAACCGAATCCACAGGATCCCGTTGCAGCATCACAAAGCGGGCCTTGGGAAACAGCTCCAGCAGCAGAGGCACCCGCGCGGAGTGTGCGGAGTTCTTGATCAGCCAATGGCTCTTGCCAGGCCCCTCATGCAACAGGGTGAGGCGGCAGAAATGCAGGAATTGGCGACGAAAGCCCGGCGTGCTGCTCAGCACGCAGCGCCGGAAGTGAAACGGATACTCCTGGGGGAAGGCCACACCGGCCATGTTGGTGTCGAAGCTCAGCCGCGCCAGACCCACCTCATCCTCCTGAGGGTCCATGGGGCCCCATTGCACAGCGTCGATGGGCCGCATCGCGCTCATCCAGCGACCCAGCAGGGGAACCAGCAGCGGTTTGAGCAGCAAGGCCACCTGGGGAGCGATGGTGAGCGCATTACAGGCTGTGGCGGCCTGAGGATCAGCCGCCAGCAACTGATGCAAATACGTAGTGCCACTGCGCCAGTGACCGATCACGATCACAGGATCAGAGGGCAGTTCCAGCTGCCGCAAGGCACGGCCATAGAGCAACGATTGCAGCCAGGCCAACGGCTGAACGGCAACGCCGCTGAAACCCAAGACAAGAGCCAGGGGCCACCGACGCCACGACACACGACTGCGACGCAGAGCTGACGCCAGCGTCCGAGGTGCGACGCACCCTCCGGCTACCAGTCGGTCAACCCAATACGCCATCACGCCTTCAAAAACCAGTCACTTTTAGTCGAATATGCAAAATTCGACTAATTTTCGAAAACATTCACCGCACGCTCTGGCCTTGATGAGGGCAGCGTCCACACCAATCGCTCCAAGTGGTAGCCCTCAAACCGGGGTGGCAGCGCAGACGTTTTCGTTTCGTTCGGCCAGCGAGCTCGCGCAGCTGTTTCGATTGGTTGGTAAGCAATTTGATGCTCTGCAACTCAGCACCGGGGCCCTGAGCGGTCGCTTTGCCTTAGCCAATTTCGGCCCGGTTGTCCTACTCAAAATCAGCACCTCACAACGGTTGCTGCTGAATGGTGATCGGGGCCCGGACTGCATCAGTTTCAGCCTTGAAGCCTCCGGTCAGGCCGATGATCACAAGGTGTTTTCCATTCCCGTTGCTGCCTATTCCGTCAATGGCTTCCGGCAGGGAATGCTGGAGTCGCACTTTGAGCTCTCCGCCAACTCCACCACCTATCTCACAATCACCTCCTGCCAACGCTTCAACGCCTACCTGGAGCGTTCTGGGCTGGATTGTCTGATCGAACAAATGCAGACCAGCAATGCGCTGCAGATTGCGCCACAGATGCACCAGCACCTGGCACAGGAGTTCGAACGCTTGATGCAAACCCCGTTGGCCACGGCCACCCAACGCCAACAGGCCGGGCATCGCCTCTACACCCTGTTTCGCACCTGCCTGCGCCACAACAGCGCAGAGGCCTGCTTCATCCCCTTTGCCACCTCCCCCCGCCAAAAGCTGGTGCATGAGCTGATCAGCTGGGGCTTCATCAACGGCCGGGAAGAGTTGAACCTCGATGAGGTGAGTCAAACCCTGTACGCCTCTCGCCGCACCTTGATCCAGGGCACCAAGGAAGCTTTGGACCTCGGCCCGATGGAACTGCTGAAACGCATCCGCCTCCAACAAGTGAACGGCATGTTGCGTTCCGAAGAACTCCGGCACGCCGCTGGGCTGCACACCGTCACGGAGGTAGCTCAGCATTTTGGTTTCCGTAGCCGAGGCCATTTCGCCAAGGCCTATCACCAACTGTTCGCCGAAAGCCCCAGCACGACGCTGAGCCAAGTGCTCAGCTGACGACCTTGATTTCGCTGGCCCTGTTTCTGGTGATGGTGGCGTTGGGGCTCCATCCACCGGCCATGCCGTTCGGGCAGCTGAAACACAGAGTCGGCTGGCTGCTGCGGGTGTTGCTCTGCACTTGTATTGGCATCCCTGTTGCAGCGCTGCTGTTGCTGCGCTCGCCGCTGGGCCATGGGCTCTCACCGGCCATGGCGACGGCCTTGCTGTTGATGGCGATCTGCCCTAGTGCTCCGATGATCAGCTTGAAAAGTCGGCTGGTGGCAGGGAATGCAGCCTTGGCAGCCAGGCTTCAATTGTGCTCATCCTGCGCCGCGATCCTCAGCGTGCCGCTCTGGGTCCACCAGTTACCGATCGACGCGGCCGAAAGCCTCTGGAGCGTCTCCGCCAGGGATGTTGCCGCCCAGGTGTTCAGCGTTCAGGTGTTGCCGCTGCTTTTGGGCATAAGCCTGCGCCACTGGTGCAGCGCATGGGCCGAACGCTGGAATCCCGTGATTCAGAAAGCCGCGTCCATCCTTCTCTTGGTGCTGTTGGCCGTGGTGTTAATTGCGGCGCTGCCCAAGGTGTCTCTGGCGCTGGTGGCCGATCTGCGCGGCGCCTCGCTGATGCTGCTGCTCACGTTGATTGCTCTGGCTCTGGGTTATGGCGTCGCCAGCGACAACCGCGCAGAACGAAGCACGATTCCCCTGGTGATGGCCATGCGCAATCCAGGGCTAGCGCTGCTCTTGGTGCAACAGATGGCACCGGAGGCGAGCGAGCTGAAGGCGGCCATTGTGGGCTACGTGGTGATGACAGCCATCGGCATGACTCCCTTCCTCCGCTGGCGCAAGAGCCTGGTCGATTCAGCCTCTGACATCAGCCCATGAAAGCCAGCCAACAAAAAAGGGATGACTCCAATTAAGAGCCATCCCATTGGTCGGAGTCAATGACGACTAGCCATCACTGCTGTGCGACATCGGTGGCTTCTGGATAGATCTGAATCGTCACCTTGTCGATCTGGCCGCCGTAGGCGCTGTAACGGCGTGGACCAATCGTTCGCACCGTGACCGCCGAGCCACGATCAAGGCCGACATCAGCACCTTCATCGATGGAGAAACGCGAAGCAATCGTCTTTTCCATGCGGCCTTCAGCGACCACCTCACCGTTCAGTTTCAAGCGAAGGTCAGCACCTTTGCCCGTGCCGCCACCGTCGTAGTCGAGCTCAAAGCGAATCTCAGACTTACCAGCAGGCAATGGCTTGTTGCTGGTGAGGGTGACCAGCTCTCCCATGTAGTTGTAGGTGTAGGAGGGCCTGTTGTTTTCGACGTAAAGCGACCATCCACCAAAGCGACCGCCCTGGGAGAAGATCACGCCGTCTTCATCGCCCCCTTTCACATCCACAAAGGCCGTCACACTGTTGGAGACATTCTTCACGTTGAGGATCGAATCTTCGACCAGGTTCCAGGCGTAGGGGTACAGATCCATCGAGGTGCGATCACCCAAGAGGGTCGGCCTGCCGGCAACGGAAGGCACCAGACGCTCCAGCAAACGATCGTCGAGGGGCAACACCTGGTTCTCAATCGCCTCTTCCATGAACTTCGCCTTCATGGCCTCCAAGCGCTCGGGGTACTGAGCCGCGAGATCATTGGAAAGGCTGAAATCAACGGTGGTGTCGTACAACTCCCAACCATCATCGGCCGCAACCGTGTTCATCCGTTGGGGCGCCATCCAGGGATACATGATCGTTGTACGCGCCATCCAGCCGTCGTGATAGATGCCGCGGTTGCCGATGATTTCGAAATACTGGGTGTTGTGCCGTTCTTTCGCACCTGGATTATCGAAGGTATACATCAGGCTGGTTCCCTGCATGGGAATCTGCGGGATGCCATTGATTGATGTTGGCATCGGCAGATTGGCCGCCTCAAGAATCGTGGGAGCCACATCATTCACATGCGAAAACTGCGTACGAATGCCACCACCCTGACGAATGCGCTCAGGCCAATGAATCACCGTTCCATTGCGGGTTCCGCCGAAATCACCTGCAACCTGCTTGGACAGGGCAAAGGGTGAATTGAACGCGATCGCCCAGGCCATGTGATACATGGGATAGGTCGTCGGCCCGCCCCATTCATCCATTTTGGCTTCCTGCTCATCCGGCGTTTCGCCAACGCCATTGAGGTAGTGGTTCCAATTCCAATGACCGGTGCGATCACCTTCAACACTGGCACCGTTATCACCGGTGATGTAAATCACCAAGGTGTTATCCAGCTCGCCGAGATCATCAATGGCTTGAATCAAACGCCCTGCTTCGTAATCAGAATGCTCGGTGAAGGCGGCAAACACTTCTGCCTGCCGGGCATAGATTCGCTGCTGTTGGGGCGTGAGGGTATCCCATTTGGGGATACTGTCTGGAGCCTGTGCCATCTGGGTGCCGGGAGGGACAATCCCCGCCTCGATCTGATTCTCAAGATTGCGTGCCCGCAGTACATCCCAACCTTCATCGAATTTGCCGCGGTATTTGGCAATCCATTCCTGACCCACATGGTGCGGGGAATGAGCACCGGCTGAGGAGTAATAGATAAAGAAGGGCTTATCGGGCTTAATGGCCTTCTGCTGGCGGACCCAACCGATCGCCTGATCGGTCATGTCTTCCGTGAAGTGATAACGATCTTTCTTGGGAGCATCCACGATGGTGACGCCGTCATGGATGGTCGGCTCCCACATGTTGTCTTCAGCGCCCACGAAGCCATAGAACTTCTCGAAACCCTGGCGCGTGGGCCAGCGGGTCTGAGGACCGGCTGCGGTGGTTTCGCGGCCCGGCGTCTCGTGCCACTTGCCGAAGGCCGCCGTGTTGTAGCCGTTGAGTCTGAGGATTTCTGCAACGGGAATGGCGTAGTCAGGCACCACAGTGGAATTGCCGGCGTAGCCGGTGGCAACCTCCGGAATCGAACCGGTGTTGACCTTGTGGTGATTGCGACCGGATTTCAACGCTGCCCGGGTCGGCGCACAGAGGGCCGTGGTGTGGAATCGGTTGTAGCGCAGGCCATCCTGAGCGAGCCGTTCTGCCGTTGGCATGTTCACCACCCCGCCGAAGGCAGAAGGTGCGGCATACCCCACATCATCGAGCAGGATGATCACCACATTGGGGGCACCGGCAGGGGCCGTCACCTCCCACTGCGGCGGCAACGGCACCTCTGAGGGGAGCACCTTGGTGACCTTTTCAGGCCTTGGCTCTGCGATGGGAAGTTTCGTCCGGTCAAATTCACGAGCCTGGGCATGACCTTGCGTCATGCCGGCAATCGACACGCTGGTCGCCAGCAACAATCCACCACCAACGACCAGGCGGCGCAGCAAGCGAGGAGTTTTGATCAGATTCGGCATAGCAGACTTTGGAGAGGCAACGAGGCCTTGGAGCTTTTTCTTGATTAGCCATGAGTTGACGTCAATGGTGTGAGCATCAACCAACAACGCACCATTGGGATCAGCGCCTCAAGTTTGTGGCGCTCACCAACGAACAATCACAACCGAGCTCACACTGAATCCGAGGCGCAGCGAAAGCCCATGTGACAGGTGGCGGTGTCCGTCGTCTGGCCCATCAGTGCAGCCGGACGGAACCGGTGGCAGTAGTTTTCCGCACACAGAAACGACCCGCCCTTGATAATCCGTCGTTCCTGTTCACCTTTGGGAACTGGGAACAAGGTCGACGTCCACTCCCAGACATTCCCACACATGTCGAGCAAGCCGTAGCCATTGGCAGGGAAGCTGCCGACAGGAGAGGTCCAGAACCAGCCATCACCCTGTTCATTGATCCAAGGGAACGGCCCTTGCCAGACATTGGCCAACCACTGGCCGCCGGGGGTCATTTCAGAACCCCAGGCATAGTGCTGCTCCTCCAGACCACCACGTGCCGCCACTTCCCATTCATCGGCGGTGGGCAAGCGTTTCCCCGCCCACTGGGCATAGGCCACGGCATCCTCATAGGCAAGATGCACCACGGGGTGCTCCATCAGCTCATCGATGCTGGTGGACGGTCCCTGGGGATGGCGCCAATCCGCCCCTTCCACCAAGGCCCACCACGACAGCGGCTGACTGCGATCCACGCTGGGCGGCGGTGGAATGAACACCGCCGATTCAGGGCATTGTTCTTCGGGGGGCAGGTTGGGATACAGCTCAGGATCCGGTGGCTTTTCAGACACCGTCACGTAGCCAGTATCAGCAACGAAGCGGGCAAATTCGGCATTGGTGACCGGTGCCACATCGATCGCAAATGCCTCCACATCAATGGAGCGCACCGGCGATTCTTCTGGATAAAACGACTCGGAACCGACGCGATAGTTCCCGGCAGGAATCACCACCATCGGGGCACGTTGATCACGCATGGCCGACACAGGATTGAGCAGAGACGATGATTCGAAAACAACGACTGCATTGACCCGATGAAGGCTTGAACGCCATCAATGCATGAGCCAATGCAGCCATCAAAGCAGCATCAACCGCCTGTGGGGAACAGGAATTGAACCTGTGCCCGGAAGGTCCAATCGCCGATGAGCGTCTGACCGAGCACCTCAGGCTTCACAGCGTTGTAGTAGGCACTGAGAGAGGCATTGATGGGCTGCGTGCCTAACACGAACACACGTCCCACACCGAGGCCAACGGGAACCGTCCAGCCCTTGTTGTCTTCCGAGTTCCAGTCCGCCGTGATGATCGGGGAGCTGGTGAGATACCAACCCTTGGGCAGGTTGTAGTTGAGGAAAGGCTGAATCAACATCTTGTTGACATCACTCTTGCCTTCACCGGCAAACGACCAGATGTTATTGATCAGACCACCCGCCACAATCGGGCCCTTGGTGTAAACCAGAACACCGGAAGGGCCGGCACTCCAACGCTGGGAACTCAGGCGGCTGTCCGTTGCGGTTGGCATCACCAACGTGGGACCAACACCCACGGTGAAATTGCCCTTCATCGTGGGCACGAAGAACACCGACGGATTGATGTCTCCGATCGCTTGAATCGAGGTTCCACGCGCCCAGGGTTGGGAGATGAAGGGAACGATCGTGCGCGTCACCAACGTGAGGCCATCGTTCACCTTGAAGGGAACCACCGGCTGAACGTTCACCACGTTCTGGGTTTGATTCGCCTTGAAGTTGGTGGAAATGGGTGGATCGTTTGGATTCGGCGATGGAAGCGTGACGTTCGGTGCCCACTGGGTGTTGGGCGTCGAATTCCACTGAATCGGCACACTGATCAGGCTGGCAATCGGGTTCTGGGCCGCCTGCGCCAGTGAATCCTCCTCCTGCCCAAGCGATTCATCTGGGGAAACGGTGACCGGTTGATTACCGGTGCCTGGCGGTTGCTCAGCATCCGGCGCCTGGGCCAACTTCAGCTCGGTCAGCTCCAGGGGAGTGAAATCAAAATCAGCAGGATTGGAGACCAGCGTTTGGGCTTGGTCCTGGGCCGCAACAGAGGTGGGAACCAACAGGGCAGCAAGACCGAGAAGCCAAGAGACGTTGCGAGTCATGAGCAGGCGGAACAGCATCAATCTGGCTTCATTAATGGGCGTTGTTTACAGCTTGCTTCGCCAAGGACCAATCCTTGCCGCAATAATTCCGCACGATTGGGACCAGCTTTAAAAGCAGAGAGTCCGCGCCGCCCCTACGGTTCGCGAAAATCATTCTTGACTGCGATGCGCGCGCTGTCTCTGGCTCTTCTGGCAACTCTGAGCACCTTGACTGTGGAGGTTGCAGCCAAGCCCCTCGAGAACGTCTCGGCTGAAGAGACGAGTGCTGCAGACTTCACCACTCCGCTGGTACTCAGCCAGGCCGAAGAGGTTGAACTTGAAGTGACACCGGACGAAGACGAAGAAGATTCCTGGCGGGTGTACCTCGATCTCTATGCCTTCTTGGTGCCCACCACCTACTCAACCACTGAGATCAACGGCAACAAATCCAAGGCAGCGCTTCCGATCTCCGATGTGCTCGACACCATCAATGAGGCGCTCACCTTCAAAGCGCAGGTGGAGTATGGCCGCTTGGGCTTCATGGCTGGTGTCTATCACGGCAGCCTGTCCGACAGTCAATCGGCGTCCTTCTACAAGGAAACCAACAACCCTTTGCGCAATCAGCTCGGCGTTCCTGGCTATCTGCGCGAGCGCACCCTGAAGGTGAAAGGTGATCTGGATCTCGACGTTGACGCCAACCAAACCATCGTGGATCTGGCCTTCCGCTACCGGGGGGGCGCCATTCAGAAACCACGCATGGAGAAGGGCAGCAGCAGCTTCATCGGCCTGGTGGGAGCTCGCATCATCGATGCCAACATCAACACCAGCTGGACGCTGGACAGCGAAGCCTCACTCAGCGTGGAAGGACGACGCGTCAGCAAGGAATACACCCGTGAGCTGGAGAAATCATCCGGTGAAAGCTACGGCAACACCTGGGTTCAACCGTTGATTGGTGTGTTTGGCACCTACGCCATCAGTGAAGACTGGCAAGCCTTTGCCTACCTCGATGCAGGCGGTTTCGGTCTGAGTGGAGAGCAGGATCTGAGTGGAACCGCTCAGGCAGGCATTGCCTATGCCCTGGGGAACTCAGCTCAGATCTCCCTCTCCTACAAGTATTTCGGCCTTGATTACGCCGGAGGAGGTGGCAACTCCTACAGCGTGGATCAAAGCGGCGTGAACCTAGGCCTGCGCTGGCTGTTTGACTGATTCCGCCGAGGCACCGGCAGCCTGAGCGCTCAGGCTGTCGGCCACCGTTACAGCCGTTCGGGAGCCACTGGCAATGGCTCCTTCAATGAATCCGCGCCAGCCCTGGGCATGGTCGCCAGAAGCAAAGAAAACGTGGCCTTCCTGGCGCGGCAGCTCATCGTTGAAGCGGGCCACGGTTCCAGGCCGATAGGTGGCCCAGCTGCCCTGGGAAAGATCGTCTGCACCCCAGTCGTGCCCGAAGGTGGACAGCAACCTCACGCCGGGGATGAATTCCTCCAGCACCACCTGCCATTCCTCCACCGACTTATCCAGAGCTCCCGGTTCCAGACTGAAACCAGCCAGCACGGAGTGCTGTTCACCACGTTTGTAGGTGAAGCTGCCGATCAGCGGTGAATCGGTGGAACGGGACAAGGTCATCACCGCACCGGGGTCACCCTCCACTTCAAAGAACACCTTGTAGCCACCGCCGACGTGCTTGAGGCGGGACGCTTCCAACTTCACCTCGGAGAGAGGTGGTTCAAACGCCACGTTGTGCAGCACATTCAGCGGCACGGTCACCACCGCCCGCTTGGCGATCACCAGTTCACCCGATTCCGTAGTGACACAAACGCCCTGATCGGATTGCTGAACGGACCGCACAGGTGAGTTCAAACTCACATCGAAACCACCGTCACGGGCCATCGCCTCCACCAAGGCACCGGTGCCCTTGGTGAACTTGTAACGAGCGGCAGTGTCGTTGAACAGCTCGTAATTCCAACCGGTGAGCGACCAGCAGCGCATCATCTCCACATAGGAGGCATTCTGCGGTTGATTCATGCAGAGGATCTCCAGAAATCCGCCGATGCTGGTGCGCTGCAAGGGCGTGAGCTCAAGAGCATTGAATCGATCAGCGACGGTCAGACCATCGCGTTCACACAGCGCATCCCAGCAGTGGTGCGCGTCATAGGGACGCTCCCACACGCCCTTCGCCTCGGCGAAGAAGCGTTCAAAGCCCTCGACGAATTCACCCAGCTGCGACTCCTGCAGCTCCTGAACCTGGCCATCAATTTTGATCGACACCCGTTCAGCAACACACCCTGGCGTCTCTTGCACCTCGAGGCCGTAACGCTCCTTTTCGGCCCACACAAAGGGCTGGGTCCAATGCACCCAGGTGCCGCCCAGCTCCACATGAAAGCCATTGCGATCCTCACTCCAGGTGCGCCCACCCAGCCGGTCACGCGCTTCCAGAACGAGCACTTTGAAACCCCGTTTTTGCAGATCACGGGCTGCTGTGATGCCGGCGAAACCACCGCCAATCACAACCACATCAACAGATTGAGCCATGAGACATTCAATTGAATAAGAGGGCAAGCAGTCAGGTCATGAGCATCGGCATGGCAAGCGTGAAGAGCCATGCCTGCAACGCTCAGATTTTTTCAATCGCTCCGAGCTTCCAGGTGCGGTCAAACCACTCCTGACCTGGGCCGTAGAGGCGGAAGATACCGAACCAACCCTTACCTGGAACCGTTTTCACCCAATTGGCCTCCAAGCCTTCCGGCGCTTCCGGACCGAAGTAGAGCGTGATGCTGCCATCGGCGTTCTCCACCATGTCGGTGTTGCGCTTGTTGTTCTTGCTGGGGTATGGCATTGCGTCGCTCTGCAGCATCGAGCGGGTTTGCGGGTCGTAGACCACAAACGACCAGAAGCGTTCCGCTGGGGGATTGGCGGGGATGGTGAGTTTGTAGGAGTTGCCTCCATCGAGATAGGCACCGCTGCTGTCTCTGGAACTGAAGGCGTATTGCGAACCAACGCCCGGCAGTTCCAGAGCCATCGCCGGGGTGTTCACCGTGGCCAGGTAGAAGAACAGGGTGCGTCCATCCATGTCGCGCCCACCATTGCCGCCATTCACGAGATATTCGTGACTGCCTCCGGGGAATCCGGTCTGCCAGTACCCCGCTTTACCGGGATAGATGTAGGCCTTGGGGTCCTGGGGGGCAAACAGGATCGAACGGGCGGTGGCATTACCGATGGCAACCGCATCGGTGAGCAATGCCTTGCGTTCAGGCGATGGATTGAAGGCCTTGCCTTTTTGAATGCCAATGGCTGAGGCCATTCCCAGCAGTTCTGGGGAGAACACCTCCGACGGTTCACGCTGGATCACATCATCCAGCTCCTCGTAAAACTTGAAGTCGTTGGCATGAATGGTGTTCACATTCAAACCGGTGAGGTTCATGTACTTATTCGGTGCGGGATTGGCCCGCTGGGCATAGGGATAGATCTTGAGATCGTTCTTGAAGGCATTTTTGGCTGTCTCCGTGCTGCCTTGCGCATCCAGGAAACCACGCAGAATCACCCAGTTGATCAAGCTTGGTGTGCTGGCAACGTAATAATCACCCGCATCGGCAGGAGCCTCCTGACCGGGCCCAAGAATCAGATACTTGCCGCCTCGGCCCTTGTCCGGACCAGGGCCACCCATGTCGATCACGAAGCGGAAAAAGGCATCATTCACCGTTCCCGGGCCCGTGCCTGCTGGCACCTCAACCACCATCGGGCCATCGCTCAGGTCAATGAAAGCGGAGGCGTACACCGTGTCGGTGTTGCCTGTGAGCCAGAGAGACTCCGAACTCATCAGGTCTTCAAACACACCGATATCTCGGTTGGTCTGAAGGCCATAGCCATCGCGATGCCCCACATACAGCATCTCAATGGAGGCTGCCGGCATGAAATTCAGGAAGGTCTGAACACCGCGGCCCAGGTCCACCTGACGGCGGGCCTTGCGCATGGTTTCGTCATCGGGGAAACCATCGAAATAATTGAAGGTGCCGATTCGAGTGGTCACCGAATCCGGGGTCAACACATCCACAGGAATGGGCGTGTTGTAGCCCTTGGGCATCACATCAGCCGCGTGAAGTGCAGAGCCGCTGCATGCCAGAAACAAGGCAGAAAGAACAGTGGATGGGAGATGCTTGAAAACAGTCATGGTTGAGGTGGAAAAGTGAAATAGATCGATTTAAATCTCAACCGAGAGGCTGAATATCGTTGAGCTGCCAGGTTTTATCGAACCAGGGCTGTAGCGGCCCATAGAGACGGAACACAGCGAACCAGCCCTTGTCAGGAACCGTCTGGATCCAGTTGGCTTCCTTGCCCTCCGGAGCAGAAGGCCCGAAATACAGATCTATGGTGCCGTCTGCATTCACGACCATGTCTTGATTGCGCTTGCTGTTCTTACTGGGAAGCAACTGATCCGTCTGCAGCTCCGAACGGGTCTGGGGGTCATAAACCACCATCGACCAGAAGTCCTTGGCCGGGACGTCAGCATCAACCGTGAATTTGTAGGTCTTGCTGCCATCGAGATAGGCACCATTGGCATCCGTCGCCACAACCCCGTACTGGGAGCCAACGCCCACCATCTTCAACACCATGGCTGGCGTGTTGACGGTGTAACCCCAGAAGAAATTGTTGCGGGCGTCGAGATTGCGACCCCCTTTGCCGCCATCAATCAACCATTCGTGGCTGCCACCCCCAAACGGCGTGAACCACTGCTTGCCCTCATAGAAATAGACGTCGGAATTGCGCGGCTTGCCCATGTCAGAACGCACATAAGCAACACCCACCTGCACCGCTTCTTCAAGCAGAGCGCGATCCTGCGCACTGGGTGCAAAAGGCTTTCCTTTTTCCAGGCCAATCGCTGAGGCCAGGCCTCTGAGCTCGGGGTCAAGCAGGTTGATCGGCTCGCGCTGAATCACCGTGTTCAGCTCTTCAAAGAAGTGGAAATTGTTTGCATGCACCGTATTGAAGATACCCTCCCCTCCCTGAATAAAGGTCATTGGAGGAGGATTATCTTGCAGCGAAAGAGGATAGAGCCTGAGCCCTTCTTTGTAGTTCGCGACAGCCTGATCAGGCTGACCCTCATCATCAAGGAAGGCTCTCAGAATCAACCAATTGGAGTAACTGGGAGAGCGGAACACAAAGTAGCCGTCGGTGTTCGCCGGCTCTGCATCATCCGGGCCCAGTATCAGGTATTTTCCACCCTTGCCGCGGTCTGGCCCCGGAGCACCGGTATCTGCCACAAACCGGAAAAAGGCATCGTTGATGGTTCCAGGACCGAGGCCGGCTGGGATTTCGATCACCATCGGACCGGTCTCCTTCAGATTGAAGAAGGTCGAGCCATAGACCGTGTCGGTATTACCAGTGAGAAACAGCGGATTGGAATTCAGCGGTGCCAGCAACATCACTTTGTTGTAGGCATCCACCCCCATCCCAGCATGACCTGCACGCAGCATCTCAATGCTGGCCGCAGGCATCATCGTGAGGAAGGTCTCATACGCACGGATGAACTTGAGATTGTCAAAGCTGGTATCAACCGTGGCGGCATCGGGCATGCCATCAAAGAAGCGGAAGGTGCCCACACTGGTGTTCACCTGGTCGGGCGTTAACAACTCTTCCGGGATCGGCGTGGTGTAGCCCTCAGGCACCTGCGCCTTCACGCCATGGCTGGTTGCACCAACGGTGGCCAATGCCAATGCAGAAAGGAGCAAGGCTGAGGAACGCCTGCGCCAGTGGCGGGAGACACCTGACATACCCAAATCGCTGACAATGATTTTCATTCTTTGTCTAGCCAGCAAGCAAGAAAAGAAAAACAAAGGCAATCAAAAACTGCCCAATCGGGAGCAAGCAGTCAGGAGGCATTGAATAAAGATATGAATGCCTCGTCGTAGCAACTTGCGTGACAAGTCCTCAGCACCATTCAGCG
Organism: Synechococcus sp. NOUM97013; assembly: GCF_014279815.1. Lineage (NCBI taxonomy): Bacteria > Bacillati > Cyanobacteriota > Cyanophyceae > Synechococcales > Synechococcaceae > Synechococcus > Synechococcus sp. NOUM97013. Next base: position 725,205 of record NZ_CP047941.1, on the reverse strand, counting down.
AGGAGACATCCTTCAATCAAGTCCATTAACAAGCCCGGGCGGTCTCCCCGGCTTTCCAACTTTCAGTCCAAGTTTTACTTGATCTGAAGCTCGGGGCGTACCCAAGAGCCGTCAAAATAAGCGGGTGTCGGGTTGTAGATCCGCAGCGTGGCATTCCAGCCCGGATAAATCTCCAGATAGTTCTCTTGGTCGCTGTTTCCACCCAGGTTGATCACCACATCACCATCCGGGTTGGTCTTGGCAAAGGCGCTGTTGAGATTGAAGTTGTCCCCACTTGGAAAACCATCCTTGTCATACACCGTTAACGACCAAAAGGCATTGTCCCCATTGGGAACATCCCGCAGTGTGAGCGTCTGGGGATCGGTGGATGTGGGTGTGTAGAACAAATACACAGCACCCTCTTTGGGCAAGCCGCCGATTCCGACGGCAACACCCATGTTGTTCTGCTCTGGGGTGATCTCACCGGGGCGGCCAAAGAGCGATTCCGATTTCACACCCTTATCGTTGCGCTCCTGGTTGTAAGCAGCACGCAGAGCCAGCATCTGCTGAAGATCCCATTGATTGGGTTGAACAAACTCGCCGGTCTTGGCCTGCTTCACCGACAATTTGGCCTGCAGTGCCTGGGCCTGAGCCACGTCATCGGGATCCTGAATGTTCACGCCCGTGCGGAACGCCACCAGGGCAATCCGACTGCCCACCTCATCCTGCGTGAGGGTGTAATCGCCAGGCTCCTTCTCAACATACACATAGCCCTGCCCATTCAGCACCATGGCGCTCTGATAGCGACCATCGGTTTCTGGGAGCGTGAACGTGGCCGGCGTGCTCAAGTCAAGAATCAACCAGGAATACAAGGTGTCGAAGTTGATTCGAATCACCGTGCGGTCTTTGGGGTCGGCAGTTTTGCCATCGTTCCAGATAACACCCATGCCCGTGCTGCATGTTTCGGCAGCAACTTTGGCAACGTATTTCACCAGCGCCGTCTGCGTTTCAGCATCGGCAAAATTCGCCTTGGTGACAGGCACCACCGCATCACTCTTGAGAACGATGGCCGGCTCAGGACAGTTGGAGTCCTGAGCCCACACCCTCGATCCCTGTTGAGGTGACAGCAACGATGTGGCGGTGATGCCCATCCCGCAGAGGACGGACGCCGCAAACCGAACAGACCAGCGATTCATCAACCAACAAGCAAACGAGCAGAACAAAGCATCAACAAGGCAGGATCAAGCGATCACTGGGCCGGCTCAAATTCAGGAGGCGTCCAGGTGCCGTTGAAATAGGCCTCGGTGGGCGAATAGATCCGCACCGCCGCATTCCAACCGGGGTAGATATCCATGAAATTGTCTTGGCTTGGATCACCGCCAAGGTGAATCACGTATTCACCCTTGTCATTGGCTTTGGCGAAAGCACTGTTGATGTTGTAGCTCTCGCCAACAGCAAAACCTTTCTCGTCGTAGACGGTGACCGACCAGAACGCCCGAGGGTCAATGGGCACATCTTTGAGCACCAACACCTGAGGCTCAGTGGAGTTCACCACCTTGGGGAAGGGATACACAGCCCCCTGCTTGGGCAGACCACCCCAGCCCACGGCGACGCCGAAATTGCGCATTTCCTCGCTGAGTTCTCCTTTCTTGCCAAACGCCATTTCAGACGTCACACCTTCAGGCTCCCGGCGTGCGTTGTAGTCAGCACGCAAATCGAGAATTTCCTGCATCTCATAGCGCTTGGGCGACACGAAGCTGCCCTTTTCGGCTTGCTGCAGAACGATCTGATCCTGAACAGCCCCTGCCGCTTTCACATCAGCAGGATCCTGCACATTCACCTGGGTGCGCACGAAGGCAAAGGCATAGCGGCTGCCCACCGACTCCTGGGTGAGGGTGTAGCTGCCTGGTTTGTCGCTGATCAGCGGGATCCAGTGGTCTTCATCGATCACTTCGAGGATCTGGTAGCGATCCGTCTCAGGCAGAACCACGGTGGCGGGACTCTCAAGGTCGAGCACCGCAAAGGAATAGAGGGTGTCGAAATTGGGGCGCAGGATCGTGCGTTCATTGGGATCCATCGCTGCACGCTGGTGGAAGAAAACACCGACGCCATCACTGCACGTGCCCTTGGCGATCTTGCGCACGTAATCCGCAAGGATCACTTCGGTTTCAGCACTGGCGTAATTCGCCTTGGTGACCGGCGTCACGGATGTCGCTGTTTCCACCACAGCAGCCTTCGGGCATGCGGCTCCGGAGGCTTGGGCCATCGCCATCGGCGATGCGGAGATCAGCAATCCGCCGGCACCCAAGGCAGACGCCAACAGCGCAGAGACGTGGCGCAACGAATGACGAGGCGCAGTCATGTCGGAAACAAGCATTTGTCGACGTCCTAGCCAAAACGACCTACGACGTCAGACAAGCTGGGGATTGATCACCGGCACTTCGCACCATCGGGATCAGCCCATGCAGCGAAGGCCTGGCATGGAGCGAAAATCTGGAGCGTCAGCCCAGCACAATGGCTGCATGATCGATGTGATCGGCACTGACGCTGGCGCTCCTGACACACTCCCGCCTGCGGGTCAGCGGCTGGTGCAACAGGCCCACCTGGTGGCTGCACCGAAACGCATGCTGCCGGCATTGCAACAGTGGCCGGGATGCCCTTCCAACCTGCACTGGATCGCCAGCGACGATCCGATTGCCCTCTGCGACGCACTGCTGACGCTGGAGCCGGATCAGCAGGCGGTGGTGCTGGCCAGTGGTGATCCGCTCTGGTTCGGCATCGGCAGGATCCTGATCGAACGCCTGGGCCGCGACAGCCTGCGCTTCCATCCAGGGCCGAGTTCGCTGCAACTGGCCTTCGCACGCCTGGGCCGGCCCTGGCAGAACGCCGAGTGGATCAGCCTGCATGGACGCGACCCAGCTCCTTTGGCGCGCCGCCTGCAGCAACGCCCCAGCGCCCTGGCGGTGCTCACCGATCCGAGCCGCGGTGGTTTGGCCGACGTGCGCAGCATCCTGCAAAGCAGCAGCCTCCAAGCCAGCTACGGCCTGTGGCTGTGCGAAGCCCTCGGCCATGGGGACGAACGGGTGCAGAAACTGGCTCCCTCCGATGCAATCCCCAGCGACCTCAACCCCCTGCACCTGGTGGTGCTGCTGGCGGAGCCAGCGGCGGAGCCGATCCCTGACCAGCTGCCCTTATTTGGCATCGAAGACGGTGTGTATCTCCAGCACGACGACCGTCCCGGCCTGATGACCAAGCGGGAGGTGCGCATCCAGCTGCTGGCCGAGCTCGAGTTGCCTGCTGCTGGGGTGCTTTGGGACCTGGGGGCTGGCACCGGCAGCGTCGGGCTGGAAGCCTTGCGGCTGCAACCGCAGCTGCAGCTGATGGCGGTGGAGCGACGCAGCGGCGGCGGCCGGCTGATCCAGGCCAACGCCCGGCGCCTGGGGGTGCAGCCAGCAGCGGTGCTCGAGGGTGATGCGCTCTCCGTTCTGGAGCAACTGCCCGATCCCGACCGGGTGCTGCTGGGTGGCGGCGGCCGTCAACGCCAAGCGCTGCTGCAGGCGGTGATCGCGCGTATGAAGCCTGGCGGGGTGGTGGTGATTCCCATGGCCACCCTGGAAGCCGTGGCGGAACTGCGGCCACTGCTGAGCGAAGCCGGCTGGAGCGTGCGCATGCACCAACATCAGAGCTGGCGCGGGATGCCCCTGGCGGAGGGGACGCGGTTGTCGCCGATGAACCCGGTTCTGGTGCTGCAGGGCCGCAAGCTCCGGCCCGGCGCTTCAGAATCGACGATCACGCACCCCTGATCCATGCCGCTTCAGAAAGACAAGCAGGTCTCGCCGATGCGCATGAAGATCACCTTGCTGATCGCGGGGTTTGGCCCCCTGATCGCCGTCGGCCTGTTTCTGCAATCCAAGGGCTTCTTCGGCTAACACCTCGACACGCCCAAAAGCACGTCTTCGTTACACCTAAGGAGCATCAGCGCGTCAAAGACGTGTCAGAGGGTGCAATCCGAATCGGTGCGATCAGCACAGGATCACCCGGGCGAATGCCCAATCGTTCTGCCTCGCCGGCGCCGATCTCGATCACACCATCGACGAAGTCAGCACGGCCGTTCTGATCGGCATCCGCCCAGTGCGACGGGCATGGCAGCCCGGGGCAGACCGGCACCTGCGCCGCGACGTCCAGCACCTTGCCATCGCGCACAAACACCATGTCCAGCGGAGCAAGGGTGTTGTGCATCCAAAAGCGCAGCGGCTGAGACGGCGTCACCGGAAACCACATGCCACGCAGCGGTGGCAGCGCCGGCCGTTGCATCAAGCCCAGCTGCTGTTCCCTGGCCGTGTCAGCCACTTCCAGGGAAACGCACAGTGAGGGCCTCTGGTCCAGACACCATCGCGCTTCGATTGGCAGGTTCTGAGGCGGCAGCTCCATCAGCGCGGATCCAGCTTGGGCACCCCATCACTGAGGCAGTAGCCGCGGCCACGGATGGTGTGAATCAGACGGGATTCCCCGGACTCCTCCAGTTTCTGGCGCAGATAGCGCACGTACACCTCAATCACATTGCTGGAGGATCCCTGCTCGTCGTTCCAGACCTCGCGCAGAATCCGATCGCGACTGACCACCGTGCCGCGCTGCTCCAGCAACAACAGCAGCAGGGCGTATTCACGTGCCGTCAAGGCGATCGGACGGCTACCCCGACGCACCTGACGGGACGCCAGATCCAGACTCAGATCAGCGATCTGCATCACAGGTCTCCGCTGCTGACTCTGGGCCTGAATCGCCAGATGCAGGCGCAGGCGCTGGAGCAGGTCGCTGGGTCCAGCCGAGGGAAACCAGAAGTCATCGGCCCCGCAGGCAAACACGTGCTCCCGCGCTGCGACGCTGTCGTCCTTCACGCCGATCAGGATCGGCAACGCCCCGAAGCGGCTGCGCAGATCGCTGACCCTGTCTGCTTGATCATCGGCAAGAATCGCTGCCACCGGATGGGATCGGCCATCCGCAGACACCCCACTGGCAGCACCGCTGCCCCAGTCCAGCGGCTGGTAGCCGGAGGCCTGCAAGCGGTCCGCCAGAGCTACTGCCTGGCCACCGACCAACAGCACCCGATCTCCACCGGTGTCAGCAAGAGCGTCGGCAACGATGCGGGTCATGGGCGGTCCGGCTTGGCCACGTGGGGAAGCCCCCAACCCAATTTGTTGCGCAACACCTGGAAGAACTCGTGATCGGTGAGCCGCACGAAGCGCACCGGATGCTCACTGCGGCGGATCAGCACCCGGTCTTCCGGCCACACGTAACAACCGGCGCTGCCATCCACCACCATCATCAGACGCTCGGGCGTGGCCGGAAACACAGTGACCGGCTCGGCATCACTGAACACCAAGGCCCGTGACGCCAACGAGTGAGGCGCGATCGGCGTGAGTTGCAGCACCGGGCAATCCGGCGTGATCACCGGCCCCCCGGCGCTGAGGGCATAGGCGGTCGAGCCGGTGGGCGTCGACAGAATCACCCCATCGGCGGAGATATCCACCGGCGCATGGCGTCCGATCGCGATCTCGAAATGGCACATGCTGGTGAGCGGTTCCCGGTGCAGGGCCATCTCATTCAGCGACAACGCCTCCCAGCGACGCTGATCCCCCCGCATCACGCTCACCACCAGATTGGCGCGCTCTTCAATCGTCCACTGTTGAGTCAGCACCTGCTCCAACGCCCGGTCCAGGTCGTCGAGGTAGGCCTCGGCAAGGAAGCCAAGATGACCGGTGTTGATGGTGAGGATCGGCACCCCGACCGGCGCGGTCTGACGCGCTGCCGAGAGCACCGTGCCATCGCCCCCAAGCACAATCGCCAGCACCATCGAGTGGTCAAACCCCTCGGGGACACAGGCGGCATAGCCGAGCATGCGCAAGTGCTGATCGGGATTGGCGAAGCCGACCATCCCGCCCGAACTGCTGGCGCGCACCACCTCATGGCCGCCAAGCTCAAGCCGTGACTGAATCGCAGCTGCTGTCTCGACAGCCAATGGCTTGCCGTCGTTGACGATCAGTCCTACCCGGGGCACCGATCGCAGCCGGCAACAGCCCGATCAGTTTATGAGAACACTCCGGTCCTTGCCCACAGAATGCAGATTTGTGATTCAGCGCCGACTGGATCGCAACAGCGACACCAACATCCAAAGGCCAAACACATTGGCACCACCCGCATGGTGCGCCCGCAGGCAGCGCGCGTCAGCGTTCGTGCGCCCATCCGTCCGTGATCTGAATCGAGGTGCCGACCAACGCTTCACTTCTGCCTATCAAACAAAGAAGCAACGCCCTCAAAGCAAAGACCTCCATGCAAGCCCTCAAAACACTGGGACAGGCCCTTGCCCTGAGTGCTCTGACTCTGGGGACCGCAACAGGATCGGTCGAAGCCCGCGTGCAATCGACCTTGAAAGGGCAGATCTCTTTAAAAGGTCAGCCGGTGAGCGGCTCATCGATCACCCTCTGGCAAACCCAAGCCGGGCACACACCTAAGCAACTGAGCACCCATCGCTCGAACAACAACGGAGCGTTCAGCATCAAGTTTCGAGCCAAACAAGGGGTCGTCCATTACCTCGTGGCCCAGGGAGGTGACATTGGCGGATCAAGCGCCGACCAACTCACCCTGCTCACGGTGCTTGGCGGGGATGAGTATCAGCGGGTCGCTATTAACGAGCTCACCACCGTTGGTTCAGTTTGGCCCAATGCTCAGCTGCTTGAAGGCACAGCGTTAGAAGGAAGCCAAAGCGCCTTAACGATCGGATCGAACCAGGTCAACAACCTTGTGGACCAAAGCACAGGTCGCTTTGGAGCGACGTTGCTCAAGAGCACCAACCTGCTGAATTCCGAAACTGCAGCTCGGATGAATGTGCTTTCGGACCTGATTGCTTTGTGCGGGCAACCGACGCAATCGCCAGCTTGCTTTCAGCTGCTGGCACTGACCAATGCAGACAACACATTGTCGGCGATGACATCGATCGCCCGACAACCCTGGAAGAACGCAGGTGCGCTTTATCAGCTGTTCCAAAGCTCCTACCCCATCAACCAAGCGAAACAGTTGCGCACAACAGCAACCGCTCCCTATTTGTTGTTCGAGCCCAAAAGCTTTTCCCTCTCCCTGGCCTTTGACGGCGGAGGTGCTTTGGCACTCGGGAAGTTGATGTTTGACGGGAAAGGAAACCTCTGGAGTGGTGCCAACTGGATGCCGGGTTCTCAATCCGGCGTGGTGAACAACATCGGCGGAGGCATGACGCACTTCGGACCTGATGGCACACCCCTCTCACCAGCGATCACCGGTTACAACGGCCAAGGCATCAATGGTGTGGGCTGGGGGACCGGCGTCTCCGAAAAGTACGCCTGGGTGGGTGCCTTCAACAACATGGTCGGCGTGTTTGACCTCAACAACGGCAAAGCCCTCGGGCCAGCCACCATTGACGGAGAAGTGGGTCAGCTTCAGGGCATCGCCACAGCCGCCAACGGCGATGTCTGGATTGCCGACAACACCGCAAACCACATGATTCGCTTCCCTGGTGGCGATTACACCCAAGGGCAACGCATCACGATTGAAGGGATGCAAGCACCCTTTGGGGTCGCCGTTGACGCACAGAACAGGGTGTGGGTGAGCAGCAGTTACAACAACAAACTCACCGTGTTTCCAGGCGATGCTCCTGTGCAAGCCCAAACGATTGAAGTGAACCTTGGGGCACGCGGCGTTGCCGTTGACTCAACTGGGCACGTTTGGATTGCTCAGCAATCCAATTCTCCTCAAGGCGCACTCCCTCCAGGCGGGATAACACCGCCCAACATCCCTGCCAATCCGCCACAACCCAAAACCATCATGGAGGAGTTTGAGGCCGGCGCTGAATACCTCCTTTACAACCCCAACCTCACACAAACCGGAATGGTTGGTTTGATTTCACCCGACATGAAAGTGGTCCAACAGAACATCGCCAAAGGCACCGCTTATATCCCCTGGGGCGTATCCGTCGACGGCAATGACAACGTCTGGGTTGGCAATCTCTATGGTCAAAGCTTGATTCACATCTGCGGCGTCAATCCTGCCAATTGTCCTGCGGGCAAAACCACAGGAGATGTGATTCACAATTACCAGAGTGGCGTGATCCAAATCACCACGGACGTCATCATTGATGACGCTGGAAATGTCTGGAGTGCCAACAACTGGTTCGATGGCGAAGTTGTTATCAACCCCACCTACAGCGGCCGAACCTCGACGTTCCCGGGAGGTCAAGGTTTTGTTGTGACCTACGGAGTGGCTGGACCTGTCCTGAATCCCTTGATGGGACCCGTGCGCAGGCCCACCGGGTTGGACTGATCAGCCAACAGGGCTCATGGGCCTGTTGGGCCGGAGGTGACCAATCCAGCGGATCAACAAGAGAAGCAACGTGAACGCAAGCAAAGGTGCGTAGAAATCCGCTGGACCTTGCTTCACATGACCCACGTACGTGAGGGCGAATGTGGCCCAAATCCAATAGGAACCAATCACGTGGAGTCGCGTCCAATGCTTCATGCCCATCCATCGTTGGGCCGCATTCGTCGACGTCAGGGCCATCAGGGCGACGAAGAGATAAGCAACACCTCCCATCAGCCACTTGCCAGCCGACTGCTCACTCAGAAACGGATTAGGAAACGCGAACGACATCGCGATGATCAACATCAGATGAATCGCATGGGACGAGGCGAAACTCAAGCCAAGCCAACGCCTGTTTTGAAGCATCCACCGGCTGACTGTCGAAGGCCAGAGGCGATGCACACTTGACGCCACAAAAGACATCGAAAACAGCGCCAGCGAGCTGCGGCCAGTGGCATCAATTCCTGCCGTCACTGACGTCGCCGTCCAACCGGAAACACCAAAGTGCAAACCAAGGCCGGCCACGATCACGAGGGTTGCCAAGGCCGTCAGTCGCCATCCAAGACGCGCCATTGGCATTCACCCAAATGTCTTGTCTAAGTGAATCGCCCAGGGATGCCAATGGACGTGGTCAGCGAACCTGAGTCGCATGCATGAACGACACCACACTGAACGATTAACGCCGTAGGAGATCAGAACTGCTCGAGGAAGCGCAGATCACTGGTGTAAAGGCGGCGGATGTCATCAATGCCATGGCGCACCATGCAGAACCGCTCCACACCCAGGCCGGCCGCGAAACCGCTGTAGCGCTCCGGATCCAGACCCAGACCCTGCAGGACAGCGGGGTCGACCATGCCGCACCCCATCACTTCCAGCCAGCGGCCACGCCACTGCACATCCACCTCGGCGGAAGGCTCGGTGAAGGGGAAGTAGCTGGCGCGGAACCGCACCGGCAGATCCCCGAAGAACGCCTTGAGGAAGGCCATCACCGTGCCGCGCAGGTGGCTGAAATCCAATCCCTCATCGATCGCCAGCACCTCCACCTGGTGGAAGACCGGCGAATGGGTGGCATCCACCGCATCGCGGCGATACACCCGCCCGGGAGCCACGATCCGCACCGGTGGGGCGTTGTTCTCCAGATGGCGGATCTGCACCGGTGAGGTGTGGGTGCGCAGCAGCAGGTTGTCCTTCAAATAGAAGGTGTCCTGCATGTCCCGGGCCGGATGGTCCGGGGGAATGTTCAAAGCGGTGAAGTTGTGGTGGTCGGTTTCCACCTCGGGGCCTTCCTCCACCTGATATCCCAGGCCGCAGAACAGATCAACGATCTCCTCGGTGGTGGAGATCAGGGGGTGGCGGTGCCCCATGGGGGTTCCCTGGGCGGTCGCCGTCACATCCAGGGTTTCAGCGGCGATGCGCGCCTCCATGGCGGCCTGCTTCACCGCCTGCAGACGGTCACCCAGCAGCGACTGCACCTGGGTCTTGAGCACATTCGCCCGCTGTCCCACCAGGGGACGCTCGTTGCCGGGCAGCTTGCCCATCGCACCGAGCACACCGGAGAGCCGGCCCTTCTTGCCAAGCAAACCGACACGCAACTGCTCGAGCGCCTCAGCATCCGCAGCTGCCGCAATGGCTTCGGCGGCCTCAGCTTCCAGCGCGTCAAGCTGATCGGTGAGCTGCTGCAGGGTGATGGTGGCGCTCACGGCTTTGGGAAGACGGCAGCTGACTGTAAGCAGTGGTCACGACTAGGTTCGCCCCACCGGCTCTTGCACCCCTGATGGCCCCGCTGAGGATCCTGATCAGCAATGACGACGGCGTGTTTGCCGACGGCATCAAAGCCCTGGCACTGGCTGCCGCCGGCCGCGGCCACCAAGTGACCGTGGTCTGTCCTGACAAGGAGCGCTCCGCCACCGGCCACGGACTCACCCTGCAGCAACCGATCCGAGCCGAGCGCGCTGACCGGTTGTTCGGCAACGACATCACCGCCTGGGCCTGCAGCGGCACCCCAGCCGATTGCGTGAAGCTGGCGCTGTTCGAACTGCTGGATGCCCCACCGGACCTGGTGCTATCGGGCATCAACCATGGCCCCAATCTCGGAACCGACGTGTTCTGTTCCGGCACCGTGGCTGCCGCCATGGAGGGCACGCTCGAGCGTCGGCCCGCCATGGCCGTGAGCAGCGCCTGCTTCAAATGGCGCGATTTCGAAGGGGCCGCGCAGATCGCCGTCGATGCCGCCGAATCAGCACTCCGGGAAGGCTGGCCGGAGAACCTCCTGCTCAACCTCAACCTGCCGCCCTGCAAGGCGGAGACCATGGGACCGATGCGCTGGACACGACTGTCGATCCGTCGTTACGACGAGCAGTTCAGCCCCCGCAAGGACCCCCAGGGACGCACCTACTACTGGCTCGCCGGCGAGGTGGTGGAAGACCTGGAGTCCGGCGGCGATGGGCCCCGCGACTGGCCCACGGATGTGGCGCAGATCGAAGCCAACGCCCCGTCACTCACCCCGATCCAACCGGAACTGTTCTGGCGCGGCTCCTTGGGGAGCCTTCCGCAACTGGAACTGGACGGTCAGCGGGTGCGGTAGATCCGCTGCAGCAACCACAGCGAGAACAGCAAACCGATCAGGTGCGCGAACAGCACCTGGGTGTTGCTCAGCACTGAGAGCATCTCCAGCGAGGTGATCGCCAGGTTTTCAGCCACCCCCTGGCCACCAATAGCGATGCCAGGCGTCTGCTGGGACGCTTGAACAAACAGGGCACCCGCGAGCGACTGATAGCCCACCGCCGCGAACACCAGGCCGAGCAGATCGGCAAAGATTCCGCGCTTGATCAACCGACTGGCTTCACCGCGGCTGGGACGCGCCCCGCTGTCGAGCGCGCGACCCAGGCGCACGATCAGCCATCCCTGCCAGAGGCTGAACAGCAGCACGAAAAACGACAGGGTGGTGAGCGACAGGCCAGGACTCAGGCCCACGGCCCGATCGGCATTACGGGAGAGGCTGCCGCCGATGTTGTTGAACATCAGCACCCCGACCACCACGACACCGAGGGCGGTCTGGATCCAGAAGCGGATCCAGGCGGTGCGGCGCAGGCCGAGGGCCAGCAACTGGAAGTCGAGCCGATCAGCCATGCGGGCGTGGAGGTCTGTCGTCCAAACTTGCCATCAACCACCGCACCGTGCACGGCCCGTTGATCCCTCTCTGCTCGCCACAGCAGGCCCGCACGCCCACCGCCCTGGCTCTGGGCAGCTTTGACGGCCTGCATGCCGGACACCGGCGGGTGATCGATGCCGTCTGCCGCGAACCCGCCGGCGGCATCCCCACGGTGGTGAGTTTCTGGCCCCACCCGCGCGAGGTGCTGCATGGCGAGCCGAGGCTGCGCCTGGACCTGCCCGAGGAAAAACTGCATCTGCTGGACCCGCTGGGCATTCAGCAACTGGTGCTGGTGCCCTTCAACCGGGAGCTGGCGCAGCTGAGTGCCAGCCGCTTCGTGGAGGAGATGCTGATCGGGACGCTGCAGGCACGCCACATCGCCGTGGGGGCCAACTTCCGCTTTGGCCGCGGCCGTGAAGGCGGTGCCGAAACCTTGAAAGCAATGGCGGAAGCCGTCGGCGTGCGCGTGACCGTGGTGCCGATCCTGGAAGATCCAGGAGGCCGCATGAGCAGCAGCCGGATTCGCCAAGCCCTGGGCGAGGGTGACCTGATCAGCGCACGCGAGCTGCTTCAGCGGGCCTACCAGTTCCAGGGAACCGTGGTTCAGGGCCGTGGCCTAGGCCATCAGCTCGGCTGGCCCACCGCCAATCTTCAGGTGGATGGACGCAAGTTCCTTCCTGGGCTGGGGGTGTACGCGGCCTGGGCCTGGGTGGAGGGTGAAGACGCGGCCATACCAGCTGTGATGAACCTCGGACCGCAACCCACCGTTGACCCCGACTCACCCTCCGCCGTGGAAGTGCATCTGCTCGATACGCGCCGGGAACTCGTGGGGCGCACTCTCAGGGTGGAGCCCGTAGAACGACTGCGGGGCCAGTGCCGCTTCTCCGGCCTAGAAGAACTCAGCGCTCAGATCAGTCGCGATGCCCAGCAGGCACGCGAGCGGCTTCAGGAGACAGCGGGGTAGGCGTTGGACAACCCCCAGACGATGAAGACGCCGATGCTGCCCAGGAGGATGATTCCCCACACCAGCACGTGCATCGTGCTTTCAGATCCACCGTTCTCCATCGCCGACCCAGGCATGAGATTCTGCCCAGAGTGCCATGGAACCGATGCCTGTCGCCCCCAGCACTGAGCCACGTGTTGCAAGGCTGATCGACGCCAACCTGGACAGGGCGCGCGAAGGGCTGCGGGTGATCGAAGACTGGTGCCGCTTCGGACTGGACCGCGAAGACCTCGTGGTGCCCTTGAAAGATTGGCGTCAGCAGCTGGGGCTACTGCATGCGGACCTCTACCGGCAGGCCCGCTCCACCGCCACCGACACCGCAGCGGGCCTAAGCCACCCGGCGCAGCAGACACGCACCGACAGCCGCCAGGTGGTGAAGGCCAATGCCAGTCGTGTGCAGGAAGCCCTGCGGGTGATCGAGGAGTTTGCCCGCACCACAGACGCCCCCCTGGCCACCACAGCCGCCACGGTGCGTTACGCGCTCTACGACCACGAAGTGCGCATCCTTGAGGCCTGCGACCACAACCATCGGCGTCAGCAACTGGAGAGCGCCAAGCTCTGCCTGATTACCGATCCGGGTCCGGATGACGACAGCAGCGCGATGCTGAAGCGCGTGGAGGCGGCTTTGCGGGCAGGCGTCACGCTGGTGCAATACCGGCGCAAGCAGGGCGACGATCGCCTGCGGCTGCAGGAGGCCAGACAACTGGCCGAGCTGTGCCGCAGTCACCAAGCCCTGTTCATCGTGAACGACCGCATCGATCTTGCATTGCTGGTGAGCGCCGATGGCGTGCATCTCGGCCAAGAAGACCTGCCCCATGCGGAAGCGCGTGCGCTGTTGGGTTGCGACAAGCTGATCGGTCGCAGCACCCACCGGCTCGAGCAATTGATCCAAGCGCAGGACGACGGTGCCGACTACGTCGGAGTCGGACCCGTCTATGCCACCCGCACCAAGGCCGAGCGGACCCCCGCAGGACTCGAGTGGGTGCGCAAGGCCAATGCGGCCGCCACGGTGCCCTGGTTCGCCATCGGCGGCATTGACACCAGCACCATTGCGGAAGTTCGCGCAGCCGGAGCCTCCCGCATCGCTGTGGTGAGCGCGATCATGGCGGCCGATGACCCTGCAGAGGCCAGTCGGCACCTGCTTCACCAGCTCTCCTGAGCTGAGCCTTCCAGGCTGCGTCCCCCTCTTCCCGCTCCATCGCTCCGGTCCGACACATGCAGCTCAAGGTGAATGGCGAACAGCGCAGCCTCGATGCAGGCCTGACGCATCTCAACCAAGTGATCGAAGCCCTCGGCCATCACCCCAAGCTGGTGGTGGTGGAATTCAACGGGTTGATCCTCACGCCCGATCGCTGGGCAGAGCAAGCTGTGAAGGATGGTGACAGCCTGGAGATCGTCACCATCGTAGGCGGAGGTTCCTAGGATCCAATCAGCTTTTTTCGCTGTTTTGGCCGATTCGCCGAACCGCCCCACCCGCCGTCTTCTGCACCGTTGGCTTTCGGGCCTGATGGTGCCAGTGCTCCTGATCGGACTGCTGGTGTTGATGCCCCAGCCCAGCGAAGCAGCCCGTGGTGGCCGCATCGGAGGGGGCAGCTTCCGCGCTCCCTCCATGCCACGCAGCAGCGGCTACCGCGGTGGCGGCATGGGAGGTGGCTACAACCGCGGTTACGGCGGCGGCGGATTCGGCTTTCCCTTCATCATTCCGATCTTCGGATTCGGGGGTGGCGGCCTGCTGGGCTTCCTGGTGCTGATGGGCATCGTGGGCGTTCTGGTGAATGCAGTGCGAGGTGGTGGATCCGGCGGCCGCGCCGCCATCGGCGGCTACGACAGTCCGCGCGAAATCGCCGGTGGTCCGGTGTCGCTGTTGCAGCTCCAGATCGGCCTTCTGGCCAGCGCCAAAGATCTGCAGACAGATCTGCGTCAGCTGGCGGCCAGCGCTGACACCAGCAGCTCCGCCGGACTGCAGCGTGTCCTGCAAGACACCACCCTGGCGCTGCTCCGGCAGCCCGACCTGTGGGTCTACGCCAACGTGGAATCGGGCAGCGTTCCGTTCAATGCAGCGGAATCCACCTTCAATCGCCTGTCAATGACCGAGCGCAGCAAGCTGCGTGAAGAACTCACCACCAACGTCGGCGGTGTTCGCTCCTCTGCAGCGACCCTGAGCAGCCGCGGCGATGCCGATGCCACCAATGAATTCATCGTGGTGACGGTGCTGGTGGCCAGCCGCCAGGCGGTGAACCTGAAGAAAGCTGACACCAGCGAACAGCTGCGGGAATCGCTGCGGATCCTGGGCTCGACCGCCTCCAGCGACCTGATGGCTCTGGAGGTGATCTGGCAGCCCGATGGCTCCGGCGACGTGCTCAGCGCTGATGAACTGGTCACGGCCTATCCGAACCTTCAGCACCTCTGATTCGATCTTCAGAAGTGCTTGAAATTCCAAGGAATTTCTTTCCATTCAAGACCCCTATCTGTCGATACGTTGAAGGACGTTTCGACAGATTTTTTTTGTGATTGCCGCGGCTTCACCTCCAGATCCCCGTGTGATGCAGTGGCAGTCCAACGGTGAACTCGACCGTCGTGATCTGTTCGATCTACTGCGCATCCTGCAGAACGTAGAGCCGCCGATTCACAGCGATGAGCTGTCTCGGCTGGAAGCCAAATGCAGCCCCAGCAGCTGATCTGGAGTTCTGAACAGACACGCTGATCCGGAACCTGGACCGTCCCCCTTGCTGCTTTGCAGGCGCTCCCTCATCCTGCAGACATCGCACGGATTGCATGGCCGCTCGATCTCCGCACTGGGTGAATTCAACGGTGCTGATGGAGGCCTTGCTGCGCTACGAGCAACACACGCTTCCCAGATCCATGCGTCTGTGGGTGGAAGCGACCCTTGAACTGGATCCCAGTCAGCCGGCTCAACCGTTGATGCCGGGCCAGGCTCACCCCCCAGCGCACTGAAAGCGGCTGTCTTCCTAGGGGCTGCTTTTGAGGATGCGCAAAGCCGCCATGGCAGCGCCATAGCCATTGTCGATATTCACCACACTCAGACCCGGTGCGCAGCTGGCCAGCATGCCGTCGAGAGCGGCACGGCCTCCAGCGCTGACGCCATAGCCAACGGATACCGGCACACCGATCACAGGCTGCGGCACCAACCCGGCCAGCACTGTGGGCAGAGCACCCTCCATTCCCGCGCACGCGATCAGCACCGGCAACGTTTCGAGATCGGGCAACACCGCCAGCAAGCGATGCAGCCCGGCCACACCCACGTCGAGGAACGATGTAGTGCTGACGCCATGCACCCGCAACGCCAGCGCCGCCTCCTCCGCCACGCGGCGATCACTGGTGCCGCCGCTTAACACCGCCACCAAAGGCTGGCCATCAGCTGCCGGAAGATCACCCAGGGTGAGACAGGCAGCAGCCGCGTGCACCTGAACCTCGGGGCAGCGGGCCTGCACCTCCGCAGCCTTCAGCGGATCCACACGTGTCACAAACGCCAGTTCACCGGCGTGGTGCATGGTCTGGAGGATGGCCACAATCTGATCGGCACTTTTGTGCTCACCCCAGACGGCCTCCACCATCCCGAGCCGCTGGCGACGTTGCAGATCCAGTCGCGCCTCAGGAGCACTCACGCTGGCAGCAACTCGCCTTCAAACACCAAGGGGAACGGATTGCCCTCGGCTTGACCGATGGCCTCACGGGCCAGGCGTTCAAAGCGCTGCTGAACCGCCTCCACCTCTTCGACGGGGATCGCTTTCCAGGCATCCCGGCTGCTCCAGCGGATCAGCAAGGTTCCTTCTTCGCTGCTGGGATCCCAGAGCAGATCTCGGCCCACGAACCCCTGCTGTTGCGCAAGCCAGGGTTCCCAGCTGCCGCGCTCGGCTTCGAGCCAGGCCTGACGCCCCTCACGGGGAACCTGAATGCGCAGATGCTCGATCACAGCAACATCGAAATGCCCATCCAAACCGGGCAACGCTTCAGCGCGACCATCGCCAGGACCTGAAAGCAGAATCAGCACCGCCAGGCAGAACCCAATCACCGTAGAGAGACCTCTCACCAGCCGCGTCATGGCTTGCTCAACAGGGCTACGGCGTGACAGGAGATGCCTTCCTCCCGCCCTTCAGGTCCAAGGGTCTCATTGGTGGTGGCTTTGACCCCCACCTGATCCGGCGCGAGTCCCATGCGTTCAGCAATAGCGGTGCGCATGGCCTCGATGTGGGGCTTGAGTTTGGGGCGTTCAGCGATCACGACGCTGTCCACATTCACCACCTCCCAGCCACGGTCCTTGACCAGGGCCACCACCTGCTCCAGCAGCACCAGACTGTCGGCCCCTTTCCACTGGGGATCGTTCGGGGGGAAGTATTTGCCGATATCCCCAAGCGACAGCGCTCCCAACAAGGCATCCATGACGGCATGCACGAGCACATCAGCATCACTGTGGCCATCCAGACCAAGGCCGTCGGGATGCGTCAAGCGCTGACCACCCAGGATCAGCGGACGCCCCTGAACCAGGCGGTGGATGTCGTAGCCGTTGCCAATGCGGAGAGTCATGCGCGCGCTCGTTCAGGTCGTGCCTTTGGGGTCATTCTCCGCATCGGTGCGCTGCTTCCAGCGCTCCAGCAGATCCGGTCGACGTTCAGCCGTGCGCTGCTCGCGTTGCTGCTGACGCCATCGCGCGATGGCGCCATGGTCTCCACTGCGCAGCACATCCGGCACGGCCATCCCCCGGAACTCAGACGGGCGCGTGTAGTGAGGATGCTCCAACAGCCAATCGCTGTGGCTTTCCTCCACCAGTGATGCCGCGGTACCGACCGTTCCCGGCAGCAGACGCACCACACCGTTGATGATCGTCATCGCTGGCAACTCACCACCGGTGAGCACAAAATCCCCCAGCGACACCTCTTCATCGGCGAGAGAACGGATGCGTTCGTCGAAGCCTTCGTAGTGACCACACAGCAGCACCAGCTGGTCATGCTGCTCCGCCCAGCGCTGCAGATCTGACTGGCGCAGCGGTCGGCCCTGAGGCGTCATCAGCAACACCCGCCGCCTGGGATGCACGGGAATCGATTCGAAAGCGGCGAACACCGGTTCGGGCTTGAGCACCATGCCCGCACCACCGCCATAGGGTTCATCGTCGACCTTGCGGTAGCGATCGGTGGCGTGATCGCGGGGATTGTGCAGATGAAGCTCGGCGCGACCGGCAGCGAAGGCCCGACCGATCACCCCCAACTCCTTCAAGGGCTCGAACGCCTGCGGAGCCAGGCTCACCACATCCAGGCGATACGCACTCACCGGATTAGGCCTGGGGAGCGGAGACACGCCGAATCTCGGAGCAGAAGCGCGCCTGCAGCGGCGTGCCATCCGCGGCCAGCGCTGTGGTGCTGCGCAGACGCAGATTCGGCTTAATGAACCAGATGCGCTCAAGCACCTTTGCCCCTGCCTGGTCATCGCCCAGTTCCAGCTCCACACTGGCATCGGGCCGGAACTGCCAGCGGCCATTCCGAGACCCCTCTGCGGAGGTCACGGCCAGAGCACCATCCGGAGTGAACTGCAGCGCACTGCCAGGGCCTTCAGCCGGCTGCACCGCCAGCTCCGATGCACCGTCATGATCGCGGAAGGTCACGGTCACCTCGCCGCGATCACTGGCATGCCAGTCCTCGTCGGAACCATTGAAATCAAAGCGACTGCGCAGGCTCATCCAACGGCCTTCGCACAGCTGGAGAAAAGCCTTGAGATCGGCTGGAGGGAAAGCGGTTTCATCCATCCGCCCATCCTCGCAGGAGACCGCAGCCCTTCAGACCCTCTCCTCGGCGTAACCGAGTTCGGCCAGACGCTGCGGCTTGCTGCGCCAATCAGGCACCACTTTCACGAACAGCTCCAGATACACCGGTCCATCGATCAACGTCTGCATCTGCAATCGGGCCCCCTGGCCGATGGTTTTGAGCATGGCGCCGCCCTTGCCGATCAGGATCCCCTTCTGGCTTTTGCGCTCCACCAGAACGGTGGCCAGCACCGCCGTGCGCGCCTTGCTCTTGCCACGGGCCGGTACCTCTTCCACGCGATCGATGCTCACCGCCACGCTGTGGGGCACCTCCTCCCGGGTGTGCATCAGCACCTGCTCGCGGATCAGTTCCGCCATCAACAGCCGTTCGGGCTGATCACTGACCATCTCGGGCGGGTAGAGCCGTGGTCCCTCGGGCATCAACGCACTGACGGCGGACACCAATTCGGGGCAGCCAGCACCATCCAGCGCTGAACAGTGATGCACGGGCCATTCGGTGTCTGCCAACAACTCGCGATAGGCCACATCCGCCTCCGGCTTGCGATCCACAGGCACCAGATCCCATTTGTTCAGCACCACCTGCACCGGAAGACGCTGCTGCCGCAGCAGATTGACGATGAAGGCATCACCACGCCCCGGCGGCTGATGGCCCTCCAGCAGCAGCAGCACCTGATCCACCTCGCCGATGGCGGCGCGGGCACTCTGCACCAGACGTTCCCCCAGCAAATGGTGCGGCTTGTGAATCCCAGGGGTATCCACCAGGATCAATTGCGCTTCCGGGGTCGTGAGAATGGCGCGCAGACGATTGCGCGTGGTCTGCGCGACAGGAGATGTGATCGCCACCTTGTCTCCCACCAACTGGTTCACCAGGGTGGATTTGCCGACATTGGGGCGGCCAATCAGAGCGATGAAACCGGAGCGGTGATTCTCCGGGAGTGGCGATGACTGCATGGGATCAGTCTGCGCTGTCAGGGCGCGGCAGCCCTGGCATCGGCCCATAGCCTTGGGGGAGTCGTTCTGCGCTGCTATGGCGGACCAGCAACCCACCTTCCAGCAGGCCATGGAAATCACAGCGACCTGGCTGCAGCAGTGGGACCAGGAGGAGATCAGCGACGAGGTGCTGGCGGACCGGATCGGTGAGCTGGTGGCCAGTCGGGATGGAGCCCGCGGCTTTTTTGTGGTGAGCCTGGCTGGTGACAGCTTGCTGATGGATCGCCTGCCGGAAGCCCTGGTGCTCAAACTGCGTGAAGCCGGTGATGGGGTGGTGGATCTGACCGCCCGGAACCTGGCGATGAGCGCCGCCATGGTGGTGCATCACCGCAGCAACGGCGATGACGACCAGGCTGCTGGCTCGGAACGGGTGAATCAGCGCTGCACGGAACTGCTACGCCAGCTGGAGTCGCAACGGGTGAAAGACAGGCTGGAGGTGCTGCTTGAGGCCGCAAACCAGAACCGGGGTGACGATCTGGCCTTTCTCGAACGCTGGGGCTACGACGACCAGCAGAAACAGGCCATTGGCGATGCCGTGATGGCTGTGGCGGACACTTGATCCAGCACGGCACCAGATCTGGTGTTTCGCTTCATGAAGCGTTGATTTGCAACACTATTAGGCCAATCTGAAGTTGAGACACCTTCTATTTCAACGCGCCTAGTCTTCTCGCACGGCCGGGTGATGGGGATCAACCGGCATTCACACAACCTCGGAACCTTTCCGAGGTTTTTTCATGTCGATCGCTCGAAACGCAGACAGCAAAAAGCCCCGGTTTCGCCGGGGCTTTGTTGTGTTTCGTTCAAACCAACGCGTGGGGTTCAGTCGCGGCGGCCACCGCTGTTCAGGGCAATGATCAGACGCAGAACGAAGATGAACAGGTTGATAAAAGTGAGATACATGCTGAGAGCACCAGCCAGGTATTGATCGTCCCGGTATGTGCGAGGCATCGTGTAGAAGTCCACGAAGGCCATTCCCACAAACAGCACGGTTCCAAAACCGGAGATCAGCAGGTTGGTGGATTGGTAGAGGCCAGGAATGAAGAATCCACCGATCGCGATGCCGACCATGGCGATCAGAAGTCCCACCAGGCCGATTCCTACAACAGCGCTGAGGGCCTGACCGACGCTGTCGCTCATGCGGCTTCCGAAGAACGACGCAATCACGAAGGTGACACCCGTGGCAAGGGCCGCGATACCGACGGCACCAACACCGGCATAGGGATTGGCTGGATTGGCAGCACCCACCACCTGAATGGCATAGCTCACCAGGCCGCTCAGGGTGAAACCACTGATGAGGCTGTAGAGCGACAACAACGGCAAAGCAGTGCCGTTATCTCCCTTCATGGCGATGTTCTGCGCCACAAAGAACAGAACAAGGTTGCCGATGGCTGCGACGAGGAAGAGAGGCATGTAAAGCGCACTCCCCGATGCCAGGAGGGCCATCCCCCCAAGAGCACCTCCTGCGGTCAACACCATTCCGCCTCCCACGTAAGGGAGGGCTTTCTTCACCACATTGGGCCCCACGAGGGCGCTGGATTGCGCCTCGCGAATGGCGTTTTGAAAGTTGCTGCTGGCTGGCATGTCGCCCCAGATCACTGGGCTCATCCTGCCAGCTTCAGCCGGGTTGTGGTCCTCAGCCCGGTGCGGATCTCCCCATCGAACGGCGTGGAGGCGCACCATCCCGACGCGGATGCGTTTTGTCCCGGCGCGCATAGGCCTCCACCACCCGCTGCACCAGGGGGTGACGCACCACATCCGCGGCCGTCAAGCGGCAAACCGCCACGCCCTCCACACCATCCAGTACCTCAGACGCCTCCACCAGACCGCTCAGCTGACCGGACGGCAGATCCACCTGGGTGATGTCGCCGGTCACCACCATGCGAGAACGCTCCCCGAGTCGGGTCAACACCATGCGCATCTGAGCCGGCGTGGTGTTCTGGGCTTCATCGAGGATCACGAAGGATTCAGCCAAGGTGCGGCCACGCATGTAGGCCAGTGGCGCCACCTCGATCACCCCCTTCTCCAGCAAAGCGGCGGTTTTTTCAGCCCCCAGCAACATGTGCAGGGCGTCATAAAGGGGCCGCAGATAGGGATCCACTTTCTGCTGAAGATCCCCCGGAAGAAATCCCAAACGCTCCCCCGCTTCAACCGCAGGTCGGGTGAGCACCAATCGCTCCACCTTGCGCTCGGTCAACATGCGCACGGCCAGCACCGTGGCCAGAAATGTCTTCCCGGTTCCGGCAGGCCCGAGGGCGAAGGTGAGATCATTGCGCTCCATCGCCTCCACATAGGACTTCTGACGGAGGGTGCGAGGCCGCAACAGGTTGCCGCGCTGATTCTTGGCCAGCACCTGCTGACCCATCGCTTCATGTTCCCGGTCGCGGCCCGTGTCGAGCGCCTGAAGGGCCGCTTGCAGATCAACCTGTGAAATCGACTCACCCGCTTCCCAGAACTTGCGCAACAGCTCCACAACGGCGGCCGTGCGCTCGAGCTGGTTGGGCCTGCCACTGATCTCCAATTGAAGACCCCGCATCACCAAAGAAGTCCCGGTCAGGGCTTCTAGTTGACGCAGGGTCTGGGAGGAGGGACCGCCCGCCAGAGCGAGGGCTGCCTCCGTATGGGGAAGATCAAAGACGAAGCGACCGATTGAGGTGGCTTCGGACATGCTGTTGATCAGCCTTCAGCAGCGGCTTCGTCGGCGGCGGGCTCTTCAGCAGCTGCCTTGGCTTCTGCTTCAGCAGCAGCTTTGGCTTCTGCAGCTTCCTTGGCGGCCTGCTTGGCATCGGCCTCGCGCTTGGCAGCCTGCTTGGCCTTGCCGACGGTCTCAGCAGAACGGACAGTCTTTTCGATCAGACCACCCTTCTCGAGCAAGGTGCGCACCACATCGGTGGGCTGTGCTCCCTGGCTGAGACGCTCACGCAGGGCCTCAGCATCCAGACGGGTCTCCTTGGTGCGGGGGTTGTAATACCCGAGCTCCTGCAGGGGACGACCGTCGCGGCGCGAGGTGCTGTTGCAGGCCACGAGACGGAAGCTGGCTTCCCGCTTCTTACCGAACCGCTTCAGGCGGAGCTTGATCATCGTGGCGCTGGCTGGTGATTGGAACAGTTCGGCGCAGCTGACAGTCGCGCCAAACAACCAACTTACCCTGCCGCCTGATCAGAGGTCGCCGAAGCCTTTCTTCTTCTTGACCGGGCGCTGACGACGGGGCGCTCCGCCACCGCGTCCGCCACGACCTGCCGGCATACCGCCTGGCATCCCACCAGGCATTCCAGGCATCCCACCCATGCCGGGCATACCGCCCATTCCCGGCATACCGCCCATCCCTGGCATACCGCCCATGCCCGGCATGCCGCCTTTGGTCATCTGCTGCATGAAGCCGCGCATCTTCTGAAAATCGGCGAGCACCTTGTCGACATCTGCGGGCTGGTGGCCGCTGCCTCTGGCAATGCGACGACGACGGGAGGGCTCACTCGCCAGCAGATCGGGATTCTCCCGCTCCTGCTGGGTCATCGAGCCGATCATCGCTTCGATCTTCTTCAGCTGCTGCTCGCCCTGCTTGAGCATGCCGTCATCGATCTTGTTCATGCCCGGGATCATTTTCATCAGACCGCCGAGCGAACCCATGCGCTTGATCAAGCGCATCTGCTGCACGAAATCGGAGAAATCAAACGTCGCCTCCTGCAGCTTTTTCTGCATCTTCTCGACGTCGGCGAGCTCCACCTCCTTCTGGGCCTTCTCCACCAGCGTCAGCACATCGCCCATGCCGAGGATGCGGCTGGCCATCCGTTCCGGGTGGAAGGGCTGCAATGCCTCCACCTTTTCGCCGGTGCCGATGAACTTGATCGGCTGACCGCTCACCTTGCGGATCGAGAGGGCGGCACCGCCACGAGAATCACCATCAAGCTTGGTGAGCACGGCTCCGGTGATGCCCACCTGGTCATGGAAAGCCCGGGTGAGTTCGGCCGCTTCCTGGCCGATCATCGAATCCACCACCAACAGCACCTCATCGGGCTGCACAGCGGTGCGGATCCGCACCATCTCCTCCATCATCTCGGTGTCGATCTGGAGGCGACCTGCGGTGTCGACCAGGAGCGTGTCGAAGCCTTCCTCCTTCGCCTTGGCCAGACCAGCGGCCGCAATGTCTTCAGGCTTGGCCTCAGCACCGAGGCTGAACACCTCCACATCAATCTGAGCACCGAGCGTTTTCAGCTGCTCGATGGCAGCTGGACGGTACACGTCGGCACCCACCATCAGGGCGCGGCGGCCCTGATCCTTCAGATGCAGACCCAGCTTGGCCGTCGCGGTGGTTTTACCAGCGCCCTGGAGGCCAGCCATCAACACGACGGTGGGGGCTTCAGCGGCCTTGGCCAGAGGCGCGTTGTTGCCCCCCATGACCTCCACCAGCTGTTCATGCACCACCTGGATGAACTTCTGGTCGGGGCTGACACCGCGCACCACCTCGGCACCCACGGCATTCTCGCGGACCTCAGCCACGAAATCCTTCACCACAGGAAGGCTCACATCGGCTTCCAGCAGCGCCCGACGAACCTCCTTCAGCGCCCCCTCAACATTGGTATCGCTGATTTTGTCTTCACCTTTCAGGCCCTTGACGGCGTCTTCAAAGCGGGCTGACAGCTCGTCGAACATCGTCAGGGGATCGGTTTCAGATCACCGATCGTAAAAGTGGCCGGGCCGAGGGGGCTGGATCCCGCAGCTCAACCGGGCCTGAAGTCGAGCAGAAGCCAGCGGCCATCGACCCGGCCAAGGATGTAGGTGCGCTTGAGCGATTGCTGTTGGGTGCGTTTCACCACAGCACCCGCTGCATTGAGGGTTTCATCGCGGTAATCAACATCAGCCCGCAGCTCGATGCGCTTGGGACTACGACTGACCACGCGCATGAAATCAACGGTCGCCTCCACCTTCTGGGTGACACTTGCCGCCTGGTCGGCTGCGCGCTGACGCTTCACCTGGGTGATCAAGCCAGCCCGAGCAATCGGTTCCAGCAACTCAGCGGCTGAACCATCACCGCTGAGCACCGTGGATTTGCTGTCGAGCCAGGTCTGCAACAAGGCTTCGAGCTCCTCTTTGGAGGGCGTCTCCGCCCGCAGGGATGGATCGCCAGCTTGCGCAGGAGCAGCCGTGATCACAGGCTCCGGCTGCGGCGCCTCCTCCGGTTTTTCCGCTGCAGGAGTTTCATCCAGAGATGGTGTCGCGACCTCATCCGGCGCGATGGTCTGATCCGCATCGCGACGCAGACCCACCAGGCTGAAGCCACCGATCACCAGCACCAGTGCCACAAAGGCACCGGAGCCGATCCAGACCGCACGCCCCGGCCGTGGCAGCTCAGGCCAGGCCAATGCAGGCAGGGATGGGCGCGGGAAGGACGGCCATTGGAAGCTCCCAGACGCCGTTTCACCTTCACCGCCGCCATCAGATGCGTCCCCATCCGGACGCGGTGGCGCAGCTGGATCCGTCAAAGACAGAGGCAGTGTTCCTTCGGGATCGAGCGGCAACGGCAACCCATCTCCCAGAAGCCACTTGTTGTCTTCGGTCTTGGTCAGGTCCTGACGGGTTTGCTGGCGCTCAAGACGCTCCACAAAAGCCTGCACATCGCGATCGGCGAACCAGGTCTCCAGGTCGACCGCCTCCGCGTCCACATCGCGATAGCCGGGCAGCACATCCCGTGCCAGCCAGGTGCGGCAGTACTCACAGAGCGAAGCCAGGGTGTCGCCGGGATGATCCAGCATCCAGGCCTGCAACTCGGGATCGGTGCTGGCGGCGAAATGGCGCTCGGCCTGATCCACATCACCAAGCAGAAGATCAAGGCAGCCCAGCAGCGGCTTGGTGTCGAGTCCGTCAAGCACCAGCTCCTGCAGACGCTGACGGGCGTCCTGAATGCGTTCCGGCTTGCGCTGGGTGAAGCCTGCAGCCGCAAGAGCCATCGCCGCAAGGAAGGACGCATCGACGGAGCCGGCCTGCTGCAGCCTGCCGTAAAGGTCCACCTGCTCCTGAACGGTCAGAAACCGGCGGATCTGCTGGAAAAACAGCTCGAAGGCTCCCTGATCCATGCCTGCAGGCAGCTCCGTTGCCGCCAGACCGTCCAGGCCACTGCCCTCCAGTCCTCCACGGGCGCGGATGAACTCCTCCAACATCGCCAGACCCTCACGGCGCGCGGATTGTTCAGCCAGATCCCGACTGAGCAGATCCAGAATCCGAAAGGGGAGCAGCTGAGACAGATCGGTCTCCAGCGCAAGCCGCTGATCCGGCAACTTGCCCATACGCTGCAGCAGCTGCTCGCCGTCCTGCAGCAGATTGGCCGCCGACTCGTAGCGGCGTTGCTCCTGGTCCTGACGGGCGGCATCGCGACAGGCCAGAGCAGCCAGCAACGACAGATCCGATTCACGACCGCTCCCCAGCGCTGGCGCTTGAGGCGGTTGCAGGGCCTGTCGGGCGAGCTGGAACGCCTCGTGGGGCGCATTGGCCTCCCACAACAGGATCAATCCAGCAACCTCTCTGTTGAACGCCAGCTCGAGCCCAGCCGTCTCTCCGGGATGGTCCTGGCCCAACTCCATCAACGCCGCTTCATAGTCACGCCGCCGAACCGTGTCGGTGAGCAGATCCGCTGACAGGCGCAGGAGCTCAGCGCGCTGGCTTAGAGCTTCATGGGTGAATCCCTGGTCAGGACATCGATCCAACCGCAGTTGAAGCGTTCGAAGCACAGCCTCGGGCTCCGCAGCCGGACTGACTCCCAACAAACGGAAATGGTCGATGGGAAGGTCCACCAGCAGCGCAGCCATTGGCAGCAGACTGTAGGCAGAGTCAGGGATTTTGCCCATTGATCCGCCATCGACCCTTAAAGTCAGTGGTCAAACAGGTGGTGCCATGGGCCAGGACATCGCAATGGGCACGGATGCACAAAGCGCCGCAGCGGCAGGAACATCGCTGCTCGGAGCGCATGCGGAACGGCTCTCGACCCTGGTCACCTCCCAACGGGCCAGCGTGGATCGGGACACGGGTCTGGCCCTTTATCGCGACATGACCCTGGGTCGGCGTTTCGAAGACAAGTGCGCGGAGATGTACTACCGCGGCAAAATGTTTGGGTTCGTGCACCTTTACAACGGACAGGAAGCCGTGAGCACCGGCGTGATTGGCGCGATGAAACGTCAACACGACTGGTTCTGCAGCACCTATCGCGATCACGTACACGCCCTCAGCGCTGGCGTGCCCGCCCGTGAGGTGATGAGTGAGCTGTTCGGCAAAGCGACGGGGTGCAGCAAGGGCCGAGGCGGCTCGATGCACCTGTTCTCCAAGGAGCATCACCTGCTCGGAGGATATGCCTTTATTGGCGAAGGCATTCCCGTTGCCCTCGGCTCAGCCTTCACCAGCCGCTACAAGCGAGACGCCCTGGGCGACTCCACCAGCAATGCCGTAACCGCGGCCTTCTTCGGGGATGGCACCTGCAATAACGGTCAATTCTTCGAATGCTTGAACATGGCGCAGCTCTGGAAGCTGCCAATCATTTTCGTGGTGGAGAACAACAAGTGGGCCATCGGCATGGCCCACGACCGAGCCACCAGTGACCCTGAGATTTGGCGCAAGGCCGGTGCGTTCGGCATGGCGGGCGAAGAAGTCGACGGCATGGATGTGCTTGCGGTGCGCGCTGCGGCGCAACGGGCGATCGAGCGCGCTCGCGCCGGTGAAGGTCCCACCGTGCTGGAGTGCCTCACCTACCGCTTCCGCGGCCACTCCCTCGCGGATCCCGATGAACTGCGTGCGGAAGAGGAAAAACAGTTCTGGGCCAAGCGCGACCCACTCAAAGCGTTGGAGCGTGATCTCGTGGGTGCGGGCCTGGTCAGCGCCGACGATCTGCGGGCGATCGAGAAGGAAATCGATGCCGAAGTGCAGGACTGCGTGGACTTCGCCCTGAGTGCACCCGAGCCCGACGGCTCGGAACTGACCAAATACATCTGGGCGGAAGACTGAGCCCTGGCGCGCCTCAGAGCCCGTGCAAACGGGCCTGATCGGACGCCGCACGAAACACCAGAGCATGACGCTTCACCAGAGGCGTCATCGTGTCGTAGCCCCCACCGATCACGGTGGCAATCGGAATGCCCCGGCGCAGACAGGCGTCCAGCACCAGATGATCGCGCTGCAACAGGCCCAAGTCTGTGAGGCAGAGGCGACCCAGCCGATCCTCCTGATGAGGATCGACACCAGCGTTGTAAAGCACAAGCTGAGGCTGCAATCTCTCCAGAAGTGCAGGGAGGCACTCACCCACCTGGGAGAGATAGTCCTGATCCCCCACCCCATCCTGGAAAGGCAGATCCAAATCACTCACCTGTTTGCGCGCCGGAAAATTGGATGCTGCATGGGCTGAAAAGGTGAACACCCGAGCATCGCCCTGAAAGATCAGCGCAGTGGCATCGCCCTGGTGAACGTCAAGGTCCACCACCAGCAGGCGCTGCAACCCCTCTTGCTCCAGCAGCACCCGTGCCGTAATTGCCAGGTCATTGAAGATGCAGAACCCACTGCCGAAATCGGGGAAGGCATGGTGGGTACCACCGGCCAAATGGCAGGCCACACCATGCTGGAGAGCCAGACGGGCCGTGAGCAGGGTCCCACCTACGGCAAGCCAAGTGCGTTGCACCAGTGGCGTTGTGGCGGGCAGACCAATGCGGCGTTGCGCCTGACGGTCCAACTGGTCGCGAGCAAAGGCCTGGTGATAGCCACGCGGATGAACCAGTTCCAGCCAGCGGCGGGGCACGGGCAGCGGTCGATGGATCTGTCCATCACTGGCCAGACCCATATCGCGCAGACAGCCCTCCAGCTGCCTGAACTTGGCCATCGGAAAACGATGGGTGCTGGGAAGCGGCGCGCTGTAGGCCTCGTGGTAGACGAGCGGGGGCTTCAACGGTTCATGTCAGCCCCGGGAGTCTGGAGGATCAGAAGCTCGGAGCGACGCGACGGGTGAGATTCCGGAGCTTGCGCAGCGCCTTCAGCTCAACCTGACGCACACGCTCACGGGACACCTCCAGCAAACGGCCGATCTCCGCAAGGGTGTGGCGCTCATGGCCATTGAGACCGAATCGCAGCGTGAGCACGTGCTGCTCCTGTTCGCTGAGATGACTCATCCAGCGGCCCAGCTGCTCGTGATGGATCCGTTGCTCCACCTTGTCTAGAGGCTCTCCGAGCGAGGAGTCGGCGATCAGATCACCCAGAAAACTGCGACCCTCCTCACCATTGACGGGCGCATCCAGGCTGCTGGTGGTGAGCGCCTGGCGCAGCAGGGAATCGAGCTCCTCCACTGGCATGTCCATCGCTTCCGCGATCTCGATGCGGCTGGGCATGGCACCCAGTTTGTGGGCTAGATCCAGACTGACTTTGCGGATTGTTGTAAGGCGTTCGCTCAGGTGAACCGGCAATCGAATCGTGCGTGACTGACATGCAATCGCGCGCGTCATGCTTTGGCGAATCCACCAGAAGGCATAGGTGGAAAACTTGTAACCGCGGGTTGGATCAAATTTCTCCACCGCACGTTCCAGGCCAAGAGATCCCTCCTGGATCAAATCAAGGAGTTCAAGTCCTTTGCCTTGATACTTCTTTGCGACGCTGACAACAAGCCTGAGATTGGCTTTCATCATGCGCTGCTTGGCACGCAAACCGACACGAATCAAGCGTCGTTGGGGGCCTGTGAAAGTTTCGCTATCTGACGCAATCGTTCCGTCTTCTGTGAGCTGCATCAACTTCTGAACCTGATTGCCCAGCTCAATCTCCTCAGCGGGAGTGAGAAGAGGAATCCGTCCAATCGTGGCGAGATACCAACTGATCGGATCGCTACTTCGCCGTCTTTGGGTTTCAGAAACCCCTGCTGCCGCTGAGACCATGGGGATGCGTGTCTGCTGTGAAGCGACTGTCCTATGAATTTCCCGTTCAGCGATGTGTTTTCAGCAACCCTTCAGATTCATGCGTTGAAAACGACACAAAACCCCAGAAATCACAGCAAAAATCCTGAAACATGAACATTGCTCTCGTTTTCTGTCAAAAACGCATCATTTTTCGCGTCATCGCAGTCAGCTGTGACGCCACAGCTCCAGCGCTGCTGCCCTGATCACAACGCTTGGCTGACTGAGCATGCATCAACGCCGAAGCCGCCAGATCAGCGGCATCAACGGATCCCGCCGCCGCCAGACAGCGAGCACCCCACCCAGCGGCATGCCCCGCCAGCAGGTCGCCAAACCCAGTGCGAGCCGCCGCAGGGTCCGTCCCGGTCAACTGCCACACCTCACCGGATGGAGCTGCCACAACACTGTGCGCGCCCTTCAACAACACCACAACCCCTGAGCGCTGAGCGGCGGCGAAAGCTCGCTCATGCGGCATCTCCCCGTGGCAGTCGGGGAACAGGCGATCAAATTCACCGCCATGGGGGGTGAGCCAGGTGGGGCCTGAACGCTTCAACAACCAGCGCCAACCCTCGCTCGAGCTCGCCAGCTGATTGAGACCGTCCGCATCGATCACCAGCAATCCCTTGAAGCCCAACAGCGGCTCCGCCCAGGGGTCCCAGGGGGCTTCGATTCGACCCCAGCCTGGCCCGATCAGCAGCGCATCCAACCGTGACCAATCCCGGGCCTCGACGGCGGAGCCCCAGACCAATGCACCAGCAGCGTCAGAGCCAAGCGCCCCATCCAGCACCACCTCCGGAGCCAGCTGCCAGAGCTGATCGGCCACCGCAGCGGGAACGCAGGCTTCAACACTGCCGGCGCCACTCGCCAGTGCACCCTGCAGCGCGAGCAAGGCGGCGCCCCGATAGCGATCGCTTCCGGCAATGAGCAACAGCCTTCCCCGCTGATATTTCATGGCCGCCAGCGACTGAACAGGCCTGGGGAGTGTCGTCAGGTCATCGGGCGTCAGCCGCCGCATCAGCGGTGCCGGCAATGCCGCACACAGCCGCGGCGGCACACCGGGATCGATGCGATGCAAGGCACCGACAAAGTCCAACGCTGAATCCTGGACAAGGCCGCGCTTGATCAGGCCGACGCACAGGGTGTCGGAAGCCCTGGCTGCCCCTCCCTCCATGGGACAGCCGGAGTCGGAGTGCAGTCCAGCAGGAAGATCAAGGCTGATCAGCCGTCCCGGAGCCTGCCGGTGGCGGCGCTGCAGAAGATCAGCCAGATCCGATGGCAAGGGCCGCTTCTGCCCGAGACCGAACAAGGCGTCGATCCAGAGAGCTGAATCCCCTGGCGCAGGCGCAGACGTCAACGGCGACACGCCAAGCCACACAAGGTGGCGCCAATGCTCCTGCGTGAGCGATTGCCGCAGGGGCATCGGTGCCCAGACACGCACGGCAACGCCAGCTTCCAAGAGCTTGCGGCCCAGCACCAATCCATCACCACCGTTGTGACCAGGCCCGACCAGCACCAGCACGCCGTGTTGCAACCGGTCCGGTCGTTGCAGACACCAGTCGGCCATGCCCTGACCGACGGTTTCCATCAAGGCGGCCACGGGGAGACCACTGGCCAACCATTGCTGCTCCAGCGTCAGCATCTGGTCGGCGCTGACCAGGAGATGATCGGCATCGGCGGGTGGCCAGAGCACTGCCAGGTCCCATGGGACCTCACTATGGAAAGAGAAGCCCGTTCACGCCCGAAGCTCCATGACGGCCGCGTCATCCAGCCTTGCTGCCACCACCGCCGGAGCACAGGCTTTGGAACGCCTGCAGGCCTGGCCCGGTGAACATCGGGTGGCCGTGGGCTTGTCCGGTGGTGTGGACAGCTCCCTCACAGCCGCGTTGCTCGTGGAAGCCGGCTGGGAAGTGGAAGGGGTCACGCTGTGGTTGATGAGCGGCAAGGGTGCCTGCTGTGCGGAGGGGCTGGTGGATGCCGCTGGCATCTGTGAGCAGCTGGGCGTTCCCCATCACGTCGTCGACTCACGCGACACCTTCGTGCGCGAGATCGTGGACGGCCTGATCGAGGGCTACCAAGCCGGCATCACCC
Source organism: Synechococcus sp. NOUM97013 (assembly GCF_014279815.1). NCBI lineage: Bacteria > Bacillati > Cyanobacteriota > Cyanophyceae > Synechococcales > Synechococcaceae > Synechococcus > Synechococcus sp. NOUM97013. The sequence goes on along the minus strand of NZ_CP047941.1, from coordinate 693,934 downwards.
CCCTGCCCTGTTCGCGTTGCAATCGGGCGGTGAAGTTCGGCCCCATGCTCGATTGGGCACGCCATGAACGGGGGCTGGAACGCGTGGCCACCGGCCATTACGCCCGAATCCGACTGGATGAAAGCAGTGGGCGTTGGAAGCTGCTGCGTGGCCTCGACACCCGCAAAGACCAGAGCTACTTCCTCTACGACCTGAACCAGGACGTGCTCTCCCGCGTGGTGTTTCCCCTCGGGGAACTCACTAAGCCCGACACCCGCCTCGAAGCGGGACGCCATGGTCTGCGCACCGCTGAAAAACCCGAAAGCCAGGACCTTTGCCTGGCCGATCACCACGGCTCGATGCGGGCTTTCCTGGATGCCTACTTGCCGCCACGCCAGGGGGAGATCGTGCTGCAGGACGGCACCGTCGTGGGTGAACACGATGGGATCGAACACTTCACCATCGGTCAGCGCAAGGGACTCGGCGTGGCCTGGAGCGAACCGCTGCATGTCATCCGTCTGGATGCAGCGATGAATCGGGTCATCGTGGCCCCTCGCGCTGAAGCCGGTCGCAACGGCTGTGAGGTGGGTGCCGTCAACTGGATCTCGATAGCCCCCCCCGAACCAGGCCAAAGCCTTGAGGTGGAGGTGCAGGTGCGCTACCGCAGCGCACCCGTGACGGCTCAGCTCACCTGCATCGATGCCACCGAGACAGATCGCGACGGAGGTCGGCCCCATCGCTGCCGACTCACCTTTACGGAGGAGCAGTTCTCGATCACACCCGGTCAGGCGGCAGTGTTCTACGACGGCGAGGCAGTGCTGGGGGGAGGCCTGATCCAGAGCTCGTTTTAAACAACGCCAGCACGGCAGCCAGCAGCGCCCACCAGAGCGGCCTCTCCCGCCAGCGCACATACAACGTGAAACCATCGGTGGGTTGCAACGCAGCCTGAAGCAACCCAGGACGCATCGGAGCCAGGGAGTCTGTGATCTGCCCTTGGGCGTTGAACATGGCCGTGGGCCCGGTGTTGGCCACGGACGCCAGCGGTCGGGCGGTTTCCAGACTGCGCAACCCCGCCAGGGCCAGGAATTGATGCTGCAGCAGCTGTGGATAGGGATCCAGGTTGGCCGCGGCCAGAATCCACTGCCCCCCGTCCGCGACTGCTCGGGCCAGGGCCGTGCCGTTGCTGATCTCGTAGCAGATGGCCACCGCTGCAGGAGGACCACCCCAAGGCCACAGCCGCGAAGCCGACCCCGCTTCCAGCCCACCGACAGCAGAGAGTCCGCTGAGTCCAGGCCATGCGGGAAACCATTCCCCCAAGGGAACCAACCGATGCTTGTCGATCGCGTTGGGTGGACCGAAAGCCTGAGGATCGAGCAGAAGCAGTGCACTGCGTTGCTGACCGGCCACCCAACGAAAACCGCCGCTGATCACGGGCAACGCGTTGTCGTCGAACCGACGGCGATCCAGGGGCAGCGTTCCTTCTGGCGCAAGCAGCAGCTGCGCACCATCCCGCTGCGCGCGAGCCTCGACCGCATCAAAGCGCCCAGGGAGCTCGGCCTGGCGGCGATCACTGAATTTCTCGCGCGTGGGAATCGCTGGCTGCCACAAAGCCAGAGACATGACATCACCCGAACTCTGGCCAGGGGCTCCGCCGTAGAGCGCCAGCGCCCCGAAGGCATGCACCACCGCCAGAGCCAGCGCCGCCAGGCCAGACCAACGCCACGAGAAGCCGGTGTCCGTCCTGGACAACAGCCAGAGCTTCCAGAGCCCCCATCCCAGCAGTAACTGCACCGCCGCCAGGCCTCCGGCACCCACCCAGCGGGACAGACCGGCCAACCAGGGGTCTCCAGGCAGCACGCTGCCGCCAACACCGATCCAGAAGAGCGGTTCCCGGGCCAGCAGAGTTTCCGTCAGTCCCCAGATCAGCGACAGAACCAGGGCATGCGGGAGGGTGCCTGGGGATGGCAGGCAACGGCCGACAACACTCCAGGCCGCTGTCAGCACGGCAGCAGCCAGAGCGCAGATCAGCCACACCGCCATCGCCAAAGGAAGGCTGAGCAGAGCCGGCACACCCAACCAGGTGAGGGGATGGAGCGCCAGCAGCCAGCAATGGCTGATGGCAATGGCTGATGCACCCCAGAGCGCTGCGGCCCATGGCGACCGGGCCGATGACCAGAGCAGCGCCAGAGCAGGCAGCATCCACCAGGGCCCTGACCAGCACAGACCGAGGCCCGACAGCACACCCCCGGCAAGCCCATGCAGCAACAGGGATCGGTCATTGCCCATGGTCAGCCCCATCGGATCCCGTCATCCTGAACTCAGACAGAACCGCGATCCGCGATGGAGACCGCCAATCCCTTGCAACAGCTGCTGCTCCGCGGCCTGGGAACCACCACGCTGGTGGCCGATCGCCTGCGCGATGTCACCCAGGAGTGGGTCAGCAGCGGTCGCCTGGACGCTACCCATGCCTCAGCTCTCGTCGATGACGTCTTAAAAGCACTGCGCGGGGAAACCCCTGAGCTTGAGCAGCAGATGGGGCGCAACCTGGAGCGCAACCGCGACAATCTTCTCCAGGATCTCGGGCTGGCCAGCCAGAAGGAACTCGACGAACTGCGTGGCCGGATCGACCGGCTCGAGCAGCAACTGCGCCAACGGGAGCGTCAGGAATGAACCTGCCAGAATCGCGCCGAACGAACAGACCCTCCGTGCGCGACATCCTGATCAGTTCCGCCGTCTGCATTGCTTGCCTGGTGGTGGCCCTGGTGAGCCAGATCGTGGCTCCCTCCACCGTGGTGGCCGCTGCACCGGCACCCGCCGCGCAATCGGCAGCGGTCCAGACCGCCGATCTCACCACCAGCTCCAGCCCCATGGAGCTGGATCCTGAAGAAACCAACCCCACTCTTTTCGCCATGGCTCCCGACTCCAACCAGGCCGATGCCTCCGCGCTCGGCGGCCCCATGAAGTCTGAGAAGTCGCAACTCACGGCCAGTGGCCTGCGCATTACAGACATCGAAGTCGGCGATGGCGCTGAAGCCACCGCCGGTCAGACCGTCGTGGTGCACTACCGCGGCACCCTGGAAGACGGCACCCAATTCGATGCCAGCTACGACCGTGGCAAGCCCTTCAGCTTCCCTCTGGGCGCTGGCCGCGTGATCAAAGGCTGGGACGAAGGTGTCCAGGGCATGAAAGTGGGTGGAAAGCGCAAGCTGGTAATTCCCCCGGACCTCGGCTACGGCGCACGCGGTGCCGGTGGTGTGATTCCCCCCAATGCCACCTTGATCTTTGACGTCGAGCTGCTGGACATCAAGTCTTGAGCGCCGGTTAGGGTGTGATCACGGCAGTTGACGACCCATCCGAATGTTCCGCTCGGCACTTTCAGCCCTCTTCCAAGCCCTGCCTGCTGAGGCAGTTCAAGCTCACTGCGACGGCCCTTGCGGCGTCTATGACCCGGCTTCCGCTCGTGTGGCAGCGGAAGCCGTGCTGTCCATGACCAAGAAACTCAAAGGCATGGAGGCTCCAGCAGCGGGTGATGCCGCTGCTCTGGCGACCTACAACAACACCTTCTCGCGTTACGTCGCGATCAAGGAAGAAGAAGCCACCAAGGCCAAGAAGGAGCTGATGATCCTCTGGACCGATTACTTCAAGCCTGAGCACCTCGCCACCTTCCCCGATCTGCTCGACACCTTCTGGAAAGCAGCCAAGCTCTGCAGTGCCTGCAAGGTGAACATCGATCAGGCCAAGGCGGAAGAGCTGATGGCTTCGGTCCAGAAAATCCACGGCATGTTCTGGCAGTCCAAAGGCCGCAACGATGCGTGGGTGACCGCATCCTCAACAACTCACCTTTCAAGGTGAATCGATCACTCCCAGCAGCAGGTCCTATGGATCTGCTGCTGTTTTTTTTGGGACGTCGCCGCCTGTTTGAAGTACAGGGACCCTCGATGCTCCCAGCGCTGAAACCAGGTCAGCGACTGCTGGTGAAGCCGCATCGCCTGGGCCAGGCACTTCCCCAGACCGGATCGGTCGTGGTCTGCAGACATCCCGGCCAGCCCGATCTTGTCATCACCAAACGCCTGTATGAACGCACGGATCAGCAGCTGGATCTCCGCGGTGACAATCCAGAGGCAAGCACCGACAGCCGGCACTTCGGCCCTGTACCCGTGGAAAGCCTGATCGGCGAAGTGATCGCGATCGTGGCCTGATCGAGCGGTGCCATACGATCGTGTCGCCGAGGAGACGGTAATGGAACTGTCACCCATCGCCCCGATCGGAGCGGCACTGATCACCTGTCTGATTGGTCTGGGGGGGTTTGCACTGCGGCAGAGCCTGCTGTCCAAACTTTTTTCGATCGATGTGGCCGCCACCGGGGTGATCACTCTGTTCATCCTGGTGGCCTCACGCACCGGGCTGGTGCCGCCGATCGTCAGCGATCAAAACGACGTCTCATCCTTCATCGCCGATCCCTTTCCCCAGGGAGTGATTCTCACGGCGATCGTGATCGGCTTTTCAGTGGAAGCTCTGGCACTGGTGCTGCTCCGCCATATGGCCCGGGAGCATCCACTGCTGCGCGTCGATGACTTCGATCGTGAGATCACAGGGCCATGACAGCCGCCAGCCTCACTCTTGGATGGCTGCTGCTTCCAGCCATCGCGGCTTTTCTGGCCGCACTGCTGCCCAAGCTGGGGCGTGGGTTGTTGTTGGCGATCCCCACCCTGAGCCTTGTGGTCGCCGGTTGTTTTCTGGGGCCCCAGGCCTCCCTGCTGCCACTCACCATCAGTGTTAACCCAGCCGTCACGCTGCAGCTCGACACAGCGCAACTGCCTTTTGTGCTGCTGAATGCGCTGGTGCTGCTGGCCATCGCTTTGCAAGACAGCCAGCAACACCGCCGTCACCTGCGCGTGGTGTTGCTGCTGGTGCTGCACGGGGCCCTCAACTCGATTTATCTCGCAGCCGATCTGGTCAGCATCTACGTAGCGATTGAGCTGATCTCGATCGTCAGTTTCCTGCTGATGGTGGATCTCAGGCATCGAGCCAGCCTCTGGGTCGCGTTCCGCTACCTGCTGCTTGGCGACCTAGCGATGCAACTGTTCCTCCTGGGAGTGCTAATCGTCTACGCCGCCTCGGGATCCTTTGCCGTCGGCGCTGCGGCGGGAGCTCCGGGTGTCGCCATCGTGTTGATGGTGGTGGGTTTGCTGATCAAATCCGAAGCCTTCCTGCCGGGGTTTTGGCTGCCCAAAACCCATGCCGCCATCTCCGCAGACATGTCTGCGCTGCTGTCTGGAAGTGTGGTGACCGCAGGCATCGCCCCCCTGAGCCGATTGGGCCTGATCAATGGACAGGCCGCACAACTGATGCTGATTCTTGGCCTGCTGAGCGTGGTGATTGGCGGCATCGGGGCCTTGGTGCAAGACGACATCAAACGCCTGCTGGCCTGGAGCACGGTGTCGCAGATGGGTTTCGCGCTTCTGCTTCCAGCGGCGGCTGGCCTGTATGCCCTGGCCCATGGTCTCGGCAAAGCCGCGCTGTTTCTCGGCGTGGGGGGACTGCCGACGCGATCGATTCGATCGCTTCAACAACAGGCCATCCCAGGCCGAATCGGTTGGCCCATGCTGCTGGCAGGCCTGTCTCTGATCGGTCTACCCATCAGTCTTGGCTACGGCGCCAAGGAAGCCCTGGTCGAAGCGTTGCCACCACCGATCGCCGCTGTGGTGGGCTGGCTCGGACTGATCACAGCGCTGGTGCTGGTGAAACTGTTACCGGATCACTGGTCAAACCAACCAGCACCCGCAGCAACCCGACCCCGTGAGGTCAGCGCCATTCCACTCACCGGCATCTGGTTGCTGTGCGGATCGTTATACGTGCTCGCTGCAGTGCTGAATCAACCGCTCGGATTGCGTGGAATGCCCCTGTTGAAAATTGCCCTGGTGCTTGGTCTGGCGGTGCTCGGTGAACGCATGGTGCGTCCATCACTGCGCGGCTGGACGCCTCCAGACCTGGAGAACTTCAAAGCCATCGTCGTGGCCACAGGGGTCACCTTGCTGCTGGGGACAGTGATCAACAACACGTTTGTGATGGGAGCCGCCCTGCCATGAAGCGATCCGCCAGCCCCCTTCAGATCGCCGCAATCCTGGCGACTTGGCTGCTGCTCAGCTCCAGCCTGAGCGTTCTCAACGTATTGATCGGCCTGGCCCTAGCCCTGCTGCTGCCGCCGTTGAACCAGCGCAAAACCAATCGCAGCAACCTGATCGCCATGCTGCGGATGGTTCCGACAACAATGGTTCAAGGCCTCAAGGAAGGGCTTTCACTCCCGTTCCAAGGACTGCAGAGCCGGCCGGATGTGCAGGACGACCCATGGCCTCCATGGGCCGGGCGCGATCCAATGCTGAGATTCAGCTGGCTGGTGATGGTCTCCTTCACGCCCAAAACACTCGTGCTGAAGACCAGCCGCGAGTCCGTGCGAACTCACTTGGAGAAACTGCCATGACTGCCGCAGACCTTGCCCTCGACCTGATGGAGGTGGCAGCACTGCTGGCCACGCTGGCCCTAATCCGGACAAGTTGCCGCATGTCGCGGATCGCCTGCCTGGGAAGCCTGTCGGTACGACTGCCCATGATTCTTCTTGTGTTGTCCGTGATCCGAGACGACTGGATGCTGGGCCTGGTCGCCGTGGTGACCTTGATCAGTGGTGATGCCGGCCTCGTGCTCTTGGCGCGTTGGGCAGGAGACGCACCATGAACACCCTGCTCTCAACCCCTGTCTTGCCAACCTTGGCCTGGGGCCTGATTGGCGTCGGCATTCTCCTGTGGTTCTGGGGAACGCTGCCGCTGCTGCTGCTGCGATCGATCTTTTTTCGACTGCATGCGCTCACGGTCGCCGACACGATCGGATCGCTGTTGATCGTGAGCGGACTACTGCTGCTCCGCAGTCGCGAATGGCCGTTGCTGCTGCTCAGCCTGATCAGCCTGGTGCTGTGGAACTCCACCTTCAGCATCGTGCTCAGCCGACTGGCAGCAGACCAAGCCACGGATCCACAAACCGGCGTTCTGCATGAGGAGGCGATCCGATGACGCCGACCTATGTCTTGCCCCCTCTGTTGGGCATCCCCCTGATCGGCCTGGCACTGGTGCGCTGTGACGCCCCCTGGAAAGCCCTGGTGCTGCGCAGCGCTCTCGGGGGCTTCGCCTCGCTGTTGTTCGCCACCTACGGCGCTGTGGATGTGGCGCTCACCGAAGCCCTCGTCGGCACCTTGCTGTCCACCCTGCTGTACGCGGTGGCCATCAAACACACCACCACATTCCGACTCCTGCAGGATCCGCAGGCGCCGATGCCACTGGAGCGGGAGGAACAACTCAAACGCTTGCTGACAACCGTGGGACTGCAACTCGAGCTGGTCGACACAGCGCCAGCCGCTGACAGCGGAGATCTGCATGCCGCCTGGATCTGCAACGCGCACGAGCCCCCCAGCGTTCGGCTGCGCCACCGATCCCTGCTGGATGCACTGATGACCCAGGACCCAGCAACGGCAAAGGCCATGAATCTTGTTTTGGATCCCTCGCTGACAAACCGATGATTCGCTTCTTGTTGCCACTCCTCGCGCTGATCGGCTTCGTGGTCACGCTGGTTAACGCCGGATGCGGGCTGGTCGAAGGGATGAACCAGGTGGTGCCGGGTCCCCTGTCAGCCACAGCGCTAGTGGATCAATTCGGCGTTCCCAATGTGGTGACCCCAATTGTTCTGGATCTGAGGCTGTACGACACGGTGGGGGAAGTGATCGTGTTCACGCTGGCCTCGATGGGAGTGCACCAGCTCCTTCACGACGAAGTCGCCAGCGAGCAACTGAAACCCGCTGATGATGAAGCGGTGGTGATGCTGTTTCGCATTGCCGCTGTTCTCAACACCTTGATCGCCGTGGAACTGGCCGTGCGGGGACACCTGAGTCCCGGCGGTGGATTTGCAGCAGGGGTGGCCGGAGGCACAGCTCTGGCACTAGTACTTCTCTTCGGTGGGTCCACAGAGGCGATGCGGGCCTACCGGACCATGCGCGCCGAAGTGCTTGAAGAGAGCGCTGTGCTGCTATTCATCGTGCTCAGCTTGCTGCTTCTGGAAGGCATCAATCTGCCCACGGGCGACTACGGAGCTGTGCTCAGTGGAGGGCTACTCCCCATCCTCAACATCCTCGTTGGAATGAAGGTAACCCTGGGGTCCTGGGGAATGATTCAGCGCTTTTTAAGCACCAATCAACTGCATTAACCCTCAATCAATTGACGCAAACCCGCCTCCACATCCGACTGACGCATCAGCGCCTCACCCACCAGAACGGCTCCTGCTCCGGCTTGCTGCACCCGATCCAGATCAGATCGTGCGAACAAACCTGATTCGCTGACTAGCAGAGAGCCTTGCTGGCGCAGTCGCTCTCCGAAACGCTCCATCAAACGCTCCGTGGTGGCCAGATCCGTCTCAAAACTGGTGAGATCCCGATTGTTGATGCCAATCAGCGGGAAGTCCCCGATGGTCAGCACCCGCTCGAGCTCTTGCTCGTCATGCACTTCCACCAGCACCGTGAGATCGAGCGTCTTGGCCACTTTGTGCAGGTAAGCCAGATCCTGATCAGAAAGGATCGCCGCAATCAGCAGAGCAGCATCGGCGCCAGCGGCACGGGCCTGATACAGCTGATGAGGGCTAAGGATGAAGTCTTTGCAAAGCAGGGGCAGATCGACGGCCTCACGCACAGCAATCAGCACATCAAACCCACCTTGAAAGAAGGTCTTGTCGGTGAGCACAGACAAGCAGCTGGCACCACCGGCGGCATAGGCGCGCGCGATCGCCACGGGGTCAAAGTCTTCGCGGATGACCCCTTTGCTGGGACTGGCCTTTTTCACCTCGGCAATCACCGCCGGCATCACCGGCGCCGCTCGCAGGGCGCCAAGAAAGTCCCGGGGTGCTGGCAGCTCAGCGACCCGAGCCTTCAGCTGCGCCAGCGGCATGCGCTGACGGGCCGACTCGATTTCCCGGTCTTTTTCCCAGACAATCTTTTCGAGGATGTTGCGGGGCTCGCTGTCCTCATGCGGGATCGCGTATTCGAGATGAGCCACCTGAACCTTGGGGTTGGGTGGGCGACGACGAATCTCCATGACTGATAACAACGCGGTTTGAACTCAGGCAGCGGCGGGAAGCGCTGCGGCAGCCTGCTTGTAGGCCGCTTCAACGACTTCACTGAGGGTCGGATGGGTATGCACCTCCGTAGCCAGCTGACGCACGCTCTGACGGCGGGCCACGGCGTTGGACACCTCCTGGATCAGATCAGCGGCATGCAGCCCGTAGATGTGAGCGCCCAGCACCTCTCCGGTGACCTTGTTGAACAGCAGTTTCATCAACCCATCGCTTTCCAGCTCGGCCAGAGCCTTGGAGTTGGCCTTGAAGTAGCTGCGCACAACACCCAACTCAAAGCCCTGATCAGCCGCCTCCTGCTTGGCATCCGCTTCACTCAGACCCACCGAGCTGATCTCGGGATGGGTGAAGGTGGCCGCAGGGATGCTGCGGTAGTCGATCTCTCTGTTGTGGCCAAGGATGTTGTCGATGGCAACGGTGCCTTGAGCCGCAGCGGTGTGGGCCAGCATCAACTTGCCGGTCACATCACCCACCGCCCAGAGATGGTCCACGGGCTGACCGTTGGCCAGCACACGCATCCGGTCGTCGATGGGCACGAAACCCCGGTTGGTTTCAACGCCAAGGGCCTCAAGGTTGAGATCCTTGCTGCTGGGAACACGGCCCGTCGCCACCAGCACCGCATCCACCTCCAGGGTTTCCACTGGGTCACGGGTCTCCATGTCGACCAACTCGATCTGCACAGGAGCACCGGGCTTGATCGACTTGGCGAGCACACCGGAACGGGCATCAATGTCCCGGCCATCGATCAACTTGCGAGCGGCCAGCTTGGCGATGTCGGGGTCGAAGGTGGGCATCACCCGGTCGAGGGCCTCGATCATGGTCACCTCGCAACCCAACGCGGTGTAAACATCCGCGAATTCCAGGCCGATGTAGCCACTGCCGATGATGGCGATCCAGCGCGGCAGCCACTCGAGATTCACCGCTTCGTCGCTGGTGAACACACTGCGACCGTCGGTTTCAATTCCGGGAGGAACAAAAGGATCAGACCCCGTGGCCAGAATCACATCACGGGCTGTGAGCACCCGATCCACACCGCTGACCTCACGGACACCCACCTGTTGAGAGCCCGCCAGCCGTCCCTTACCGCGAATGATGGTGACGCCAGCCCGCTCGAGGGTCTTGGTGAGATTGCTACGGATCGTGGCCACCAGCTCGTTGGCATGGTCTGCAATCTTCTGGCGCTCAAACCGGACGGGAGCTGCATGGATACCGAAACCAGACAGATGCTCGGCATCGGCCAGCTCACGAACCCGGCCGGAGGCTGCCAGCAAAGCCTTGGAGGGAACACAGCCGCGGTTGACGCAGGTCCCGCCCATGTCACGCGATTCGACGATCGCAACCTTCAGACCGTGATCCGCGGCATGTTTGGCCGCATCGAAACCGCCATAGCCGGCGCCGATCACGATCACATCGAAGTCGAAACTGGCGTCGCTCACCCGGAGTGCTGCGTGGAAGCGGTCATTGTCGCTCGTCGACGTTCCAGAAGGAGAGGAACTGCTGCAGCTGCCACATTCAGCGACTCCAGGTGTGGACTATGGGGCAGGGTCACACCGTGGCTGCAACAGGCCTGGAGCATCGGGTGCAGGCCTGATCCCTCATTGCCGAGCACCAACACCGTGGGTTGGCACCAATCCAGTTCCCAGTAGGGGATCACAGGAAAACTCACGGCCGAATCGGGCACCAGGGTGCCCACCACCTGAAGACCTCGCTCTCGGGCCTGACGCAGTTGAGCGGCGAGTTGTTCCACACCGACATCGTGAGTGGGCCCAAAGCGCCGGAAAGGCACGCGCAGCACAGCGCCGACCGCAGAACGCAGCACTTTCGGAGCGAGCGGATCAGCACCAGCCGCCAGCCACACCTGCTCTATGTCAGCCCCAAGGGCAGTGCGCAGCAAGGTGCCGAGATTGCCGGGGTCCTGAACACGATCAAGCGCCAGCACGAACGACGGTGATGGTCCAGGAGATGGCAACCGCTGAAGGGAAAGCAAACAGGCCACACCATCGGGATTCACCGTGGACAGCGCCGCTTTAAGGGCTTCATCCGACATGGGCTGCACGCGGATGGAGTCCGAGAGGGGCTGCAGAAATGCCGTATGGGCATCGAGCCATTCCGTCGTTGCGAACACTTGAACAGGCTCCGAAAGCTGGTGCTTTAAAGCCATCAACTCCTGAAGCTGGTGGGTGCCTTCCAGCAGCAGATGCCCGTCCTGCTGTCGACCCGACGGTGAAGCCAGAGACCGCAGACGCCGAATCAAAGGATTGCGACGACTGGAAATCAGATCAACCGCCTGTCCCACCAGAAGGCTCTCCTCAGAAACTGGCGTGTTTCCGCACTTTCAATCCTTCCTGGAGGCTGAGCTCTTTGCCATCGATATCCATGCCATTCACAGCAGCGATCTCACCCTTGATCCCCTCGGCAGCGAGATTCTCAACCAACTTTTTGATGACCTGATCTTCAACCGCCGACTGATCCATGTTGTCGGGCGTCAGAAATTCGAGAAACTTTCCGACCTTGGAAGCCACCACCTCCGATGAGTTGGAGATCTTCAAAACAATCATGGCCGGTTGTCGGAGCTTGACTCCAACAAGATAATGCGGATGGGGAGACTTGAACTCCCACGACATTGCTGCCACTAGTACCTGAAACTAGCGCGTCTACCAATTCCGCCACATCCGCTGGCGTTCGTCGCTCAAGCGACCTGTGAAACATACGACATCGCCACGCCGCTCAAGCCCAAGCCCAAAAGCCACTTTGAGGGCCGGCCGTCTAGACGGTCTCAGACGTTCTGGCCAAGATGGGCATTCCCCTAGGAATCCCAAGGAATGACAGCCGCGGCCCCCGTGTCTCAGGACATTCTCAAGCCGCACCTTGAGATCGATGGCGGGCACCGACTGGAGGGTGAACTACGCGTCAGTGGAGCCAAGAATTCCGCCCTGGTGCTGATGACGGCGTCCCTGCTCACCGATGAGCCCCTGACGCTGCGCAACGTCCCGCCTCTCACCGATATCGATGGGATGGTCCAGATCCTGATGTCGATGGGTGTGTCTGTCGAGCGCAGCGATGAAACGGTTCGACTGCATGCCGCCGCACTGACCAGTGCAGAGCCCCCCTACGAGTTGGTAAACGGTCTGCGGGCCAGCTTCTTTGCGATCGGCTCCATCCTGGCGCGCATGGGCCACGCCAAAGTCCCCCTGCCGGGCGGCTGCCGCATCGGAGCGCGTCCTGTGGTGGAGCACATCCGCGGCCTCAAAGCACTCGGCGCAATCGTGACCGTTGACCATGGGGTGGTCTCGGCCACCGTTCCCGGCAAGAGCCAACGCCTCAAAGGCAATTCGATCGTCCTGGACTGCCCCAGCGTCGGCGCAACTGAAACCATCCTGATGGCCGCCACCTTGGCCGATGGCACCAGCGTGATCGAAAACGCCGCGCAAGAGCCTGAGGTTCAAGACCTTGCCAACCTGCTGAATGCCATGGGCGCCCGCATCAGCGGCGCCGGCGGTCCGACGATCACCATCGAAGGTGTCGAACGCTTGCGGGGTTGCGACTACACCGTGATTCCCGACCGAATCGAAGCCGGAACGTTTCTGTTGGCAGCCGCCATCACCCGCTCCACTCTGCGGGTCGCGCCGGTGATTCCCGACCATCTCAGCGCTGTGCTGCAGAAGCTCAAAGACTGTGGCTGCAAACTGAAGCTCGATGGAGACGGCGTCGTGATCACGCCTGGCGAGATCCATGGCATTGACATCACGACACAACCTTTCCCTGGCTTTCCGACGGATCTGCAGGCCCCGTTCATGGCCCTCCTGGCCACAGCGCAAGGCACCAGCGTGATCACCGAGAAGATCTACGAAAACCGCATGCAACATGTGGCGGAATTGCAGCGCATGGGCGCATCGATCCGCGTTCAAGGCAACAGCGCCGTGGTGGAAGGTGTGCCCTGCCTAAGCGGAGCACCGGTGAAGGGAACTGACCTCAGAGCCTCAGCGGCGATGGTGCTAGCGGGCCTTGTAGCCAAGGGCAAAACACAGGTAAGCGGACTCAACCACCTGGATCGCGGCTACGCGGGAATCGAGGCCAAGCTCACGGGAAGCGGCGCACGACTCGAACGCCACGGATCCTGAACCGCAAGATCTTGCCCTTGATCAGCGCCTGATGAACAATCCGCGTCTTGTTGATGACCAGCTGCCAGCGTGTAGCATCCACTTAAACCACGAGCAGGCGTGGCGGAATTGGTAGACGCAGCGCACTCAAAATGCGCCGGGGAAACTCTTGTCGGTTCAAGTCCGACCGCCTGTATGAAAACAACTCCGTGAAGCTTGATTGATCAAGCCGGAGCATTAATTCTCAACCCGCTTCTCTGTCAAGCCGAAGCGGTGGGTCGACTGCAATCCATTTGAAATGAACGATCGACTTAGGCATTGACAGCAAAGGTCAACGGCCCTGGTGAAGCAACATCTGGCAGCCAGGAGATCAGACGTTAAGCATCAATGCGAAGCCAGCAACAGCATGGGGCTGCAGGCTAGAAAGCTCTCTGATGATCAAAGCGAAACAATCATATGAAATGGTTGCTTTCACTCCTTGGATTAACCGACAAAAAATCGACGACAGCCAATTCAACAACCGAAGACAATTCGTTTCTTAACGTTAAACAAACGCCTGGAGTCCTGTACTGCCAATGGCAGCTCAGGCAAGAAACAAAAGCAATGATCGAGCGAGACTTTGGCGCCAAAGTCTTCATCCGAATCAGGGATATTTCAGGAGATCACTCCATTGCCTCCAAAACAATCGAAGTGCGATCAAGCCAAACCAAAACATCAATTGACCTACCAGCAGCAAACGGGAAGATCCTGGTGGACCTTGGCTATCGATTCGACGCTGACTTCATCTCCCTTGAATATCAAATCCTGAATTTTGGAGAGAAAGTGATCCATCCACCGCGCTACACCGACTGGTTCACCCAGGAATCACCGAACATCCATCAAGAGATGTACGACCTGGCTTCCACAGACATGTGCTTGGGAGGATCAGAAATGGGACAAGGACATTCCTAAAATCCAACGCACTAGGCCGCCTCAGCGCCGGACTCTTCGTACAACGCTTTGAGCTGATCCAACTCCGACATCAGGTAACGGATTTCAAGCCAATCCGTTGAGAGATCAATATCTGTTTCAAGTCGCTCAATCTGACGCTTGAGAAGCTCGGACATGCCAGCGGAGGCGACTGTGTTGGTGCCATGAAACCGTGCCGAAGCCGTGATGCAAGCAATTGGGGAATTGCTGACAAGTCACGGCACGGTCGCACCTTCGAACCCAACGGTGGTTGCGTATCAATTTCAAGGAGGGACGGCAGCTCTTCAGGCATTCGGCAGGGTGCTGCGGGAGAATGCCACCACGTTCAATCCCTTCCGGGACCAGTCCTTACAGATCCATGGTGGATGCCTCGCCAGTGACTCCGTCTGCCGCGGTGATGGGCACATACAACCGCTTCCCGATCGCCTTGCTCCGGGGCAAAGGCTGCTGGGTGTGGGATGACCAGAGCCGACGCCACCTGGATGCTGTCGCCGGCATTGCCACCTGCACCCTGGGCCACAGCAACCGAGCGATCCGCAAAGCCCTGACAGGTCAGTTGCGCAGGCTCCAGCACGTCTCCAACCTTTATGCAATCCCTGAACAGGAACAACTGGCGGCGTGGCTGGTGAACAACAGCTGTGCGGACAGCGTCTTCTTCTGCAATTCCGGTGCTGAAGCCAACGAGGCCGCCATCAAGCTGGCCCGCAAGCACGGCCACCAGAAGCGAGGCATTGATCGCCCGGTGATCATCACCGCTTCCGCAAGCTTCCACGGACGCACGCTCGCTGCCGTCAGCGCCACAGGCCAACCTCGCTATCACCAAGGCTTCGAGCCCATGGTCGAGGGGTTTGAGTTCTTCACCTACAACGACCTCGCTGATTTCGAACAGCTGCTCGAACGGCTTGAACAGAACGGGCCCCGCGTGGCGGCCGTGCTGATCGAACCCCTGCAGGGTGAAGGCGGCGTGAACCCGGGCGTTCCTGCCGTGATGAAGGCGATCCGCCAACACTGCGATGCCCGCGACATCCTGCTGATCTTTGATGAAGTGCAGGTGGGCATGGGTCGCACCGGCACGCTCTGGGGTTATGAGCAACTCGGCGTGGTCCCTGACGCGCTGACACTGGCCAAAGGGCTCGGAGGCGGCCATGCCGTGGGAGCACTCATGGTGCGAAGCAATGCCGATGTGTTCGAACCCGGTGACCACGCGAGCACCTTTGGAGGCAATCCATTCGCCTGTCGTGCGGGGCTGACGGTGGCCAGCGAGATCGAACGGCGCAATCTGCTCAGCAATGTGCGCGAACGCGGCGACCAACTGCGAGCCGGATTGAACCGGCTGGTGGAGCGCTATCCGGACCAGCTGGAGGGGAGCCGTGGCTGGGGCCTTCTGCAGGGACTCGTGCTGAAAGACGACTGCGGGATCCAGGCCATTGATGTGGTGAAAGCAGCCCTGGAGGAACAGTTGCTGCTGGTCCCCGCCGGAGCCCAGGTGATTCGGATGGTGCCGGCGTTGGTGATCAGCTCCCGCGAAGTGCAGATCCTGCTCACGCGACTGGAACGGGCCCTGGTCCGCGTGACCTGAGTGGAGCGATCGTCGTCATCCCATCCGCAGGACCTGAGTGACCTGCTGCCGCGATTTGACCTCCGGGGCATGGATCTCTCCCTGGAGCGGATGCATGCAGCGCTGCAACACCTGCAGAGCCCCGCGGGCTCCATTCCCGCCGTTCAGGTGGTGGGCACCAATGGCAAAGGCTCGATCGCCTGTTTGATCCATCACGGTCTGATGGCGGCGGGGCTGCGTTCCGGTCTGACAACCTCACCCCATCTCGTGAGCTGGTGCGAACGCATCCGGATCGACAACGCCTTGATCAGGATTGAAACGCTGCGCAGCCTCCTGGAATCCCTGCAGCCCGTGGTCGAAGACTGTCGTCTGACGCCCTTCGAACAACTGATTTGCGCCGCACTGGTGCATTTCGATCAACAACAGCCCGACTGGCTGGTGCTGGAGGCTGGGCTTGGCGGTCGCCTGGATGCCACCACGGCCCACCCGCGCCGGCCCTTGATCGCCGTGGCCTCCATTGGTCTCGACCATCGCGAGCACCTTGGATCCACTCTGCAGGCCATCGCCACCGAGAAAGCCGCGGCCATCGGTCCCGGCGCCCACGTGGTGAGTGGTCCCCAACTGGCTGCTGTGCGGGCAGTGCTTGAACAGCGGGTGAACGCCATGGCCGGAACCTTGGAATGGGTGGAACCGCTGGATGAAACCTGGACCCTGGGGCTGCCAGGCCTTTGGCAACAGAGCAACGCGGCTGTGGCCGCTGCTGCGCTGCGCTGGATCGGGCAGGACTCAGGGGCGATCTCCGCTGCAGCGATCCGTGAAGGATTGGCAGCGGCACGATGGCCAGGACGGCTGCAGTGGATGCGCTGGCAAGAACTGCGCGTGCGTGTGGATGGTGCCCACAACCCACCAGCGGCCGTGCAACTTGACCAGGAACGCCGTCGCTGGTCAGACGACGGAACCCCACAGACCTGGATCCTGGCGATTCAGGCGCACAAGCAAGCCCCGGAGATGCTCAACCAGCTTCTGCATCCCGGCGATCAGGCGTGGATCGTGCCGGTACCGGGTCACCAGAGCTGGAGTGCGGAGCAACTGAAGGCGCAATGTCCGCAGCAGGCCGATCAGCTGAAAGCCGCGGTGGACGCGGCTGAAGCCCTGCAGCAACTGCAGGCTGAGGGATGGCCACCCACCGCTCCAGTGATCGCCGGATCGCTCTATTTGATCGGGCAGCTCATGGAAATCGGTCTGGTGCAGGCAGAGTGAACGGCATGCCGCTGATCCATGCAATGCACGCGCTGCTGAAGGCCCTTGCCGCATTCGCTCTGATGCTCTGGCTGATGCCGGTCTCGGCCATCGCCCTCGACACCTCAGCCGGGGTCGGACTGCAAGACCGAGCTCTGTTCCAAGACCGGGTTGATTACACCCTGACCAACCAGAGCGACGTGGACTTCCACGGGCAGCAGCTCACCAACACCTCCTTTGCCGGTGCCGTCGGCCGAGGTGCTGATTTCAGCGACACCAACCTGTCAGGAGCGATCTTCACGCAAGGGGCCTTTGCGGATGCCAATTTTCATGGCGCCGACCTCAGTGATGCGCTGATGGATCGCGCTGACTTCACCGGCACAGATCTACGGGACGCCCTGCTGGTGGGAGTAATTGCCTCCGGCAGCAGCTTCGCCGGCGCCCAAGTAGAGGGCGCTGACTTCAGCGATGCCCTCCTCGACCGCGATGATCAACGGCGCCTCTGCCAGGAAGCCGAAGGCGTCAATCCAGTCACGGGGGTGTTGACCCGCGACAGCCTCAACTGTTGAAACCACCGAGCTTGCCGGGATTCAGCAAACCGGCAGGATCGAAATTGTGTTTGGCGGCCACCTGATCGCCGTCGATCACACCGAGACCACCACCTTCCACCGTGAGCACGTGGGGGTTGAAGATCAACGCACCCTGATCGCGGCATTGCTGGATCAGCCGTTCCAGCGCTTCCGCCCCTCGCCAACGCACTAGAGGAAGGGCTGCCAATCGCTGGGTCCCCTGTTGACGCACACCTTCCAGATGCCAGAGCAGATCATCTCCCCAGGCCTGTTTGAGGTTGTCGAGGAAGGCGAGCTCGGGCTGGGGCAGCAGCATCTGCAGATAGGTCCAAGAGGAATCCCGTTGCCGCAGATGCAGGGTGGTGTGGTTCCAGGTGAGCTCCTTCAAACCATTGCCATGCCGATCGGCCTCGGAGCCCAGATGGGTGACGGCGGCTCCAGCTGCTGTCGCCAATCGGTGCACGGTGCTAACTGCATCAGGCGACACAAGTAGCAGCAGACGGTCCTTCGCTGACACGGGCAGATCCCACTGGGGCAGCTGCTCCACCACCGCCGCCTCCAGCACGGTGCACAAGTGCAGGTCGATGGCCGCAGCACAGCAATGGCGCGCCAGCTCCACAGCCGAAGACCAGTCGGGGCAGTCCACCACCAGTTCCTGCCAGGCAATATTCGGAGCCGTGGCCAGCGTCAGAGCCGTGATGATGCCGTTGGTGCCGTAGGCATGGTTCAACGCTTCCGCTTCGGAGGCCTCGAGTTGAAGCACTCGGGGCTCCGGCTCCAGCGTCACCACCTCCAGCCCAAGCAAGTGCCCGGGATCGCGCAGGAATCCCCAGCGCACAGACCCGATGCCACCGGAGCCGCCAGCGATGAATCCACCGATCGTGGCGCTGCGCCAGGTGCTCGGCATCAGCCGCAGCTGACGCCCCTTGGCCACCAGATCGCGGTTCAGGTCCTTGAGCAGACAACCGCACTCCACCGTGACGTCGCCTGTGTCCGGATCGATGGCGCGTACGGACCGCAGGTGGCTCATCAGCATCACCACCCCGGCCTCGAGCGGCACACACTGGCCGTAATTGCCTGTTCCCGAACCGCGCAGAGTGAGTGGCACCCCATGGCGGTGGCACAGCCCGGCCACCTGCACCACCGCATCGACGCTGTCAGGGCGCACCACCACATCAGCCCGACACTCCGCCAGGCGCTCCCGCAGCACCGGCGAGTAGTCGTACGCATCGCGTGAATAACGCTCCAGGTCGTCCGGCTCGGTCAGCACGCTCAGGCCGGGGATGGCAGTCAGCGCGCTTCGCATGGCATCGGTCAGCATCAGGTTCCCCTCACGGACTGTCGGTTGAATCGGCAACCGACTGATCGCCAACAAACTGATTGTCAACCCACTGTCCCCCAGCCAGCACGCGCCGCGCGCTGGGGATGGCCAGCAACTCCGGCCACCCCCCTTGCGGGAGATGAATCAGATCCGCTGGAGCACCGTTGCGCAGCACGCCATCCCAGGCCAGCCCCATCAGCTGAGCGGCATCGGTGCAGAAGGGCTTCAACCCGTGGTCATCCCACGGGGCCAACTGCGCGAGGGGCAGGCTCATCGCCATCAAAGCCAGGGGATCGAGCTGCCCACCGGGGAACCAGGGATCCTGAACGTTGTCGCCACCGACAGCCACACGCACACCGGCGTTCTGCAACTGCCGGATCGGTGCCAACGGGCGACGCAGGGGGGTGGTGTCGCCTTGACGGCCGAGCAACCAACCATTGGTGAGCGGCAGGGCCACCACCTGCAGGTTCTGTCGCGCCATCCGATCAGCCAGACGCCGCAGAGCGCCATCCCGCAACAGCGCCAGGCTGCTGGCATGGCTGCAGGTCACCGGGACCGACAACTCCATGCGCTCCATCGTGCGCAGCAGCTGATGCATTCCTGCAGCTGGATGGGACGACGCCTCATCGATATGAAGGTCGACAAGGCAACCATGCTGATTGGCAAGCTCCAGCAGCCGTCGCAAGCCCTGTCGTTCGTTCCGGCCTCGACATGGGGGCTGAATGAAACCACCGAGGGCGCCACCGGCCGCAGCCACCGTGCCTGCCAGTTGCGCTCCCTCAGGGGTCGCCCAGTGCTCGACCGGCACGAGAGCTACCAGCTGCAACTCCAGCCGATCACGCCATCGCTCTCGCAGAGCGGTGAGCGCCTCCCAACTGCAGGCAGCACCCGGCCCGAGACTGTCGATATGGCTGCGCACGGCTCTCAGCCCATGACGCCACGCCAACGCAAGTGCACGCTCGCCACGGGCCTGCACCTTCTGAAGAGTGCGCGTCTGATGCTCTTTGAAGTTGGCCGCCAAAGCCGCCGCAAACGT
The DNA here is from genome assembly GCF_014279815.1 of Synechococcus sp. NOUM97013. Lineage (NCBI taxonomy): Bacteria > Bacillati > Cyanobacteriota > Cyanophyceae > Synechococcales > Synechococcaceae > Synechococcus > Synechococcus sp. NOUM97013. The sequence continues at coordinate 673,998 of NZ_CP047941.1, read as the reverse complement.
GCCGACGGGATTGGGATAGTCATTCCAGGAGAAGGCTTTATCCAGGTGAGCGTGAGGCTCCACCAGCCGCGGCAACACCAGGCCCTCGGCGTCCGGTACAGGCTCGACCGCATCGATCAGCCCCTCATGCCAACGGATCGAAACGGGGATCAGACCATCCGATCCCGCAGCCTTCGAAAGATCAACGGCCCTCGCGAGGGCCGTCTCGAGAAGCAAGCGGGGGCAGCGAGCCTTGAGTGAACCAGAGCGAGAGGTCTGCAGCATCGAACTCATCGACGATCGCCATCCTTGGAATGAGCATTCAGCACCAGAAACTGACCTGCAATTCCCAGGGTGGTGACGCGGTAGCTCGGAAGCCGAAGGCTCGGGAGAAGATCCTGGCCACCAACCTCGATCACATAGACGCTGGCCAGTCCGAGATTCCAGCGTCGGGTGAATTGATCGGCAAGCGTCGCCAGGACTGGTTCCTGATCGGCGATCAGGCGCGGACAGTCGCTGATCCAGAGCTGCAGCACCAAGGGCAGCACTTGTCTTTGACAGATTTCCTCCGTCGCCAGGCTGACCAACTGACGGCCAGCAAAGGCGTTGTAATCCGAGCGACTCGGGTTGGAGAAGGCCAGCGCAGCACCGCTTCCAGCCAGCAGCAGCGCTGATGCAACGAGAGTTGCGGAAGGCCAGCGCCGACGAGGCGAAGACATGCGCGTGGCCAGTGGAGATGAATTGGTAGATTCTTACCGACGCGGCGGGCGTCGCCAAGTGGTTAAGGCAGCGGCTTGTGGCGCCGCTATTCGGGGGTTCGAATCCCCTCGCTCGCCCTCTCTCCTCATCACCCTCGGGTCATGGGGCCAGCAATGCCTCCAGCAGATCCTCCGCTCCATGGCGGATCGGATCTCTGCAGACCAGTCCGAGCTGGTCGCTGAGCTCTCGACTGAGGGCGGTGGCCTCGGGTTCGTCCAGACGCGCGGTGTTCAGGGCCAGTGCCCGCACTTTCGGTGCAGGTGCACTACCGATCGGACGGCCGATGGCAGCCAAGGCCTCACAGAGTGCAATCAGATCCTGCAGTAGTGGCAGAGGAATCTGCGGAACCCGTTCGATGCGCGTCTGGCAGGCCCGATGCACCATCAAAAGGGCTGTGGGCTGGCTGCCGCGAAGCAAGGGGAGGGTGGCCGTGGAGCCTGGATGGCAGAGCGACCCCTGACCTTCCACGAGCACCAGTCCCGTCTCGGGCAGCGTTGACGCGGCCTCCATCACCGCGGCTTCGACCGCGCCAGCGGCGTAATCCACGCGCACCGCATCCACGGGGACTCCCGTGCCACTGATCAGGATCCCAGCCTGGCCGGTGCCCACAAAGGCTGAGGACACGCCGGCGCGGAGCGCCGCCTCATGCACAGCCAGACAGGCGCTCATCTTGCCAACAGCCATATCCGTACCGACGGCCAGCACGCGCCGGCAGGACAAGTCGGCAGCGCGCGCTTGCGCCACCTGAACAGCCGCGGGTTCCCGGCGAAGATCCCAGATCCACCGACCAGGCTGCACCGCGGCATGCAGCGCAGGGTCATCGTCCAGCCGGGTGTGAAGACCGCTGGCGATGGACAGCCCGGCCTGGAGTGCCGCCAGCACATCCGCTCGCATCGCCTCCGGAAGCACCCCACCGGAGGGCGCCAGACCGACCACCGCAACACTTGGGCCATAGGGGAGCGCAGCAGCCAGATCGGCAACCACCGGCACGGACCGGGGAATACCGGTGATGTCCTGGAGCCGTTGGCCGGCATGGGAGGGGTCGATCACCGCCACAATCGGACCTTGCCGATGCCGCAGCATCGCCAAACCGGTTTTGCCAGTGAGGCTGTCGAGTCCACCGTGCTGCAGCAACACCACGGGATCCTGCGCCTTCAGCATCACCGTCCCTCCTGACGATCAATGCCGAGTCCAGGGGCGGCGGGAACCCTGAGTCGGTCCCCATCAAGCCCAAGGCCCATATACGGGTCATCCACAAGGTTGAGATGGCTGTCCAGATCGGGCCAGCGGATGAACGGCAGTAACTGGGCCGCTGCTCCGTTGAGCAGCGAACTGTCGGAATAACAGCCCACCATCAGATCCAGATCCAACCGCTGGGCAACGCGGGCCATCAGCAACGCTTCCGACAAGCCTCCTGTTTTCAGCAGCTTGAGATTCACCCCATCGACGTGAGGCGCGAGGCGCAGCAAATCCTCAAGCGACCAACAGCTTTCATCGGCCACGAGCGGCAAGGGGCAATCCGGTTGCAACGCCGCAAAGCCCGCAGCATCGCGTTCGGGATCCTGTTGCGCAGCCAACGGCTGCTCCAGCAGCACCACATCAGCACGCATCAGATCAACAACCATGGCTTTCGCCTGATCCAGCGACCAACCACCATTGGCATCCACCTGAAGTTCCACAGGCCCACCGGTTGCCTGCCTGCGGTTTTCCAGCGACTTGGCAACGGCAACCAGCAGGGCGCGATCGTGATCCAGGCCATCTGGACTGCCGAGCTTCAACTTGATGCGGGTGGCTGGCAGCTGGTTCCACCAGCGCTGCAGGCGCTGCAGCACCGCCTCAACCGTGGCCAAGCCCAGCGTGACGCTGGTGGCGACCGCCACCGATCCATCCAAGGCACAGAGCCGCCAGATCGGCTGCTGCAACGACTTGCCCCACCAGTCCCAGAGGGCCAGATCCACCGCACAGCAAGCCGGCGGCGACAAGCCGCTCAAGCAGGCGTCAAAGCCATGACGATTGCGAGGGTTGAGGGCATTCAGACTGGGCAATAAGGCCTGAAGCTCCGCCTCGATGCCGGCCAGCTGATACGCGCGGTGACCGGTGTCGAGACCACCTGTTTCGCCCCGACCGATGACGCCGTCATGGTCGAGACGTAGCTCCAGGCGTTCAACCGCTGCAGTGGTGCCCCGGCTGATGGCCAAAGGAACCGCTTTAGTGAGCGGAAACCGACGCAAAGTCCAGCCCATGCCAACGGCGCACCGATCTTCAAACTGACACAAGACCCCGGTGTCCGACACTGAAAGCAGCTCTCCCTTCCGCCGGCCTCTGGGACGGCCCTCCGCCTTGACCGCTACCGCCTCTGTCTCCACCGCCACCACGCCGACCCAGGAGCGAGGCAGTTACTGGATCACCACCTTCGGCTGCCAGATGAACAAGGCCGATTCCGAGCGGATGGCCGGGATTCTGCAATCCATGGGCTATCGGGAGGCCAGCGCCGAACTGGATGCCGATCTGGTGCTTTACAACACCTGCACGATCCGGGACAACGCCGAACAAAAGGTTTACAGCTACCTGGGCCGTCAGGCGCAGCGCAAACGGGCGAACCCGAATCTCACCTTGGTGGTGGCCGGCTGTGTGGCCCAACAGGAGGGCGAATCCCTGCTCAGGCGAGTGCCGGAGCTAGATCTTGTGATGGGGCCGCAACACGCCAACCGACTGGAGACCCTGCTGACACAGGTGGACAGCGGCCAACAGGTGGTCGCCACCGAAGACCACCACATCCTCGAAGACATCACTACAGCCCGGCGCGACAGCAGCATCTGCGGCTGGGTGAACGTGATTTACGGCTGCAACGAACGCTGCACCTACTGCGTCGTCCCGTCGGTGCGCGGCAAGGAGCAGTCACGACTTCCAGAGGCCATCAAGCTCGAGATGGAAGGCCTCGCGGCCCAGGGCTACAAGGAGATCACCCTGCTGGGGCAGAACATTGATGCCTATGGGCGGGATCTGCCCGGCATCACCCCGGAAGGACGCCGGCAGCACACGCTCACAGATCTCCTCCATCACGTCCACGACGTGGAGGGGCTTGAACGCATTCGTTTCGCCACGAGCCACCCGCGCTATTTCACCAATCGCCTGATTGACGCCTGTGCCGAGCTACCGAAATTGTGCGAGCACTTCCACATCCCGTTTCAGAGCGGCGACAACGAGGTGCTGCAAGCGATGGCCCGGGGCTACACCGTGGAGCGCTACAGGCGGATCATCGATTACATCCGTGAACGGATGCCCGACGCCTCGTTAAGCGCCGATGTGATCGTGGCCTTCCCTGGCGAGACCGATGCGCAATACCGACGCACCCTGGATCTGATCGAAGAGATCGGCTTCGACCAAGTGAATACGGCCGCCTACTCCCCTCGCCCTAATACACCGGCGGCGGACTGGGACAACCAACTGCCGGAAGAGGTGAAGGTGGCACGGCTGAAGGAGATCAATGCCCTGGTGGAGCAGTGCGCCCGCAAGGCGAATGCCCGCTACGAAGGCCGCACCGAAGAAGTGCTGGCGGAAGGCATCAACCCGAAGGACCCCACCCAGCTGATGGGACGGACCCGCACCAACCGACTCACCTTCTTCAGTGCAACCGGAGCTGATGGCCGGCGTTATCAGGCCGGTGATCTGGTGAATGTGCACATCGATGCCGTGCGCTCCTTCTCTCTCAGTGGCACTCCCGTGCACAGCTGATACCTTTCGGTTTCGCTTTTACCGTCAACGGCCAGACCATGCCGACTTCCCCTCTCCGCGTTGGCGTGGTGTTCGGAGGGGCATCCGGTGAACATGACGTGTCGATCCGATCGGCAACGACCGTGATCCGTGGCCTATCCGACCCGAGTCATCAAGAGCGGTTTCAGGTGGTCCCCATCTACATCGACCGCGACGGTCGTTGGTGGCCAGAATCCGTGGCTGACCAAGTGCTGAACCAGGGGCAAGCACTTGAAACGGCGGAACTGCCCGAACCACTTCCCGCTCGCGGGTTGCGCCGGATTCCTGTGGACGCCGACAGCATCGACGTCTGGTATCCGGTGCTGCACGGGCCCAACGGTGAAGACGGAACCGTGCAAGGCCTGTTCACCCTGATGCAACAACCGTTCGTCGGCTCCGGCGTGCTCGGTTCCGCCGTAGGAATGGACAAACTGGCGATGAAGGCAGCCTTCGCCGCGGCCGGCATTCCACAGGTTCCTTACGTGGGCCTGAATGCGTCCGAATTGCAGGATCCCGAACAGCTGGAACGTTTACTGAACCGTCTGGAAGCCGAACTCGGCTACCCCTGTTTCGTGAAGCCCGCCAACCTCGGTTCATCCGTGGGCATCAGCAAGGTTCGCAATCGCGATGAACTGCTGGAAGGGCTGAACCAGGCCGCCAGACTCGATCCCCGCGTCGTGGTGGAGCAAGGCGTGAACGCGCGGGAATTGGAATGTGCCGTGCTCGGCCGCAGCACGCTCAAATCATCGGTGGTGGGGGAAGTGCGCTTCGACTCCGACTGGTACGACTACGAGACGAAATACACCGAAGGGCTCAGCCACACGCTGATCCCAGCGCCACTGCCTGCTTCGGTCACGCAACAGATCCAGGCGATGGCAATCCGCGCCTGCCGGGCAGTCCATGCCTATGGCCAGGCCAGGGTGGATGTGTTCTACGACGAAGAGAAGGGTCAGATCTGGCTGAACGAAATCAACACCCTTCCCGGCTTCACGTCACAGAGCATGTATCCCACGTTGTGGGAAGCCTCCGGCATTGGTTTGCCACAGCTGGTGGCGGAGCTGGTGGAGTCAGCGCGAGAATGAGCCGACTGCCGCTGCTGCCGCCGCAATGATGCATGGATTGCTCTGGATCCCGCTGCTGCTGGCATTCGTGATGCTGGCCGCTCTTGGCTGGCTGGAACGTCGGCGCCAGAACCTCTTCCGGGTGTGGAGCGACTCCGCGGAACTGGCCAAGCTCGATGGCTGTGGCGCCGCCAAGCTCAAGGACGGGGAACTGTGCTGGAGCAGCTTCCACGCAGGCAGTTTCAAGGAGGAAGGGCGCTTCGTGATCAAAAGCCTGGAGGTAGTGGAACTGATGTCGCTTGCCTCCGGCGAAGCCCCACTGGCCGATGAATCCCAGGGGCAATGCCGACTGCGTTTGATCGGTGAGAACCAGCAGATGGATGTTCCGTTCTCCGATGCGGAACGGGCCCGAGGCTGGATGAATCAATTGATGGCAAAGGCTCGCTGCGATCTGTGATGGCGCGTACCAAGCCAGGAGCGCGTGAACGCCGAAGCACAGGTCCTTTGCCTCCCGGCGTCGAACGTCGCCGCCGGCTGCGCCAAGAACGGCGACGCGACCGGTTGGTTCAGATCTGGCGGATCACGGTCTTCAGCGGCAGCGCTGCAGCACTGGCCTGGCTGCTGGTGGGTGCCGGCTGGAGTCTGCGATCACCGAAGCAAATCACGGTTGAGGGAAGCACCCGCTTGGGCCGAGATGCGGTCGTCCAGGCCGCCGGCCTGCGCTTCCCACGCCCACTGATCACGCTCGAACCCGCACGATTGGAACGGCGACTGATGGCGGAACTCCCCGTTCAGTCGGTTTCCGTGCAACGTCGCCTGCTGCCGCCTGGCCTTGACATCGCCCTGGAGGACCGGCGTCCGATTGCCGCCGCCAGCCGAACCGGCGCTCGCGGCAGGGAACAGGGCATGGTGGATCGCGAAGGCAACTGGATGCCGCTCACCGTGGCGCGCCAAGGCGAAGCGCCGGCAACAGCGGTTCGCGTCGAGGGATGGATTCCCAGTCGACGGGCCGTCATCGCGTCCTTGCTGGAGCGTCAGGATCAGCTCGGCAGTCCTCTGCTCTTGATTCAGATCGCCCCGGATGGCGACATCAGCCTGCGCACCAAAGCTCTGGGCCTGATCAAGCTCGGCTCCAATCAAAAACTGCTGAACCAGCAGCTGAACACCATCGCTTTGCTATCCAGCAGCCTGCCGGACAACCTGCGGGGGCAGACCAACGATGCCATCGATCTTTCGGATCCCTCGAAACCGGAACTGCAACTGAAACCGGACCCCAAAGCAGCTGCAGACCCGAAAACGAGCAAACCCTGACCCCCGGTTGCAGATTTCAGAAACAGCAACGAGTGTGCTCAGAACTCGGCGAAGTTCACCCGCAGGGACATAATGCACACGCAGCTCAATGGTTCAAAGCCAAAGATGGAGATGGTGAGCGGTCAAATGTCCCCTTCTCCTGAATCAGCGGGGATTAGCCCTAGCCAGTCCGCTCGGATCGAAGTGATCGGCGTCGGTGGCGGTGGCAGCAATGCCGTGAATCGAATGATTCAGAGCGATCTGGAGGGCGTGGCCTATCGGGTGCTCAACACGGATGCACAGGCTCTGCTGCAGTCATCAGCAGACAACCGAGTCCAGCTCGGTCAGACCCTGACCCGCGGCCTGGGTGCCGGCGGCAATCCCAGCATTGGTCAGAAAGCTGCAGAAGAATCCCGCGCTGATCTTCAGCAAGCACTCCAGGGCGCGGACCTGGTGTTCATCGCAGCGGGAATGGGTGGCGGCACCGGCACTGGAGCGGCACCAGTGGTGGCAGAGGTCGCCAAGGAAAGTGGTGCGCTCACCGTGGGCATCGTCACCAAGCCATTCGGATTCGAAGGCCGCCGACGCATGCGCCAGGCCGATGAAGGCATTGCTCGACTGGCAGAGCACGTGGACACCTTGATCGTGATTCCCAACGACCGTCTCCGCGATGCCATCGGCAGTGCCCCACTGCAGGAAGCCTTCCGCAGCGCGGATGACGTCCTGCGGATGGGTGTCAAAGGCATCACCGACATCATCACCTGCCCTGGCCTGGTGAATGTTGACTTCGCCGATGTGCGCTCCGTCATGACCGAAGCCGGCACAGCCCTGCTCGGCATCGGCGTGGGATCAGGCCGGTCCCGTGCCATCGAAGCGGCTCAGACCGCCATCAACAGCCCCTTACTGGAGGCTGCACGCATCGATGGTGCCAAGGGTTGTGTGATCAACATCAGCGGCGGCCGCGACATGACCCTCGAGGACATGACCAGTGCCTCGGAAGTGATCTACGACGTGGTCGATCCAGAAGCCAACATCATTGTTGGAGCCGTGGTGGATGAGCGCCTCGAGGGTGAGATTCACGTAACGGTGATCGCCACCGGCTTTGAGAACGGCCAGCCCTACCGAACGGAGCGCAACGTTCCCCGTTCGACGACGTCGACGTTTGCAGCAGCGGATGCGCAGGATTCCGGCGCTCGTATTCCTGAATTTTTGCGCCAGCGTCAGCAACGCAACGACGCTGATTCGATCAACTGATCGCGATCACAGTCGTATCCCCGATCGCTCTGAACCCGTGCGTCCGGTTCAGAGCTTGAATTTGGTGACCCGGAGACCACGCCTGTCCTGAGCATCCCGTGTGGCTGCTGCCTTCCGGTTCTGACCAGGTTTGGGCGTCCGGACCGCATGGGTCCGAGTCGGTTGCAATGCTAGCAATGGACGTCCGCTGGTTCGAACAATCGGTTGCGCGCCTCCGACCTGATCCGGTTCAAGCAGACCGGGCAAACGATCACCATGCTCACGGCCTGGGATGCCCTGAGCGCATCCCTTGTGGAAGCTGCCGGCGCTGACGTGGTGCTGGTGGGTGACTCCCTGGCGATGGTCAGCCTCGGCCACAGCACCACACTGCCGGTCACACTCGAGCAAATGCTGCTGCACACGCAGGCGGTCTGTCGGGGCTTCAGTCAACCGCTGGCGGAGCAACCGCTGGTGATCACCGATCTGCCGTTTCTGAGCTATCAGTGCGGTCTCGATCGCGCAGTCGCAGCTGCAGGAAGCCTTCTGAAGCAGTCCGATGCGGCCGGCGTGAAGGTGGAAGGCGCCGAACCGGAGACCGTTGCAGTGATCGAACGGTTGGTGCGCACCGGCATTCCCGTGATGGGCCATCTGGGCCTCACACCTCAAGCCGTTCACCGTCTGGGGTACAGGCGGCAGGCCCAGGATCCCCGCAGCCAAGACCGTCTGCTCCAGCAAGCAAAGGAACTGGAGTCAGCCGGGTGCTTCGCCATGGTGCTGGAGCACGTCCCGAAGGAGCTTGCCGGGCGCGTCAGGCGTCAACTCAGCATCCCCGTGATCGGCATTGGTGCCGGGCCGGATTGTGATGGACAGGTCAGCGTGACAGCAGACCTGCTCGGACTCACAGCCTCACAACCCCCCTTCAGCCAGGCTCGGATGGATGGTCGTGGCCTTGGCATCACAGCCCTGCAGAGCTGGCTGAAGGAACAGCGTCAACAGACACCTCCTCCCACCACGCCACCAGCTCCACCAGCACCGCATTGCTGACGGCCATGCCCAGAGGATCGCTGAGACGCCACCGGGATCCATGGCATTGCATCAACCCGGTCTGCCGAAACGGCTCCCATCGCTGCTCCAGCAAAGGCAACCAACGTCGACAGTCCGCTGCACTCCAACCACAGCAGCCTGCCTGACGCATCAGATCGACGCCTTCATGCCGTCTCAGGCCCACCAGCAAGCGATCCTCCAGAGACAGCGGTGAGGCCGTGGCCTGTACCAATGAACGGTCCGGGCCTCGCAGGCGCTGCTCCTTCAGCCAGTCCGCATAGGACTCACGGGTGCGAGGACGGGCCAAGCGTTCACCCCAAGGAGCACTGGTGGCCCCCAACCCGAAGCCCCACCAACCGGCACCACTCCAATAAACCCTGTTGTGACGGGAGGCGTGACCCGGCAAAGCGAAATTGGAAATCTCGTAGCGGCAGTAGCCAGCACGTGACAGCCGCTCGCTGGTGGCAGCGATGCGATCCGCCGCACCATCCTCATCGGGCATCTGCAGATCACCGCGCTGTTCCAAGCGGGAAAACACCGTGCCGGGCTCCAGGCTGAGGTCGTAAATGGAGAGATGGGGAGCCTTCGACGCAAGAGCTTGTTCCAGCTGATCCGCCCAGGCCGCGTCCGTCTGATCAGGCAGGTTGCGGATCAGATCCAGACTCCAGCTGGCGAGGCGCCCCTGAACAACCGCTGCTTGCAACCAGGCGCAAGCCTCCAGCAGGTCCGCACGGCGATGGCGACGTCCCAAGGACGCCAGGACCGCATCGTCAAAGCTCTGTCCACCCAGGCTCACCCGATTGACCCCCTGCTGAGTGAGGGCGTCGAGATCCAGCCGCCCAAAACTGGCGGGATCCATCTCCAGGCTGATCTCCGCTCCGCTTTGCAGCCCAAACCGCCGACGCAGGGCCTTCAGCACCTGACCGACCTGGAGAGGGGTGAGCAGCGATGGAGTTCCACCGCCGATATACACCGTCGCCAAGGGCGGGCCTGCAGGCGACAGGCTGATCTCCTCGAGCAACTGCTCGAGGTAGAGCGCGATCGACCGACTGCCGGGGCCTCCGGAGGCGTCGGCCTGATCACCCAGCGGCACGACGGCGAAGTCGCAGTAAAAGCAACGCCGATGGCAGAAGGGAATGTGGATGTAGGCGCTTCGAGGCGCGGGTGCGGTCATCATCCCGAGCCATTCAAGACAAGATGGTGCATGCTGCCTGCAAGTCGACTGAGCAGCGAGAACCGATCACCATGGTTGAAGCGCTCATCATCATTCTGTTCCTGATTTCCGGTGCAGCCACCGGATGGATGGGCGTGCACCTGCTCCCGCAGGAACTTCTGGATGACGTCAATCCTCAACAGGTGCGTCTGGGCCTAAGCGCTGCCGGTGCAGTGGTGGGGCTGATAGCGGGTCGGGTGTTCCGCGGACTGCGCCAGCAACTGATGAATCAGGTGCGGACCATGCCCACTGATCTGCTGATCAGCAGGGCCGTGGGTCTGATCCTTGGCCTGCTCGTGGCCAATCTGCTGCTGGCGCCCATCCTTCTGCTGCCCCTGGCCGGTGCCAGTTCCCTGGTCAAACCGCTGGCCGCCATTCTCAGCAATGTGTTTTTCGGCGTGCTGGGTTACAACCTCGCTGAAGTGCATGGCCGCACCCTGCTGCGCCTGTTCAACCCCACCTCAACCGAAGCCCTGCTGGTGGCTGATGGGGTGCTGACGCCTGCTACGGCCAAGATCCTCGACACGAGCGTGATCATCGATGGCCGCATTCGCGGAATGATCGGCTGCGGCCTGCTGGAAGGAAAGGTGATCGTGGCAGAGACGGTCATCGATGAGATGCAACAGCTGGCCGACTCCAACAACCTGGAAAAACGCGGCAAAGGCCGACGAGGACTCAAGTTGCTCAACGAGCTGCGCGAGGCCTACGACAAACGCCTGGTGATCAACACCACCCGCTACGACGGCAACGGCACCGACGATCGTCTCCTTCAGCTCACGGAAGACACCGGCGGCACCCTGGTGACCGCTGACTTCAACCTGGCGCAGGTAGCCCGCGTCAAGAAGCTCAAGGTGATGAATCTGAGCGAACTGGTGATCGCCCTGCGGCCGGAAGTGCAACCCGGCGACGAGCTGAATCTCAAGATTGTCAGGGAAGGCAAGGAAGACCACCAGGGCGTGGCCTACCTCGAAGACGGCACGATGGTGGTAGTGGAAAACGCCCGCGAAGCCATTGGAGAACGCCGCTCGGTGGTGATCACTGGCGCCCTTCAGAACCCCAGTGGACGCATGGTGTTCGGACGACTCAACCAGGAGGGAACACCGGTCAGCACAACCAAGGGGACAGCCACGGGAAAAACCGCCCGCAAAACCAAGCGCAATGAGCGTCCAACCTCAGGATCCCGCTAGGCTCCAGCCACCCAAGGCGGTGCGCTCGGATGACCACATCAGCTCCTTACTACGGCGATTCATCGGTGATGCGGACCCCGCCACCGGACCTGCCGTCTCTGTTGCTGAAAGAGCGAATTGTCTATCTCGGTCTGCCCTTGTTCTCAGATGACGACACCAAGCGTCAGGTGGGTCTGGACGTCACCGAACTGATCATTGCGCAGTTGCTTTATCTGGAATTCGACAACCCAGAAAAGCCGATTTACTTCTACATCAACTCCACTGGCACCAGCTGGTACACAGGGGATGCCATCGGCTTTGAAACCGAAGCCTTCGCCATCTGCGACACCCTCCAATACATCAAACCTCCCATCCACACGATCTGCATCGGTCAGGCCATGGGCACTGCCGCTGTGATCCTCTCCGCTGGCACCAAAGGCCAGCGTGCGGCGCTGCCCCACGCTTCCATCGTGTTGCACCAACCGCGCAGTGGCGCGCAAGGCCAAGCCACGGACATTCAGATCCGCGCCAAGGAAGTGCTTCATAACAAGCGGGCGATGCTGGAAATTCTGTCCACCAACACCGGACGCAGTGTCGAGGAACTCTCCAAGGACTCCGACCGGATGAGCTATCTCACCCCCGAGCAGGCCAAGGACTACGGCCTGATTGATCGCGTGCTCAGCAGCCGCAAGGAGCTACCGGCTCCTGTTCCGGCCGCCTGATCCGACGCCACCCACTTTCAGCTTCTCCCCAACCCCGACCCACAGCACTCACAACACCAGCCATGCCCATCGGAACCCCCAGCGTCCCCTACCGACTTCCTGGCAGCCAGATGGAGCGCTGGGTCGACATCTACACGCGCCTAGGCGCCGAACGCATTCTGTTCCTCGGATCCGAGGTGAATGATGCGGTCGCCAACAGCCTTGTGGCGCAAATGCTCTACCTCGACTCTGAGGACAGCAGCAAGCCGATCTATCTCTACATCAACTCCCCCGGTGGTTCGGTTACGGCCGGCCTGGCCATCTACGACACCATGCAATACGTCAAAAGTGACGTGGTCACCATCTGTGTGGGACTGGCGGCATCGATGGGAGCATTCCTGCTCGCTGCCGGCACCAAAGGCAAGCGCTTAGCTCTGCCCCACAGCCGCATCATGATTCACCAGCCCCTGGGTGGCACCGCCCAGCGCCAGGCCAGTGATATCGAAATCGAGGCGCGTGAAATTCTGCGCATGAAAGAGATGCTCAACCGTTCAATGGCGGACATGAGCGGCCAGAGCTTCGAAAAGATCGAGAAAGACACCGACCGTGACTACTTCCTCAGCAGTGAAGAAGCCAAGGACTACGGGCTGATCGATCGTGTGATCTCGCATCCCAACGAAGCTTGATCGAACAGGCGCTTGCGTAAGCTCGGTCGTTACTCAGCTCCACGTTCATCGCCCGGATGGCTCAGCTTTTTTACGACTCCGACGCCGATCTCTCGCTGCTCAATGGCAAAACGGTTGCCATCATCGGCTACGGCTCCCAGGGTCACGCCCATGCCTTGAACCTCAAGGACAGCGGCGTGAACGTGGTGGTTGGCCTGTATGACGGCAGCCGCTCCGCGGAGAAAGCCAAAGCCGACGGCCTCGAGGTGCTGAGCGTGGCTGATGCCTCCGCCAAAGCCGACTGGATCATGGTGCTGCTGCCCGATGAATTCCAGAAGGACGTCTACGAGAAGGAAATCGCTCCCCATCTCAGCGCTGGCAAGGTGCTGAGCTTTGCGCATGGTTTCAACATCCGCTTCGAGCTGATCAAGCCTCCCGCGGATGTGGACGTGGTGATGATCGCCCCCAAGGGCCCTGGACACACCGTGCGCTGGGAATACCAGAACGGTCAGGGCGTGCCTGCCCTCTTCGCCATCGAACAGGACGCCTCCGGTAATGCCCGTGGCCTCGCCATGGCCTACGCCAAAGGCATCGGCGGCACCCGCGCCGGCATCCTGGAAACCAACTTCAAGGAAGAGACCGAAACCGATCTCTTCGGAGAGCAGGCCGTGCTCTGTGGTGGTCTGTCCGAGCTTGTGAAGGCCGGTTTCGAGACTCTGGTGGAAGCGGGTTACCAGCCTGAGCTGGCCTACTTCGAGTGTCTGCACGAAGTAAAGCTGATCGTGGATCTGATGGTCAAAGGCGGCCTGAGCTCCATGCGCGATTCCATCTCCAACACCGCTGAATACGGTGACTACGTCAGTGGTCCCCGCCTGATCACCGCCGACACCAAGGCAGAGATGAAGCGGATTCTCGGCGACATCCAAGACGGCACTTTCGCCAAGAACTTCGTGGCCGAATGCGATGCCGGCAAGCCTGAAATGAACAAGATCCGTGAGCGCGACCGCGGTCACAAGATCGAAGAGGTGGGCAAGGGCCTGCGCTCGATGTTCAGCTGGCTGAAGGCCTCCTGAACCTGAGTCATAGGTCTCAGCGAAGCTGGTGCATGGCGCGCCAGCTTCGCAACGACTACAGCCATGCGCGCGGCCTCAGCACTCGGCAAGGTGATCGATGAGTGATGCATCGATCAAGTCGACGATGAACGCCCGATTGCCTGCATCACCCATGCTGCTGCAAGGTTCTGCCCAGGCAGGGGCCAATTTGTCGCTGGCGGCAACCGCATGGATGGTGAGTGGCATCACCGCATCACCGCTCCTGAACACCTTGCTTCCAGCCCTGGGTGCATTGCCCTTTCTGCTGCAGCTGAAGCGAACAGCACGCGGCTACTGGCTTCAGATTGTGGGTGTGCTGATTCTGTTGGGCGTGAGCCTGGCCCTCAAGCCGATGGGTGAATACAAAACACTGCTGCTGCTTGGCAGCTTCGCTGCTGTGTTGCTGTTCCAGATCGGCCAGGAAATCTCAGCTCTCCCCCTGCAGCGACAACTGATTGATGAAGCCGGCAGCTCGATGAAGCGCTTGCGCAGCAGTCAGGAAATCGGGTCCCTAATTGGAAACCTGCTGGCCGCTCTGTTGTTTCCCGCCCTGCGTCAGTTTCTGCCTGCCCTAGTCCTGCTGCTGCCTCTCGCTGTGGTGTCTTCACAGCCGGCGCCACAAGCGAGCCCGATGCCAACGGCGACCAAGGTCTCCAACCCACTGCCCTGGAATCGATCCTGTTCCCTTCAAGGGCTGGTCATGGGTGGTTTGTTCGCTCTGCTGGCTCTGTGGGTGCGGGAGATCGATGGCGGCAAGTGCTTCGACTTCGGCATGGTGCTGGCGGCCTATGGACTGGGCAGAGCGATCAGTCGGTGGACGCCTCGACTGCCGCGCTGGCTGCCCTACGTGCTGATCTGCGCCCTGTTGCTGCTCAGCCAGGCAGCAGTGCCCCCCTGGTTCGCAGTGCTGCTGTTTGTACCGATCGGAGTGCTGGCGGCGGTGAGCGATGCCGCGCTGGTTGAACGAATGACACCACTGGGCGATGAGCCCATGCGCTGGCAGGTGCTAGTGCGGTCGGGGGCCGTCGGCGGCCTGGTGGGGAGCATCGGCCTGGGCTTGATCTGCCAAGTGCTGAACCTGGTAGTGGCCCTGCCACTGGTGTCAGCAGGGTTCATCACTCTGGCCATCACGCAGAGCCGACATGCAACACCGACATGAGCTTGCAGACGTCAACGCTTGCAGCGACAGGCATTCTTCTGGCAGCGGTGCTGGATCGCAGCATTGGCGATCCAGCCAGCTGGCTCCATCCCGTGGTCGTGATGGGCTGGGGCATCAAACAGATGCGCCTGAAAGCCGAGAACTGGGCAATGGATCAGCCGCTCAAGCTATCGATCGCCGGGTACCTCATCACCGTCACGCTGGTAATGGGGAGCGGAATCAGTGGTTGGCTGCTGGAACAATTGATGCTTGGAGAACTGCTACCAGGACAACAGTTTCTGGGAGACAGTGCCGGCAGCCATGGCTGGGTCAACATTCTTGCCAGCGCGTGCTGGGTTCTAGCCCTGGCCAGCGCCCTGGCCGGAAAAAGCCTGGAAGACGGAGCTCGCCGCGTGCTTCAGGCCCTTCCAGCCGAGCGAAATGCAGAGCCGATCGAGGCCCGTCAACGTCTCAGCTGGATCGTGGGCCGTGACACCACGGAGCTCAGCGTGGACGAGATCCTCCGCGCCACAGCGGAAACGGCCAGTGAAAATGCCGTGGATGGCCTGTTCGCGCCCTTGTTCTGGATGCTCGTGGGGCTTGGGCTCTGGTCAGCGGGACTGACGAACGCACCGGGGCCGCTCGCTCTGGCCTGGTCGTTCAAAGCAGCCAGCACACTGGATTCCATGCTGGGTTACCGCAAGGGACGCCTGCGCTGGCTTGGCACGGCAGGTGCGCGTCTGGATGACCTGCTGATATGGATCCCCTGTCGACTGGTGATGCTGACCCTGCCTCTGGTCAGTCAAACCATTGACCGATGGGCATCGCTCGTGCTGGCCGCAGAGCGCGATGGGCAGCATGACCCTTCTCCCAATGCCGGACGCTCCGAAGCGATTTATGCCCACTGCGCCGAAGTGCAACTCGGGGGTCGGAACCGATACGAGGCTGGCTGGGTTGACAAGCCATTGCTCGGGAATGGCTTCCAAGGCGCCAGCAAGCAAAGTGTGGAAACCATCCTCAATCTCAGCAGGAGATTGGAAATGCTCTGGCTGCTGATGGCGCTCGGATGCACCCTCTGGCTCTCGTAGCTGATGAGCGTTCGACCTCTCAGCAAAAGCAGTACCGATCAGAGGCAGATCAGTAGGCGCCTCGATCCATCGGGAGAAGTAACACACCAAAAGTGCGCAGGATGATGGCCAGATCGAGCAGCACCGAACGGCCTCGGGCATAGGCCAGATCCAAGCGAACCCGTTTCGGGTAGCTGAGGTTGTTGCGTCCACTGACCTGCCAGAGTCCAGTCAAGCCAGGTCGAACCGCGAGCACCTCATCCATGTACATGCCATAACGCTCAATCTCCTTGGCAACGATCGGGCGGGGACCGACCACGCTCATCTCGCCGCGCAGAACATTGAGAAACTGTGGAAGCTCATCCAGACTGGAGCGACGCAGGAAGCGACCGATCGGAGTGATGCGGGGATCATCACGCAGCTTGAAATCGCGCTCGAATTCCTCACGCATCGAAGGAGATCGCTCCAACACCTGGGCCAGCACAGCATCTGCATCAGGGCGCATGGTGCGGAACTTGATGCACCCAAAGCGGCGGTATCCCCGTCCGACTCGCTTTTGAACGTAAAAAACAGGTCCCGGAGAACTGAGCTTGACCAGAGCAGCGAGCAGCAAGAACAGAGGCGACCCGATTCCGAGAACAGCCATCGAAAACAACACATCACCAGTGCGCTTCAGGGAGCGACCTAAGCGGCTCTGACGACGCACCAGCGAAACTGCCGGAAGGCTCGAAGGTGGTGCAGAAATTAAAGCGAGGTGGCGACGTGACGCCTGGCGCCTCAGCTTTGAGGGTGTTGTCGGAAGACCTGAACGACGCGAGGAACTCGCCAAAAACTGTCCCTCTTGTCTCACTCCAATCAACCTCAAAGCCTTGCGTTCGTCAGGTACCAAGGGCCAGAAACGGCAACGGCACAGGGACAAAGGCCGTCCACAGGCCAGATCCAACAAGGTCTCAGAACGCGACCGCATAGTCAAGAAGTTTCTCAGGCCGTTGCCGTCAGTCGCCCAGCTCACGATGCTTGGCGCATGGCTTTCACCAGCACTTCACTCAACGGACTCCTCGATGAATCCCTCGCGGAACCGCCCATCGGAGAGACCGATCATTTCCACTGGCACGCCACTCCAGTAGGCATTGCTGCACTCTGGCACGGGGACAACGCTCCATCGACACCCCCCTTTGAAGAAGCACTGACTGAAGGCCTCAAAGTTGGCCTAGATCTCAGCCGAGAAGAACGGGAGTTTCATCAAGTCACCAAAGGATTGGTTTTACTCTTCCACTCATGATCAATGCCGATTGAATCTCGAGATCACACAACAAATAAATTTAAGTTCAACGCGCATCCCAAACAAAAAGATCGCACTGATTAAATAAAATCATAAAGACGATCCAACAAGCGCCGCTACCAAGTGAAAAGAAACTGCCTCGCAGCACCTAATCAGAACAATGGATAACGCAAAGCACAAGGAATGAAGCTATCTAGACATTCTCAAGCAACAAAAAATCAAACCGCAAAAACAGGCAATAAAACGACCGAAAACAATGGAAGCAAAAACAATCGCCACAAAAGGATTCATCATTGCTTCGAAGAATATAAAATCCAAAAAAGTGGCGAAATCGAGCTTACAACTACAAGACGCCAAAGAGCTGGTCAGCCCGAGCAAGAGAAGTTAGGAAACGAACAAAAATAGAATCCTAAAACAACAGAAGAAAAGAAAATCCTCGGAAAACCGGCAACTAACAACACAAAAGCGAAATGAATATTAAGCAGCATAAAGACAAGTGCTTTTCTTCTAAAATTATATAAATGGATTGTAACCATGGCAAGCTTTCAAGACCTGCTCAATGCAAAAACCATTGGCCAGAAGAAGTTTGAAGAGTGGTCGAAAAATGCAGGGTTATCAAGTGATCCACAAAAAAGTGGATATTTAAATGTGCTTCCGCAGCACGAGAAGGATATTGTCATAAGAAGTGGATGGCTTGATTGGCAGGAAGCAAACAAATTGCATGCAAACGGTAAGTATAAAAAGACAAATAAGCAAGGTTCATTTTTCTCGAGCTGGGGACCAAAATTCGACGAAGTCAGCGTAGATCTATCACTTGCATCCCAAAACAAAATATCAATCGACGGATTTGGTGAACTAAGAACACGCGAAGAGTTTTCAAAAAGCATCTATGACAATGAGTTCTGGGTGTACAACGGCCAAACACCAGGACCAATCATCGTTGCAGACCCAGGAGACACAATAAGAGTTAAGTTAAGCAATAATTTGACTGTCGATGCTCAAACAGAGGAATGGAATTCACTAGCTAAGCGCACCAACCTGCATTTGCATGGCTCACACGTGTCGCCCAAAGGCAAGGGTGACAACGTGATGATTGCTGTCGAAAATGGTGACAGCCAAGAATATATCTATCAAATCCCAGAAAATCATCCGAGCGGTTTACTGTGGATGCATCCGCATCTGCACGGCACAACATCACTCTCATTGGCAGGTGGAGCCGCTTTACCGGTCTTTGTATTGCCCGATAAAGAAGATACTAACAATTTAGACGACTACGATCCAACAACATCGAACATCCATCTTCTCAGCCTGCAGTCATGGGCGGTTGAACAAGAAAACAATCCAAGTGTTACGCCTGGGGAAAACAATTGGGAAAACACAAAACAAATGCCCCCACGGGTTTTTCAGGAGGATGGAAACAGCTTTTACAAGTATGGATCAGCTCCTTTCAATGGGAACAATTATCAACCACTGGCATTTTTTACAGATACTGACATATTTAAAACGGGTGGTGCCACCTATGCAGACTACGTGGCTGCTGAAACAACCGAAAATTTGATCCATACAGTTAATGGGCAATACAATCCAACCATTAACGCAAATACAGGTGAATGGGTCACCTTTGGATTTCTCAATTTTTCATTGAATTCAAGCCATGTGATTCAACTTGTTCATGCCGACGAAGATGGCAACCTAACGCTGGAATCACCCAACCTGTTGGGAATCGATTCCGATATTTCGCGTTGGGCATCTGATGATGACACCTCAGTAACCACCCTTCCAGGAATATCGCCCGGTGGAAGAATCACCATCCAGCATGCGTTTAACAAGCCTGGCAGTTATTATTTTATTAGCAATGCAAGCGATGAAGTCCTCGGTGATTTAGCTCCAATCGAAACAAATAGGCCGAAAAATTCAAACGAAACGTACCTTGGATACAATGACGGTTTTCAAATCACACCGTCGCAAGTTTTAGCAACAGTCGATGTATCAGGAAGCAAATTTCAAAGTTCAAATCAACCTGATGCTTGGGACTACCTAGAGAAACAGAGAGCACACGCACTCGGCCTCAAAGAGGAAGCAGCAAAATCTGGAGTGGATAGAAGCAGAGAGTTTGTGTGGAACACATACCCGCCAGCAATTCCAGTGGAAAAAGATCGCCAAACACGAACGACTCCGGATGGGGTTGTATACGTTGATCCTGGATACAACGACCCAGAAGACTGGGAAGGAGTATGGACAATCAACAAACAATGGTGGACGCACAAAGCAACCCAAAGTCCAACAATCTCCATTGCAATGTTAGATACATTGGAGAGATGGTCGCTGGTCAACAGTTCACAATCCGTCAAACGAGATAAGTACCCAACAGAGAAACCCAGAACTGAAATTCAGATAGGGCAATCACACCCATTTCACCTGCACCAAAACGAATTCATAGTCGAAACAATTAATGGTTTACAAGTGGGAACAACACCTAAACAAAACAAAGTTGGAGATGCCTTCGTCGGTGATTCATTGGTTGATGTCTATCAAATGGGGCCTGCTTATGCTACAGGCAGTGCAACATCAGACAATCCATTTGGGACACCAATGATTTTGGATGAAAGTGGAAATTATATTGATGGCAATGGAAATAACTGGGGGCCTGACTCTAAACCGAATGGACTCGCACCAGATGGATATCTGACAAATTCAAAGACCGACATCCTGGTTCGTTTCGAAGACTTCACAGGGCTGTTTGTCGATCACTGCCACCTATTATTCCATGAAGATGGTGGAATGATGGTACCAGTATTAACCATCCTCAACACCAATGATAGTTGGATTACAAGTGGATCAACAACAAGCAACAGCATTGATTTGTCTCTAGGTTCTAACAAAGGGAATACGATCCAATTTCAACCATTTGCAGAAACATTATCAACGGGTGTCAATGTCGCTAGTGGTGATATCAATGCATTGAACTTTGAGCCTGGCCCCAAAGCGAGAACAGTCAATGTCAGCGACAACATCGAAGATATTGCAGTCATTGAAGCCACGTCATCAAACACAGGTGCATTCAAATTAAATGTTTTTGATGGTCAGAGCGTGAAGGATTACTATTCAAACAAAATCAATGGCAAAGATCCAGCCTTAAGTTCGCTAGAAAAACTGAAAGAGATAACAATCAATGCAAACAGCCAGGATAGTGGCCAAAATTTAAAATCATCAATTGCAGTTGGGGATATCAATGGAGATGGGTATGATGAGATTGTTGTTGGAATTTCGGGGAATGGGTATAAGCCCGAAATACGTGTTTTCAGCGGCAAAAATTATCAGGAACTTTATAGTCTAACACCATTCGATGGAGCATTGAGCAACGGTATTGATGTTTCAATTGGAGACATTAATGGAGACAACTATGGAGATATTATTGTTAGCCAACTTGAGGACGGGGAAGGACTTGTTGATGGCTTTAATGGAAAAAAACTGACAGATCACTTAGCCGACAACAAGAACTCAATGATGCAATCAAGCATGAGCAAACTCTGGGACACTCCATTCAATCCACATGGCAAAACAAGTAACGCCGTACGAGTCGCCATTGGCTATTCGCTCCCGGATGAGCAACCGTCTGGTGCCGATTATCAATTCATGGACAACATGCATAATCAAACATATTTGGCAAATTTATCAACATTAGAGGTCATTACAGGTACAGCGGTTGAAAAAACAACTGTTAAAAACTGGCTGTATAAATCGAAAGATGGAGCTCATGCAGGGCATGGCTCAGATA
Organism: Synechococcus sp. NOUM97013; assembly: GCF_014279815.1. NCBI lineage: Bacteria > Bacillati > Cyanobacteriota > Cyanophyceae > Synechococcales > Synechococcaceae > Synechococcus > Synechococcus sp. NOUM97013. Next base: position 652,778 of record NZ_CP047941.1, on the reverse strand, counting down.
GTGAAGACACTGCACACAGCATGATGCACGATGAACTCATCAATCCAATGACGTCAATGGGAATGGAGAAAATCACACCAGACGATTTAGTCTCCAATGGAAAATTTGTCTTGGAAGGACTCTATACAGATATCGATTTTAATTACTTTGATATTCAGCCTAATCAGAGGGGAGAGGGCGGCTTGCTCCTGACACAGGACAATGGTTTAAAAACACTACTACACCTTAAAACTGCGGAAATGAATAGTGCCTATGATTTTGTACTAGAAGCGTTTGGATGGTGAGGGACTGATGCCCTAAATATCTAGTCACATAAGAAGTGGTGATTTTGAAATCATCACTTCGCAATTATCTTGGAGCACTAATGATTGTCGATGAGAAAGGAAACTATAGCGAAGAAAATGAAACATTAAAAATGAATAAACTATGAACTAATGAAGACAGTAGAGGTTATTCTCTTAAAATATGGAAAAGTAAGATGAGTTGTGGCAAACCTCAAAAGCCTGCGTAATGCAAAAACGATCGGCCAGAAAAATTTTAAAAAATGGTCGGCGAATGTAGGACTAACAGGAATTGCTCAAGATAGCGCATACCTCAACGTACTGCCACAACATCAAGGCGTCGTCAACATCGCAAGCGGTTGGCTGGATTGGCAAAAGGGGAATAGTGAACACGAGAAGGGTATCTATCAACAAACAAATAAGAGTGGGACATTCTTTTCAAGTTGGGGACCAGAATTTAATGTCGTCAATATTGATTTATCACTGGCATCTCACAACAAAATTACGATAGATGGTTTTGGCGAAATAAGAGTGAGGAAGGAATTCTCACAGAGCATTTACGACAATGAATTCTGGCTGTACAACAGTCAGACGCCAGGACCTGTCATCATCGCTGATCCAGGAGATACGATAAAAGTCAAGTTAACAAACAACCTTGGCATAGATTCACAAACAAATGAGTGGAATGGAGTAGCAGATAGTACTAACCTCCATTTGCACGGCTCCCACGTATCACCTCAAGGTTATGGTGATAACGTTATGATTACCTTAGGGAATGGTGAAAGTAGAGAATATGAATACAAAATTCCAGAAAATCATCCCAGTGGATTGCTTTGGATGCATCCACATCTACATGGCTCAACTGCATTATCGTTATCTGGCGGGGCAGCATTGCCGGTGTTCATCTTGCCAGACTCGGAAGATACAAACAATCTCAGTGGATATGATCCGACAAAAGAAAATATTCACCTATTAAGTTTACAATCATGGGCGGTAGAACAAGAGATTAATCCCAATGTTGTACAGGGAAGAAACAACTGGGTAAACACAAAACAAATGCCTGCGAGGATATTTGATGATAACGGAACTAGCTTTTACAAGTATGCATCTGCACCTTTCAATGGGCAGAATAACCAGCCACTGAATCCAAGTAGTACATATGGATCTGTTGTCGCAGCCGAACCAAACGAGAATTTAATACATACAGTCAACGGACAATACAACCCAACAATTAAAGCCAATACAGGTGAGTGGGTCACATTTGGCTTTCTGAATTTCTCTTTGAATTCCAGTCACATAATTCAGTTGATTCGTGTTGATAGTGACGGAAACATAAGCTTAGAATCGCCAAACTTATTGGGTATCGATTCAGATATTTCGCGATGGTCTTCGGAATACGACACCTCTGTGTCAACATTGCCGCTGATATCACCGGGTGGAAGGGTAACAATCCAGCATTCCTTTGACAAACCAGGCGAATATTACTTTATTAGCAATGCAAGCAAAGAAGTACTCGAAGACTTAGCACCTATTGCATCAAATAGGCCCAAAAATTCTAGCGAAACGTATCTTGGGTATAATGACGGCTTTCAAATTACACCATCTCAGGTCTTAGCCACAGTAGAAGTTACAGGATCGACCGTAGACACTTCTAATCAGCCTGATGCTTGGGACTATCTGGATGGGCAAAGAGATCATGCAATTGGACTCAAGGAGGAAGCTGCAACATCGGGGGTAGCTCGATCAAGAACATTTACTTGGAGGACAGGCGGAACTTTTGAAGAAGAGAGCAGTGGACCAAAAATTGGTCCTGACGGCGAGGAATATGATGATCCCGGATTTAATGAACCGGTGGGTTTTGAGGGGTTATGGAGAATTAACCAACAATATTGGTCAACCAAACCAGCGCTGAGTCCAACAATAACAATTGCAATGTTGGACACATTGGAGCGCTGGTCACTCGTCAATGCTTCAAAATCAACAAAAAGGGCAAATTGGCCTGTAGAAGCCCCAGTAACACAGATAGAAATAGGGCAATCCCATCCTTTTCATCTGCATCAAAATGAATTCATTGTTGAAACAATTAATGGCCTAAATGTAGGAATTGATCCTGATACAAATCAAGTTGGTGATGCATATGTAGGAGATTCAGTAATCGATGTCTTCCAAATGGGACCGGCCTATGCCAAGGGAACTGCAACAACAGGAAATCCATATGGCACACCAATGATTCTTGACGAAGAAGGGAACTACATCGACGGCAATGGAAAAAATTGGGGATCCGATGGATCACCACCAAAAGGATATTTAATAGACTCAAAAACCGATATTTTGGTTCGATTTGAAGACTTTACCGGCTTGTATGTCGATCACTGCCACTTGTTGTTCCATGAAGATTCAGGAATGATGGTGCCCGTGTTGACCATCCTCAATACCAACGACAGCTGGATCACGAATGGTTCGCCAAGAAAGGGCAGCGTTGAACTATCACTTGGATCGAACCGGGAAAATAAGATTGAATTCAAGCCATTTGAGAATTCACGATCAAATGGAGTGAACATCGACAGTGGGGATATCAATGCATTGAACTTTGTGCCCGGGCCAGAAGCTAGAACAGTCCATGTAACCGATAACATTGAAGATCTGGCGGTAATTGAGGCCACATCTACAAATAAAGGAAAGTTCAAATTAAATATTTTCGACGGGCAGAGTGCGAAAGATTTTTACGAAGAGAAGCTAAGGGGGAATGATCCAAAATTAGAAACACTGAAAAGATTGAAAGAGTTAACAATAAGCGCAGAAGGAAAAGGAAACCGAGAAAACTTAAAATCAGCCCTGGCACTAGGCGACGTTAATGGTGATGGTTATGACGACATCATCGTTGGTATTTCAGGTAAGAACTACGATACAAAGATTCGTGTCTTTAGTGGGGCAAATTATGAGGAACTCTATTGCTTAACGCCCTTCAATGGGGCAAAAAGCGATGGAATTGATCTTGCTGTAGGAGACATGAATGGTGATAACTTTGCAGATATCATTGTTAGCCAACTCGAAGGTGGGGAGGGCATCGTAGATGGCTTCAATGGAAAGAAACTAACGGATCATTCTGCCGCAGGGTGCGAAGACGAGAAGCTCTCAAGTATGGCAAAACTTTGGGATAACTCATCATATTTTAAACCACATGGAAATACTAATAATGCTGTTCGCATAGCGATTGGTTATTCACTTCCAGATGAGCAACCACAGGCACCTGATGGTGAAGAATATAAGTTCATAGATGAGAAGTATAACCAGACCTACTTGGCTAATTTATCAACTATGGTGGTTGATTCAAAATCAAAAGGTAACAATTCAGAAATTAAGAACTGGCTACTTAATTCAGCAGAAGGTGCTCATGCTGGTCATGGTTCTAATAATCATGATAATGAACATAGCATGATGAATATGAGCAATAAAAGTGGAGAAAGTAGCATGATGAGCATGGAGGATGAAATAACAAATCCATCAAAAATAGAAAAGCATCAAGGCAGTCAGGTTACTGAGTTATTAATGAATGGAGCAATCACGTTGAACAATAGATATATAGATATAGATTTTCAATATTTTGATATTGATGCAGATAATAGGGGGCAGGGAAGCTTGCTTTTAACGCAAGATGATGGCAATGCAACACTTATGCACTTAACCAAAAGTGCGGTGTATCACGGTGAGGGAGTTAACAGGCAAGCCACTTGGGGTTTGCAAGCTGATTACTATAGCTGGGCATAACGTCTATCAAAAGACAAATTAGATAAAAATCTACTCACTTAATAGTCCTAAAAAATGACTGCTAAATTGAAAATCCATTATTAATGACACAATAAGTAGCTTCCATGCCGAGAGTCTTCATCTCAAGTTTCATTTTTTGAATATCATCAGCACTGGCGACAATAACAAGGCTTTCCAGATCAAGCAGCGAGAAGAATTCATCCAAAATATCTTTGACAGTATCGAGATGAACATGAAAAGCTTTGTGGTCAACATAGCTTTCTCTGAGGAACAAATGAGTATCACTAAATGCAGCTGTAAATAACAGTGTGCCTTCCTCGCCATGACCACGGGAGATAATTTCATCCGTGATCTTTTTAATAGCAGCCATTTGACCATCCTTCACGCGGAAAAGAGGATAAATGCTGATAAAGGAGTCAGTACGCTTCATGAACAGTGAGCAACTTCTTTCACTTTAGGCAAAACGTAAAAAGAAGCCAACAGATTAGGATTTGAAGACTGAGGAAGACAGCATGAAATCAAATCGTAAAGAAGATATAATGAATTCTTCAAAAAACAACAAGGTGCCCGAAACAACTGAATAAAAAAAGCCACCAAAGCAATGCGATGGTGACAAGGCAGTTTAAAAGTGTGATAGGAGCGAAATTCTTATCGGCAGAAACCTTGGAAAGAAGTCATCTTGACAGGTGAAAGAGCACTTAGAGCGTTCGACAACTCCTCAGTTGGAAAGCCGTAGGCTACGACCTTGACAGGAGTCAAAAGACCCATGAAATCAGAGCCGAACATGTCTCCAAAAGCCTTCATATGGAGGAGTGCCTGCGCAGAGTTAGCATAACGCTCATACACATGAACTTCGTCATGGGCAGGATTAACACTGAATTCGAAATTAGTGGTGTCGGGTTCATTGGACTGAAAATACTCAGTCATTTTGGCTGCAAGCGCAGAAATTTGTGCAAATGAATCTGGCTTACAAGAACAAGTTATTGTCCAAGAAACCCACGTATTGGAATCAGAAGAGATCAGAGACATGTGATGAGGAAAAACAGATGGCGAATTGAGAAGAAACTAGTGACCGGCCCTGATGATGTCGACCAGTCTTTCAGCTATGGCGTAACAGGTCAGCATTGGATTGCGAGAGACATGGTCTGGAATAATTGAGCAATCGACAACTCTTAAGGAGCTACATTCATGAACTTTTAGATAAGGATCAACAACAGCATGATTATCGGAAGCTGGGCCCATTTTGCAGGTGCCAACTGCATGCCAAATTGTGGCAGAGCGATCAGTAATGTATTGCTCGATAAACTTGGTATCATTAAGCATATCATCGGTTAAAACGGCGACTCCCTCAGAAATATCCTTAAGTGCACCTGTAGTAAGTAACTCATAGCCACGCCGCACCCCGTCGACCATCTTGCGCATGTCTTCTGCATGTGAATTTAAGCGATGGTCAATACGGGGTTGCTGATTTGGATCAGACGATTGCAATGTGACACGACCACGGGACTCGGGTCGATTGATCACAATACCAGTGCCAAACATTAATCCTCGAGTTGGATCAGCACCTGGGAAACGCTCGGCACCTAATTTACCGAGACAATAAATTTGCATATCGTTAATGTGAGCGCTGCCGGGGGCCGTGTAATGAATCACCATTTGAACATCATCATCACTCTCGTTAACGATCCCAGGTTTTGGATACGAAGCAACAACAGCGAGCGAGTGATCAATGAGGTTGCTACCAACCCCTTGGAGATTATTAACACAGTCAATCTTCAGCCGATCCAGATCATCAACAGGACCAACACCTGAGCGAAGGAGAATAGAAGGAGAATTGATCGTACCAGCACTCAAAATCACTTCTCCACCAAAAATGCTTTCCACCGAGTCGTCCGAGTTGATCACTTCGACGCCGATGGCATCTTTACCAGAGAAAAGAACCTTATTGACCATCGTTCGGTCTTTAATCGTCAGATTCGGCCGGGATTGAGCTTCCAAGAGGTAAGCGATAGAGCTGGAAACACGAAGTGAACCATCCCCGGCTCGGTTCATGGGTATGGGCCCAACGCCGTCGTAACCATTGGGGTGATTATGGTCTGGCACCCAGGCGTAACCATCGGCCATGGCCGATTCTTTAAAAGCAGCGACAACTGGTGAATACTGATCGGGTTTAAAACGTTGGATAGGAATCTTTCCAGAACTACCGTGATAAGAGGCATATCCAAAATCGATATCGTTTTCGATTCGTTTATACATGGGTAAAATGTCTTCCCAGTCCCAGCCAGTGTTGCCAGCTGCAGCCCATGCCCTGAAATCTTGAGGGAGACCCCTGAGAGAAATCACACCATTGACAGCAGAGCAGCCACCACTGACCTTCCCTCGGGCATAAGGGAAGTCTCGCCCTGGAGTGACCTGGGTGATGTAGTGCCAATCATGGTCTTCTACAGAAACTGCCCGAGAATCCAAAAGGTCTCGAGGGGTTTCATCAATGGAGGTGAAATGGGGGCCGGCCTCCAAAAGCAACACCTTGATATTTTCATCTTCTGTTAGCCGAGAGGCAATCACAGCCCCAGCGGTTCCCGCACCGACAATTATATAGTCAAACGCCTTCATGAAAAAGAAAGACTCTATATTTTGACTTTAGTCATTGCATATAGACAGCAATCAAGAATTCATAATTTTTTTATAATGGGTTAAAAGAAACCGGTATCTGAGATCGGAGACCCGCTCAACGACGTCAGCACATCATCTCTATATTGTTCAAACAAAGAATTAGCTTCTGCCCAACCACTGACTAATCCAGAGCCAAGAAGAAGATTAGAGAGATTATCAAAATTTGATGCTCTAGCGACAAAGCCCTGACCAAAATCTCCATCGATCACAGAATTTGTGCCCCATTGAGCTTGAGACCACTTGCTTGCAGCCGACAACAAGGCCACTCGATAAGTATCAAAGCCGTTAGTCGAACGTAAAATAGCCATTGGCAAGTCAGTTTTAGACAATCCATTCTTGACTGCAGAGTTCAAAGTAGACAACTCAGCAGAGGATGGATTTCTATCATAAAGAGTATTGAAAGCTTTTCTTGCAATTGAGTCAATAGACATCTCATCAAAGCTCTCACCATAATACGATTCAACCTGAACAGAGTAGTCATTGAGGATTCGATCAACAAGATCGCGAGATGACAATTCTGAACGCTCATTCCCAACTGATAGGGTCGCCAAATCGCTGGGTTTGATCATCGTATTGGTATAGGCTTGGTAAGCCAATAATGTGAGATTCACGCGTTGATCAGCATCGACAGCATTATCAAAGATCACTGATCCATATAACGGGTTCTCTTGTATAGGCTGAGTAATCCCCGTTAGATCATCAATATTGACACGATTAATTCCTTCAAGATTAAGATATAAATCCTGTGTACTGTTGGCCATATCGTTAGAACTAGATGGATTACCGATGAAATAGTCGCCATCAGAAGCACCTTGACTTAATACCAAACGATCATCAATAACCAAAGCCCCATTTGCAAGTGCACCAGCAAAAGTAGGAGTCGCAGACGACAAACCAGGTTCAATCAATTGATGATTGGTCAAGCTCAACATAAAGGCACCTCCAACCTGATTGACACCTTCCAAAGAAGCCGTCGACATGATGTGACCTTGATGCGAACTATGGTCATGTTCGGAATGGGCTTGCCCCCCAGCCATATCACTATGACCATTCATCTCGCTATGACCATCCATCTTCGACTCGTCAGATTGAGTTGAGCCTGTGGCAATAAAGTGTCCAGAATTAAGTTGAAAAGTAAGCACTTCACTGTGGCCAGATTTCGACTCTGCAGTGACAATGAGATTCTCAATTGCCGATTGAGAATAACTATTAAAACCTGAGGTGATTGAAAGCGACTTAAGGTCATCGAAACAGCATGTTGATGCTGGCGAATATTCAATGTCCGTTAAGATATCAGTATCGGGTAAATAACCTCCCTCAAATTGTCCAGTCTGGTTGAGCAGAGAAACCGACGCTCCGTCAAGAATGCGGATCCTCAGAACACCTTGGTCAACATAAGCAAATGCATAATCATCAAAATTATCTAAATTATAGTCTCCAACACCAACAGCTGTTGAATCACTAGATAGCAGGATAGAACTTGCATCAGCAACATTTTCCCAAGGACGGTAACTATATAGATTTGACCAATCATAGTTAGTCTCTTTAGCCTGCCAACCTATCAGTTCCAAATCGGGAAGTTTCACTTGATTATCCTTATCTGGAGACTTGACAAATCCTGCAGTGATTAAATCTCTCTTTCCATCACCAGTAAAATCACTATTAAAAGCCCAAGGCGACAACGTTGAATCCTCATAAGGCCTAAAAGAAGACAGTAAAACAGCTTCTTGATTCTTCTTCAACGAAGAACCATCATAAATACGAACTTGTCCAGAAGAGCCATTAAATCCACCAAATGACAAGATAATATCCTGAACAAAGTCATTAGTGATATCACCAACTTGGGTTCGCTGAAGTGTATTGCTAAGTTCCGGCTGTAAATCAAGAGTCACTTGTTCAAGTGAATCAGCTTCACGTAAAACAAGACCTTTCTGGTTTAAGCCAAATGATTCGGCAGGAATAATCCAGCTAGAATCAGTGTTTTCAATCACCGAAACAACTTGCATCATCCCAGCATCTTCATGCTCGAGCAAGTGACAATGATGGACATACGTACCAAGAAAGTCTTGATATAACATCCTAATTGTTGTCTCATTATAGCCCGTTGTATACAAATCATCCGATGAATTAGGATTCAGAGCCTCGTCAATCGCAACAAATTCACCGACAAGTGGGTCGAGCTTGTAATTAACTCCTGCACTATCAACATAATTATATCCTGACGAATTAAGTTGAGTGACATCTTCTAAATTACGCTTATCAGGCAACTCGTTATCACTTTGCTTGACTTGATAATCATTAACATGAATATGGAAGGGATGGGATGTGAAGAAACCACCATTCGCAACACTCTTACCGCCCCAATTCCAATTGCGCAGCGACCACTCTTCCATAGTTCCAAGCTGTGCAATCACCAATGGGCCTTGAGGAAAAACATGGTCATTGATGAGGTCAGGGTTGATATAACCGAGCCAGGGATTATCGAGAGATGTTGGAATCAATTCATGCTTGGTGACAGCGAAGTCAGTGCCTGCACGTTTAGCAACTTCTTTTTGAGTGGGGATATCCCATTGATCTTCAGGACCAACTAATTGCAAAATTTGCCAATTGAACTGGCGTTGACGGGTAGGATTCCAATCCTTTTCAAACAAGTTAACGCTGGGGATTGCATCCGAGGAATAGTCTTCACTAGTTGTTTGTGGGCTTATTTCTTGAACATTAATTTGCTGATTTGCCTGTTCAATATAGTTATCTAGAACCTGAGTATTTAGATCCGGGGAATCACTACTAACATTAAACGAAGCAATTGCTCCAGGGCCTGAGTTAGGGTCAGAAAAGTCAGTATTTTCAGTTGAAAGCTCTGCATATTTATCGGGTTGCCAACGTAGATTATTAACACCAAACTCCTGTCCATTTGCATCTTCAAAACCATAGGCACTGATCAATTCTGATTTACCTGCGGGAAGATAGACCAATAGATCGAGTCTTTTTCCAGAAGGCAAAGAAATCAGATTTGAGGCTTGCTTATATGAAGTCGCATTGATAGCATTCTCAGCTTGTTGATAACCTAATACACCCTGACTCGCTTTGCGAATCTGAGGATAAGTATGACCATCTTCACCATAAATATAAAGTGGAAGCTCAACCCAAGAACCATCAGCCTTTTGATGGCGCATTGCTATATTCATATAGTAATTATTGTCTTGATTGCTGAAACTAAACGACTGCCAACCGCCTGATTTGATATCAACCTCTGGTTGATATTCACCATTAATTGTAAACATACTAGCCCGATTAGCAGCCAGCCCCTCTGTGCCAAGGATATTGCCATTCACTGCGGCGAGTTGATAGTCGCCAGATGTTTGATCGATGCCAACCTGCATCGTCTTAATCACACCTAAGTTTCTAGGTACATCTTTAAATGCAGGGATTAAACTTAAGGGATCCCCAACTTGCATAAATCCAGATAAACCGCCATACACTTGTGTATTAACAGCTGGGTGAAAATGGGGGTGATACCAGTAAGAACCTCTGCCATGATCTTCGGGAATATCAATAATGGTTGTCCAATCTTGCCCCGTTGTATATCGACTAACAACGTTATCTCCGAATCCAGTAGGTGTTACATGACCACCATGCATATGAAAATTAGTGCTGTCCATGGCGCCAGCCATCGAGCCGCCATTCAGCCCATAGGAATTATTCTCAACCAGGGACGCCATTTGAGCTTGCATTCCTGTGAGGCCTGCAATACTGATGTTGTTATCAAATTCCAGCTCTAAAGTCTCACCAGGCTTAATCATTAAGACGGGGCCTGGATAGGATGTCCCTTTGCCCTTTAAACCATAGGTATAAAGCATTGATGGATACCAAAGAGGTGGTATTTCCTCGGAGGCTCCACTCATTACCGCCAAATTTTTGAGAAGGGCATTACTATCAAAATCAGATAAGATCGTATCAATCTTCTTGTCGTTACTCCACAGCTCTTCAGGAAAATAATTGTCCTTTTTCAATACCTCCTGATACAGCAAGCCAGACGGCGTGGATGTTTCTGCCCAGAAACCTGTTTGGTTAGCCGCTTGATCGTAACCATAACCTCTATAACCGATATAACTAAGTGCTTCCAAGAGCTCATTATTGGGATAAACACCCCATCCACCCGAAGGTGGAGTACTTGTTATCGATTTCAGATATTGATTGAATATACTACTTTCATCATCCTTGTTTGTTAATTGAGGGACGAGCCAATCAGTAATAAAAGCGCTTACATTTTTAATATCAACCGGATCTGTCGTAATTTCTAGCTGAGCCTTAAGAGAACCGTTACTCGAACCATTTTCGCTGATATAAAATCCATTACTATCCTGTCCGAGGCTATATCCAGATGATAAAAATACATTTGGGATCCCGTCACGGTCGACAGGGTAGAGGGAGCCGATGCGAAACTGACTCACAACTAGAAATCACAGTGAATAATCTAACCGTAGCCAGCATTAATCTTTAATCACTTGATTTAATCATGACTTAAGAAGTTAATAAAGTTAGTTCAAAAACTCTTTTCTTTGAGAACTAGAGATTCTGCTTCTTGAACGAGTACGCAGTGATTGACATGAGAATGAGATTAATCACGACAAGTGCAAGGCCAACATAAAAAATCAAAGGCACAGAAAAGGTTGATATGTATCCAGCGATGAATGTCATTGATACAAATCCAATGCTCAACAAAAAGCTGAATAAGGCCCATGCAGGTCGGACGACATGAGGACCAACAACTTCTGTGAGACGAGCGACGATTAATCCAATGTATGCACCGTTCCAAAAAGCGAAAAGAAATGCTCCAAAATTAACAATAGAAAGTACTCGCGAAAAGACAAATAGACAAGTTCCAAACGTTCCAATCACAACAGAAGCCAGTAGAACTGAATCTGTTGGAATCTTCTTTGGTACTAATCCCGCGATGATGGCACCTAAGGTATACCCAAACCCAACCAAAGCGAATGAATTACTTGCGACTTCAGTTGATACTTTAAAAACTGAAGTGACGTATAATGGCTGATAGGTTAAAATTGAAACTTGGGAGGCACCATAAAGAAGTGTTGTCAGTGCAAATATTTTCAATGCGGGAGACCAGTTAACTGCTCCTGAGACACTTCCACCTCCATTTGCATGATCTTGAGAAGATGATGAAGATGAGTTGTTATCCGTTTGATTAGACAACTTTACTTCTCTCTCTTCTGCTAATCCTCTAGAAATCAACAACCAAATTGGAATTGCAAAAAGTATGGAGAATAGGCCGGTAAAATCCCAAGCTGCAACTGGCGAGCTTTTAACAAAAAGTGGGAGCATCACAGAGTCTAGAAGCGGTGCTATCCCTGCACCTGCAAAAATAATCCCCATCGCCAATCTCTTTTGATCAGGATGTAGTTTTCGTGTGCCGAAACCAGGCAACCCTGTCACTAAGTGTGCACAACCCCAACCAGAAACGAGGCGCCATATCGTATTCCATCCCATGGATGGGAATAACGGTTCAATAAAAAATATGAGAACACAAACAACAAGTGCAATTCGAATCATTCGAAGGGACTGATCCTCACGTTTAATCCTTGTTTGGTGAACACATCCAGCAAGGTATCCCGCTAAATTTAATCCTACAAGTTGTCCAATATTGTCTGAATTAATCCACTTAGCTTCAACCATCATATTGCCAAGAACAGCTAATTCTGTCCTCTGCAGGCCTACCCCGATAGCCAAAGCAGATGAAGCTGCAATCACCCCTAAGTAATCGTAGGAAGGCTCTTTCATTTCGGTCAGATGAGTCATCTCAACAGAATCGATTAATGATCAGGGGTTTTGCATTAGCGATTGAGAAGAAGCAATCCTGTTTTTCAGGATAAGGTCCACTCAAACCCGTACTAAATTTATACAATTAATACCGAATAGATGGCATAGTTTGGGATTTTTTAACCAATGCTTTGCATTCAACCAGGCTTACTAATCACAACTGAAAGCCGAGCACACTTCTCCAGTAAAAACAATACTATAAAATCGTGGACTTATCCAAATTCAGCAGTAAACATTACATATCAAGCTATTTGAATAAATGCAAAAATTAAAGAGTATTTTAATTAAATAATTACTGGCAAATAAAGTCTCGTCATGAAATTATTCTCTATTGTAGTATTACTTTAACAGAAGCCATTAGTGTACCGCATGGCTGCAGGAATAGCACAGCATAGAAAACTTATAAAAAAAGCTTTTTATTTAACACAAATTAAACAAGTTGACTTAAGCAACTGAAGCTGCAGAAGCACCAACGATTTTCATTTGTGCATTACATAAATAATTGGGAGGCAATTATCCTGAAAAACCAAATAAATTATCACTAAAATACAGTCCTATTGTTTTTCACTCCTTTAATTACAAACCTCCAAAGAGCAGCCACCAAAGCAATTGCAATAATACGATTACAATCGACAAAAGAGTAATTAATTTTTATAATTATACATTATATGTAGCCAACCTCTCCTGTCAAAGAAAAAAATTACAATCTCGATTTAGGTTGTGGTCAAGGGCTTCTCGAAAATAAAAAACTTTAATCATATTTGTAACTTATTGCCATAAGCAACTTTTAAGGGATAAAACTTGATATATATTCTTGGAATCAGAAAGATCAGTAAACTAGATTGAATTAAATGAGAATTAGTTTCTCAAGATAAACACTTTTTCCACTAAAGAGCCTGCAACCTGAGCAAATGATCCCTGCTAACTCTGCTGCATTAGATGCACACTAGTTACAATTGCAAGCTTGATTAAAAATCGTCTTTAAATTTTCCTCTAAAATATTATCACTAAGCAACTCCTTTGCATTGCATCGTCAGTAGAAAACCAACAAATAACCTATCATCGAATATATATTTATTAAATATGAGTTCTATGTCTTGGCTTCTATTAAATCTATTATTAATTGCCAGGAAAACCTCTATTTACAAGACAAACAATTACAATGTTAAATATTCAGGCAATTTGACAGATTGAGCGAAGAAGTTGATTGACAGCTAGCAATCAATATGCTTTAATATGATTTTTTATAATACACTATCCGATGAATCTCTTTAATCATTTTCAAAAATACGGATACTGCATTCAAAAAGGACTAGTAGACGTCAAAGAAATATCAAATCTTCTTGATTCGTTTGAAAAATTCAAGATAAGTAATGGTCTCTATTACAGTCAATCAAATCACAATTGGAGAAGAGTGAACCAAGACCTTGATAAATATGGTTTACTAGAAAAATCATTGGAGAATTTTACAGATTTGATATGGTCGCCATTACTTTCTATTAACGGCAAAAATATTCTTTTATCAAATAGGATTGAAGCTTGTCTACAAGAGATTCACGGCAAAACTATAGATTTTTGCATGTGGCAAAATATGTTTTTTGACAAATCAACTGGAACTATTGATCATATAGATACTTGGTACTTGGATACTGACCCAATGGGAAGTTTAATTGCAGCATGGATTGCTCTAGAAGATATCGATGGAAATGGTGGTGAGTTTCACGTATATCCCGGTTCACACCTTAGCGAGTATGTTAAGCCGGATTACTGGAAAAGTCTTGATCATGATGCGTTCATAAAATGGTCAAATGACCTAAGTCAAGAATTCAAGTGTAAGCCTATTCATCTCAAAAAAGGGGATGTATTGTTCTGGCATCCTTCTCTTTTGCATGGTTCATCAAATCAAAGGACAGAAGGACATTCCAGGAAATCATTAACAGCGCATTACTATCCAGTCACTTACAAAAGAGGAGGCCGAGGTAAATCATCTGAGTTCTCATCAAAAGATTATCAGCTCGATGTTTTAAATACAAATAA